>DATMFW010000025.1:0-7616 GCA_035556655.1 Pseudolysinimonas sp.
TGATATGTGACACGTAAGATCGTCGCGCAGCAGCTCACCGTCACGCAGGCGGCTGCTGAGTACGGCATCAGCCGGATGCAGCTCTACCGACTCCTCAACCGGTATCGCGAGGGCGGGCTGGATGCGCTTGAGCCTCGTTCGCGGCGACCAGCCATGAACCCGAGAGCGACCGGCGAAACGGTGCGGGATCGGATCATCGAGTTGCGCCGGAACCTCACCGCAGACGGTCACGATGCCGGGCCGGTGACCATCGCCTGGTACCTCGAGCAAGAAGGCCACAAGGCCACAAGGCCCCGTCGACGTCCACGATCCGCAGAATCCTGCACGCTGCCGGCTTGGTGATCGCGGAACCGAGGAAGCGGCCGCGATCCTCCAACGACAAGAGCCCGGCCGACGGCCAGGCCCCCACACGAACACGTAACCCATGACGCGACTCAGATGTCACACATGACGCGACTCATCACACTTGGTGGACCCTAGGGGATTCGAACCCCTGACCTTCTCATTGCGAACGAGACGCGCTACCAACTGCGCCAAGGGCCCGGAACCCGTCAACGATATCAGGGTTGCAGGCGCGTCACATTCCAGCCGTCGCCCGCGCGCTCGTAGTGCAGCCGGTCGTGCAGGCGCGACACCCGGCCCTGCCAGAACTCGAAGCGCGCCGGGGTGACGAGGTACCCGCCCCAGTGCGGGGGGCGCGGGATCGGGTCCACACCCTCGAACCGGGCTGCGGCCTCGGCGTCGCGGGCATCCAGGTCGGATCGCGTGGCGATCGGCTGGGACTGGGCGCTCGCCCAGGCGCCGATCTGCGATCCGCGGGGCCGGGTCGCCCAGTAGGCGTCGCTGGCGTCGTCGGGAGCGAACGTCGTCGTCCCCTCGACCCGCACCTGGCGGTGCAGGCCGTACCAGGGGAACAGCAGCGACACCCGTGCCTCGTGCGCGAGGGCGAGACCCTTGTGCGACTGCCGGTTGGTGAAGAAGGCCAGGGCGCCGCCGGTGATGCCCTTCCAGAGCACGGTGCGCGAGCTCGGCCGCCCGTCGGGCTCGACGGTGCCGACCACCATCGCGTTCGGGTCGGGCAGTCCCGCGGCCTCCGCGTCGGCGAGCCAGGCCTGCAGGGCGACGAGCGGGTCGGGCCCGAGGGCGCCGTCGGGCAGACCCTCCTCGTCGTACTGGACGTGCTCGGTGAACGAACTCACCCGGCGCTCCGGCGCCGGCGCAGCACCTCGTCGAGGTCGGGAGCGGCGGTCTCGGTGGCGTCGACGATCCCCATCGCGGCGAACCTGCTCTTCGCCGCGCTGATCGGCTGCACGGGTGCCGCGGGCCGCGGCGGCTCGGCGGCCGCCTCGCGCACCAGCTGGGCCGCCGGAAGCTCCGGCCGGGCCCGCTGCACCGGCGGCCGCGAACGGTAGAGGGGTGCGGGCACCGCGATCGGCGTCCACGGGGCGGGGGCCTCCGGCCGGACGGGCGTGCCCTCCAGCAACGACGCCGGGATGCCGGAGCCGGTCCGGCGCCGCGCCTCCACCCGCGCGCGCGGCATCGTGCGCGCATCGAGCCGGCGCTGCACGCCGATCGCCACCCCACCGGCCGCGAGGGTCGCGGCGAGCACCAACCAGGACCCGACGGTGACCCCGGTGCTGGCCATCAGCCAGATCTGCACGAGCCCGAGGATCGTCGCCCCCACCATGAGCAGGCTCGCCAGCCGGCGGGTGCGGCGCATGCGCTGCCGGCGGATCGCGCCCGGGGTGGCGACCATCGCATCCGCCCGCCGCTGCTGGGCCCGGAGCGCGCGCTCGGCCCGAGCCGCCTCGCGTGCGGTGGCCGAGATGCGCACCGATTCCGGCACCTCGGCGGTCTCGGCCATGATGCGGATCGTCTGCTGCAGCCGGGTCGCGGTGCGCTCGGTGGCGAGGTACTCGCGACGGCGCACCCAGGTGGGTACGAGGTAGAGGAACCACAGCCCGGCGGCGATGGCCAGCATGATCGCCGTGCCCGCCCCGCTCAGATCCATGAGCCGAGGGTACGAGCCCCGGCGCCGGATCGGCGGCGGGCTCGCCGGGCACTAGCATCAGTCATGCCCGAAACCGCTGCCCCTGCCCCCTCGCCCGCCCGTCCCGCCTGGCTGTTCGGCCGCACCGAGCTGATCATCGTCATTCTTCTCGGCCTGGTCTCCCTCGCCACCGCCTACGCCTCGTTCGAGGCCTCGCTCTACGGCGGCATCCAGCAGTCCTCGTACACCAAGGGCAACAACCTCGAGACCGAGGCCGAGTCGCTCTACCTCGAGGCCAACCAGCAGTACACGCAGGACGCGCAGACGATCCAGCAACTGGCCGTGCTGAGGGTCGCCGCCGACGCCGGCGACCCGGTCGCGAAGGCTCAGCTGGAAGAGCTGTACTTCGTCGCGGTGTCCGAGGACCTCGACGCCGCCATCCAGAACGCGGCGGCGCTCGATGAATCCGACGCCGGCTTCTACCACGACCCGCAGGCCGACGAGGACTACCAGTCGGCCCTGTTCGGCGCCTACGGCGAGAAGTCGGCGGAGGGCGAGGCGCTCATCGCCGCCGGCGACGAGGCGAACTCCCTCGGAGACAAGCTGACCCTCAGCACCGTGCTGATGGCGATCACGCTGTTCCTGCTCGGCGTCGCCGCGGTGATCCGCCGCCCGCGCAGCCAGGTGATCATCGCGGCGATCGGTGTCGTGATCTTCCTCGGCGCGGCTGCGATCGCCCTCACCGTCCCGTTCGTCTGGCTGTAACGCCTACCATCGCCTCATGCGAGAGCGCGTCCTGATCCTGTCCGCGGGTGTCGGGTCGGGCCACAACAGCGCCGCGGCGGCGCTGAAACAGGCCTGCTCGGCCCGCGCGGACATCGAGGACGTGCTCGTGATCGATGTCCTGCAGGAGAGCAGCGCGCTCTACCGCGACCTGCTCGGCAAGGGGTACTTCGCGCTGGTCGACAACGTGCCCTGGCTCGTCGACTGGGGCTACGACGTGAGCGATCAGCCGTTCCGCCGGCGCGGGCCCATCGACCCGTGGACGCGGGCGAACGCCGTGCCGACGGTCAGCGAGATCAAGCGCTTCCGGCCAACGGCGATCATCTGCACGCACTTCCTGCCCGCCCAGCTGGTGGCGGCCCTGGTGCTGCGCCGTGTGATCGACGCCCGGACGGCCATCGTCACCACCGACTACGACTTCCAGGGGCTCTGGCTGAGCAGTGCCTTCCATGCGCTGTTCGTCGCCCGCGAGGAGGGTCGCGTGCAGCTGACCGCGCTGGGGCTGCCGCCGGACCGGGTCGGCGCGGCCGGCATCCCGATCGCCGCGCCCGTTGCGCACGAGACCGACCGCGACGCCGCGCGCGACCCGGCGCGCCCGCCGATGCTGCTCATCTCGGCCGGCGCGTCCGGCGGGGACTACGCGCTCGCCGTCGTGCGGCAGACCATGCACGTCCGCGCCCCGTTCACCGCGACGGTGGTCTGCGGGCGCAACGCCGAGCTGCGGCGGCGGGTCGAGGAGATCGTCGCGCCCGCCGGCGAGCGGTACCGGGTGCTCGGCTACACCACCGAGATGCCGCAGCTGCTGCGCGACGCCGACCTGTTCGTCGGCAAGCCCGGCGGGCTGTCCGCCGCCGAGTGCATGGCCGCGGGCCTCCCGATGGTCCTGGTGAACCCGATCCCCGGGCAGGAGGTGCGCAACGGCGACTACCTGATGGAGCAGGGCGCCGCCGTGCGGTGCAACACCCCCTCGACCATCGGCTGGAAGATCGACCAGGTGCTCGGTGAGCCGGGGCGGCTGACGGCGATGACGGCGGCGGCGCGGCGCACCGGGCGCCCGTATGCCGCTGCCGATGTGCTCACCGGGCTGCTCGAGGGTCCGGCGCGCCCGCTCATCGTCACCCGCGGAGCGCAGAAGTCGATCCTGGTTGCCAGCGAGCGCCGTCTCATCGCCAGCGATCTCACCGGGCACCGCGCGCTGGTCCGCCTGCTGGACGACGCCACCGGCAGCACCGTGGCCCTGCTGCGCGCCGAGGAGCTCGACGACCTGAAGAAGCGCCACCCGTACCGCGGCGGCACCCTCGTACTGCAGCGCGACGACACCCTGGTGCCGTTGCGCTGGGAGGCGCGGCGCCTGCTCAGTGCCGTGCTGCGCTCCGACGACGAGCTCCCGGTGCGGATCGAAGCGCTGGCGTCGCGGGCGTCGTTGTCTGCCGCAGCGGGCGGGCGTCGTCCCAGCTGACCGGGCTCTGATCCGCCGCGCGCAGCACCCACTCCCCCGGCCTTGGCGACCACCGCCGGGTCTCGGGGTCGCGTCGCAGGGTCGGGGTGGCATCCAGCTCGATGCTCAGCACCGTCTCACCGCCCGCGGGCAGCGTGACCTTGCCGAACCCGAGCAACTGCGCGACGGGCCGCTCGAGCGAGACGTCGGCGGCGTAGAGCTGCACGACGCTCGATCCGGTGCGCGCGCCGGTGTTCCGCACCCGGACCTCGGCGCTGCCCCCGGTGTCGTCGAAACGGTGCGCGAGCAGCTCGTGCTCGAACTCGGTGTAGCCCAGCCCGAACCCGAACCGGAACGCCGGGGTGCGGCCGTCGGCGTCGAGCATCCGCTGGCCCCACCGGTCGTCGTAGACCACCGCCTTCGCGGTGCGGTCGAACGGGGGCAGGTGCTCGGCAGTCGTCGGCACCACGAACGGCAGCCGGCCGCCCGGTTCCGCCGCCCCGGTCAGCACGTCGGCGAGCGCGTGTCCGCCCTCCATGCCGCCGTACCAGGCCAGCAGCAGCGCCGGAACCCGGTCGCGCCAGCCCTCCATGAGGATCGCGCTGCCCCCGGCCAGCACCACCACGGTGCGCGGATTCGCCGCGGCCACCGCGCGAATGAGCGTGGCGTCGGAGGGGCGCAGCTCGAGCGATTCCCGGTCGCCGCCGCGCACGAAATGCGAGGCCAGGTGCGCCAGCGCGGTGAGCGGCGCGCGCAGCGGACCGGAGTTGAACACGCTGCCGAGCACCCCCACCTCGACCCGGCCGGTGACGACCGACTCGCCTTCGTCGTGCTGGTCGAGCCCGACCACGACGATCGCGACCTCCGCGTCGGATGCCGCCTCCGCCGCCGCGCGCGCGCCCGGCCCCCGCGCCGTGATGATCTGCGCATCCGGAAGCGCGTCGCGCAGTCCCTGCAGCGCAGACACCGTGGACGGCGGGCGCACCCGCGATGAGCCGTGATCGCCGAGGTTGTCGCGGTCGGCCAGGCGCCCGACGACGGCGATGCGCCGGATGCCGGGGTCAAGCGGCAGCAGAGGCGTCTCCCCCACCGGCTCGTTCCGCAGCAGCACCATCGACTCGGTGGCGGCGCGCCGCGCGAGGGCGCGGTGCGCCGGCGAGGCGACGGCCTCGGGACCCGGCTCGTCGAGCTCGCGCTCGGCCTCGTGGGCGATCGCGGTCCGCAGGATGCGGCGGGCCGCCCGCAGCACCGTCTCGCGCTCGAGCGCCCCGGTCCGCAACGCCCGCGGCAGGGCCCGGGCGCGCCGCAGCCGCAGCGGCATCTCGATCTCCATGCCGGCCTGCAGGCTCGCGATCGCGTCGTGGGTTCCGAACACCCAGTCGCTGGTCACGAATCCGGTGAAGCCCCACTCCTCGCGCAGCACGCCGGTGAGCAGGGGTGCGTTGACGTCGAGGAACTCGCCGCGCACCCGGTTGTAGGCGGTCATCAGGGAATCGGCCCCCGCATCCACCACCGCCTTGAAGTGGGGCAGGTAGACCTCGTGCAGCGCATGCTCGTCGACCGAGACGTCGAGCTCGAAGCGTTCGTCGTCCATCGAGTTGAGGGCGAAGTGCTTCACGCAGGCCATGACGTTCGCGCGCACGCCGCGGGTCATGGCGGAGCCCATCCGGCTGGTGAGCACCGGGTCCTCGCCGTAGCACTCCTGCGCCCGTCCCCAGGCGGGGTGGCGCAGCAGGTTGATGCAGATCGAGGCGGAGTAGTTCGCTCCGCGGGCCCGGGTCTCCCGCCCGATCGCGTGGCCGACCTCCTGCTCGAGGGCGGGGTCCCAGGTGGCGGCGCGGGCCATCGTCACCGGGAACGCCGTCGAGGCCCCGATCACCACGCCGCGTGCGCCGTCGCTGAACCGGATGCCGGGGATGCCCAGGCGCGGGACCGCGCCCGCCACGAAGGGTCGCCGGTGCAGCAGGAACGGGATGAGCGGCAGCATCCACCACCGCGAATCGCCGTCGAGCAGCCCGAGCAGCTCGGTCTCGGTCAGCTGCGCGATCAGCAGGTCGGCCGCGGTGTCGGGGTCGAGCCGCCCGGCCCGGACGGCGGCCACCACCTCGGGGTAGCGGGTGCCCGGCGCCTCCTGCTGCATGGGCAGAATTCTGCCGCATCGGCGGGGCCGGTCCGGCCACGCGGCGTGGACACTCGGCGTCCCCTAAGGTCTCGGGTGTGGCGGGTGAGGCGTTCCTAATGGCCTACTTCCGCAGCGAGCAGGAACCGGACGGCGAGCAGGTGCGTTTCGCGGTGAGCGAGCCCGGGGATCCGCTGCGCTGGACGGCGCTCCAGGGCGGGCGCCCCGTGCTGACCACCGGGGTCGGCGAGCGCGGGGTGCGCGACCCGTTCCTGGTCCGGCAGGGCGATGGCGGTGTGCTGCTGATCGCCACCGACCTGCGGGTCCACCCCGACCACGACTGGGACCGGGCGATGTACGAGGGAAGCCGCGCCATCCAGACCTGGTCCTCCCGCGACCTGGTGGCCTGGTCGGGTCCGCGCCGGGTGGGCATCGCCCCCGAGACGGCGGGGAACGCGTGGGCGCCGAAGGCGTACTGGTCGGCGCGGCGCTCGTGCTGGCTGGTGATCTGGGCGTCCTCGGTGCGCGGCGACCGGTCGAGCCATCAGCGGCTGCTGTGCGCGCCGACCCGCGATTTCCGGGACTTCGGCCCCGCCGAGTCCTACCTCGACCCCGGACGCGACATCATCGATGCCGGCTTCCTGCGGCACGGCGAGGACTGGTACCGCTTCACGGCGACCGTGTACCGGCCGGGCATCGAGCCGCTGCGCAACTTCGTGCGCGTCGAACGCGGCCGCGACCTCGAGGATCCCGGGTTCGTGGTGCTCGATGAGGCTCTCGGCCGCGGCGAGCTGCAGCGCGCCGAGGGACCGGCCGCGTTCACCGACGGCGAGCGCTGCTACCTGCTGATCGACGAGTTCGGGCTGTCGGGCTACCACCTGTACGTCGCCGACGATCCGGCGTCGGGCCGGTGGGAGCATCGCGCCGACGCCCGGCTTCCCGAGGGTGCACGGCACGGCTCGGTGCTGCCGATCTCGGCGGAGGAGCGTGCGGCACTGATCGCGGGGTTCGGCACCTAGCAGTCAGCGCAGTGCGGGCGCGGTCAGCGGCCCAGCCGCAGCGGGCGCGCGGCGTCGTCGCGGTCCGACTGCGGCACCTGGCCGACGCCGGCCGGGACCTTGCCGTCACGCCAGCGCCGCAGCACACCCTGCGGCAGTTCTTCGACGGTGAGCGCGAAGCAGAAGTGGTCGCGCCAATCGCCGTTGATGTGGATGAACCGCCGCCGCAGCCCCTCGTAGCGGAAGCCCAGTTTCTCCACCACGCGCAGGCTCGGCTCGTTCTCCGGA
>DATMFW010000026.1:0-75716 GCA_035556655.1 Pseudolysinimonas sp.
TTCGCGCAGACCTCGCCCACCCGGCACACCATGCTCTTCTCGGCCACCATGCCCGGGCCCGTGGTGGCGCTGGCCCGGCGGTTCATGAACAAGCCGATCCACATCCGCGCCTCCGACCCCGACGAGGGCCTGACGCAGGCCAACATCAAGCACGTCATCTACCGCGCTCACGCTCTGGACAAGGACGAGGTCGTGGCCCGCATCCTGCAGGCCGATGGCCGCGGGCGCACGGTGATCTTCACCCGCACCAAGCGGGCCGCCGCCAAGCTCGTCGAAGAGCTCAACGACCGCGGCTTCAACGCCGCCGCGGTGCACGGCGATCTCAACCAGGAGCAGCGCGAACGCGCCATGGCCGCGTTCAAGGCCGGCAAGAAGGACATCCTGATCGCCACCGACGTCGCCGCCCGCGGCATCGACGTCACCGACGTCACCCATGTGATCAACCACACGGTGCCCGACGACCCCGACACCTACCTGCACCGCGCGGGCCGCACCGGCCGCGCCGGCAAGACCGGCATCGCGGTGACGTTCGTCGACTGGGCCGATATGCACAAGTGGTCGCTCATCAACAAGGGTCTCGACTTCGGGCAGCCCGAGCCGGTCGAGACCTACTCGTCCTCGCCGCACCTGTTCACCGACCTCGACATCCCGGCGGGTGTCAAGGGCCGGCTGAAGCCGTCCCCCGCCGCCCCGCATGCCGAGAAGGCGCCGCGCGAGGCGTCGTCCTCGCGCCCGCCTCGTCAGCGCACGCGATCGGGTTCCGGCTCGGGCTCCGGGGAGGCCGCGCGCGCCGAGGGCGGCGGGACGCACGACGGTGCCACCCCGGCTCGTCGCAAGCGCACGCGTCGCCGCCGCGGAGGCGGAGGCGGCGGAACCAGCACGGCACCGCCCGCGGCGTAACGCTTTGCGCTCGTGCGGAGCCATCCGGCGAGCCCCTTCACGACGATCTGGCGCCGCGAGCGCGGCGCTGGCGTGCGTCGGCGCGGTCGTGAGAGCCTGTCGATATGACGACCCCTCAGCCGGCCGCCCCGGTCCCCGCCACATCCGTCCCCCTCGACCAGCCGCTCTACGGTGCGAGCTTCGTCGAGGCGATCAAGCGCTTCTTCACCAAGTACGCCGTGTTCAGCGGGCGCGCCAGCCGCAGCGAGTACTGGTGGGTCGTGCTGTTCAACGTGCTCGTCCAGCTGCTGATCTGGGTCCCGGGCATCGTCCTCGGTATCGCGACGGGGACGCCCGGCTACACCTCCACCGGCAGCCCGACGACGACGCCCGGGCCGATCTTCGCGGTCTTCGTCATCCTCGCCGTGCTGTACTACCTGGCGACCGTGGTGCCCGGGATCGCGGTGGGCGTGCGGCGCCTGCACGACGCGAACCTCTCCGGACTGCTCTTCCTGCTGATCCTGGTCCCCTCGTTCGGCGGGCTGATCATCCTGGTGCTGACGCTGCTGGAGAGCAACCCGCAGGGCGCGCGCTTCGATGCGGGAGCCCAGCAGTACGCCTACCAGCCGGTCGCACCGCCTGCTCCGCCGGCGCCGCCTACGGCGTGACCGGCCGCGAGCCGGTGCCGCGGGCGAGGATCTGCGCGTAGGCCTCCGGGCTCGTGGTGTTCTCGCCGAGCCGGTTGGGCTTGCCCGCCCCGTGGTAGTCGCTCGCCCCGGTCATGATGAGCCCGAACCGGGATGCCAGGTCGACCCAGCGGGCGCGTGACGCGGGCGGGTTGTCGCGATGGTCCACCTCGAGACCGGCCAGTCCGGCATCCACGAGGGTGCGGATCCGCCGGTCGGTGAAGAGCCGCTCCGGCCCGCGGCCCCCCGGATGCGCGATGACGGCGACCCCGCCGGCCGCCGTGATGAGGCGGACGCCTTCGACGGGCGGCGGCGCCTGGTGCGGCCGGTAGTAGCCTCCCTGCCAGTGCAGGATGCTCTGGAAGGCGGCCGATCGGTCGGGAACGTGTCCGCGGGCGACGAGCGCATCCGCGATGTGCGGACGCCCCACCGTCGAGCCGGGCGTCATCTGCGCGAGAACGTCGTCCCAGGCGAGGTCGTAGTCGACGGCGATGCGGGCGACCATGGCCTCGGCGCGATGCAGGCGCTCCTCGCGGATGTCCTCCATCGCGGCGACCAGGTCGGGGTTCTCGGGATCGACGAGGTAGCCGAGGACATGCACGCTGGCGAAGTCCTGCTGGGTGCTGAGCTCGATGCCCGGCAGCACCGTCAGCCCGGTCCCGCGCGCGGCGGCGAAGGCCTCCGCCCAGCCGTCGGTGGAGTCGTGGTCGGTCAGGGCGACGACGTCGAGCTGCGCCGCGACCGCGGCGGCGACCAGTTCGGCGGGGCTCTCGGTGCCGTCCGAGACGCGGGAATGCGTGTGCAGATCGATCCCCGGCATCCCGCCAGAATAGGCTCAACGGCATATGTTCCGCCGGATCCTCGCCGCAGCCGTGCTGGTGCTCCTCGTGGCCGCCCTCGTCGTCGTGGGATGGCCGCAGCTGTTCGGCCTCGAGCGGCAGCCGGTCATCGCCCAGATCGTCTCGCTGCGCGGTCTCGGTGTGCTGGTGGCGGCGGCTCTGGTGATCCTGTTCACGCTGTTCTCACTGCTCGCGCCCGCGCGGCGGCGCTTCGCGGGATCGGTCGCTCTCGTGCTCCTGGTGTTCAGCGCGGTGACCGTGGCGGTGCTGGCGACCCGCGGCTTCGGCGACCCCGCGATGCAGGCGAAGGCGCCCGCCGATGTCGTCGTATTGAGCTGGAACACGCTCGGCGATGCGCCCGGCGCGGAGGCGATCGCCGCACTCGCGCTCGAGGTGGAAGCCGACATCGTCGTGCTGCCGGAGACCAGCGCCGAGACCGCCGAGATCGCCGCGGCGATCATCTCGGCGACCGGGCGCACCATGCAGCCGCTTCACCTCAGCCTCGATGAGATCTCGAAGGCCCGTACCACGGCGGTGCTGATCAGCACCGCGCTGGGCGCCTACGCCGTCGACACCTCGGCCGGTTCGACGCCCGTGCTGCCGAGCCTCATCGCGCGCCCCGTCGACGGGACCGGCCCCGCGATCGTGGCCGCGCATCCGGTCGCCCCGGTGGCGGGAGAGATGGAGTCCTGGCGGGCGGGCCTCGACTGGCTCGCCGAGGCGTGCCGCGGCGACGATGTGATCCTCGCCGGCGACCTGAACTCCACCCTCGACCACGTCACGGCGCTCGGCGCGGACGGCGGGGACCTCGGCCGTTGCCACGACGCGGCACGGACGACGGGCAATGGCGCGGTCGGCACCTGGCCGACCTCGTTCCCGCCGTTGCTCGGCGCCCCCATCGACCACGTCATGGCCACCGACGGCTGGCAGATCATCGGGTTCCGGGTCGTCGGCTCGCGCGACGGCGACGGCAGCGACCATCGGCCGGTCGTCGCACAGCTGCGCCCTGCCGCCGGCTGACCCGCGGTGCGAGAATGGCGGGATGGGCAACGAGAACCGATCCACCACGCCGCAGTCCACCACCTTCAAGGACTTCATCTCCGGCGGCTGGGCCGAGCGAGACGAGGCGCGACCCGCCCCGCGAGCGCAGGCACCCTTCGCGGCGCAGCGTCGCGCCGCCATCTCGGCGCTGCACCCGGGTGAGCGCCTTGTCGTCCCCGCCGGCCCGGCGAAGCCGCGGGCGAACGACACCGACTACCCGTACCGTGCCCATTCGGCGTTCTCGTACCTGACCGGCTGGGGAAGCGACGCGGTGCCCGGGTCGGTCCTGGTGCTCGAGCCCACCGGAGACGGCCACGACGCCGTGCTGTATCTGATGCCGACGGCGGGGCGGGACTCCGACGAGTTCTACGCCAACGCCGCGATCGGCGAGTTCTGGACGGGGCCGCGCCCGAGCCTGGCCCAGGTCAGCGCCGATCTCGGCCTGCCGACCCGCCATCTGGATGAGTTCGCGGCGGTCCTGGATGCCACGGATCCGTCCACGCGCATCGTGCGCGAGGCGGACCGCGACCTGACCGACCAACTGGACGGCCGTCGCCTGCTGTCGGCGGAGCTGAGCGACGGGGCGATCGACGAGGACGGCGACAGCGCTCTGCTTCGCGACCTCAGCGAGCAGCGCCTGGTCAAGGACGACTACGAGATCGGCCAGATGCGCCTGGCCGTAGCGGCGACCCGGCAGGGCTTCGACGACGTGATCGCCGATCTGCCCCAGATCATCGCCCACCCGCGCGGCGAGCGCCTGGTCGAGGGCACCTTCTACCGGCGCGCTCGCGCCGAGGGCAACACCGTCGGATACGACACCATCGCCGCGAGCGGCCCGCACGCCTGCACCCTGCACTGGACCCGCAACGACGGTCCTGTGGTGCCGGGCGATCTGATCCTCCTCGACGCCGGCATCGAACTCGACTCGCTCTACACCGCGGACATCACCCGCACGCTGCCGGTCTCTGGCACGTTCACGCCGATCCAGCGTCAGGTGTACGAGGCCGTGCTCGAGGCGGCGGATGCGGCGCGAGCGATCGTGAAGCCCGGCATCGTCTTCCGCGAGGTGCACGCGGCCGCCATGGCGGTCATCGCGCGGAAGACCGCCGAATGGGGCTTGCTGCCGGTGACCGCCGAGGAGTCGCTCGAGGAGGGCCAGCAGTACCACCGGCGCTACATGGTGCACGGCACGAGCCACCATCTCGGCATCGACGTCCACGACTGCGCCCAGGCGCGTCGCGAGCTCTACCTCGACGGCGTGGTGCAGGAGGGCATGGTGTTCACGATCGAGCCGGGGCTGTACTTCCAGCCCGACGACCTGACCGTTCCGGAGGAGTTCCGCGGCATCGGGGTGCGCATCGAGGACGACGTCCTGGTGACGGCCGACGGCTGCGAGAACCTCTCCGGCGGCATCCCGCGCACCGCGGACGAGGTGGAGGCCTGGCTGGCGGCGCGCTGAGCGGCGCGGCGCCGGACGGAGGTTCCCGGAGGACGCCGCGCAGGCCCTAGCATGGAGGCCCACGCCCGATCACCCGAGAAGGACGCGCCCGATGGCCCGAGCCACCGAACCCGACCCGAAGCCCGGTCCGGAAGCCCAGAAGCCCGCCGCGAAGAAGCCGGCAGCGAAGAAGCCGGCAGCGACCACACCGGCGGCGAAGAAGCCCGGCGCCTCCGCTCCTCCTCCTCCTCCTCCTCCGCCGCCGCCGCCCGGCGATGCCGCCCCGCCGCCTCCCCCTCCCCCGCCTTCCGGTGATACCGCACCGCCGCCTCCGCCTCCGGCTCCGCCCCCGCCTCCGGGCGACGCCCCGCCGCCTCCGCCTCCCCCGCCTCCCGGCCCGGACGGCGAGGCGCCCGCGGCCGCGCGACCCGCACGCCCGCTCGGCCGGACCGTGGGGATCATCGCAGCGGCCGCCCTGGTGATCGCGGCGCTCGTGATCGCCGGGGTGATCTTCGTGCCGCAGCTGATGTCCGGCTCCACGACGAACGACGCCGGCGCAACCGATGAGCCGCACGTCGTGGTGACCTTCACGCCGGCCCCCGAGCCCACCGACGACCCCGACGAAACGGACGAGGCGGACGAGACAGAGGCACCGACCACCGTGGCCGGCCCGCCGCTGGAGTTCAAGAGCACCTCGGGCAACATCCGCTGCCGCATCACCGAGGAGTCGGTGGTCTGTCGTCAGGGCGACGTGAAGTACGCGGTCCCGGCCGCGAACTGCTCCTCGCTGAGCGGCGCGACCATCGGAGTGAGCCACGACGGAGCGTTCTGGCCGTGCATCGGCAAAGAGATCCTGCCCAAGAGCATCCTCGCCTACGACACCCCGGCGTCGCGGTACGGGTTCACCTGCTCGATCAACTACACGACGGGCGTGACCTGCACCAACTCCGACGGGAACGGGTTCCGCATGGAGTACACCTCGGGCATCCAGACGTTCTGAGGCCGAGCGGTCTGAAGCCCGAGGCGCCGCTCGCGACCCTCAGGACCGACGCCGCGCCAGCGCCGCGTCAATGGCCGGGTCCCCGAGTCCGCCGAGCCACTCCAGCAGGCCGTCGTAGGTCGACGGGTTCGCGGCGATGTACGGACGCAGCTCCGGCTCGTCCTGGGCGAGCTGGTACAGCGTCGCGCCGGGGGTCGCGGGGTCCAGGGCGATGGCGACCTTGGCGACGGCGTCGGGGACCTGCCCCGTGGCGGCCGGGGCTGCCGGGGCTGCGGCCGCCGGCGTGCGCCGCGCCTTGACGACCGGGACCTTGCCCGTCAGGGTGTCGTCCGGCTTGTCGAGTTGCTCCACGAAGCTCGGCACGCTGCCGTCGGCGCGCTGCCGCGGGGCGAACGACGCGAACTGCTCGCGCATCGGGGCCGGAACGGTCAGGTAGGCAAGGGTCGCCACCGGCAGGCCGAACGCCAGCACCAGATCGAGGATGGCGACCTGGGCGCCGGTCGCGGTGATCACCACGTGCACGATGCCGAGCAGCAGCAGCACCCCCGCCGCGCCGAGCGCGAGCAGGCGGTTGCCCGAGGTCCCGGCCAGCATCGCCCGCCCGACGATCGCCACCAGCACGATCGCGACGGTGGTGACGATCGTGCCGATCCCGAATCCGGTGTAGCCGGTGCCGAGCCCGCCGAGCGCGAGCGCCAGGATCGCGAGCAGGGCGACGTACGCGGCGAGCGCGGCGGTGACCACGAAGAGGACGGATGCGGCACGGACCCAGGCGACCGCGGCATCCACCGGCGTCATCGCCAGGCGCACCGCCGGCGAGGTCGCCAGTCCCGCGACAGCGGCGTAGAGCAACGCGCCGAAACCGACCGCGTGCAGCGACTCGATGCCCCCGAACGAGATCGCGAAGCGGCTGAACAGGTCGATCAGCATCGCGCCCAGCACGATGCCGCCGATCGCCGCGGCGACCAAGCGCCCCGACTCGCTGCGTCGGACGATGCCGGCGTAGACCAGCGCGACCCCGATGAGGTTGACCAGCACCGAGGCCACGATGACGAAGACCTCGATCGGGCGGGCGTAGCCGATGCCGGGCCGCACGATGATGAGCACGAGACTGGCGATGCCGGCCGCGACCGAGACCAGCCCGAAGCCGATGACGATGTGGAACCAGCGCTCGCCGATCGGGGCGCCCGGTTCGAGGGCGCGCACCTCGGCCTGGCGCGGCTGGGCGGCGATGATCGCTCCGGCGAGCCCGTAGGCGGCGGCGTACCCGACGCCTCCCGAGACGTACCCGGCGCCGGACGCGGCGTCGATGATCAGATAGACGATCACCAGCACGACGTAGGGGATGTTGGCGATGAGCCGCAGCATCCATACCGTGCGCACCGTCGCGGTGGCCGGCAGGACCCCGGCCCGGGCGAGGTAGGTGATCGAGAGCGAGAACACGCTGAGCAGGGTGATCAGGATCACCTCGATGCGCTCGGTGGCGACGTCGGCGTGGTTCCAGGGCATCGCGAACGACACCAGCAGCAGGGTCAGGGCGACCCCGTCGCGCAGGAAGTCGCTGATCGGGATGCCGGCGAATGGGCTCGGCTTCGGGGCGTCGGCGGTGGTCATGGTCGGTCCTTACCGGTCAGGATGCGGAGCCGGATGGTGATGTCGCCATCTCCGGCTTTGCTCGCGGTGAGCCCGACGGCGCTCAGGCCGTCGAAGTAGTCGTACGCGTCCCCCGGGGTGTCGGTGTAGTACCCCGCCTGATCGCGCACCTCGTCGACGGCCGCCGGCGCGTCGATGTAGGCGGCGGCGAATGCCGACCCGAGATCGGGCAGCACGCGCTGGAACCGCGGGTCCTGTCCGAGCCCGCCGTCGGCCTCCACCAGGCCGGCGGCGTAGTCGCCACGGCCGATGGCGACGGTGCCCTCGCCCTCGTCCAGCGCGATGCCGGCGCCGTACTCGCCCTCGATGTTGTCGACGATGTCGTCGAGCGCATCGACGGTGTCACCGGTGTCCCGCGAGAAGACGAGGAACCCGGCACGGGGGTCGGAGCAGCCGCCCTCGCCCCAGGCCAGGTCGGGCAGCGGGCACCCGGTGTCGGAGTCGAGCGCGACGAGGATCTGAGTCCCCGCCGCCGCGCTCAGCTCGTCCGGGATGCGCAGGCCCCAGATGTCCTCGATCCGGTCGAGGAAGTCGTCGCGGCCGTCCTCGACGAACTCCGGATAGCTCACCCCGTCGTAGGTCACCAGGCTGCCGAGCGCGTACCAGCCCGAGCCGAACGCCATGCCGTTGTTGAGCGCCCAGCCGCGCGCCCAGTACTCCGGGCTGAGGGCGGTGTCGATGATCGATCCGAACTGCGACACGCTGGCCGCCGCCATGGTCCCGGCGGGAAGATCCGCGATCGCCGTGGTGTGCTCCGGGGACTCGAACTGCGGCAGGCGCAGGCCGGTGCTCTGCACGACGAGTTCGACCGATTCGTCGACGATCCGGACGACACCCGACACGCTCGCGTCGGCGGGCACGTCGTCGAGCACGCGCTCGGCGCTGTCGACGACTCTCGCGTTGTCCTCCTTCGCATCCTGCCAGGACTTCTTCGCGGCGGCCTTCCAGTCGTCGGGTGCGTACCCGTTGTACTCCTCGAAGTCGGCGGCGCTGTCGGGGTAGTACTCGATGCAGTAGTCGGTCAGATAGGACGCACTCGGCGGGCAGTCCTTCCGGTACTGCTCGATCTCGTCCTTCCAGTACTGCACGTCGGACTCGTAGCGGTTCTCCCAGTAGGTCAGCGAGAGCACGCTGTCGGGGTTGTCCTCGGAGGTGAACCAGCCGAGCGCGGCGGCCGATGCGGCGTGCGGGTTGGTCCAGAACGCGCCGAGCCCCCAGCCGCCGAGCCGCGAGCTCGCGGCCGAGAAACCCGGGGCGGCGTTCAGCGTCCCGTCGCGGTACACGGCCTCGAGGTCGAGGTCGGCGTCGCTGACCAGCACGTAGCCATTCATGGCGCTGACCTGCAGCCCGTCGATGCCGAGGTCCTCGATGGTGTCGACCACCGCATCCACCCCGCGTTCGACGTCGCGCGCCTCGATGGCGAGCATCGGCGAGGAGGTGGGGTCGGGTGCCGCGCCGACCAGGCCGGCGGCGACCCGGCTGCCGAGCCACGGCTCGATGTCGTCGGCGTAGTCGAGCGAGGACTCCCGGTCGAAGTCGGGGTTGTCGAAGATGAACTCCCAGAGGCTGCGCTTGAGATCCGGCTCGTCGTAGTCGATGTCGGGACCCTCGTCGTCGACGAAGTCCTTCAGCTCACGGAGGTTCTGCAGCACGCCCGCCGCACCGATCTTCTGCTCGATCGAGGGGTCGATCGCGACCTCTGCCCAGCTGTAGGTCGAGGCGGGGAACGCGCTCGCCGAGGCGGTCGCCGAGGAGCCGCCCCCGGTCAGCAGCAGGTTCGCGGCGACGGCCCCGCCGACGATGACGAGGATCGCGGCGGTCGCCCCCGCGACGATCCCGATCGTCTTGCGGCGACGCGATGCGGCCGCGGCGGGGTCGTCGGTCGCTGTCGCCGGCCGGCGCAGGCTGCCGATGAGTTCGGCGAAGCTGCGGCGCGCCGGGGTGGCGGCGCCGGGAGGAGGAGGCGGCGGGGGCGGCACCACGCCCTCGGCGGATGCGGCGGCCGGGGTGGCGGGACGGCTCGCGATCGCGGCATCGATGGCCGCATCCCCGAGCGAGCCCAGCCACTCCAGCAGTCCGGGATACGCGGTCGGGTTCGCGGCGACCAGCGGCCGGAGCTCTTCGTGGTGGTGGGCGAGTTCGGCCAGTTCGGCGGCCGGGGTTCCCGGGTCCATCGCGGCGCGCAGGCGCGCGGCGTAGTCCGCGGGCGTCTCAGGGGTAGAGGCAGCCAAGCGAATCCGTTCGGGTCAGAGTCGGGTGCGCCGAGAATGTGGAAAGACCCTCGACAAGCGGCAATAGTAGTGGGATGCCGCGCCCCTTCGCGATCTGCGCGCTGGTGCTCGTCGCCGTGCTGAGCGGCTGCGCGGGACTCGCCGACGAGGTCCCCGACCCGACCTACGGCACCCCCACGGCCCTCCCGGGCCCGTGGACGGCCTGGGCGCGCGACCTCGGCTTCGATCCCGGCTCCGACACCGGAGCACCCGCCGATCCCGCGATGCTGCAGCAGGCTCTCGACGGCCTCGACGACGCCGATCTCGAGGACTGGAACGCCGAGCTGCGGGCCGGGGACGAGGTGACGATGCGGCTGGCGTCGTGGCTGTGGCCGAGCGCGAGCGCCCAGCAGGTGACCCGGCTGCACGAGCTCATGCCGCGCCTGGAGCCCCGGGTCACGGTCGCGGCCGGCTGGCGGCTCGCCGACCCCGACCCGGCCGCCCTGCCCTCGCTCGACGACGTGCACCAGGGCGGCGCCGACGACTGCTGGCTGATCGCCGGGCTGGGCGCCGTCGCCGAGGTCGCCCCCGAGGTCCTGGCGGAACGGGCGACCCGCAATGCGAACGGCACGTGGACGATCCGCTGGGACGTCGACGGCGAGGTGGTGCCGGTCACCGTCAGCCCGTATCTGCCCGCCGACGACAGCGGCGACCTGCTCTACGCGCACGACTCCGCGTGGTCGACGCCCAACTGGTCCTCGATGTTCGAGAAGGCGCACGCCGCGCTGCCGCGCTTCGGCTCGTATGCGCGCCTGGCCGGGGGCGCCATGGTCGCGGACACCCCGGTGACCGTCGCGGCGGCGATGGCCGCCGTCCTCGGGGCCCCGTCGGAGACCGCGCCGGCCCGCGAGGTGACGCTCACGCAGGTGCGCACCGCCCTCGAACAGAACCGGCCGGTCGCGGTGACGACCTTCCTCACCGGACTCGCCCCTGCCCCCGGGGACGGCGAGGTGCGGCTGATCGACCGGCACGTGTACGTGGTCCAGGCGGTCGAGGACGACCGGCTCGTGCTGCGCAACCCGTGGGGCATCTCCAGCGCGGCCGGGCCCGAGACGGTCCGGGTGACCGCCGAGCAGCTGCAGCGCCGTTTTCTGCTGGTCACGTTCGGGGCGATCGCCGGTCGATAGCATGTGCGCATGTCGACCCGACGACTCCTCGCGATCGCTGCGCTCGCCGGCGCCTCCCTCCTGCTCACCGGATGCGGCGCGGGCCCCTCGACGGTGACCGCGGTCACGCCCGAGATCACTGCGCCCGAATCGGATGCCGAACCCGCGGACGGAGACGAGCTCACCGACGGCCCCGCCGACACCCCCACCCTGTTGCCGCCGGCCATCCCGGCGGACCCGCGGGACTTCGCCGTGCCCGGATGGGCGCAGGGCGTGTCGTTCGTGTCGCCCTCGGGCAACCTGTCCTGCGGCATCCGCGCGTACGACGGGGTGCTCGATCTCTGGGGCTGCGCGATCCGCGAGCACGACTGGAGATTCCCCTCCTCCTCGCCCGGCGACTACTGCTATGCCTCCGAGATCGACTGCGGCAACGGCATCGTCTGGCGCGGCGGTGTCGGCGACGACGCGCCGGCCCCGCTGATGCGCGGCGGCGCGGAGTTCGCCGACGAGGCGGGCTACCCGGTGAAGGTGCTGCAGTACGGGTACTCGGTGACGTTCATGGGCGTCACCTGCGCCTCCACCGATCAGCACGTGGTGTGCGAGGACCCCTCGACCGGGCACGGCCTGGTGATCTCGCGCAACGAGAACCTCATCTACTGACGCCGCTCGCGCATCCGGGCCGGCTTGTGCCAGAGTGCGGGAAATCCGCGGTGCGCTAGTCCCCGAGTGAGCCGACCCCGCCGGGTCGGCGCGAGCCGCCCTATCGTCATCGCATCCGGGCCGCGACGAGGCGCCCGGAGGAATGAGGAGAGCCATGTCGGACATCGTCGTCGTCGGAGCGGGGGTCTCGGGCGTGCACCTGGCGCTGCTGCTGCAGCAGAAGGGCATCCCGGTCACGCTGATCAGCGACCGCTCCCCCGAGCAGATCGCCGGCGGGCGCCTTCCCAACAGCGTCGCCCATCACGCGGTGACCATCGAGCGCGAGCGCAGCCTGGGCGTCGACCACTGGCCGGTCGAGCAGTACGGCTACACCTGCCACTACCACTACGTCGGAATCCCTGACAACCCGCTGTTCTATCGCGGGGACTTCGTGTCGCCGTCCCGCGCGGTCGACTACCGGCTCTACCTGCCGCGGCTGATCCAGGACTTCACCGACCGCGGCGGCGAGCTGCGGATCGACAGCATCGACGCCGACGGCATCGAGGCGCTGTCGCAGAAGCACGACCTGGTCGTGGTGAGTTCGGGTAAGGCGACAATGGGCGAGTTCTTCGGAACCCGTGCCGACAAGTCGCCCTACTCCGCCCCGCAGCGCCGGCTCGCCGTCGGCCTCTGGAGCGGCCTGACGCCGCGCGAGCCGCACGGCGTGACCCTGAGCCTGTCGCTCGGGCACGGCGAGCTGATCGCCATCCCGATCCTCGGCGTGAACGGCCCCGCCACGGCGCTGCTGTTCGAGAACATCCCGGGCGGCGATCTCGAGGTGCTCGCGAGCACCCCCGCCGGCGAGGACCCGGCCGCCTACCGGCAGCTGGTGCTCGACAAGCTGCGTCAGCACCACCCCACCGTCTTCGAGCAGGTCGCCGAGGCCGACTTCGCCCTCACCGGCCCGGACGACGTGCTGCAGGGCGCGGTCACCCCCGTGATGCGCAACGACTTCGTCGAGTTCGGCGACGGCAAGATCGCCCTGGCCATGGGCGACGTGCACAACACCGTCGACCCGGTCATCGGCCAGGGCGCGAACTCGGCGTCGTACTCCGCTCAGGTCGTCGCGGACACCATCGCGGAGTCCTCGGAGTTCGGCGCGGCGTTCGGCCGGCTCGTCGCCGATCGGCGTCGCGAGCGGATCGAGGCGGTCAACGACTGGACCAACGCCATGATCGGGCTGCCCCCGGCCGACCACATCCCCCAGCTGCTCGGTGCCATGTCCCAGAGCAAGCCGCTGGCGGATGAGTTCACCCAGAACTTCAACGACCCGGTGGCGCAGTGGCAGCTGCTGTCCTCGCCCGAGGCCACCTTCGACTGGATCGGGCGCCACGCCCCGGTCGCGAGCTGACGGGGGCCGGGCCATGCACAAGCTCGTCGTCCTGTACCCGGCGCCCGCCGACCCCGAGGCGTTCCGCAGCCACTACCTCGGCACCCACCTGCCGCTCGTCGCGCAGCTGCCGGGCCTGATCGCCCACCGCTACTCGCTCGATGTCGCCTCCCCCGAGGGCGAGGCGCCGTACTTCGCGGTATTCGAGGCCGACTTCGCCGATGCCCCGGCGATGGGGGCGGCCCTCGGATCCCCCGAGGGCGCCGCAGTGCAGGCGGATGTGCCGCGCTACGCCACCGGCGGCGCGATCGTCATGCACTACCCGATCTCGAACTGAACGTCGCCGGCGGTCGCGCGATACTCCGATGCGCTGACCCCGACGACGGCCCGGAACACCTTGCTGAAATGCGCGGCATCCGGGAAGCCCCAGCTCGCGGCGATCGCCGCGATCGAGCGGCCCGCCAGCAGCGGGTCCAGCAGGTCGCGGCGGGCGTTCTCGAGCCGGCGCTCCCGGATCCACGCGTTCACCGTGGTGCCCCGTGCCCGGAACAGGCTGTGCAGATAGCCGACCGAGATGTAGCTGGCGCGCGCGATCATCTCGGGACCGAGCTCGTGCGATGCCAGGTTGCGGTTGATGAAGTCGTAGACGCCGAACATCAGCACCGAGCGCCGGTCGTCGGCGGAGGTCCCGCGGCTGGTGAGCTCGTGCGTGAGCATGGTGCCGACCAGGTCGACGGTGGTCCGCACGATGCGCATGCCGGCCGACCCGTGCAGCAGGTCGAGGTTGCGTCCCACCTGGTGCAGGAAGGGACTGACCATCTGCCCGAGGCCGGTCCCCAGCGACAGCGGGACCGCGGTGAGGGTGCTGACCTGCTGGTGGCTGAGTTCCAGCTTGTCCTGCGGGAACATGATGACGACGGCGTCGGTGCCCTCGTCGACGGAGAGCGTGTAGGGCCGTCCGGTGTCGTAGATGGCGACGTCGCCGGGCTGCAGAACCGCCTCGCGACCGTCCTGCACCAGGATCGCCGTGCCCCCGATCTGCAGCGTCAGCTTGTAGTACAACCGGTCCGAGTCGCCGATCAGGCGGGGCGTGCGCTCCACGGTGTGCGCGGAGGCGTTGACCGTCGACAGGAAGATGTCGTCGACCCGCCGCCCCCGCATCCGGCCGCGGAAGTCCTCGACGGCGTCGAGCACCTGCAGCGGCACGAACGAGTGCGAGACCGCGGTGCTCCATTCGGGCACGGATGCGGTGCGCACCTCGCGCACCTGCACGGCGGGACCACGCCGGGGCTCGATGGTCACGGGCAACCTCCTCGTCGTCTCCCTGCACGATAGTCGCGCCGCGGGCCGTGTGGCTTGGCTGGAAGTGATGAGTTTCCCGGAACCGGATCTGCTCACTCTCGGACATTGCCGCCCCGTTCCGGGCGGGGTTATCGTCCGTTTCACCATGATCGCGACTGCCCCGGGATTCGATCCGGCCTCGAAGCTCTACCGCCCGCCGTCCCACTTCTTCCGGGGCAGTCTGGGGCGGTTCGCGACGGGGGTGGCGGTCGTCACCTACGACGCGGTCCTGCCCGACGGCAGTCCCGAGCGGCGCGGGATCACCGTGAACTCGTTCACCTCGGTGTCGATGGATCCGCCCTTGGTGCTGGTGTCGATCCAGCGCAGCGTCACCAGCCACGAGCTGCTCTCGGGCCGCCCGTTCACCATCAACGTGCTCGGTGCCGAGCAGCAGGCGCTCGCCACGCATTTCGCCGGGCGCCCGTCGACCGGGCCGGTCTGGCTGGAGGGCGACCACGCCCCGCGCATCGCCGGCGCGCTCTCGCACTTCGAGTGCACACCCTGGGCCGAATACGACGGCGGCGACCACACTCTCTTCCTCGGCCGGGTGCAGCACTTCGACTACCGCTCGGGCCCGGCGCTCGGGTTCGTCGACGGCCGGTTCGTGACCATCGCCGAACTCGACAGCGGTCACGAGGACCTGCTCTGATCTGGAGGACCCGTGGGCATCCGCACCGGCCGGCAGTACCTCGACGCGCTCAACGCGATGTCGCCGCACATCGTCATCGACGGCGAGGTGGTGACCTCCCAGGTGGCCGAGCATCCGGCGTTCCGCCAGAACGCGCTCACCCATGCCGCGCTGTTCGACATGCAGCACGACCGGCGCCACCGTTCCGCGCTGACCTTCACGTCGCCGACCAGCGGTGATCCGGTGGCGACGTCGTTCCTGGTGCCGCGGTCCGAGGCCGATCTGCGCCGGCGCCGCGCCGCGCACTCGACCTGGGCCGAGTGGTCCCAGGGCTTCCTCGGCCGCTCGGCGGACTACATGAACAGCGCGCTCACCGCGCTCGCGACGGCCGAGGCCTTCTTCGGCCAGGCGGATCCGGTATTCGCCGAGCGCATCCGGGCGTACTACGAGATGGCCCGCGAGAACGATCTGCTGGCCACCCACACGCTGATCCCGCCGCAGGTCAACCGGTCGCCGTCGGCCTCCGAGCACGGGGGCGCCCCTGCCGCACGGATCGTGGAGGAGCGCTCCGACGGCATCGTGATCCGCGGCGCCCGGATGCTGGCCACGGTCGCCCCGGTCGCCGACGAGTTGCTGGTCTTCCCATCGACGGTGCTGCGCGGCAGCCCCGAGGACGCCCCGTACTCGTTCGCGTTCGCCATCCAGAACGACGCTCCAGGCCTGAAGTACTACTGCCGCAGCTCGCTCTACAACGGCGGCGGCAGCTTCAACGAGCCGCTCGCCTCGCGCTTCGACGAGATGGATGCGGCGGTCGTCTTCGAGGACGTGTTCGTCCCGAACGAGCGCGTCTTCCTGCTCGGACACCCCGAGCTCTGCAACGCGTTCTACTCCGCGACGGGAGCCGGCGCCCTGATGACCCACCAGGTGATCTGCCGGACGCTGGCCAAGACCGAGTTCTATCTCGGGCTGGCCGGCGAGATCGCCGATGCGATCGGCATCGGCGGGTTCCAGCACATCCAGGAGGACCTGGCCGAGCTGATCTCGTACGTCGAGATCGGCAAGGCGCTGATCCGCGCCGCCGAGGCGGAGGGCGCCCTCAACGAGGAGGGGGTGTTCCTGCCGCGCTGGGAGACCCTGAACGCGGCCCGCAACTGGTACCCCAAGCACGTGTCGCCGCGGCTGCCGCAGATCATCCGCAAGTTCTCGGCCTCGGGTCTGATGGCGCTGCCCGGCGAGTACGACCTCGCCAATCCCGAGGCCCGCGGGGACATCGACATGTTCCTGCAGGGCGCGACGGTGACCGCGGAGGAACGCATCCGCCTGTTCAAGCTGGCGGTCGACGCATCCGTGAGCGGGTTCGCGGGGCGCGAGTCGCTCTACGAGTACTTCTTCTTCGGCGACCCCGTGCGCATGGCGGGAGCGATGGTGGCCCAGTACGACCGCACCCCGCTGCAGGACCGGCTGCAGGAGTTCCTCGGCCGGGTCTGAGCCGCACTACCGGCGCGCGCGCTCCCGGGCGTTGCGGCGCATGTCGCGTTCGCGCTTGCGTGCCTCGCGGAGGTGCTTCTCGACCTCGCGGCGCGCCTTGACCGCCTCCTTGACCTTGGGGTCGCGTTCCACGACGGCGGCGAACGGATCCACCTCCGGGGCGACCGGCGGCGCGACCCGCCCGGAGATCAGCGCCTCCAGCCCGTCGAGCACGAGCGCGCGCCCGAACGCGAAGGGGTCCCCGGCCGCGTCGGGCGAGAACACCCCGGTCTGCAGCGCCTCGTGCACATGCGGAAGCGCCTCGGCACTGACCAGCCGGCCCAGCATCCGCTCGGTCTGCCGGTCGAGCTGGTCCGCGTCTCCCCCGGCCGCGGTCATCGCCTGAGCGTAGCCGCGGATGATGTGGCTCTCCCACCGGGCCTGCGCGATGAGGGCGAGGATCGCGGAGGTCTTCTGCTCGCCATCCAGCGGAACCGCGGCGAGCACCTCGAGCGCGACATCGAGCCAGGCGAGGTTGTTCGGGGTCGTGGGCGTTCCCTCGATCGGCACGTCGAGCAGCCAGGGGTGCTCGCGGTAGATCGCGCTCATCGCGATCGACCAGGCCTCAAGGCCCGCGCGCCAGCCCCCCGTGGCCGCCTCGCGGATCTGCTCGGGCGGCAATCCGATCCCGTCCTCCTGCATGAGCACGAGCAGGTCGTCTTTGCTGGTGACGTAGCGGTAGAGCGCCATCGACGTGACGCCGAGCTCGCCCGCGATGGCCGCCATCGACACCGCGGCCAGCCCGCCGTCGTCGGCCAGCCGCACTGCGACCTCGACGATGCGCTCGATGCTGAGTTCGCGCTTGGGTCCGCGCTGCGGGCTCGCCGCGACACCCCACGCCAACGCGACCGCGCGGGGCAGCTCGGGTTCGTCCGGGCTGTCATCCATGCTTGACAGCCTACCTCGACTGTGTATTACTAAAACAGTTATCGCCGTAAACAGTTTACGGCGGAAAGGACACCATGACCGACATGATCGCCGTCCGCGGCGTGACCAAGTCGTTCGGCACCCAGGAGGTGCTGTGCGGCATCGACCTCGACGTCGCGCGCGGCGAGATCGTCGCCCTCCTCGGCGAGAACGGCGCAGGCAAGACCACCCTCATCAACATCCTCAGCACGCTCATCCGGCCCGACGCCGGGACGGCACGGATCGACGGCCTCGACGTCGTCCGCGAGCGCCAGGCGGTCAAGACCCGGCTGAGCCTCACCGGGCAGTCCGCCGCGGTCGACGAGGTGCTGACCGGCGATGAGAACCTGCGGATGATGGCCGGGCTCATCGGCCTCACCCGAGCCCAGGCCGCCGAACGCAGCGCCGCCCTCCTGGAGCGGTTCGACCTCACCGCGGCCGCGCGCAAGCGGGTCAAGACCTACAGCGGCGGGATGCGGCGGCGCCTCGACCTCGCCATCTCGCTTCTCGCGACCCCGCCGGTGGTGTTCCTCGACGAGCCGACCACCGGGCTCGACCCGGCGAGCAGGCAGGAACTCTGGAGCGTCATCCGCCACCTCGCCGACAACGGCACGACCGTGCTGCTCACCACCCAGTACCTCGAGGAGGCCGACCAGCTGGCCGACCGCATCGTCGTCCTGCGCGAGGGCCGCATCGTGGCCGAGGGCACGCCCGGCGCGCTCAAGGCCCGCGTCGGCGGCGAGGTCGTCGAGGTACGCGGACCCGACGGCGAGATCCTCGGCGAGGTCCCCACCGACGGCAGCGCCGCCGGCCTGCGCCGTGCCCTCGGCGCGGTCGACGATGCGGCCGCCATCACCCTGCGCCGCCCGACCCTGGACGACGTGTTCCTCACCCTGACCGGAAAGGCCCGCTCATGACCGCCCTCACCGCCCCGCCGCTGCGGGCCGAGACCACCTTCATCCGGCGCAGCATCATCCACACGCTGCGCACGCCCGACGCCCTCGTCATGGCGATCGCCCTGCCGACCATCCTCATGCTGCTGTTCACCTACGTGTTCGGCGGGGCCATCGACGAGGACGGCGGCTACGTGGACTACGTGGTGCCCGGGATCATCCTGCTCTGCGCCGGGTTCGGGGCCGCCACCGTGGCCACCGACGTGGCATCGGACATGACCGCCGGCATCATCGACCGATTCCGCACCATGCCGGTGCGGGCCTCGGCGGTCATCACCGGACACGTGGTCGCGAGCCTGCTGCGGAACCTCCTCGCCACCGGGATCGTGGTCGGCGTCGCGGTGCTCGTGGGTTTCCGCCCCGACGCGAGCCCCCTCGGCTGGGCCGGGGTGGTCGCCATCGTGGGGGCGTACATCCTGGCGATGACCTACCTGTTCGCCGCGATCGGGCTGGCCGCATCGAGCCCCGAGGCCGCGAGCGGCTACGGCTTCTTCCTGATGTTCCTGCCGTACGTCTCGAGCGCGTTCGTGCCGGTCGACACGATGCCCGCCTGGTTGCAGTGGGTGGCCGACAACCAGCCGCTCACCCCGATCATCGAGACGATCCGCGCGCTGCTGCTCGGCACCGATCCGGGCGCGGATGCGGCATGGGCCGCCGCCTGGATCGCCCTCATCCTGGTGGCCGGCATCGCCTGGTCGTCGGTGGTCTTCGCCCGCAAGGCCGGGCGACGGTGAACCTCGTCCCGGCGAGCTAGTCCTGCTTGGGGCGGGCCAGGGCGTCCCTGGCCTGCTCCACCAGCTCGGCGTCGACGAGCACCTGATAGCTGCTGGCGAGCACCTGCGACATCGACTCGAAGTCGCGGGAGCGCCGGGAGATGCCGTACGAGACCAGGCGGAACAGCATCCCGAATGCCGCACCGATGAGGATCGCGGCGCCGAAGATGCTCCAGCTGAACTGCTCGGGCGGGGTGAAGAACGAGAACAGCAGCCCGATGAACAGACCGAACCAGGCGCCGCTGAGCGCGCCCTCCAGGGCCGCACGGCTCCAGGAGAGCTTGCGGGTGACCCGTTCGACGCTCTTGAGGTCGTTGCCGACGATCGAGACCCGCCCGACCGGGAACTCGGCCTTGGCGAGATGGTCCACCCGCTCCTGGGCCTCGAGATAGGTGTCGTAGGTGCCCAGAACCTCGCCCTTGGGCACCGTCTGGAAGGCGACCTGACGGCCGCCGGGGCCGCGTCCTGCTCGGGGTGTGCTCACGGGGTCATCCTCCCACGTGCGGACTAGGGTTTACAGCGTGAGCGCCACGAGAGTCTTCGTCGCCCGACTGGCCGGGTGCTCCGTCTTCGACCCCGCGGGCGACCGGGTCGGCAAGGCCCGCGACGTGCTCGTGGTGTACCGCAAGAACGAGAGCCCGACGGTCGTCGGCCTCGTCGTCGAGATCCCCGGCAAGCGCCGGGTGTTCCTCTCGATCGGGCGGGTCACCAGCATCGGCTCCGGGCAGATCATCACCACCGGGCTGATCAACCTGCGCCGCTTCGAGCAGCGCGGCGGCGAGGTCCGCGTCATCTCCGAGTTGCTCGGGCGCAAGGTGGTGCTGCGCGACGGATCGGGCGAGGCCGTCATCGAAGACGTCGCGATCGAAGAGGTCGCCCCCGGAGAGTGGGCGGTCGGCGACCTGTTCCTGCGGCGGCCGCGCACGGGGGTCGCCCCCTTCAGCAAGGGAGCGACGCTGTTCGCGCCGTGGACGGCGACCCGGGAGAAGGCGGCGAAGGGCGAGGCGCAGTCGGCCGAGCAGCTGATCGCGACCTACTCCGACCTGCGTCCCGCCGACCTCGCCAGCACCCTGCTCGACCTGCCGGAGGAGCGGCGCATCGAGGTCGCGGGCGAACTGCCCGACGGCCGGCTCGCCGACGCACTGGAGGAGATGCCGGAGGAGGACCAGGTCGAGCTGCTCGCCCGGCTGGACGACGCCCGCGCCGCCGACGTCCTCGACCAGATGCAGCCCGACGACGCCGCCGACCTCATCGCGCAGTTGCCCGAGGAGCGCGGCGAGGCCCTGCTGGAGCTCATGGAGCCGGAGGAGGCCGAGGACGTCCGCATGCTCCTGGCCTACCACCCCGACACCGCGGGTGGCCTGATGACCACCGAGCCGATCATCGTCTCGGCAGACGCCACCGTCGCCGAGGGTCTCGCGCTCATCCGCCGGCACGAACTCGCTCCGGCCCTGGGTGCCGCGGTGTGCGTGACGCTGCCGCCCTACGAGCCCCCGACCGGCCGCTACCTCGGGGTCGTGCATTTCCAGCGGATGCTGCGCTACCCGCCGCACGAACGGCTCGGCACCCTGCTCGACACCAGCCTCGAGCCGGCCTCGCCCGACACCAGCGCGGCCGAGGTCTCGCGCATCCTCGCCTCGTACAACCTGGTCTCGCTGCCCGTGGTCGATGAGAACCACCGCCTCGTCGGGGTGGTGACCATTGACGACGTCCTCGACTATCTGCTGCCCGACGACTGGCGAAGTACGGCAGGCGACGAGCCCGAGCCGGTGAGCTCATCGACAGCTGCGATCCCTGTCAGCCGCGGAAGGAGGACGACCCATGGCCCGCGCCGATAACCGATTCGACGACCCGAAGGGCCGCTCCTCGCTGCGCACCGGCCTGTTCGAGCGGCGCGACCGCTTCGGCCGCTTCACCGAGGGCATCGCCCGTGCGATGGGCACGCCGTGGTTCCTCGTCATCCTGTCGCTGTTCGTCATCGCCTGGATGGTGTACAACTCGATCGGCCCGGTGGGCTGGCGCTTCGACTCGCAGGCGCTGGGCTTCACGACGTTGACCCTGATCCTGTCGCTGCAGGCCTCCTACGCCGCCCCGCTCATCCTGCTGGCGCAGAACCGGCAGGACGACCGCGACCGGGTGCAGATCGAGCAGGACCGCCAGCGGGCCGAGCGGAACCTCGCCGACACCGAATACCTCGCCCGCGAGGTCGTCGCGCTGCGCCTGGCGATGCGCGACATGGCGACGAAGGACTTCATCCGCGCCGAACTGCGCGCTCTGCTGGAGGAGCTCGAGGGCGAGGAGTCCGGCAAGTGAGCGCCGAGGCGGTCCGGGCCGCTCTCGCGCGCGTGCAGGATCCGGAGATCCGCCGCCCGATCACCGAGCTCGACATGGTGCGCGACGTGACCGTCGCCGGCGGCGTCGCGCATGTCGACCTCCGGTTGACCATCGTCGGATGCCCCGCCGCGGACACCATCGAACGTTCCGTCCGCGAGGCGGTCGCCTCCGTGCCCGGAATCGAGCGGCTCGAACTGGAGATCGGGGTGATGACCCCGGCCGAGCGCGAGGCACTCACCTCGCGGCTGCGCGGCACCCGCGCTTCGCAGTTCGGACCGGACTCGCTGACCAAGGTGTTCGCGATCTCCAGCGGCAAGGGCGGGGTGGGCAAGTCGACCCTCACCGCGAACCTCGCGGTGAGCCTCGCGGCGCGCGGCCTGCGGGTGGGACTGATCGACGCCGACGTGTTCGGGTTCTCGATCCCCGGCATCCTGGGCATCGCCCAGGCGAGCCCGACCCGGGTGGGCGAGATGATCCTGCCGCCGATCGCGCACGGGGTGAAGGTCATCTCGATCGGCATGTTCCTGGAGGGGCCCGCCGCGGTCTCCTGGCGGGGGCCGCTGCTGCACCGCACGATGCAGCAGTTCCTCACCGACGTCTTCTTCGGCGACCTCGACGTGCTGCTGCTCGATCTGCCGCCGGGCACCGGCGACGTGGCGATCTCGCTCGGGCAGCTGCTGCCGCAGGCCGAGGTGCTCGTGGTGACCACCCCGCAGCCCGCGGCGGCGGAGGTGGCCGAGCGCAGCGGGCTGGTGGCCCGCCAGACCGGGCAGAGCGTGATCGGGGTCGTCGAGAACCTCACCGGCGAGCTGTTCGGCAGCGGCGGCGGCGACGCCCTCGCCGCCCGGCTCGAGGTGCCGGTACTCGCCCGCATCCCCACCAGCCTGGCGGTGCGCGTGGGAGGCGATGCCGGCGCGCCCGTCGTGCTGACGCATCCGGAGGACCCGGCCGCCGCCGCCATCGCGGGGCTCGCCGATCAGCTCGCGAATCGCGCCCGGGGACTCGCCGGGCGCGCGCTGCCGGTCCAACCGCGCTGAGTGAGCGATGATCGGAGCACGAGGTGCAGCATGAACACGATCGAGCTGAGCGAAGAGGCCGCCTTCGATGAGCGGTTCCGCGACGCGGCGCGCCTGATCGCCGAGGGCCGGCTCGCCCGCGCCACGCTGATCCGCCGCGAGACCAGCGAGCGCCGCTACCGCGGGGTGCAGATCGTCGTCGGCGAGTTCGAGCTCGAGGACGGCGACGCCGAACCGCGCGTCATCCTCTACGAGCACATCTTCGGGCCTGCGTTCGCGCGGCACTGGCGTCCGGGGGGCAGCTACGACGCCTGGGTCGATCCGCTCGATGCGGATCACATCTACATCGGGCGCTAGGCCGGCGACACCAGCCAGTAGATCTCGCCCTCGGCCCAGCAGGGCAGGTGGTCCTCGGCGGAGGTGAGTTCGCCGCCGCCGAGTTCGATGGCGTCGCCGGCGGCGAATCCCGCGTCGAATCCGGGCAGGCGCAGGCCGTCCTCGAGGTAGGTGCCCTCCGGCCACATCACCTGGCGGATGCCGGCGTCCTCCACCTCGACGGCCCAGCAGTGATCGTCGTCGAGAACGACGGTGCCGACGAGCAGCGCGTCCATGCCGTGGTCGGCCGGCGGCGCCACGACGGCGAAGGTCTCGGAATCGGTGACGAGCCTCGCCTGCGCAGGGACGCATCCGGCCAGCAGGACGAGGGGGACGGCGAGCACGGCGAGTCTCATGAGCCCATCATGGGCGACTCGACCGGCTCAGTGCTTGCGGGGGGCGCGACGGTAGCCGTCGCGGCCGGTCACGAGGACCGTGGAGACGATCGCGACCAGCGAGATCGCGGCGAGCGGGATCATTTCGAACATGCGTCAAGTGTCCAGCCGGGCAACCATGTAGCACAAGCGAATCCCTCTGCACTCTGGATGTAGTCTGACTACATGGATGTACGCCGCCTCGGCCTGCTGCGCGAACTCGCTCAGCGCGGCACCGTGACCGCCGTCGCGCGGGCGATGCACCTCACGCCGTCCGCCGTGTCGCAGCAGCTCAAGGCCCTGGAACGCGAGGCGGGCGTCGCCCTCACCCAGCGCTCCGGACGTGGCCTGACACTGACCCCGCCGGGTCGGATGCTCGCCGAGACGGCCAAGGATGTGGCCGTCGCCATCGAGAAGGCCGAGAGCGTCTGGGCCGAGTTCGTCGAGCAGCCGCGCGGCGAGGTCACGGTGACCGTCTTCCCGAGCGTCGGCCAGATGCTGCTGCCCGGTGTGCTGCACCGCATCGAGGACGTCGCCGGACTCACCGTCATCTGCAGCGACCAGGACCCCCTGCTGCCCGACTTCGCCGACCTCACCCCCGACCACGACATCGTCGTCGCCGACGCTCCGGGGGTGCTGCCCGGCTGGCGCGACCGCGGCCTGGTGATCACCGAGCTCATGCGCGAACCGCTCGATATCGCGTTGCCCGAGGGACACCCGCTCGCCGCCAAGAGCGAGCTCACCCCGTCGGATGTGATCGGCGAACGCTGGATCGGGGTCCCCGACAGCCTGCCGTTCGACCGCATCCTGCAGCGCATCGAGGCGATCACCGGGCTGCAGGCGGATGTCGTGCAGCGCTTCATCGACAACGGCATCGCCGAATCGATGGTCGCCGCCGGCCACGGCATCGCGATCCTGCCGCGCTACACCACCCGCGACCACGAGAACGGGCTGGTGACCCGGCCGCTCGCCGGCATCAGGTCGGAACGCGTGATCTGGGCGCTGCAGCGGCCCGAGGTGGCGGTGCGTCCGTCGGTGCGGCTCGTCATCCAGGCTCTCCGCGACGAGGCGCACGAGTTCCTGCTGCTGCACACCTGATCCCCCTCGCGTAACTCAGGACCGGGTGTGTCGGGTGGGGCGAGTGGGGGTCGTGAGCCGCAGCAGCCTCACCCGACACACCCGGTCCTGAGAAACGATCGGGCCGCCCGTCGGGCCGCCGCGGGCGCGGCTCAGGCCGGCTCCGCGAGCCGCGCGATCAGCTCCGTCAGCAGCCGTTCCGCGAGCGGCGGAGGCAGCACCTCGATGAGCGCGAGCAGCGGAGCGAGCTGCTCGGGAAGCGTTCCGGCGGTTGAGCTCGAAGGCCCCCCGATTCCGAATCCCTGCAACAGCGCCCACGCGGTCTCGGAGCCGAGCGTCTCGGGCAGGGCGCCGAGGCCGGCCAGCAGCGGACGCGCGTCGACGTGCGCGATGCCGCGCACCGCATCCGCCGCGGCGATCAGCGCCGGCACCAGCTCGGGCAGCCCGGCCTCGGTCACCGGGGTGATCGTGAGATGCGTCGTCGGGGGCATGCCCGCGACGCCGGGCTGCAGCTGCAGCACCCAGCCGAGTCCGCGGGCGGCATCCGCCCAGTGGTGCGGGTCGACCCGGCGCTCCTGCGGCACCGCCTCGTCGGCGGCGACCGCCAGCAGCGGCCCGACCGGATCCCCCAGCACCCGCAGCCCCTCGATGCCGTCGATCGCGGCGCGCAGCGCCTCGGTCGAGCGCCGGCACGAGCCGGCCAGCTCGCGGAATCCGTCCACCCCGAGCGCCTGCACGATCGCCCAGGCCGCGGCGAGCGGACCCGCCGATTTCGAGCCGAGGATCGTCGGGTTCACCACCGGGTAGCCCGGCCAGCGGGTGGTGGCGAAGAACTGCCCGCGCTGGCGGTCGCGCCCGCGCTGCAGCAGCACCGAGACGCCCTTCGGCGCGTAGCCGAACTTGTGCAGGTCCGCGCTGATGCTCGTCACGCCCGGGACCGCGAAGTCCCAGCCGGGCAGGCCCGGCCAGAACGGCAGCACCAGCCCCCCGATGCACGCATCGACATGCACCGGGATGCCGCGGCCGGCCCCCAGCGCCGCGATCGCCTCCACCGGGTCGAGGGCTGCGAACGGGTACGAGGGAGCCGACACGACCACGAGTGCGACGTCGTCGCCGAGCCGGGCCTCGATGTCCGCCGCGACCACGCGCCCGTCAGCGCCGACCGGGACGAGGTCCAGCTCGAGCCCGAAGTAGTGCGCCGCCTTCTGGAACGCGGCGTGCACGGTCACGGAGGCGACCAGGCGCGGCCGGCCTGCTCCCGGTTCGAGACCGCGGGCGGCGAGCCAGGCATCCCGCGCCGTCTTGACGGCGAGCAGGCAGCTCTCGGTCCCGCCCGTGGTGACCGAGCCGACCACCTCGCCGTCGCCGTGCAGCAGGTCGCGCACGAACGCGACGAGCTCGCGTTCCAGGGTGGCCACCGAGGTGAACGTCGTGGGGTCGAGTCCGTTCACCGGCTGCACCGCGCGGATCGCAGCGGCCGCGAGTTCGTCCAGCTCGGCGAGGCCGGAGTCGTAGACGTAGCTGAGCACCCGCCCGCCGTGGGTGGGGGCGTCGGCCGCGCGCAGCTCCTCGAGGCGGGCCAGGATGCCCGCGGAGTCGAACCTCATGCCTCGATGTCCGCCTTCCGCAGCCGGTACCTCGCGAGCGTCAGCAGGCTGAGCACCATGATGACCGCGGGCACGGCGCTGAAGCTGACGATGATGCCGGTGATCGCCGAGGCGGGCTGCACGACGGTCTCGCCGGCGGCCGACTCGACGTACCCCGACAGCCCGAGGATGATGCCGACGACACCGGTGCCGAGCGCCATGCCGGCGGTCTCGCCTGCCGTCCAGACGCCGCCGAACGATCCGGCGAGCCCCGGCCCGTTGGACTTCGCGTCGTGCGAGATCACGTCGGGCAGCATCGACATCGGCAGGGCCTGCATGCCCGCGTAGGCAGCGCCCGCGACGGCGACCGGAGCGTAGAGCCAGACGCCCGGAGCCCAGATCAGCACGAGCAGCGATGCCGCCGCGATCGCGTAGATGACGGAGGCGATGACGAACGAACGCTCCTTGCCGATGCGGCGGGAGATGATGCTCCAGACCGGTGCGAAGATCAGCGCCGGCGCGATGAGCGACACGAACAGGACTGCGACCCCGGTGTCGAGCACGTACTTCGCGATGAACGATGCCCCCGCGAGCATGATGCCCGTGGCGAGCCCCTGCAGCACGAAGGTCGCCAGCAGCGCGCGGAACGGCTGGCTGCGCCGCAGCGCCGCGTATCCGAGCCGGAAATTCTCGGCGATCGATGAGCGTGCAAGGTCGGCACCGCGCACGTTCTTCGGCGCCGAGAACACGGCGACCAGCATGCCCGCGCCGATCAGCAGACCGGCGACGAGCGCCATCACCAGGTAGCCGAGGCGGGGGTCCTCGAACGCGTCGCGGATCTCGGTGGCGCCGGCACCGAACAGCAGGATGGCGAAGCTCAGTACGACCACCCGCGCTGAGAGCAGCCGCGTGCGCACGTCGTAGTCCTGCACGAGCTCGGCGGGAAGCGCGATGTAGGGCACCTGGAACAGGCTGAACGCGGTCGCCGAGAGCAGGAACGCCACGAGCACCCACACCGCCGCCCACTCGGGCGCGAGGGCGGCCGGGACGGCGAACGTCGCGAAGAAGAACACGGGCAGCAGCAGGGCACCGAGCAGCATGTACCGGCGGCGCGATCCGGTCACCGCGAGGCTGTGATCGCTGCGAGCGCCGATCACCGGATCGATGACGACGTCCCACACCTTCGCGACGATGATGAGCGCCCCGGCCCAGAACGGCGACACCCCGAGGGTGTCGGTCAGGAAGATGAGCAGCACCAGGCCCGGAAGCGTGCCGAACCCGCCGGTGCCGATCGAGCCGGCTGCGTAGCGGGCGACGGTGCCCGCGCTGAGCTTGTCCACTTCGGCAGCATATCCACGGGCGCGCCTACACTGAGCCCATGTCCGGTTCAACGATCGAACGGGCGGCGCTGGCCGATCTCGTCCGCGACCTCACGGCCACCTCCGGCGACACCGCGCGGGTGATCGCCCCCTTCACCGGCGAGCTGCTCCACGAGCTGCCGCTCAGCTCGGTGCAGGATGTCGCGGACGCCACCGCGGCGGCGCGCGTCGCCCAGGCAGCATGGTGGTCCGCCGGCGAGGCGCACCGGCGCAGCGTGCTGCTGCGGGCGCACGATCTGCTGCTGGAGCGCCGCGAAGAGCTGCTCGACGCCGTGCAGACCGAGACTGGCAAGACCCGCGGCCAGGCCTTCGAGGAGGTCTTCAACGCCGCCAACTCGACCCGCTACAACGCGCTCTCGGCCCGCCGGGTGCTGAGGGGCGGCCGGCGCCGGGGCGGCATCCCGTTCGTCTTCTCCCCGCGCGTGCACTACACGCCCAAGGGCGTCGTCGCGGTCGTCACCCCGTGGAACTACCCGCTGTCGCTCGCCGTCATGGACATCGCCCCCGCCCTCGCTGCGGGCAACGGCGTCATCCAGAAGGCCGACAACCAGGGCGCGATCTCGATCCTGGCGGCGCGCCGGGCGTTCATCGACGCCGGGCTGCCGGCGGCGCTCTGGGCCGTCGTCACGGGTGACGGCGCCACCATCGGCAACGCGGTCGTCGATGCGGGCGACTACGTCGTCTTCACGGGCTCCACGGCCACCGGACGCCGGGTCGCCGAGCGTGCCGCCGGCCGGCTCGTCGGATCGTCGATGGAGCTCGGCGGCAAGAACGCCGCCATCGTGCTCGACGACATCGATCCGGTGAAGACCGCCGCCGCGGTCGCCAACTTCAGCTTCACCGCATCCGGTCAGTTGTGCGTCTCTGCCGAGCGCATCTACGTGCTGAAGGGGGTCGCCGACACGTTCATCCCGGCGCTGGCGGCCCGGGTACAGAGCCTCAGGATCGGGCCGGCCTTCGACTACTCGACCGATTTCGGCTCTCTTGCCACCGCACAGCAGCTCGAGAACGTCATGGCGCACATCGACGACGCCAAGAAGAAGGGCGTCACCGTGCTGGCCGGCGGCAACGCCCGGCCCGACATCGGGCCGTACTTCGTCGAGCCCACCGTGCTCACCGATGTGACCCCTGACATGAAGTGCGCGACCGCCGAGACCTTCGGGCCGGTCGTGTCGGTCGTGGTCGTCGACGACGAGGATGCCGCGATCGCCGCCGCCAACGATACCGAGTACGGCCTCAACGGAGCGGTGTTCGGACGCACCCGTGCGCGGGCTCGCCGGGTCGCTCGCCGCATGGCCGCCGGCACCGTCAACGTCAACGAGGGCTACCGCGCGTCGTTCGGCAGCATGGATGCCCCGATGGGCGGAGTGAAGCAGTCGGGGCTCGGCCGCCGCAACGGGCCGGAGGGCCTGCTGCGCTTCGCGGAGGCCCACACCGTCGCCGACAACACGGGGCTGCTCACCCTGCCGACCTCGGGGGCCGAGTGGGCGAAGATGGTGTCGCCGATGCTGCTGCTGCTGCGCATCGAGAAGGCGATCCGCCGCCGCTGAGTCCACCCCCCTCCGTTCTGCAGGACGCGACTGTTGTGCAGGAGATCCGCCTGCCCCGAAGGTACTTCGGGGCCGCAAACTCCTGCAGAACGGAGCACTCCTGCAGAACGGGGTGCGGCGCGCGCTAGGTCGCCTCGGCGTCGAACGGTGCCGGCCGGGCCTTGCCGAGCTTGCGCTGACGCTGCTCGTAGGCCGACTCGATGTAGCGCGGTGTCGCAGAGGGGGTCACCGGTTTCACCGGGGCGACCTCGTCGGCGAGCGCCTCACGGATGATGCGTCGCGGGTCGTACTGGCGCGGGTCGAGCTTGCTCCAGTCGACCTCGTCGAACTCGGGGCCCATCTCCTCGCGCATGCGCTCCTTGGCCCCGTCGGCCATCGACCGCAACGACTTCACCAGGCGGGCGAGCTGCGCTGCGTAGCCGGGCAGGCGGTCCGGTCCGATCAGGAAGACAGCGATGATCGCGATGATCAGCAGCTTGTCGAAGGTCAGACCGAAGGACACCGGGACAGCCTACGCCGGAGGCGGCGCGCCCGCGCTTAAGGTGAAGCGTGACCAAGCACGAGCTCAGCTGGAAGTTCGCGGAGGACTTCGTCGAGGAGGTCCCGTCGATCCGCACCGCCCGCGCCCACTCGCTCGAGCTCGGCGTCGACGCCGTCTCGCCGGCGGTCGGCGCCCAGCTCGCCGTTCTCGCGGCCGCCGGCAGCGTGCACTCGATCCTCGAGGTCGGCACCGGCGCCGGGGTCAGCGGACTCTGGCTGCTGACCGGGGCGCCCGATGCGATCCTCACCTCGATCGACATCGAGTACGACCACCAGCAGGTGGCGCGCACGATGTTCGCCGACGCGAACGTGCCGGCCAATCGCATCCGCCTGATCACCGGCAGCGCGCACGAGGTGCTGCCGCGCATGAACGACGGCGCCTACGACCTGGTGCTGATCGACGCCGACGCCACCTCGGTGCTCGACTACGTGCAGCACGGCCTGCGCATCGCGCGCCGCGGAGGTCTGGTGCTCGTCGCGCGGGCGCTCTGGAAGGGGCGCGTCGCCGACCCGGCACAGCGCGACGACACGGTCGCCGACTTCCGGATGCTGCTCAGCACCATCCAGGAGTCCGGCGCCGTGCAGGCGTCGCTGATCCCGTCCGGCGACGGGCTGCTTCAGCTGGTGAAGCTCTCCGACTGATCCGCTAGGCGGCTTCCACCGCGGAGTTGAGCGCGTCACGGAGCTCTTTGGCCTCGGCGTCGTTGACCGAGACGACGAGACGACCGCCGCCCTCGAGGGGCACGCGAACGATGATCAGGCGACCCTCTTTCACAGCCTCCATCGGTCCGTCACCGGTCCTCGGCTTCATGGCTGCCATCGTTGGTCTCCTTCGCGGTTGTTGTGGAACCTGCCTCTATTATCCCGTATCCGCAGACGAGCGAAAATCCGCGCGCGTCACGGCGGGGTGAAATCCTGCCCGTCCACCCACCAGGCGATGTACAACCAGCCGATCTGACCGGCGATTCCCAGGGCGACGAGGGCAGCGCGCCAGACCCGCGATTCCGGGATCGCGAGAGCCCCGAGACCCGGCGCCAGCGGCACCAGCAGCCGGAACGTGCTCGACTGCGGGAAGAACACCGCGAGCAGGTACAGCGCGTAACTCGCCATCCAGAGACGCAGGTCGGTGCCGAGTCGGCGCGTGACGGGCAGGAACAGGAACACCCCGAATCCGATCACGAGAACGGCGACGGATGCGATGCCCAGCCCCAGCGCAGCCTCCGCGGGCACGCCCCAGTACCCGAGCCACCAGGTGGCGCCCTGGAACCACGAGGTGAACGGCACGAGCTCGGTCTCGCCGATGTAGGCGCGACGCCAGACCAGTTCGGTGTCGGTGTACGCGGCGGGGTCACCGGTGACCGCCCACGCCACGAGCAGCCAGGCGATGCCCGCGAGGGCGATGCTGAGCCCAGCCGCGCAGATCGCGAGGAACGAGCGCGCATCCAGCGGGTCGCGCTGCCGGGTGAGGACTCTGTGCACGAGATGCAGCAACATCAGCAGCGCGAACGCCAGGCCGCTCGGCCGGGTGAGGGCCATCGCCACCGCGACCGGGATCATCAGCAGATACCGGCGCTGCAGCAGCAGGATCAGCGCCCCGAACAGCAGGAACAACGCCATCGACTCGGCGTACGACACCTGCAGAATCGGCGACAGCGGCGCGACGCAGAACAGCACGACGGCGAACAGCGCCGTCGGCGCGGGCAGCCGCATCGCCATCAGCTTGTAGAACAACAGTGCCGCGCCGGCGGCGAACGCCGTCGACACCAGCGGCGCCACGAGCGGGAAGGGGATCTGGTGCCCGAGGGTCGCGACCCACGTCACCGCGGGGTAGCCGGGCAGGAACGCCCAGGCGTTCTCGGCGACCTGACCCGCGTCGTTCAGCGGGAGCACCGACGGGTACCCGCGCAGGCTGATCAGCCAGTACCACTGGCCGTCCCAGTAGCTCGCGAACGTGAAGATGTCCGGCGACGCTCCCCCGCGGTAGCTCGCCGGCTGCAGAAGGGCGAAGACGCCGAAGATGACCGTGGTGATCACCCGCGACACCAGGAAGATCGCCAGGACCTGCTGCCACCACGGGCGCAGGATCATGCGATCAGCCACGCTCACGCGCTCAGCCACGCTCGCAGCCCCGCCTCGCAGCGCTCGATCTGCGCCACCGGCACCCGCTCGTCGTCGGCGTGCGCCAGTGCCGGATCGCCCGGACCGTAGTTGATCGCGGGGATGCCGAGGGCGGCGAAGCGGGCCACATCCGTCCAGCCGTACTTGGGTTTCGGCACGCTGCCGATGGCCGCGACGAAGCCCTGGGCCAGCGGGTCGTGCAGCCCCGGCCGGGCGCCGTCGGCGAGGTCCGTCAGGGTGACCTCGTGCCCGGCGAACAGCTCGCGGATGCGCGCCTCGGCCTCGGCCCCCGAGGAGTCCGGAGCGAAACGGTAGTTGACGGTGACGACGCACTCGTCGGGCACCACGTTGCCGGCCACCCCGCCGCGGATCCCGACGGCGCTGAGCCCCTCGCGGTACACCAGCCCGTCGACCTCGACCTCGCGCGCGGTGTATCCGGCGAGCAGCTCGAGGATCGGCACGGCCCGGTGGATGGCGTTCTCGCCCGCCCAGGCCCGCGCCGTGTGCGCCCGGCGGCCGGTGGTGCGGATCTCGGCACGCAGGGTGCCGTTGCAGCCGCCCTCGATCTCGGCGCCGGTCGGCTCGGCGAGGATCGCGAAGTCGGCGGTGAGCCAGTCGGGGTGGTTCCGGCTCACCCGGCCGAGGCCGTTGAACTCGGCGGCGACCTCCTCGTTGTCGTACCAGACCCAGGTCACGTCGACGGCGGGGTCGGCCAGCTCGGCGGCGAGCTTCAGCAGGATCGCGCAGCCGGCCTTCATGTCGGCGGTGCCGCGACCCCAGAGCTCCTCGCCGTGGAGTTCGTCCCGGATGAGCTCCGACGGGATGTTCCCGTTCACGGGCACCGTGTCCAGGTGCCCGGCGATCACGACCCGGCGCTGCCGCCCGAGTCCGGTGCGGGCCACCACCGTGTCGCCGTCGCGATCGACCCGCAGGTGCGCGAGCGGGCGCAGGGCGGCCTCCACGGCATCCGCCAGTTCTTTCTCGGAGCCGGAGACCGAGAAGGTGTCGACCATGGTCCTGGTGATCGCGAGCGAGGTCTGGAACGGGTCGAGCGTCGGCACCTCGATAGCCTAGGGGCATGACTTCGGCGTGGGGACACGGGCTGGCGACGGTCGCGGGAGACGGCACGATCCTCGACACCTGGTTCCCCTCCCCCGCGCTCGGCTCGGCGCCCGCAGGGGTGCAGCCGGTGCCCGCCGAGCTGGCCGGGCACATCGGCCCCGATGAGCGCCGGGACGTCACCATCGAGTTCGTCACCGTCGCGATCGACACGGATGCCGCCCCCGCCTCGACCCCGGACGCCTACCTGCGCCTGCACCTGCTCTCGCACCTGCTCGTGACGCCGAACTCCCTCGAGCTCGACGGCATCTTCTCTCACCTGCCCATCGTGGTCTGGACGACCGCCGGCCCGATGCACCCGGAGGCCTACGCCCGGCTGCGTCCTGCGCTGCAGCGCTCCGGCATCTCGGCGCACGGCATCGACAAGTTCCCGCGCCTGCTGGACTACGTCCTGCCGGCGCGGGTGCGCATCGCCGACGCCGCGCGCGTCCGGCTCGGCGCGCACCTGGCCCCCGGCACCACCGTCATGCACGAGGGATTCGTGAACTACAACGCGGGGACGCTCGGCGCCTCGATGGTCGAGGGCCGCATCTCGCAGGGGGTCGTCGTCGGCGACGGGTCGGACATCGGCGGCGGTGCCTCGATCATGGGCACGCTCTCCGGCGGCGGCACGCAACGCGTCGAGATCGGGCGGCGGGCGCTGCTCGGCGCGAACTCGGGCATCGGCATCTCGATCGGCGACGACTCGGTCGTCGAGGCGGGGCTCTACGTCACGGCCGGCACGAAGGTCGCCGTCCTGGTTCCCGGCGAGGAGCCGCGCGTGGTGAAGGCCGTCGAGCTGAGCGGCGTCGCCGGGCTGCTGTTCCGCCGCAACTCGCAGACCGGCGCCGTCGAGGTACTGCCGCGTTCGGGCAATGGGGTCGCCCTCAACGCGGCGCTGCACGCCTGATGCTGGTCGAGTAGCGGCGCAGCCGCGTGTCGAGACCCGGTGCCCGATGCCCTAGTACTCCGGTTCCGCGCTCGCCTCGAGCAGGGCCAGGTCGACGTTGACGAGTTCGCGCAGCCGGGCCTCGCGATGCTCGCGGTACTCCCGCGAGTCGGACTCCAACTCGGGCCGGCGCGAGAGCTGAGCCTGGATCGAGGAGCCGATCTCATCCCAGGCGGCGTCGCGGGCGGCGACGACGATGCCGCGCAGGTACTCGTCGTCTTCGGCGAGTTCGTCGAGCCGGTCGGCGAGGATGTCGGAGACCTGTTCGCGGCGCTCGAGCAGCTCGGCGTCGCCCCGGCGGTAGTCGGTCTGGTGCAGAGCGCGACCGGGCCGGTCCCGGGAGTACTCGATGATGTCGTCGAGGCGGGCCACCTCATCCCGCTTCTCGCGGGCGAGTGCGCGGAAGACCTCGCGCGCGGCCTTGATGGCGGCCTTCTCGCTGTAGTCGTCGCGATCGCGCAGGGCGCGCACGATCTGCCGGTTCTTCACCGCCATACGCACGGCGGACGCCGCGATCAGCACGCCCTCCTCGGCGATCTCCTCCACCGGCAGCGGGGCGATCGGCTCGGGGGCCTCGTAGGTGCCGACATCGACACGACCGCGCCTGATGCGCTTGCGAAGCCTGCCGAACACGCTTCGAGGGTACTGGAGGGTGCTGACCTACCGTGCGGCCGGCCAGTCGCGCGCCGGCTCCCCGATATAGAGCTGCTGCGGCCGCCCGATCTTGGTCGCCGGGTCGGTGTTCGCCTCGCGCCAGTGCGCGATCCAGCCGGGCAGGCGGCCGATCGCGAACAGCACGGTGAACATGCGGGTCGGGAAGCCCATCGCCTTATAGATCACGCCGGTGTAGAAGTCGATGTTGGGGTAGAGCTTGCGCTCGATGAAGTAGTCGTCGGCGAGCGCGACCTGCTCGAGCTCGCGCGCGATGTCGAGCAGCGGGTCGCTGACCCCGAGGTCGGCGAGCACCTCGTCGGCGCTCTCTTTGACGACGCGGGCCCGCGGGTCGAAGTTCTTGTAGACCCGGTGCCCGAAGCCCATCAGCTTCACGCCGTCTTCCTTGCGCTTGACCCGGTCGATGAAGGTCTGCACGCTCTCGCCGGAGTCGCGGATCTTGCCGAGCATGGTCAGCACGGCCTCGTTGGCCCCGCCGTGCAGCGGGCCGTAGAGCGCGTTGATGCCGGCCGAGATCGAGGCGAAGATGTTGGCCTCGGTCGAGCCGACCAGCCGCACCGTCGAGGTGGAGGCGTTCTGCTCGTGGTCTTCGTGCAGGATCAGCAGCCGGTCGAGAGCCTTCACCAGCACCGGGTTGACCTCGTAGATCTCGGCGAGGTTGCCGAAGTTCAGCTTGAGGAAGTTCTCGATGAAGTTCAGCGAGTTGTCGGGGTAGAGGAACGCCTGACCGAGCGCCTTCTTGTGCGCATAGGCGGCGATGACCGGCAGTTTGGCCAGCAGCCGGATCGTCGAGAGCTCGACCATCTCGGGGTTGTGCGGGTCGAGCGAGTCCTCGTAGTAGGTCGACAGCGCCGACACCGCCGAGGACAGCACCGACATCGGGTGTGCGGTGTGCGGCAGGGCCGAGAAGAAGCGCTTGAGGTCTTCGTGCAGCAGCGTGTGGCGGCGGACCTTCTCGCTGAACTCCTCGAGCTCGGCGGGGGTCGGCAGGTCGCCGTAGATGAGCAGCCAGGCGACCTCGAGGTAGGTGGAGTTCGCCGCCAGGTCTTCGATCGCGTACCCGCGGTAGCGCAGGATGCCCTCGTCGCCGTCGATGTAGGTGATCGCGCTCTTCGTCGAGGCGGTGTTGACGTAGCCCTGGTCGAGCGTGGTGAGCCCGGTCTGGTTCATGAACCCGGAGATGTCGACGGCGGCCCGGCCGTCGACGGCGGGGACGACGGGGAACTCGACCGTCCTGCCTTGAAAGGAGAAGGTGGCCTTGTCGTCGGGAGCGGAGTCGGTCACGACTACAGCCTACGGGGTGCCCGTGACCACTGTCATAATCACCAAGGATCGCGCTCAGCCCTGAGAGAGAAGCTCCAAACGGCGGGCGGCGGATGCGATGGCCCCGTCGGTCGCGGTCAGCGCGATGCGCACGTGGCGGGCTCCGGCCTCCCCGTAGAAGGTGCCCGGCGTGACCAGGATCCCGGCGTCGGCGAGCGTCGCGACGGTGTCCCAGGACCCCTCGTCGCGGGTCGCCCAGAGGTAGAGTCCCGCGGTGCTCTCGTCGATCCGGAATCCGGCGGCGTGAAGCGCCGGGATGAGGACCTCGCGCCGGGCGCGGTACCTCTCGCGCTGCTGCTCGACGTGAGCGTCGTCGCCCAGCGCCGCGACCATGGCGGCCTGAACGGGTGCTGGGGTGATGAGACCGAAGTGCTTGCGGGCCTGGACGAGCTCGCCGACGAGGTCGCTGCATCCGGCCGCGAACCCGGCCCGGTAACCGGCGAGGTTGGAGCTCTTGCTGAGCGAGCCCACCGAGAGGGTGAGCCGGCGTGAGCCCTGTGTCACGTCGGGGTGCAGGATGCTCGGGGTGGCGCCGTCGCCTCTCCAGTCGAGCTCGGTGTAGCACTCGTCGTTCGCGATCACCGCGCCGAGGTCGCGGGCGCGCCGCACGGCCCGGCGCAGGAACTCGACCCCGTGCACGCGCCCGTCGGGGTTGCCGGGGCTGTTCAGCCAGACCAGCCGGGTCTCGTCGGGCCATTCGTCGGGTTCGTCGCTGACCAGCACTGTGGCCCCGACGGCAGCCGCGCCGACGGCGTAGGTCGGGTAGGCGAGGGTGGGCTGCACGACGACATCGCCCGCCCCGAGCCCGAGGAGCGTGGGCATCACCGCGATGAACTCTTTCGAGCCGATCGTCGGCATCACGTTCGCCGTCTCGACGGTGACGCCATGCCGGCGCGCGTACCAGGCGACGATCGCCTCACGGAGGGGGTCCGAGCCGACGGTCGCCGGGTAGGCGGGGGCGTCCGACGCGGCGGCCAGGGCATCCCGGATCAGGTCGGGGGTGGGGTCGACGGGCGAGCCGATCGCGAGGTCGGCGATGCCGTCGGGGTGCGCCCCCGCACGCTCACGGTACGGAAGAAGCGAATCCCAGGGGAAGTCGGGCAGGGTCTGCGGCAACTCAGTGCTTCTGCTCTTGCGGCGGCAGCGCGGCCACGATCGGGTGGTCGCCCGCGACGACGCCGATCTTGGCGGCACCCCCCGGCGAGCCGATGCCGACCTCGTCGAAGAACTCGACGTTGGCCTTGTAGTAGTCGGACCAGGCTTCGGGCAGGTCGTCTTCGTAGTAGATGGCCTCGACGGGGCAGACCGGTTCGCACGCGCCGCAGTCGACGCATTCGTCGGGGTGGATGTACAGCATCCGGTCGCCCTCGTAGATGCAGTCGACCGGGCATTCGTCGATGCAGGCGCGGTCTTTGAGGTCCACGCAGGGCAGAGCGATGACGTAGGTCATGATGCTTCGATTCTAGGGCGTGGCCAGGCGATGACGACGGCGCCGAGGACCGCGGGTCCGGCCGCCCAGGCGTAGCCGAGCGGGCCGTCGAGCACGAACGCCGTCCCGCCCGCGCCGGGCAGCATGAGCAGCGCGGTGGCGCCGATCACCCCGACCGCGGCGGCGGCCGCGATGAGGCGGCTGCCGAACACCAGCCGGAACCCGAGAACGAGCGCGAGCACGACGACGAGGCCCGCGATCAGGCCGATCGGGGGGTATTGGCGATGGGTGAACGTGGTCACGAATCCGACGGCGGCGCCGATCGCGAAGGCGAACACCGCGGCGATCGCCATCGTCAGCACGGCGGCGCGATCGGTCACGTTCGACACACTAACCCCGCCCCGCTAGAGTCTTCTGGTTAGGTTAGCCTCACCAAATCGAGAGTCCCCGTGTTCGCGAACATCCTGATCGGCCTGCGAGAGGGCCTCGAAGCCGGCCTCGTGGTGGGGATCCTCGTCGCATACCTCCACAAGATCGGCCGTCGCGACGTGCTGCCGAAGCTCTGGATCGGCATCTCGGCGGCGATCCTGCTCTCGCTCGCCGTCGGGGCGATCCTGACCTTCGGGCCCTACGGGCTGAGCTTCCAGGCGCAGGAGATCCTCGGGGGCGGCCTCTCGATCCTCGCCGTCGGCCTGGTCACCTGGATGATCTTCTGGATGGCCAGGCACGCCCGCCGGCTGAGCGGTGAGCTGCGCGCCGACGTCGACAAGGCCCTGCGTTCCTCGGCCGCGGGCGGCTCGGCGCTCGGTCTGGTGCTGCTCGGCACGATCAGCGTGGGGCGCGAGGGCGTGGAGACGGCACTGTTCGTCTGGGCCAGCGTCAATGCGGGGGCGGATGCGGTGCTCGGCACCCTGGGAGCCGTGCTCGGCATCGTGGTCGCCGTCGCGCTCGCCTTCCTGATCTATCGCGGATTCGTGAGGATCGACCTGTCGCGGTTCTTCTTCTGGACCGGCCTCGTGCTCATCGTGGTGGCCGCCGGCGTGCTCTCGTACGGCATCGGCGACCTGCAGGAGGCCGCCGTGCTCCCCGGCTGGGGTCAGCACGCGTTCAGCCTGGGCGCCGTGATCCCGGCGACCAGCTGGTACGGCTCGCTGCTGGCCGGCGTCTTCAACTTCACCCCCGAGCCCACCTGGCTGCAACTGGCCGCGTGGGCCTGCTACCTCATCGTCACCGTCCTGTTCTTCCTCCGCGTCAGCCGGCGCACCGAACCCGTCGAGCGCCCCAGCTAGAGAGGCTCACCAACCATGATCATCCGCCCCCTCGCGACAGCGACGGCCGCGCTCCTGGCCCTCGGCCTCGCCGGGTGCGTGCCCAACTCCCCCGCCGGCGAGGCGATCCCGGTCGCCATCACCGACGACACCTGCGCGGTCTCCTCGGACACGGCGCCCTCCGGCACCGTCAAGTTCGAGCTGACCAACTCCGGCACCGACGTCAACGAGTTCGAGATCCTCGCCGAGGACCGGCTGCGCATCGTCGGCGAGAAAGAGAACCTGATCCCGGGTCAGACCGTCGCGTACACGCTGCAGCTGAATCCCGGGACCTACTACACGGCCTGCAAGTTCCAGCTCGTCGGGGCGCCGATCGGCCTCGCCGAGTTCACCGTCACCGGCGAGCCCGTGGCCGCCGACACCGACGAGCAGCAGCTGGTCGACGAGGCCGTCACCTCGTACGTGGCCTATATCCGGTCGCAGACGGGTGAGCTGCTGCCCGCCGTCGCCGCGTTCACCGAGGCCTACGCCGCGGGCGAGGACGACACCGCACGCTCGCTGTTCGCGAGCACCCGGGTGTTCTACGAGCGCATCGAGCCGACGGCCGAGGCGTTCGGCGACCTCGACCCGAAGATCGACTACCGCGAGGTCGATGCCCTGGCCGAGGGCCTGGCCTGGACCGGGTTCCACCGGATCGAGAAGGACCTCTGGCCACCGGCCGCGGGCGAGCTCAACTCCGACGGCACGAGCGCCCTGCTCGACTGGGCGCCCTCGACCCCTGCGCAGCGTGCCGGGTTCGCCGCGGACCTGACCTCCGACGTGCAGGAGCTCTACGACCTGGTCAGCGCCGAGGACTTCACGGTGACCCTCGCCGACATCTCCAACGGTGCCATCGGCCTGCTCGACGAGGTGGCGGTGGGCAAGATCTCGGGCGAAGAGGACTGGTGGTCCCACACCGACCTGACCGACTTCGCCGCCAACGTCCAGGGCGCCGAGGTCGCGTTCGGCACCGTGACGGCCATCGCCGTGAGCAAGGGTGAGCAGGATCTGGTCGACGAGATCCAGCGGCAGTTCGACGCCCTCGAGGCCCTGCTGGCCCGGTACGGCTCGATCGAGGACGGCTTCACGCCCTACGACCAGGTCACCGACGCCCAGCGCAACGAGCTCTCCGACGGGGTCAACGCGCTCGCCGAACCGCTGTCGCGGCTGACCGCGGCGGTGCTGGACTGAGCGTGCGGGAGTGATGTCATGACGCACGAGGCCGGACGCGGACTCAGCAGGCGAGGCCTGCTGGGCCTCGTCGGCGCGGGTGCGGCCGGTCTCGCCGTCGGGGGGACGGGCGGCGCCGTGATCGCGAACGGGGTGGCCGGCATCGGCACCTCCGGCGCCGCCGCGAGCTACCCGTTCTTCGGGGAGCATCAATCCGGGATCGTGACCGCGGCACAGGACCGGCTGCACTTCGCCGCGTTCGACCTCGCCGCATCCGCCACCGCCGACGACCTGCGCGAGCTGCTGGCGGACTGGACCTTCGCGGCCGCCCGGATGACGCGCGGGCTCGAGGTGACCGAGGACGGCGCCGTGGGCGGCTCGCCGCTGGCGCCCCCCGACGACACCGGTGAGGCGCTCGGGCTGCCGGCCGCCGGGCTGACCATCACGTTCGGGTTCGGGCCGTCACTGTTCGACGACCGGTTCGGGCTCGCGGCGCGCCGGCCCGCCGCGCTCGAGCCGCTCCCCCGGTTCAGCGGAGACGCCCTCGATCCGGCGCGTTCCGGGGGCGATCTGTGCATCCAGGCCTGCGCCGACGACCCGCAGGTCGCCGTGCACGCCATCCGCAACCTCAGCCGCATCGCCTTCGGCCGCGCCGCGATCCGCTGGTCGCAGCTCGGATTCGGGCGCACCAGCTCGACGACGACCAGCCAGGTCACCCCGCGCAACCTGTTCGGATTCAAGGACGGCACCGCCAACATCAAGGCGGAGGAACCGGATGCGGTGGCCGGGCACGTCTGGGCGTCGGCTTCCGACGGCACCGCCTGGATGGCCGGAGGCACCTACCTGGTGGCGCGCAAGATCCGGATGGTGATCGAGAGCTGGGACCGCACCCGGCTCGAGGAGCAGCAGCGCGTGATCGGGCGCGACAAGGGCGAGGGCGCTCCGCTGTCGGGCGGGACGGAGTTCACCGCGCTGGAGCTCGACAAGCCCGACGACGACGGCACGCCGCGCATCGCCGCGGATGCGCACGTGCGCCTGGCCCACCCCACGGTCAACGGCGGCGCACGGCTGTTGCGCCGCGGCTACAACTACGTGGACGGCGACGACGCGCTCGGCCGGCTCGACGCCGGGCTGTTCTTCCTGTCGTTCCAGCGCGATCCCGCGCAGTTCGTGACCGTGCAGCGCAGCCTCGCCGGGCACGATGCGCTCAACGAGTACATCAAGCACGTCGGATCGGCCATCTTCGCCGTTCCGCCGGGGGCACCGGCAGAGGGCGCCTCGATCGGCGACCCGCTCTTCGGCTAGCCGTCGGTGGCGTTGGTCACCGTGTAGTTGGCCGTCCAGTCTCCGTCGGCCTGGGTGACGACCACGATGACGGTGTACGGGTCCTTGGTGAACCCGCCGCTGGCGCCGTCGCCGCTGGATCCGAGTTCCTGGTACTCGAATCCGGCACCGGTCAGCTCGTCCTTGATCGTGTCGAAGGCATCGGCGCCCGAGACCTTGATGGTCACGTTCCAGGCCTTCTCGCCGCTGTCGCCGGGAACGGCCAGCCCGAGCACGACCTCGCCGTCGATGAGCGGGACGTCGTCCTTCGGGAAGTCGCCCGGCACCCCGGCGCCGGGGATCACGCCGCCGACCGGATTGCCGCCGGGCAGGAAGTTGCCGATGAGGCTGCAACCGGTGACCGCGGGCGCGCCGACCAGCAGTGCCGCGGCGAGGACGAGTGCTGTGGGTTTCCGCATGCCGCGGAGTTTACGCGTTCTGCTTCTTGCTGCGCGAGAGCGCGCGGGCACGCTCGGTCTGATCCAGCACCACCTTGCGGATCCGCACCACCTCGGGGGTGACCTCGACGCACTCGTCCTCGCGGGCGAACTCCAGGCACTCCTCGAGGGTGAGTCGGCGCGACGGGGTGAGCTTCTCGAAGGTGTCGGCGGTCGAGGAGCGCATGTTGGTGAGCTGCTTCTCTTTGGTGATGTTGACGTCCATGTCGTCGGCACGCGAGTTCTCGCCGACCACCATGCCCTCGTAGACCTCCTGCGTCGGCTCGACGAAGAAGCTCATGCGCTCCTGCAGCGCGATCATCGCGAACGGGGTCGCGACCCCCGCGCGGTCGGCCACGATCGAGCCGTTGACGCGGGTGGTGATGGCGCCGGCCCACGGCTCGTAGCCGTGCGAGATGGCGTTGGCGATGCCGGTGCCGCGGGTGATGGTGAGGAACTCGGTGCGGAAGCCGATCAGCCCGCGGGAGGGCACCACGAACTCCATGCGCACCCAGCCGGTGCCGTGGTTGGTCATCGAGTCCATGCGGCCCTTGCGCGCCGCCAGCAGCTGAGTGATCGCGCCGAGGTGCTCCTCCGGCGCGTCGATGGTCAGGTGCTCGAACGGCTCGTGCAGCTTGCCGTCGATGGTGCGGGTGACCACCTGGGGCTTGCCGACGGTGAGCTCGAAGCCCTCGCGGCGCATGTTCTCGACGAGGATCGCCAGGGCCAGCTCTCCGCGGCCCTGCACCTCCCAGGCGTCGGGACGCCCGATGTCGACCACCCGGATCGAGACGTTGCCGACGAGTTCGCGGTCGAGGCGGTCCTTCACCATGCGGGCGGTGAGCTTGTGGCCCTTGACCTTGCCGACGATCGGGCTGGTGTTGGTGCCGATGGTCATCGAGATGGCCGGGTCGTCGACGGTGATCGCCGGAAGCGGGCGCACGTCCTCCGGGTCGGCGATGGTCTCGCCGATCGTGATCTCCTCGATTCCGGCGACCGCGACGATGTCGCCGGCGGATGCCGACTCGGCCGGGTAGCGGTCGAGGGCACGCGTCTTCAGCAGCTCGGTGATGCGCACGTTGGAGTGCGTGCCGTCGTGGCGCACCCAGGCGACCGTCTGGCCCTTCTTCAGGGTCCCGGCGAAGACCCGCAGCAGCGCGATACGGCCGAGGAACGGGCTCGCGTCGAGGTTGGTGACCCAGGCCTGCAGCGGCGCCTCGTCGTCGTAGGCCGGCGCGGGGACGTGCTTCAGGATCGCCTCGAACAGCGGCTCGAGGTCGTCGTTGTCGGGCAGCGAGCCGTTCTCGGGCCTGTTCCACGATGCGGCGCCGTTGCGGCCCGACGCGTACACGACCGGCAGATCGAGCAGCGAATCGACGTCGAGGTCGGGCATGTCGTCGTGCAGGTCGCTGGCGAGGTTCAGCAGCAGGTCGTGGCTCTCTTCCACCACCTCGTCGATCCGCGCGTCGGGGCGGTCGGTCTTGTTGACCAGCAGGATCACCGGGAGCTTGGACTCCAGCGCCTTGCGCAGCACGAAGCGGGTCTGCGGGAGCGGGCCCTCGGAGGCGTCGACGAGCAGCACGACGCCGTCGACCATCGACAGCCCGCGCTCGACCTCGCCGCCGAAGTCGGCGTGGCCGGGGGTGTCGATGACGTTGATGGTCACCGGGCCGTCGCCGGCGTGCACGCCCTTGTACTCGATCGCCGTGTTCTTGGCGAGGATGGTGATGCCCTTCTCGCGCTCCAGGTCGTTGGAGTCCATCGCGCGCTCCTCCAGGTGCTCGTGCGAGCCGAAGGAGTCGGTCTGGCGCAGCATGGCGTCGACGAGCGTCGTCTTGCCGTGGTCGACGTGGGCGACGATCGCGACGTTGCGCAGATCGGAACGGGTGGCAGTAGGCATAACCTGCCTAGTCTACTGGGGCGGCGCGCTCTCGGCTGCCGGAGCCCAGTCCCAGGCGTTCCAGAACACCCCGCGTCCGAGCGGCGACCTCGTCACCCCGGTCACCCGCGCCGACACGGCCGTCACCGTCGGGTAGGCGAACAGCGGCAGGCCGTAGGCGTCCTGCCAGAGCTTCGCGTCGATCTCCGACAGCAGGCGGGCGACCTCCGCCTCGTCGTCGGAGGTCTCGACCTCGTCGATCAGCGCGTCGACGGCGGGGTTGCTGTAGCGGGTGAAGTTGGCGAGCTGGGAGTCGGAGGCGAACACGGCGCTCGCGGCGGCGGGACCGAGCCGCGTGGTGTCCCAGGCGAACAGGGCGGCGTCGTAGGTTCCGGCGACGCCGAGCAGGTCCTGCCAGTCGGTGTTCGAGCAGTCGGTGACCTGGAACCCGGCGCGCGCCGCGCTCGTGCGGATGAGGGTGAACTCCTCGACCCGGCGCGGGTTCGCCGGGTCGTAGAGGATGCACACCCGCGGCTTCGCGACGCCCGCCTCCTCCAGGAGCGCGACCGCCGCATCCACATCGGTCTCGGCGTAGTCGCGCGAGCCGTTCTCGGCGATGGTCTCGGCGTACCCGGCCGCGCCGGGACGCAGGGTGAACGAATCCAGCAGCCCGGCATCCTCTTGCAGCGGAGCGATCAGGTCGTCGACGATCTGCTGTCGCGGGACCACCAGCAGAAACGCCTTGCGCACCCGGATGTCGTCGAACAACCCGGAGCGCGAGTCGGCGAACTGCAGGTCCAGATGCTCGAAGGTGCCCTCGGATCCGGCCGTCACGGTCACGTCGTCGACGTCGACGAGCGCGCGCAGCACATCGGTGCTCGGCGCCGGGGTCACGATGTCGACCTGGTGGGTGGCGAGCAGGTCGACCGTCTCGAGCGGGTCGGGCGAGAAGCGCAGCGTGATCGTCTCGTAGCTGGGCGTGCGATCGCCGTGGTACTGCGGATTGGCGGTGAGGGTGACCGAGGCGTTCTCGACGACCCCGCTGACCAGGTACGGTCCGGCGGCCACGAGCAGCGAGGCGTCCTCGGGCAGATCGGTGAAGTTGTAGGCGCTGTTCCAGAACCGCGACACCTCGGGCAGCAGCTGCTGGTCGCGTCCGGCGAGCGCCGTCACCAGCGCCGCCTTCGCGGTCATCGCCCGGGCGACGGGGTCGTCCTCGCGCTCCTCCGGCGCGGGGAGCCGCAGGGCATGCTGGGCCACCACGTGCGCCGGGATGCCGGGAGCCAGCGCCAGGCGCCAGTTGGAGAAGAACCGGTCGTAGCTGACCTCGAGCGCCCGGTCCTCGACGATGCGGGGGGTCTCGGTCGCAAGTTCCAGCCCGTTGCCGATGGTGCCGTCGAAGAAGACCACGTCCTCCGGAAAGTCGTCGCGGTACTGGCCGGTGCCGGGGTCGACGTAATCGTCGTCGACGAACCCGGGCGTGTTCAGCGAGCCGGAGTTCGCCGCCCAGGCCAGCAGCAGGTCGGCCGCGTCGACCGGGACGCCGTCGGACCAGGTCACGCCGTCAGCGACCGTGTAACGCACCGTGAACGGCGAGGTGCCGACGATCTCGGCGGTGCCGAACGAGGCGTCCTCGACGAAGGCGTAGTGGTCGTCGTAGTAGCCGAACGAGGTCCCGGTCAGGTACCCGACGTCGGCGTTGGTGGGTGAGGAGCGCCCGAACGAGGTGCTCGCGTTGGCCGAGGTGTACGGGGTCGACACGGCGACCGTCACGGCGCTGCCCTCGACCACCGTCGAGGTGGGAGTGCACGCCGACAGGAGCGCCGCGACCGCGGCGAGCGCCGTCGCGGCGGCCAGGATGCGTGTCTTCACCGTCCGTCAGCCTATCGACAAGCCGGAGGGCGGCGACGCCTGCGCGCCACCGCCCTCGGCCTGAGACGGGTGTTACTCGGTGAAGCCGACCTCGGTCCAGTCGATCGCGAGGAAGGTGGCGGGGCCGTAGTTGGCCAGGTCACCGTCGACGACCTCGATCTCGGGGTAGGCGTAGAGCGGCAGCATCGGGACGTACGACGCGATGACGTCGTTGATCTCGCTGGCCACCTCGAGCCGCTTGGCCGGGTCGAGCTCGGCGTTGGCCTTGGCCCAGAGGTCCTCGAGACGGTCGTCCGTCACGAAGGCGTAGTTCTGGCCGCCCTGGTCGCCGGGCTCCTGGGCGGGCGTGAACAGCGACTCCGAGGAGGAGATGTTGAACGCCGTGCCCTGCCACCCGAAGGTCGCGAGCTCGTACTTGCCGTCGATGATGTCGTTGAAGTAGTCGTCACCGGGAACGGCGTCGATCGTGACCTTGACATCGATCTCGGCGAGCGAGGCCTGGATCTGCTGGGCGCGCAGCTCGTTGCTCGCGGTGCCCTGCGGCACGATCACCGAGATGTCGAGCTCTTCGCCGTCCTTGGTCCAGGTGCCGTCCGCGTTGGTCCAGCCGGCCTCGGTCAGGAGGGACTTGGCCTTCTCCTGGTCGAAGGCGAGAGCCTCGCCCGCGGTGTCCTCGTAGCCGTCCTGCCCGGGCATGAAGATGTAGTTCCCGTTCGGAGCGGCCGGAGCACCCAGCGGCTTGTTGGCCGCCTCGCCGATGATGTCGCGGTCGATGCCGTGCGCGATGGCCTGGCGGACCTTGACGTCGTCGAGCGGCTTCGCGGTGCCGTTGAAGGTGACCTGCGCGTAGGTGACACCGCCGGAGCGCAGCACCTGGGCACCGGACTTCTCCTGCGCGGAGATGTAGGCGTCCGGGGTCAGCACCTCGATGGCGTCGATCTCGTCATTGGCGAAGGACTGCGCCTGGGCCTCCTGGTCGATCACGGTGAAGGTGATCTTGTCGAGCTTGGGCGCAGGACCCCACCACTTCGGGTTGCGCTCGGCGGTCACCGTCTTGGCGTCGTTGTCGACCTTGGTGAACAGGAACGGCCCGTTGGACGGCAGCGGCTTGTCGACGTAGCCGAGGCTCCAGGCCTCGGCGTCGTTCGCGATCGCGGCGGGTACCGCCGAGATCTGGAACACGGCAGCCCAGTCGGCGTAGATCGGGTCGAACGTGACCTTGAAGTCGTAGTCGTCGACGATCTCGAACGAGGTGATCTGCTCGAAGCCCGCGCTGCTGGCGATGTTGTAGGCGGTGTCCTTGCCCGACAGCGCCGCGAAGGTGGCCTGGTAGTCGGTCGCCGTCAGGGGCGAGCCGTCCTCCCACACCGCATCCTTGTTGAGCTTGACCTCGACGACCTGCGGGTCCTCGCTGATCAGCTCGACGCTCTCGGCGTAGCTCGGGTCGGGCTCCCACGCGCCGTCGGCGGTGAGCCGGATCATCTGACCGGTGGAGGGCGCCTCGACCGCGATCGGGTCGACCTCGGCACCCTCGCTGGTGTTCGGGTTCCAGTTGCCGGCATCGGTCGGAATGCTCGACACGGCGAGGTTGAGCGTGCCGCCGTCGGCGAGATCCGCCGGGTCGACAGGCGTCCAGCCGACGGCCGGCAGGTCGTTCGGATCGGTCTCCGGGCCGGGCTGGGTCGGAGCGCACGCGGTGAGTGCGAGCAGTCCGGCACCGAGTACCGCGACCGCAGCGAGTGCGGGGTTCTTGCGGATCATGTGCTTCCTCGTTTTCTTTTCTTGGTGGGTGGAACATCTACCCCACGACGAGCGTGTTGCGCTCGACGTGATGACACGCGACGGACACCCCGTCTTTTGGCTGGAGGGCGGGGTCCTCGCCGATGCAGCGCGCCTGCGCGGCCTCGTCGAGGAGCTTGTAGAGCGGGCAGCGGGTGCGGAACCGGCACCCGGTGATCTCCTGGGCCGGGCTCGGCAGATCCCCGTCGAGCAGCACCCTGCTGCGCTCGCGTTCGGCCGCGGGGTCGGGGATCGGTGCCGCCGACATGAGCGCCTGGGTGTAGGGGTGCTTCGGATCGTCGAACACCGTCGCGATGGGCCCATGCTCGACGATGCGGCCGAGATACATGACGGCGACGTCGTCGGCGATCTGGCGCACCACGGCGAGGTCGTGGGCGACGAACACCAGCGACAAGCCCAGCGCGTCGCGCAGGTCCTGCAGCAGGTTGATCACCCCGGCCTGGATCGACACGTCGAGCGCCGACACCGGTTCGTCGAGCACCAGGATGCGGGGATCCGTCGCGAGGCCGCGTGCGATCCCGATGCGCTGGCGCTGACCACCGGAGAACTCGTGCGGGTACCGGTCGGCCATCGCGGCATCGAGCCCGACCAGCTCGAGCAGTTCGGCGACCCGGCGGTCGCGGACCTCGCGCGGGACCCGCTGGGCCACGAGCGGCTCGCCGATCACCTCGCCGACCGGCAGGCGCGGATCCACCGCTGCCGCCGGATCCTGGAAAACGATCTGGATGTCGGAGCGCAGCGCCCGGCGCTGCGTCGCCGTGAGCGTGGCCACATCGCGGCCCTCCACGACGATGCTGCCGCGCTGCGGTGCGGTCAGCTCCATCAGCTCCAGGATCGTCGTGGTCTTTCCGCACCCGGACTCCCCCACGATCGCCAGGGTGCGGCCCGCAGCGATCTCGAACGACACCCCGTCCACGGCGCGCACGGTGCCGATCCGCCTCCGGAAGACGCCGCCCCTGGTCAGCGGGAAGTGCTTCACCATGTCGGTCACCGACAGCACCACCGCGTCGTCGACGGGCGCCCGGTCGGCGATCGGCAACGGCTCCGGCCGCGGGAAGATCGCCGGCCGCGGCAGGGTGCCGGCCGCGATCTCGTCGGCACGGTGGCACGCGCTCGGGTGCGAGAGGTCGGTGCCGTGCGGCACCAGTTCGGGTTCGTCGACCGAGCACCTCGGGATCGCGACCGGGCAGCGGGCGGCGAACGGGCATCCGGGGGGAAGGGCGGCCAGCGACGGCGGGCGCCCCTCGAGCTGCACGAGGCGTTCGGTGCCCGCCGTCCGGATGTTGGGAACCGAGCGCAGCAGCCCGATCGTGTAGGGCATCGTCGGCTCGTAGAACACGTCGTCGACCGCGCCGAGCTCGACGAGCTTGCCCGCGTACATGACGGCGACCCGATCGGCGTGCCCGGCGATCACGCCGAGGTCGTGGGTGATCAGCGACACGGCGGCCCCGGTGATCCGCTTGGCCTCCTCGAGCACCTCGAGGATCTGCGCCTGGATGGTCACATCGAGAGCCGTCGTCGGTTCGTCCGCGATGATCAGGCGCGGGTTGTTCGCGATCGCCATCGCGATCATGGCGCGCTGCCGCATCCCGCCCGAGAACTCGTGGGGGAACGCCTTCACCCGCCGGACCGGGTCGGGGATGCCGACGATCCGCAGCAGCTCGACCGCGCGGGTCTCGGCCGCCTGACGGGTGAGCGTCCGGTCGTGCAGGCGTAGAGCCTCGCCGATCTGGTCGCCGATCGTGTAGACGGGGGTCAGCGCCGACAGCGGGTCCTGGAAGATGATCGAGAGCTCTTTGCCCCGGATGCGGGAGAGCTCACGATCGTCCAGCCGCAGCAGTGACCTGCCCTGGAACAGGATCTCGCCCTCGACGCGGGCGTTGTCCGGCAGCAGGCCCATGATCGCCAGCGACGACACCGACTTGCCCGAGCCGGATTCCCCGACGATGCCGAGGAACTCGCCCTCCGAGATCGTGTAGCTGATGTCGCGCACGGCGCGCACATCGCCGGAGGCCTGCGGGAAGGTCACCGAGAGGTTGCGCACCTCCAGCAGCGGGGTCCCCGCGCGACGCTCAGCCATGGTTCACCTTCGAGGTCGGGTCGACGGCGTCCCGCAGCGCATCGCCCACCAGGTTGATCGCCAGCAGCAGCACGACCACGACGATCGCGGGAGCGAGGAAGAGCCACGGGCGGGTGACCGCGGCCGCATCCCCGGCGTCGAGCAGGCTGCCGAGCGAGACGTCGGGAAGCTGCACGCCGAATCCGAAGAAGCTGAGCGAGGTCTCGGCGAGGATCATGGCACCCACCCCGAGGGTGGCGTCGATGATCAGCAGGCTCGCCACGTTCGGGATGATGTGCCTGGTCACGACCGACCACGGGCCGAACCCCATGTATCGGGCGGCCTTGACGAAGTCGCGTTCCCGCAGCGAGCGGGTCTGCGAGCGCACCACCTGCGCCATGATCATCCAGCCGGTGAGGGCGAGGAAGAACGTCATCACGATCCAGCTGGCGCCGCGGAAGAACGGGTACAGGATGATCAGCACGAAGAAGGCCGGCAGCACCAGCATCAGGTCGATGAACCAGACGATCGCCTTGTCGGCGGCGCCGCCCACGTATCCCGCGAACGAGCCGATCAGCGCCGACAGGATCGTGGCCAGCGGCCCGGCGATGAAGCCGATCATCAGCGACTTCTGCAGGCCGACCATCACCTGGGTGAGCACGTCGTGGCCGAGCTGATCGGTCCCGAACCAGTGCACGGTCGTCGGCGGGTAGTTGAAGTACATGACGTCCTGCTGCGAGAACGTGTACGGGCTCAGCACCGGACCGACGAAGGCGAACAGCACCAGGAAGGTCAGCACGCTGCCGCCGATCCAGAATCGCGGCATCGCCTTCAGGCGCCGCCAGATCAGGCCGTTGCGCGACAGCGAGCGACGCCCCCGGACGGGCCGCTCGTCCGGCGGCACGTCGATGCCGAATCCGTCGGAGTCCTTCTCGGTCAGCGCATCGATGCTCGACAGCGTCATGTCAGCGCCTCACTCTCGGGTCGAGGGCGGCGTAGAGCACCTCGGACAGGGTCGACGAGCACAGGATCAGCACCGAGACGAACAGCGTCGCGCCGGCGATCGAGTTGATGTCGCTGGTCTGGATCGACTGCACCGCCTGCTCGCCCATGCCGTGCCAGCTGAAGACGAGCTCCAGCAGCGTCGCGCCCGCGATCAGGGTGCCGAAGCTGTACGCGAAGAACGTCGACATCGGGATCAGCGCGACCCGCACCCCGTGCCGCACCAGCGCCGAGGAGCGCGTGCGGCCCTTGGCGCGCGCGGTGCGGATGTAGTCGGCGCCGAGCACGTCGAGCATCGCGTTGCGCTGATACCGGCTGTAGGACGCCGCCGCCCCGAGGATCAGCACGATCGTGGGCAGCAGCAGGTGCGACAGCCGGTCTCCGAGGTTGCCCCAGAAGTCGGTGGGCGCATCGGCCGAGAACTGGCCGCTGAAGGTGATCAACTGGGTGCCGATCGCGTTGTTGAACTGGGTCGCGGCGATCATCAGCAGGATGCCCATCACGAAGGTCGGCGTCGCGAAGATCAGGTACGAGGCGTAGGTGACCACCTGGTCGCTCGCCCGGTACTGCCGCACCGCTCCCCAGACCCCCAGGATGACGCCGAGGATGGCGCCGATGATCGAGCCCACGAGCAGCAGCTGCAGGCTCACCCCGCCGCGCGTGATGAGCTGATCGGTGACCGGGTGGTTGCTCACGGTGAGGCCCAGATCGCCGTGGAAGATGTTGATGAACCAGGTCCAGGTGCGCTCGATGAGCGGCACGTCCGGGTTGGCGCCCAGCAGGTCGAGCTTGTTGTCGATCACATGCTGCGGGGGGCGCGGATGCCGCGACTCGAGGTCGTGCACCGGGTTCAGGGTGAGGCTGGCGAGCACGTACGCCAGCGACGACACCACGGCGGTCAGGATCGAGTAGTTGAGGACGCGCCGCAGCAGGTAGACGATCACGCCGCGCCTGCCCAGGTGAGGGTGAGGATCGCGGCGGCCAGCGCCCCCGCGCCGATCAGCAGGGCGAGGGTGTCGGCCCGGCGCACGACGATCGCCGACGAGCTGTCATCCCCCGAGAGCCAGGCGGCGCGCAGCGCCGTCGCCGCGGGATCGTCGGCCTCCGATGCGGCCGATCGCCCGGCGAGCCGCCGTTTCGGGAACGGGCTCCCCCACGCCTCGACCCTGCGGCCGTCGTCGAGGTCGAGGATCAGCTGCAGCCGGCGGCGGACGGCGACGATGCGCGACCACGGCACCTCGGTGATGCGCCCGACGTTGGTCACCACGGCACGGTCCGGCAGCACCCGGATCGACGGGCGGATCAGCAGCAGCCAGGCGGCCCAGAGCACCAGGAGCGCGACCCCGGATGCGCGCGCGGCGACGAGCCAGGATCCGCGGATCACCGCATCCCCCAGCAGCAACGCCACCGCCACCGCGACGAACGCGAAGGCGACGACCGACGAGCCTGCCCGCATCGTCATCCCCCTCAGCCTGCCAAGCGGATCTTCGCTCCCGGGATCGCATCGAGGAGCTCGCGCGTGTAGTCCTCTTTCGGATTCTCGAAGACCTCGTCGACAGTGGACTGCTCGACGATGCGGCCCTTCTCCATCACGCAGACGCGGTCCGCGATGACGCGCACGACGGCGAGGTCGTGCGTGATGAACAGGTAGGTCAGTCCCAGCTCGGCCTGCAGGTCGGCGAGCAGGTTCAGCACCTGCGCCTGGACGAGCACGTCGAGGGCGGAGACCGCCTCGTCGAGCACCAGGATGTCGGGCTTCAGCGCGATGGCGCGCGCAATGGCGACCCGCTGGCGCTGACCTCCGGAGAGCTCGTTGGGGTAGCGGGTGACCAGCTGCGGCGGCAGCGCCACCTGCTCGAGCACCTCGAGCACCCGGGCCTTGCGCGAGGCCGCGTCACCCACCCGGTGCACCACGAGCGGCTCGGCGATCGTGTTGCCGATGTTGTGCAGAGGATCGAGCGACCCGTACGGGTCCTGGAACACCGGCTGCATGTGCCGGCGCATGCGGAACAACTCGGAGCGGGACTTGCGGCTGACGTCTTCGCCGTTCACCCGGATCGTGCCCGCGGTGAGCCGCTCGAGCCCGAGCAGCATCTTCGCGGCCGTCGACTTGCCGGAACCCGACTCGCCCACGAGCGCCATCGTGGAGCCCTTCGGGACCTGGAAGGAGACCGTGTCGACCGCGGTGAAGTCGGTCGAGCGGAAGCTGCCCGTGCGGATCTTGAACACCTTCGTGGCGTCGACGAACTCGATCGCCGGATGCTCGACATCGACCGCGACGGACGCCTTTTTCTCGGCCGCGCGGCCGAGATCCACATCGGCCGCCGAGGCGATGACCTCGACCTTGCCGTGTGCCGACTGGATGCGCTGCGAGGCCAGGCTCGGGGCCGCGGCGACGAGACGCTGGGTGTACGGGTGCTTCGGGTCCTGCAGGATCTCCAGCGCCGGGCCGGACTCCACGATCCTGCCGCGGTGCATGACGACGATGTTCTCGGCGCGCTCGGCGGCGAGGCCGAGGTCGTGAGTGATGAAGATCACCGCCGTGTTGCGTTCGTTGGTCAGCTTCTCGAGGTGGTCGAGGATGCGGCGCTGGACCGTCACATCCAGCGCCGAGGTGGGTTCGTCGGCGATCAGCAGCTTGGGATCCGCCGACAGGCCGATGCCGATCAGGACGCGCTGCCGCATCCCGCCGGAGAACTGGTGCGGGTACTGGCGCAGGCGCCGGCCCGCGTCCTGCAGCCCCGCCTCCTGCAGCACCTGGACCGCGCGCTTGCGCACCTCTCGCTTGTCGGTGGCGATGCCGTTGGCGCGGATCGCCTCCTCGACCTGGAAGCCGATGCTCCACACGGGGTTGAGGCTCTGCATCGGGTCCTGCGGCACCAGGCCGATCAGGCGCCCGCGCACCGACTCGATGTCGGTGGTCTTCAGCTGCGACAGGTCGCGGCCCTCGAACAGCACCTGGCCGCCGGTGATGCGCCCCGTGCCGGGCAGCAGGTTGATGATGGCGTGCGCCGTCGTCGACTTGCCCGAGCCCGACTCGCCGACGATCGCGACGGTCTCGCCCGGGTGGACGTCGAAGCTGACGCCCCGCACGGCGGGGATGAGACCGTCGGCGGTCTGGAATCCGACCTGAAGGTCCTTGATCTCCAGGAGCGGGGTGCCGGCGATCGGCTCGTTCACGGCGGCGTTCATCGCAGCGCCCTCGCCCTCGGGTCGAGCGCTTCTCGCAGGGTCTCGCCGAGCATGATGAAGGCGAGCACCGTGATCGACAGCGCGATGGACGGGTAGATCAGGGTCATCGGGTTGTTGCGCAGGTCGTTCTGCGCCGCGCTGATGTCGTTGCCCCAGGACATGATGTGGTTCGGAAGCCCCACGCCGAGGAAGGACAGCGTCGCCTCGGCCGTGATGCCCGCCGCCAGCGAGATCGTGGTGACCACGATCACCGGGGCGATCGAGTTGGGCAGCACGTGCCGCGCGAGAACCTTGATGCGCGAGAGTCCGAGGGCCGTCGAGGCCATCACGTAGTCGGACTGCTTGATGCGCAGCACCTCCGAGCGCAGGATGCGCGATGTCGATGGCCAGGCGAAGGCGCCGATGGCCAGGGCGATGACCCAGACGTTGCGGTGGGCCGAGAACACGCTCATCACCACCACGGCCGCCAGGATGTACGGGATCGCGAAGAAGATGTCGCCGATGCGCATCAGGACCGAGTCGACCCAGCCGCCGAAGAATCCGGCGAGGCCGCCCATCAGGATGCCCATGGTCGCGACGATGAGCGCCGAGATGATGCCCACCGACAGCGAGGTCGCGGTGCCGTGCACCATGCGCGAGAAGATGTCGCAACCCTGCTTCGTGAAGCCGAGCGGGTGCCCGGGAGCCGGGGCGCCGTTGCTCGCCGCGAACGGGTTGTGGTCGCGGCCGGGGTCGGCCGAGAGCCAGCAGTCGTCGTTCGGCGGCGCCGAGGTGAACACCCCCGGGAACAGCGCGACGAACACGATGAACAGGATCAGGACGCTCGAGATCCAGAACATCGGCCGCTTGCGCAGGTCACGCCAGGCGTCGAGCCAGAGGTTGCTCTTCTTGTCGCTGACGCGGACGGCGTCGACGGCGCCGAGGGCGGAATCCTCGACGGGGGCGACGTAGCGGGGTGCGGTGCGCACCGGGTTCTTACTTGACATAGCGGATCCTCGGGTCCAGGACCGCGTAGAGCAGATCGATGAACAGGTTGACGATGATGTACAGGATCACCATGACGGTCACGAACGAGACCACTGTGGCGTTCTCGTGCAGCTTGATCGCCTGGAACAGGGTGCCGCCGACGCCGCGGACGTTGAAGATGCCCTCCGTGACGGTCGCGCCGACCATCAGGATGCCGAAGTCGGCGGCGAGCGAGGTGGTCACCGGGATGAGCGAGTTGCGCAGGATGTGCACCGGGATCACCCGCCGGGTCGGCAGGCCCTTGCCCCATGCCATGCGCACGAAGTCCTGGTTGCCGGTGTCGAGCACTGAGGCGCGGGTCAGCCGCAGGGTCACGGCGAGGTTGACGCTGGCCAGCACGATGGCGGGGAGGATCAGATCCTGCAGCGGCGCGCCCTGGGACACCGTCGTCCGGAACCAGCCCAGCTTGATCGCGAGGCCGAACTGCGCCACGAAGCCGATGACGAAGATCGGCAGCGAGATGAGGATGAGGCTGACCACGAGCGAGGAGGCGTCGAAGATGCCGCCCTTGCGCAGGCCGGCGACGAGTCCGACCGAGATGCCGACGATGAGCTCGATGAGCACGGCCAGGACGGCGAGGCGGATCGTGATCGGGAACGCCCGGCTGAGCTGCTCGGAGACGGGCTGCCCGTTGAACGAGGTACCGAAGTCGCCCTGGAAGATGCCGGTGATGTAGTACCAGTACTGCACGAGGAACGGCTCGTTCAGGTGGTACTGGTCGCGGAGGCGGGCGAGGACCGCGGGGTTGGGCGTCTTGTCGCCGAAGAGGGCGAGGATCGGGTCCCCGGGAAGAGCGAAGACCAGGAAGTAGATGAGCAGCGTGGTGCCGATGAAGACCGGGATGATCTGCAGGACTCGGCGGACGATGTAACCGGCCATGTATGGGACCTTCTTCTGGGTGTTCCTGTGCGAACGCCGTAGCGCGAATGTTACGCGCTCGGAAAAAAACCGTGGGGCGGCGGGTCGCGCCGCCCCACGGTTTGCGGAGCCTTACTCCGACTTGGTGATCTGGTAGTACAGCGGAACCGAGTGCCAGTCGATGGCGACGTTGTCGACCGCCTCGCTGTAGCCACCCTGCACCGACGAGTACCACAGCGGGATCGCGGGGAGGTCCTTGAAGAGGATCTCCTGCGCCTGCTGGAAGTACTTGTTGGCCTCGTCCGTGTCGGACGCCGACGAACCCTGCTTCAGCAGGTTGTCGAAGTCCTTGTTCGAGTAATCACCGTCGTTCGATCCGGCGTTGGTGCCGTAGATCGGTCCCAGGAAGTTGAACAGACCCGGGTAGTCGGCCTGCCATCCGGTGCGGAACGCGGTCTGGATGCTCCGGTCGGTGATCGCGGTGCGCACCTCGGCGAACGTCGGGTACGGGTCGCCCGATGCGTCGATGTTCAGCACGTTCTTGATGCTGTTCGCCACGGCGTCGACCCACTCCTGGTGGCCGCCGTCCGCGTTGTACGCGATCTTGAACTCGCCGTCCCACGGAGCGATGGCGTCGGCCTCAGCCCACTTCGCCTTCGCCTCGTCGGCGTTGTAGTTCAGGACCTCCGAACCGGGCGTGTCCTCCGAGTAGCCGTCGATGACGGGGCTCGTGAAGTCGTGCGCCGGCGTGCGGGTGCCGTCGAAGATCACGTCGGTGATCTCTTCGCGGTTGATCGCCATCGAGATGGCCGCGCGACGCAGCTCACCCTCCTTGCCGGAGAAGTGCGGCAGGCGGGCCGGGATGGTGAACGACTGGAAGATCGCTGCGGCCTGGTCGATCGAGCGGTCGCCCAGCTCGTCCTTGTAGGTCTTCAGCGCCGACGGCGGGATCGCGTCGAGGACGTCGAGGTTGCCACCGAGGAGGTCGGCGTAGGCCGCTTCCTGCGTGGTGTAGAACACGATCGAGAGACCGCCGTTCTGCGCCTTGCGGCCACCGTCGTAGTCCGGGTTCACGACGAGGTCGATCTTCTCGTTGTGCTGCCACGCGCCGTCACCCGACAGCATGTAGGGGCCGTTGCCGACCGGGTTCTCGCCGAAGCCCTCCTGGTCGTCGAAGAACGCCGACGGCAGCGGGTAGAACGCCGAGTAGCCGAGCCGCAGCGGGTAGTCCGCGAGCGACGAGTTGACGTGGATCTCGAAGGTCGAGTCATCGACGACGACGAGACCGCCGGTCTCCTTCAGCGAGGTGTCCTCGTCGTAGGAGAAGCCCACGATGTCCTCGAAGAAGTAGCTGTTGAGGGTCGCGTTGCTGGCCGTGGCGGCCCAGTCCCACGCGTCGACGAACGAGCTCGAGGTGACCTCTTCACCGTTGGTGAACTTCTGGCCGCTCTTCAGCTTGACGGTGAAGACGGTGTTGTCCTCGTTCGGGGTGATCGACTCGGCGACGTCGTTCTCGGGGGCGCCTTCGGCGGTGTAGTACACCAGGCCCGCGAAGATGGAGTCGATGATCTTGCCGCCACCGGTCTCGTTGGTGTTCGCCGGGATCAGCGGGTTCTGCGGCTCAGAGCCGTTCGCCGTGATGATCGCGGTGGGGTCGCCGGACGGGGTGTCTCCGCCGGTCGAGCACCCGCTGAGCACGAGCGCGCTGGCGATGGCCAGGCCCCCTGCTGCGGCTGCGATTCGCGTGATTCGCAATGTTCCTCCTGTGCAGAATGTGGCGGTGCACACGAGTCATCGCGGCACCGCACTGATACCGAAGACCCTAAGTCGGGGGTCAACCGCTCGCAAATCCCTGACCGAGAATCGTTACACCTCGGAAACGAATCGTCAGGATCGTTGCGCCCGGCGCAAGAATCTTGCGCCACGCGCTCCCGTCCGCGACTTTCTGTCATCGGCGGGGTGGAACGGGCGGGGCTCGTTCGGCGTACACGACGTAACATCGCCTGGTGGCCGCGACACCCGAACTGCCCCTGCTCGTGTTCGACGGTGATTGCGGTTTCTGCACCACCCTGGTGCGCCGCCTCGAGGCCTGGCTGCCGCATCCGCCGCCGAGCGTCCCGTGGCAGTGGTCGGACCTCGATGCACTCGGTCTCACGCCGGAAGACGTGCGCGACTTCGCCTGGTATCTGACTCCACGGCACTCCTACGCCGGCGCGATGGCGTTCGCCGCCGTGCTGCGCGCCCAGCCGCGGATCGGGCTGCGCTTCGCCGGGACCCTGCTGGCGACCCCGCCGTTCTCGATCGTCGCCGCGCTCGGCTACACCGTGATCGCCCGCTACCGCCACCGGCTGCCCGGCGGCACCCCCGCCTGCGCGATGCCCCGTGGCTGAGGTCGCGCCGGCTGAGGTCGCGGTGGCCGAGGTCGCGCCGACCGCGAGCCGGCGACGCCTCTGGTGGGAGATCGCCCTCGTGCTGGCGCTCGGGCTCGGCCAGAGCGCCGTGTACTCGATCGTCGCGATCATCAACCGCTCCACGCGTGAGCAGTCGCTCTCGTCGCAGACCGCGACTCTCAACCCCTCGCTGAGCGACCGCGAGATCTTCGACCTCGTCTACCAGCTGCTCGACATCGCATTCGCGCTCGCCCCCGTGCTGCTGGTCTGCTTCCTGCTGTGGATGCCGCAGCGCCCCCACCTGGCCCGCCTCGGCATCGCGGGAGCCCGCCCCGCCTCCGATTCGCTCCGCGGGGTGATCCTCGCGCTCGTCATCGGCGCGGGCGGCATCGGCGTCTACCTCGGGGCTCGCGCACTCGACCTCGGGGTCACCGTGAACCCCGCCGGTCTCGACGCCTACTGGTGGACGGTGCCCGTTCTGGTGCTGTCGGCCCTGCGCGCCGGGCTGCAGGAGGAGATCGTGGTGATCGGCTACCTGTTCGCCCGGCTCCGGGACGTCGGCTGGACGACGTGGCAGATCGTCCTCGGCTCGGCGCTGCTGCGCGGCAGCTACCACCTGTACCAGGGCTACGGCGCGTTCGTCGGCAATCTCATCATGGGGCTGATCTTCGGCTGGCTGTACGCGCGCTGGGGCCGGGTGATCCCGTTCGTGATCGCGCACTTCCTCATCGACGCCGCCATCTTCGTCGGATACCCGTGGGCGGCGGCGATGTTCCCGCAGCTGTTCTAGGCGTTCGCTACGCGAACGCGCTCTGCCGCCATGCGGCGTTCGCTACGCGAACGCCTCCACCGGCGGGCACGCGCACACGAGGTTCCGGTCGCCGTAGGCCTGGTCGATGCGACGCACCGGGGGCCAGTACTTGCGGTGCACGAGGCTGCGCACCGGGTAGACCGCCTCCTCGCGGGTGTACGGGTGCTCCCACTCCCCCGCGATCACCGACGACGCCGTGTGGGGCGCGTTGACCAGCGGATTGTCGTCGGCCGGCCAGCGGCCCGCGGCCACCGCATCCGCCTCGGCCTTGATGGCGATCATCGCGTCGATGAAGCGATCGATCTCGGCGAGGTCCTCGCTCTCGGTCGGCTCGACCATCAGGGTGCCCGCGACCGGGAACGACATCGTCGGGGCGTGGAACCCGTAGTCGACGAGGCGCTTGGCGACGTCGTCGACGGTGATGCCGGTGCTGTCGCGCAACGGCCGCAGATCGAGGATGCACTCGTGCGCGACCAGTCCGTTGTCGCCCGCGTAGAGGACCGGGTAGTGCTCGCGCAGCCGGGCGGCGACGTAGTTGGCGGCGAGCACCGCGGCTCCGGTGGCCCGTTTCAGGCCATCGGCGCCCATCATGCGCACATACGCCCAGGAGATCGGCAGGATGCTCGCCGACCCGTGCGGGGCGGCCGAGACCGGGTTGTCCAGTCCGCGCGGCAGGAACGGCGCCAGGTGCGCCTTCGCCGCCACCGGCCCGACCCCCGGACCCCCGCCGCCGTGCGGGATGCAGAACGTCTTGTGCAGGTTCAGGTGCGAGACGTCGCCGCCGATGTCGCCGAACCGGGCGTAGCCCAGCAGCGCGTTGAGGTTGGCGCCGTCGATGTAGACCTGCCCTCCGGCCTCGTGCACGGCCGCCGTGATCTCGCGGATGTCGTGCTCGTAGACCCCGTGCGTCGACGGGTAGGTGACCATCAGCGCGGCGAGGTCGGCCGCGTGCTCGGCGACCTTGGCCCGCAGGTCGCCGAGATCGACATTGCCGAGCTCGTCGCAGGCGACCACCACGACCTTCATGCCGGCGAGCACCGCGCTGGCGGCGTTGGTGCCGTGCGCGCTCGACGGGATGAGGCAGACCACCCGGCCCTCGTCGCCGCGCGAGCGGTGGTACCCGCGGATCGCCAGCAGGCCGGCGAGCTCGCCCTGGGATCCCGCATTGGGCTGCAGCGACACCTCGTCATAGCCGGTGACCTCGGCCAGCCAGCCCTCGAGCTGCGCGATCAGCCCCAGATAGCCCTCGACATCGGCGGACGGGGCGAACGGGTGGATGTTCGCGAACTCGGGCCAGGTCACGGCCGCCATCTCGGTCGCCGCATTCAGCTTCATCGTGCACGACCCGAGCGGGATCATGCCGCGATCGAGCGCGTAGTCCTTGTCGGCGAGGTACTTCAGGTACCGCATCATCGATGTCTCGGACCGGTGCGTGTTGAACACGTCGTGCTCGAGGTACGCCGAGGTGCGCGCCAGCCCCTGCCCGATGCCCCGGGCGGACGGCTTGAATCCGAGGTCGGCCTCGACGCCGAGCGCGCGCAGCAGGCGCGTCGCCTCGTCGTCGGTGGTGGTCTCGTCGACCGAGAACTGCACCCGGGTACCGGAGACCCGGCGGATGTCGATGCCGGCGTCCGCGGCCGCGGTGACCGCCGCATCCGCCGAATCGACCTCGAGCGTGAGGGTGTCGAAGAAGGTGTCGTTGACCACCCGGTCGCCGAGCGCGTCCGCGAGCAGCGCGGTGCGCCGGTTGACCTGGTGAGCGATGCGCTTCAGCCCGGACGGACCGTGGTAGACGGCGTACATGCTCGCCATCACGGCCAGCAGCACCTGCGCCGTGCAGATGTTCGAGGTGGCCTTCTCGCGCCGGATGTGCTGCTCGCGGGTCTGCAGGCTCAGCCGGTAGGCGGGGTAGCCCTCGGCGTCCTGCGAGACGCCGACGAGCCGGCCGGGCAGCTGGCGCTCCAGACCCTCGCGCACTGACATGTAGCCGGCGTGCGGTCCGCCGAACCCGAGCGGTACGCCGAAGCGCTGCGAGGTTCCGACGGCGATGTCGGCGCCGAGTTCGCCCGGCGAGCGCAGCAGGGTCAGCGCGAGCAGGTCGGCCGCGACGACGGTCACGCCGCCCTGGGACTTCACGGCGGCGAGCACCTCGCTCGGGTCCCAGACCCGCCCGGAGGCACCCGGGTACTGCACGAGCGCGCCGAACACATCGAGATCCGCGGGGAGCGGGCCGTCATCGAACGCGGTCTCGCGCAGCTCGATGCCGACGGCCTGGGCGCGATGGGCGAGCAGGGCCTTGGTCTGCGGAAGAGCGTCGGCATCGACCAGGAACACGGTGGAGCTCGAGCCGGAGGCCCGGCGGGCCAGCAGCATGCCCTCGACGACGGCACTCGCCTCGTCGAGCATCGACGCGTTCGCCGTCGTCATGCCGGTCAGATCGGTCACCATCGTCTGGAAGTTGATGAGCGCCTCGAGCCTGCCCTGCGAGATCTCGGGCTGGTACGGGGTGTAGGCGGTGTACCAGCTCGGGTTCTCGAGCACGTTGCGCTGGATCACCGGCGGGGTGATCGTGTCGTAGTAGCCCAGTCCGATCATCGAGCGCTGCACCCGGTTGCGGGCGGCGATCGCGCGCAGCTCGGCGAGGGTGTCGCGCTCGGATGCGGCAGGCGGCAGCACCGAGGCCGCGTCGTCCTGGACACGGATCGAGTCGGGCACGGCGGCGTCCATGAGGGCGTCGACGGTGTCGTAGCCGACGGCGTCGAGCATCGTCAGCTGGGCGACCGAATCGGTACCGATGTGGCGGTCGGAGAACAGCTCGGGCATCAGTCGGTCAGCGCCGCGTACTCGTCGGCGGACAGCAGCGCCGGAAGCTCGGTGAAGCGCACCTTGATCAGCCAGCCGGAGCCGAACGGGTCGCTGTTGACCAGCGTCGGGTCGTCGACGACGGCCTGGTTGGCCTCGACGACCTCGCCGTCGACGGGGGCGAACAGCTCGCCCACCGACTTCGTGGACTCGATCTCGCCGACCACGGAGCCGCCCTTCAGCGACGCGCCCTGCTTCGGCAGATCGACGTAGACGACGTCGCCCAGCTTGTCGGCGGCGTAGGCGGTGATGCCGACGGTGGCGACATCGCCGTCGACGGCGACCCACTCGTGCTCGGCGGTGTACTTCAGGTCGGCGGCGGGCTCGGTCATGATCAGGCTTCTTTCTTGTAGAAGGGCAACGCGGCGGGGGATGCGGCGATCCGCGAACCGCGGACGTCGAGTTCGAGATCGGTCGCCTCGGCGGCGTCCGGGTCGAGGTAGGCCATGGCGATCGGGTGACCGAGGGTGGGCGACAGCGCACCCGAGGTGACCTCGCCGACGACGGCGCCGCCGCGCATCACCGGATACCCGGCGCGTCCGGCGCGCTTGCCCTCGGACACCAGCCCGACCAGCACGCGGGCCCCCGGCGGCGGTCCCGCCTCGACGGCCGAGCGGCCGACGAAGTCGTCCTCTTTGGTCGTGAGTGCGACGACCCGGCCGAGGCCCGCCTGCGCCGGGAATGTGTCGGGTCCGAGCTCGTGGCCGTAGAGCGGCATGCCGGCTTCGAGGCGCAGGGTGTCACGTGCGGCGAGACCCGCGGGCACGAGGCCGGAGCCGGCCCCGGTCTCGGCGATCGCCGCCCAGAGAGCGGGGGCGGCATCCGGCGCGATGTAGAACTCGAATCCGTCCTCTCCGGTGTAGCCGGTGCGCGCGACCAGCACGTGGTGGCCGCGGAAGTCTGCCGTGATGGCGCGGTAGTACTTCAGGTCATCGAGTCCCGGCAGGTCGAAGCCCTCGACATTGCGCAGGATCTCCTCGGACTTGGGGCCCTGCAGGGCGATGAGGGCGATGTCGTCGGACTCGTCCTCGACGAGCACGTCGAACGCGGCGGCGCGTTCGCGCAGTTCGCGGGCGGCGACCTCGCGGTTGGCCGCGTTGGCCACGACCAGGAAGCGGTCCGGTCCGGTGCGGTAGACGACGAGGTCGTCGAGGATGCCACCCTGCTCGTTCAGCAGGAGGGAGTACTTCGCCTGGCCCTCCTCGATCGCCGAGAGCTTGCCGGCGAGCGCGTGATCGAGCGCCGCGGCCGCCTGCGGCCCGACGAGGACGATCTCGGCCATGTGGCTGAGATCGAACAGCCCGGCGGCGGTGCGCACGGCGGCGTGCTCGGCCAGGTCGGAGCTGTAGCGCACCGGCATCTGCCAGCCGGCGAAGTCGGTGAAGGCGGCGCCGGCCGCGACGTGGATGTCGTGCAGCGGGCTGTTTCGTTCAGCAGAGCCGGGCATGGGTGAAGTCCTCACGTGAGATGGGACTCCCCCTCTGTCATCGGCACCTGAGAGTTTCGCGTCCCGCGGGCGTTCGGTCGCGGGGGCTTTCACCTTCGGTAGCCCGCGTGCGGGCTTTTCCAGAGCGGCCTGCACGATGCGGTACGTGTACCTGAGAGATTGGCGGGGAGGCTTGCTCCTTCGGTGCTGCTGACGCAGCTCTCCCGCATCGTGTGCGGCCCGGTGTTCGGTTGTGCGGCCAGCATACTCTGAAGTCCATGCGCATCCTCGTCCTCGGCGGAACCGCCTGGCTCGGAACCCGGCTCGTCCGCTCGGCCCTCGAGGCGGGCCACGAGGTCACGGCGCTCGCCCGCGGCGAGGCCGGCGCGGTCCCGCCGGGTGCCCGCTTCGTGCGGGCCGATCGCGACCGTGACGATGCCCTGGATGCGGTGGCCGGCGCGCGCTTCGACTGCGTGATCGACGTCACCCGGCAGCCGGGCCACGCCCGCCGGGCGGTCGCCGCGCTGGCCGGCGCGACGGCGCACTGGATCTTCGTCTCGAGCGCGTCGGTCTACGCCGACGCGGCGACGGTTGGCGAGGACGAGTCGGCCGCGCTGCATTCCCCGCTGACGAGCGATGTCATGGAATCGATGGAGGACTACGGTCCGGCGAAGGCCGCGTGCGAACGCTTCGTGCTGGAGGGCATCGGCGCCGAGCGCGCGCTGATCGCGCGCCCGAGCCTGATCGGCGGACCAGGAGACTGGTCGGGACGAAGCGGCTACTGGCCGCGCCGGATGGCCGGCCCTTCGAACCCCGAGGGCCTGGTGCTGATCCCGGACGCCCCCGATGTGCCGGTGCAACTGCTCGATGTGCGGGACCTGGCGGACTGGCTGGTGCGCTGCGCCGAGCGCGCGACGACCGGGATCGCCACCGTCGGTGGTCCCACCCACACCCTCGCGGAACATCTGGAGACCGTGCGCGGGGTCACCGGCTTCACCGGATCGTGGCAGGTCGCCGGCGAGGACTGGCTCGAGCAGCACGACGTCGAGCCGTGGATGGGCCCGAGGTCGCTGCCGTTGTGGTTGCCGGCCGAGGCGTTCGGGCTGAACGCGCACGATCTGACGCGCGCCGCATCCCTCGGATTGCGCACCCGGCCGCTCGCGGAGACGCTCGCCGACACGCTGAGCTGGGAGCTCGCGGAGCCGGGCGAGCGTCGCGCCGGGCTGAGCGACGAGGACGAGCGGGAACTGCTGGCGGAGCTGGCCTAGTCGCCTCTAGTCGCTCAGCCCCGCGCCGTAGACCAGGGCCGCGGCGGTGGAGATCACGGCGAGCACGACGCCGACCCCGACCGACACCAGCGCGAGGACGTTGGTGATGCGGTGCCCACCGGGCCGGAACCCCCACGCACCGAACAGCATCCCGAGCACCCACGGGATGCCGGCGATCGCCAGCCCGAACGAGTGCGTCATGTAGCGGGTGCGGGTCGGTCCGAACAGCTCGATGAACTCGCCGAGGCTGCCGGTCACGATCCAGACCATCAGGGTGAATGCGGTGAGCGAGACGCCCGCGATGGCGAACCCCGACATCCGGGTGCTGACCGGCCGGACGCGACGTTCGGCGGCCGCCCGGCGCAGGTACTCCACGACGGTGAAGATCACGGCGACGACGGCCGTGGCGATGAGGTCGACGACGATGAGGAAGCACTGGATGTCCTCCACCGGCGCCGCACCGGGGAAGCCGGTGTTGCCGACGATGGTCAGCGCCGCGGTGATCGCCGCCACGCTCGCCAGGCCGATGAGCAGCGCGCGGCTGTGCCAGACGGCGGCCATGTCAGTCATCGTCTCCGTCTGCGTCGTTCTCGTTGCGGAAGTACTGCACGACCCGCCAGACCAGGACCACGAATCCCGCGGCGGCCGCCACGGCGAGCAGCACGCCGAGGATCGGCGGGACGTCGCCGGACGTCGGGATGGGCATCAGCGGGATCATGCCCCTACGGTATTGCAATGATCCTCTCGCCCGTCCCCGTCGAAGCCGCCACCGGTGAGGTGGCCGAGATCTACGCCGGCGACGTGGACCTGTTCGGTCACGTCACCGAGCACACGAAGGTGATGGCCCTGAACCCGGAAGCCCATCACGCGTTCGAGGCACTGGTCCACGCGATCCAGCCGAGCCTGGGGTCGCGTGCGTACCGGCTGATCACGCTCGCCGCCGCGGGCGCCCTGGCGTCGCAGCCGTGCCTGCTCGCGCACGGCGGCTTCGCGCGGCGCCAGTTCGACGACGAGCAGCTGGAGCGGATCGGCCGCGATTTCCACGACGCGGGGCTCACCGAGGCCGAGGTCGCGATGATGGACTACGCCGTGAAGATTTCGACGGATGCGGCGGCCATGACCGATGATGACGTCGCCGTGCTGCGCGGGCACGGGTTCGACGACCGGCAGATCCTCGACATCACCCTCGCCGCTGCGGCCCGCAACTACTACTCGCGCGCTCTCAGCGCCCTCGGAGTCGTCGACGAGGTTCCGGCCTCGCTGCCCACCGGCGTGCGGGATGCGCTGCTGTCGAAGGCCTAGGACCCGATCAGCAGACCGACCCGGTCGTCGAGGTAGGGGCCGAGCGGCACCAGGTCGGTCGCGTGGGGATTCCAGCGCACCAGCACCGCGTCGGGGCTGAGGACGAGCGGGCCGGGCGAGGCGGTGAGCCCGTCGTCGAGCGTGATCGGGTCGGCGTCGTAGGCGAGCGTCTCGCCCGCGGGGACCCCGGCGGCGAGCGCGGCAGCGCGGAGCGCCCGACGCTCCGCCGCCAGGTTCGACTGGTGGTTGTCGTGGCGCAGGGTGTCGATGCGCATGCTCGGACCCCCGGCGTAGAGGGCGCCGTCGCGGCCGAGCAGCAGCACGCCGAGGCGCCAGCCGCGGCCGACGGTGACGAAGGTGCCGGACCGGAACCGGCGGGTCACCCAGGTGGCGAGCAGTTCGTCGCGGGCACCGGCGGCGTCGAGCCGGTCGCGGGCTCGGGCGAGTGCGCTGCGGGCCGCATCGAGCGCGGCGTCCGTGAGCGCGGCGTCCGTGGGCGCGGCGTCCGTGGGCGTCTCGTCGTGCATGGTTCGAGGGTAGGAGCATCGGAGTAGGGTCTGCGCATGCCATGGATCGATCAGCGTGATGTGACGGTGCAGCACCTGGCTCTGGCCGACGAGGCGATCGGGCGGGTTGCGGCGGATGCGAACGTGTCGCCCGATGTCGTGACGGCGTTGCGGGAGTTGCGTGCGGCATCCGTCGCGCTCGCGCGGCTGGCGGGCGCGCCGGTGCCCGAGGAGGACGCGGGACGCTGAGGGCTGTTCTGCAGGACGGCTGACGCGCGAGTATCAGAACGGCGGCGGATCGGAGGCGCGCTCGTGCCCCGTCGGACTCGTCCAGGCGAGTTGCCGTCGACCGGGACTGTGTGCCGCCCGCACCTTCCACCGGGTCTGATGCTTCAAGCGGTGATGGTTGCGGCAGAGGTGCGCGAGGTTGGCCGCGCCGGTCGGGCCGCCGTACTGGTGGTCGACGGTGTGGTCGAGGTCGCTCGTCCGCGCCGAGCGGCCACAGCCCGGGAAGGCGCAGGCCTGGTCGGTGATCTCGAGCCAGCGCTTGAGGTCGGCCGGAGGACGGTAGCCCGCGCGGTCGATGTCGAGCAGCGCGCTCGTCACCGGATGGGTGAGCAGTCGCGTGAACGAGGGAGCGTGCGCGGCGAGGCGTCGCGCGGTGTCGGCGTCGATGGGGCCGTAGCCGTCGAGGGTCGCGGGCTCGTCGCTGCTGCCGAGCAGAGTCAGCACGGGCACGGTGACGGCGACCGTGACCCGCGGACCGGAGCCCGGTTCGCCGGAAAGCAGGGCCGCCGCCACGTCTGACCGGATCTGCGGGAGCGTCCGCAGTTCACCGGGCGCCTCCGCGATCGAGCGCGCTGCGGCGTCGACGTGGGCGAAGGCGAGCTGCGCCTGGTCGGCCGGGAGCCTCATCGAGAGATACGCCATGCCGTCGATGTCGTTCTCGAGCCAGACGCCGCGGGTCTCGCGTGCCGCCCGCGTGCGTTCAGCCAAGGCCACCGAGTGCACCCGCTCACGGAGGACCCGGGCACGCGCGCGGAACCGCGCGGGCGCCTGCCCCGCGATCTCGCACAGCAGCGCATCGAACCGGGCATCGAGCACGGAGGCGCCCGGCTGCGGGTCCGCGGGCAGCGAGCGCACGAGTTCTGCCGCGCACCGGGCGTTGGCGACATTCACCTCGCCTTCGCGGAATCGTGCCCAGAGGCCGGGCAGGCGTCGGCGCAGAGTCGCGGCGTCGTGCGCCTGCGACCGCACGGAGTTCTCTGAGAGGCCGAGCCGCACCGCCAGATCGGCAGCGGCTGCGCGCTCGGCGAACTCGATGCGCTCAGCGTCGCGCATGGGCAGGAGTGGATCGACGAACACCTCGGGCGCGTCCCGCGCCTCGTCGAGCACATCGGCGAAGGAGGCCCACTGCTCAGCACTCAGCCGGTTGATCGCCTCGTGCGCGACCTCGGCCCGCGCCACGCCGAACTCGATGCGCACATCGGGGCGCCTCGGGTCGTCGCCGTGGCACCACGCGTCGGAGAACGCGGGGTCGAAGCTGGTCATACCTCATTTATTCCATGAGCCACCGACACGCGGTGACGCATCCGGTGGATTCGTGGGCGGCATCCGAACGCGTGCCATGGGGAGGACGAGAATGTCCGCATGAGCCGGACCCGAGCGACCGCGGCGCTCATCATCGCCGTCCTGCTCGCCGGCGCAGTCGCGGGCTACGGGACGTCCCGGCTGATCCCCTCGCGCACGACCCAGCTCGCGGGCGAGATCGTCCAGCGGGTGGAGACCGACGAGCGCATCGTCGCTCTCACCTTCGACGACGGCCCGACCGACGCCGACGCCGACGCGGTGCTCGAGGCGCTCGCCCGCCGCGGGGTGGTCGCCACCTTCTATCTCAACGGCCAGGACATCGACGACAACCCGGATGCCGTGGCCGCCATCATCGCGGCCGGCCACGAACTCGGCAACCACACCTGGAGCCACCGGTCGATGGCGTTCGTCACGCTCGACACCGTGGTCGACGAGGTCGAATCGACGGACGCGGCGATCCGGGCCGCCGGATACGACGGCCCGATCACCTTCCGTCCGCCGTTCGGGAACAAGCTGCTGACCCTGCCGCTGTATCTGGCGCACCACGACCGCGTCACCGTCACCTGGGACGTCTCGGCGGAGGACTTCTCCGGCGCGCGCCAATCCGGTGCCGACATCGCGGAGGGCACGGTGGCGACGACCTCGCCGGGATCGATCATCCTGCTGCACCCCTGGTTCGGGCGCACCGCGTCGCAGCAGGCGATCAGCGAGATCATCGATCGGCTGCAGGCGGACGGTTACCGCTTCGTCACGGTGTCGGAGCTGATCGGCCGGGAGGCGTCGGGCCTCAGACGTTGAACCGGAACTCCACCACGTCCCCGTCCTGCATCACGTAGTCCTTGCCCTCGATGCGGGCCTTGCCGCGCGCACGCGCCTCGGCGATCGAGCCGGCCGCGATGAGGTCGTCGAACGAGACGATCTCGGCCTTGATGAACCCGCGCTCGAAGTCGGTGTGGATGACCCCCGCCGCCTGCGGAGCCTTCCAGCCCTTGCCGATGGTCCAGGCGCGCGCCTCTTTCGGCCCCGCGGTGAGGTAGGTCTGCAGCCCGAGGGTGTCGAAGCCGATGCGGGCGAGCTGGTCGAGGCCTGACTCGGTCTGCCCCGTCGAGGCCAGCAGCTCGGCGGCATCGGCCGGGTCGAGGTCGATGAGCTCGGACTCGATCTTGGCGTCGAGGAACACCGCCTGCGCGGGCGCGACGAGAGCGGCCAGCTCGGCCCGGCGGGCATCCGAGGTGAGGATCGCCTCGTCGACATTGAAGACGTAGATGATCGGCTTCGCGGTGAGCAGTCCCAGCTCGCGGATCGGGGCGAGATCGATGGCGGATGCCGAGAGCGGCTTCCCGGCGTTCAGCCACTCGACGGCGGCGGTCGCCGAGGCGAGCACCGCGGGATCGAGCCGCTTGCCCTTCACCTCTTTGTCGTAGCGCGGCAGCGCCTTCTCGAGGGTCTGCAGGTCGGCGAGCGCCAGCTCGGTGGTGATGACGGCGAGATCGGAAGCCGGGTCGATCGCTCCGGCGACGTGCACGACGTCGCTGTCATCGAATCCGCGCACGACCTGGGCGATCGCATCGGCCTCGCGGATGTTCGCCAGGAACTGGTTGCCGAGCCCCTCGCCCTCCGACGCGCCCTTCACGATGCCCGCGATGTCGACGAACGACACGGTCGCGGGCACGAGACGCTCGCTGCCGAACACGTCGGCGAGCTGCTGCAGCCGCGGGTCGGGCAGGTTCACCACGCCGACGTTCGGCTCGATGGTGGCGAACGGGTAGTTCGCCGCCAGCACGTCGTTCTTGGTCAGGGCGTTGAAGAGGGTCGACTTGCCGACGTTGGGGAGTCCGACGATTCCGATGGTGAGAGCCACGGGCCAAAGCCTACGGGCGCCGCAGCGTACCGGCGCGTCACGAGCAGCATCGCGACGGGGATCGCGACGGCGACCACCCCGAGCACGACGGGCGTGGCCGCGCCGGAATACCACAGCGCATCCCCGATCAGCAGCACCAGCCACGGCGCCGACGCGGCGATCACCCCGACCGCGTCGATGCGCCGCCCGAGGACCGAGAACACCACCGCCACCACGAGGAGGATCCCGGCCGGCAGCGGGCTCGCGATCATGTCGATGACCCCGCCGCGCGGAAAGTACGTGCCCGCGAAGGGGCCGAGAAACGCCGCCCAGGATGCGAAGGCCGCCACCGTGATCGCCGCGCCCGCCGGCACCCAGGCTCGCGGCGCGCGGCCGATGCACGCGAGAAGCGCGAGCACCCCCAGCATCACGAGCGCGAACAGCGAGGGTCGCAGCAGGAAGGACACGTCGGTGGCGAGCAGGGCGATCGCACTCGCCGGCAGGCTGGCAACGAGCAGCACCCGGCAGAGCACAACGGCGCCGAGCACGCTCGCCAGCGCCGCGAGCAGCCACAGACCGGGGTGGATCAGGATCTGCCACACCAGAGCGTCGGGCACGGGCTCGGCCGGGGATCCCTGGGAGTTCCACGGCGCCCAGAGCTGGCCGGTGATGAGCACCAGGGCGAGGCCGGCCCCCGCGCCGAGCGACACCCCGGCGACCCGGTCGCGGATCGGTCCGGACAGGATGAGGTCGGCATAGGCGGCCCGGCCCGCGCGGCGCAGGTCGCGCAGCTCGCCGGGAGCGGGCACGGAGCGCCCCTCGGCATCGGCCTGATCGAGAAGCGTGCCGAGCACGACCTCGCCGTTGGCACGACGCCAGGCGCGCGGGTAGCGACGCAGCACTCGGCGGTACGCGGCCTCGAGCGTCATCGCGCCACCGCCGGAGTCGCGGCGCGGAGCCGGTCGAGCGTGCGGCGGGCGGCCGCCGCCCGGCGCTGCGCCTCGCCCTGCAGGGCCGCCACACCGTCGTCGGTGAGGCCGACGTACCTGCGGCGCCGACCGCCTACCACTTCTTCTCCGGTGGTGTGCACGAGACCTTCGGCGCTCAGGCGATCCAGCGCGGCATACAGGGTGCCGGCCTGCAGACGCACGCGGCCCTCGGACTGACCTTCCGCATCCACGATGATCGCGTACCCGTGCTTCGGGCCGTCGGCCAGCGCCGACAGGATGAGGAAGGTCGGCTCGCGCATCTCGCTCATGTCATCACTATATGCAGATCAGTTGACTATGTAAAGGGTCACGATCCGATTACATCGCGTCGCGACACGCCCGGGATGTTGCACCCGCCCCTCCCGCTTCACTAACGTGGCCGAGCACTCATTCACGCCGACCAGAAAGGAGCCGACCGATGTTGAACCTCACCATGATCCCCACGCGCGCCGGCTTCGGCGGCGTCTGCTCCGTCACGGACCGGTAGAGCGTTTCTGCGCCGCCGTCCCTGACGGTGGCGACGCTCTCGAAGCCGGCCCGAACTCCGGGCCACCGCCCCGTCCGCGACCCAGCACCCGCCCGACCGGCGGGAAGCAGGTGGTCGATCACCGGTACCACCACCGATCTCTCACGAAGAGGACGCTTCACCATGAACGCAACACTGACGCGCGAGACGCGTCACCCGCTCCAACCCGCACACACCGCGCAGCCCGTGCGTCGCGTCGGCCTCGTCGACCGCGCCGCGCTGCACCTCGGTGTGGCCCTGATCAAGTTCGGCCGCCGGCCGGTGCTCGCCTCGTACGAGCGTCGCGCCAACCTGCTCGAGCGCGCGCTGGCTCACGCCGCGCGCGACGCGCGAGTCGCAGCCGAGCGCGACCGGGCAGTGCTGAACTACAGCCAGCTCACCCTGGTGCGCTGATGTCCGGGCCGCACGCCCGGGGAACACGAGGTGGCTCGCCGTCCACTACGGCGAGCCACCCGCCCAGCGTCGGTACCCCGTGTCAGAGTGAGGCACGTGCCGCTCGACTTCACCGCCATCGACTTCGAAACGGCCAACGGCTCCCCCGCCAGCGCCTGCTCGGTCGGCCTGGTGAAGGTGCGTGACGGCCAGGTCGTCGATCGCATCGGCTGGTTCATCCAGCCGCCCCTCGGGCACGACCACTTCGTCGAGTGGAACACCCGCATCCACGGCATCACCGCCGACATGGTGCTCGATGCCCCCACCTGGGTCGACCAGCTCACCGACCTGCAGACCTACATCGACGGCGACACCCTGGTCGCCCACAACGCCGGATTCGACATGGGCGTCATGAAATCGGCCTGCGTCGCGACCGGGCTCGCCGTGCCCGCGTACTCCTATATGTGCAGCCTGCAGATCGCCCGGCACACCTATCACCTCGACAGCTACCGGCTGCCCGTCGTCGCGATGGCCGCCGGGTTCGAGGACTTCCCCCACCACGACGCCGTCGCCGACGCCGAGGCTTGCGCCGCGATCATGATCCACGCTGCCGACCGGTACGGCGCGGTCGACCTCGCCGAGCTCGGTGAGCACGCCGGGGTGCGCATCAGCAGCACGATCCCGCCCGCCGCGGCCGCCGCATCCTGACCCACCCGCCGGTCCGGCACGCAAACGGGGCCAACCCGGACATCCGGGGCCTGCAGGATGGCCCCGGATGCCCGAGATGGCCCCGGATGCGGTTGGTGGTAGTCGCTAGTTCTGCGGGAAGCCCAGGTTCAGGCCGCCGTGGCTCGGGTCGAGCCAGCGCGAGGTGACGGCCTTCTCGCGGGTGAAGAAGTGCACGGCGTGCGGACCGTACGCCTTCGTGTCGCCGAAGGCCGAGTCCTTCCAGCCGCCGAACGAGAAGTAGCCGACCGGCACCGGGATCGGCACGTTGATGCCGATCATGCCGACGGTCACCTCGCGCTGGAAGCGGCGCGCCGCTCCCCCGTCGTTGGTGAAGATCGCCGTGCCGTTGCCGTACTGGCTGGAGTTGATGAGCTCCAGGCCCTCGTCGTAGGACTGCACGCGAACGACCGACAGCACGGGTCCGAAGATCTCGTGCGTGTACACGTCGGATGACGTGGGCACCTTGTCGATGAGGGTGGGTCCGAGCCAGAACCCGGCATCGTCGCCGTCGACCGAGATGCCGCGCCCGTCGACGACGACCTCGGCGCCGTCCTTCGTGGCGGTGTCGAGGTAGCCGGCGACCTTGTCGCGGTGCTCCTTCGTGATGAGCGGACCCATGTCGCAGCCGCGCGTGCCGTCGCCGACCTTCAGCGTCGCCATGCGCTCGCTGATCTTGGCGATCAGCTCGTCGGCGACGGGCTCGACGGCGACCAGCACCGAGATGGCCATGCAGCGCTCGCCGGCCGAGCCGAAGCCCGCGTTGACGGCGGAGTCGGCGACGAGGTCGAGGTCGGCGTCGGGCAGCACCAGCATGTGGTTCTTCGCCCCGCCGAGGGCCTGCACGCGCTTGCCGGCCTGGGTGCCCTTCTCGTAGACGTACTTCGCGATGGGGGTCGAGCCGACGAAGCTGACCGAGGCGATGTCGGGGTGATCGAGGATCGCGTCCACCGACTCCTTGTCGCCGTGCACGACGTTGAACACGCCGTCGGGCAGCCCGGCCTCCTGGAAGGCCTGCGCCATCCAGATGGATGCGGTGGGGTCCTTCTCGGACGGCTTCAGCACGACGGCGTTGCCGGCCGCGATCGCGATCGGGAAGAACCACAGCGGAACCATGGCCGGGAAGTTGAACGGGCTGATGATGCCGACGACGCCGAGCGGCTGGCGCAGCGAGTACACGTCGACGCCGGTCGAGACGTTCTCGCTGTACTCGCCCTTGGCCAGGTGCGCGATGTTGCAGGCGAACTCGACGACCTCGAGCCCACGGGCGATCTCGCCGCCGGCATCGCTCAGCACCTTGCCGTGCTCGGAGGTGAGGATCGCCGCGAGTTCGTCCTTGCGGCTGTTCAGGATCTCGCGGAACGCGAACATGATTGTCTGACGCTTCGCCCACGAGGTGTCGGCCCAGCCGACCGCGGCCTGCTTCGCGGCGGCGACCGCGGCATCCACATCGGCGGTGGATGCCAGGCGCACCTCCTTCTGGACGATGCCCTTCGCGGGGTTGTACACGGGAGCGGTGCGCGTCGACGCGCCCGCGAACGTCGCGCCGGCGACCCAGTGGTCGAGGATCTCAGTAGCCATGACAGTCATGCTGCCTGCTGGTCGATCTGCGATCAAGGGCTAGACCCGCACTCACGATGTGCGAAAACGCAGAACGGCGGCATCTAGGGCAGAAGCTCGTCGTGCCGGCCGCGCACCTCGGCCACCAGCGCCGCCCGCACCGCCTCGACAGCCGCCGACCCGCGGCTCTCGGGACGCATCGACAGCGAGAACTGCAGCCGGAACTCGACCTCCTGCGGAAGCACCGACACCAGGTCGGCATCGTCGTGCGCCGCGAACGCATGCAGCAGCCCGATCCCGGCGCCGCGACGCGTCGCCTCGAGCTGGGCCGCGACGTTCGTCGAGGCGAACGAGACCCGCATCCCGCCGAGCAGCGGCGCCAGATCGAGTTCGCGCACGCTGAGCAGGGCGTCGACGTAATAGACGAGCGCGTGCTCGCGCAGATCGTCGAGCGTGCGGATCGGCGCGTGCACCCGGAGGTAGTCCCGCGAGGCGTACAGCCGGATCGAGTACTCCGCCAGCGGCTCGGACAGCAGCCGCGAGGTCGCCGCGGCCCCCACCGTGACCGCGAGATCGTACCCGGCGCCGCGCAGGCTGAGCGGCCGGGTCGAGGTGACCAGCTCGACCGACACGTCCGGATGCTCGCCGCACACCCGCGCCAGAGCCGGCGTGGCGAAGGCCACCCCGAACCCCTCCGGCGCGACGACGCGCACCGATCCGCGGATGCCGTCGGCACCTCCCGCCGAGACGCGAAGCACCTGCTCGACCACGCCCTCGATGCCCGCCGCCTCGGCGGCCACCTGCCGGCCGAGCTCGGTGAGCTCCCAGCCGTCGGCGCCGCGGTCGAGCAGCCGGGCGCCGAGATCCCGCTCGAGCCGGTCGATGCGCCGGCGCACCGTCGTGTGGTCGAGGCCCAGAGCCGCCGCCGCCGAGACCAGCCTCCCGGCGCGCGCGACCGCGAGCAACACACGCAGGTCGTCGACATGGAGGTCGTCGGAGGGGGGCATGAGGTCACGTTAGCCCGGCGAGGCGCGAGGACGATGTCCGAGGCCCTTGCGACACTTTCCGACATGGATGCTGTGGCCCTTCTTCTCGGAACCGCCGTCGGGCTCGTGGTCGGCGGCATCATCGGCGCGCTCGTGGTCCGGGTGCGCGGGGCACGGCACGCGGTGGATGCGGACCCGGCCGTCCTCGAGGCCCGTCACGCCGCCGCGCTGGCCGAGCTGCGATCCGAGCTCGGCAGTCAGCTCGCCGCCGCGCAGGCGAGCGTCGGCGGTCTGCGCGAGCAGCTGCTCGCCGCCCAGCAGCAGTACGCGGCCCTCGACGAGCGCGTGCGGCAGGAGGCCCGCGCCGAGAACAAGGTGCTCGAGGTGCTGCATCCGGTGCAAGAGACCCTGCGCACCATGCAGGCGAAGGTCACCGAGCTCGAGACGCAGCGCAGCCAGCAGCACGGCGAGCTCGCGCAGCAGCTGAAGGCGGCCGCCGAATCCGAGGAGCGCCTGCGCGCCACAGCCGAGTCGCTGTCCTCCGCGCTGCGCAACAACGCCACCCGCGGCGTCTGGGGCGAGACCCAGTTGCGCGCCGTCGTCGAGTCGGCGGGCATGCTCGAGCACGTCAACTTCGACGTGCAGACCAGCATCCAGATCGAAGGGCGGGCCGCCCGGCCCGACATGGTCGTGCACCTGCCCGGCGGCAAGAGCATCGCCGTCGACGCGAAGGTGCCGTTCACCTCCTACCTCGAGGCCTCCGAGATCCCCCTGACGGCGACCCCCGCCGAACTCGCCCGGCGGGATGAGCTCATGAAGAAGCACGTCAAGGCGGTGCGCGACCACATCACGACACTGGGGGCGCGCAGCTACTGGGAGGGCCTGGACTCCAGCCCCGAGATGGTCGTCGCGTTCATCCCGAGCGAATCGCTGCTGTCGGCCGCGCTCGAGGCCGACCGCACGATCATGGACTTCGCGTTCAGCAAGCACGTCGCCCTCGCCTCGCCGGTCACGCTGTTCTCGGTGCTCAAGGCCGTCGCGGTCAGCTGGCGCCACGAGGCGGTGACGAGCGAGGCCAAGGCCCTGTTCGACGTGAGCCGTGAACTGTACGGCCGGCTCACCACCCTCGCCACCCATGTCGACAAGCTCGGCCGGTCGATCGAGCGCAGCGTCAAGGACTACAACACCTTCGTCGGCTCGCTCGAGCGCCAGGTGCTGCCGTCGGCACGCCGGCTCAGCCAGCTCGACGAGTCGAAGGTGCTGCCGGCCCTCACCGAGATCGAGGAGGACACCCGCGAGGTCAGCTCGTCCGATCTGACGACGGTGCTCGACGAGTTCGCCGCGCTCGACGAACTCGGCGCCGGGCGCGTCGAACTCGATCTGGGTCTCGCGAGCCCGCCGGCGCCGCCGGCCGCGGCGAAGAAGCCGAAGAGCGCCTAGCTCTCGGCGCCGTCCTCGGCGAGCTCCTCCCGCACGATGGCGGCCGCCGCCGGCGGGGCTCCCGCGCCGACGCCCACGGGTACCGGGATCGCGGGTACCTCCTCGGCCGTCGGGGCCGCGAACTGCGCCTCGTACAGCCGCGCGTAGGCGCCGTCCTGCGCCAGCAGCTGCTCGTGCGTGCCCTGCTCGACGATCGAGCCCGCCTCCATCACCAGGATGAGGTCGGCGTCGCGGATCGTGGAGAGCCGGTGCGCGATGACGAAGCTCGTGCGGTCCTTGCGCAGCGCGCTCATCGCCCGCTGCACGAG
>DATMFW010000027.1:0-31552 GCA_035556655.1 Pseudolysinimonas sp.
GGTCGGGAATGCGATCGGCCGGGCCATCCGCGGCCGGGTCGCGAGATCGGCTCTCAGCGGCATCGACCGGTTCTTCGGCGCGCTGGCCAACCTGGTCGCATCCGCGCTCGTGACGGCGCTCATCGCGGGAAGCGTCGGTGCTCTCGGCATCCCGTTCCTCTCCACGGCGATCTCGGGCTCGTGGGTCCTGAAAGGCATCGAGACCCTCACCCCCGCCCCCGTGGATGCCGCCCTCGCCCAGGTGCGCTCGTTCGTCCTCGACGAGGGGCTTCCCACCATCGGAGATGCGCTCGGCGGCATCACCGACTCCCCCGGACCTCCCGAGGTCGACACCGGCACCGACGAGCTCGGCCAGGCGGCGCAATCCGTCGTGCGCATCAGCGGCAATGCCTATGCCTGCGGTCAGAACCAGTCCGGCACCGGATTCGTCGTCGCCCCCGACCGCATCGTGACCAACGCCCACGTCGTCGCCGGCGTACCCGAACCCGTCGTCGAAGCCCCCAACGGCCAGGCGCTCGACGGGCGCGTCGTCTACTTCGATCCCGACGACGATCTCGCCGTGATCGCGGTCGCCGGCCTCGAGGCCGCTCCGCTCGACCTCGCCGGCACCCTGCGCGTCGGCGACGAGGCCGTCATCGACGGGTACCCGTTCGGGGGACCGTTCACGACGAGTCCCGCCGAGGTTCTCGCGGTCTCCGACGAACAGATCCAGGACATCTACGGCACGGGCACCAACCCGCGCGAGGTGTACTCACTCGCCGCGAGGGTCAACCCCGGCAACTCGGGCGGCCCGCTGCTCACCACCGGCGGCGATGTCGCCGGCGTGGTGTTCGCCCGCAGCTCGACCGACGACCAGCTCGGCTACGCCATGACGAATGCCGAGCTCGCTCCCGTCGTCGATCGGGCGGCCGGGCTGAACACGGCACTCGAGCCGGGGACCTGCACCCGCGGGTGAGTCCCGCGCGCCCGGGCTCAGCGTGCTGTGGCCTCCGGGTGCCGCATGTACCACTCGGTGAACGAGCTCGCCCGCCCACCGGGCACGAACCGGATCACCCACAGGTTCGCGTACCGCCGCCCGTTGTCGTAGGTGGTCTCGCCCTCGACGAACGCGACATCGCCGTCGAGTCCCGCCTCCGACCAGGTGAACGTGTGATCGCCCGGCTCGTCCCGGTCTTCCAGCCAGCCCGCCACGATGGCGTCGATGCCCACCCGCGCCGGCTCGAACGGTGCCGTCAGGTACCGGGCGTCCTCGGTAAAGAGCGCCGCGATGTCGGCGGGGTCGTTGGAATCCCAGGCGCGCAGGTAGCCGTTCATCCAGGCGGTGATCGTCGTCGAATCCGTCATGGCATCAGTTGTACTCGCTGCCGCCGACGACGACCTTGCCCCGCAGATGTCCCTGCTCGAGGAATCGAAATGCGTCCGCGACCTCGTCGAGGCGGAACCTGCGGGCGATCGGCACCTCCACGGCGCCGTCGACCACCAGCGCGGCCAGCGTCCCGAGCACGTCGGGGTCGGGACCACCGCGTCCGACGGTGCGGACACCCGCGGGCGCGGCGCCGCCCATCGCATTGGTGTTGATCCGCTCGGCGGGGATGCCGAGTTCGAGCAGCTGGGCCACGGTCGTGCCACCCGCCAGGTCGAACGCGGCGGTCGGAACGCCGCCGAGGGAAGTGCGCACCGCATCCACGAAACCGTCGCCGTACTCGACCGGCTCGACACGGCGCGAGCGCAGCCACGCGTGGTTCCCGGAAGACGCCGACCCGATCACCCGGATGCCGGCGTGCACGGCGAGCTGCGACAGGATGCCGCCGACCCCGCCCGCCGCCGCCGCCACCACTATGGTGTCTCCGGCTGCGAGCCGCTGAGAGCCGAGAGCATCCCAGGCGGTCTGCCCGGCGAGGGCGAGCCCTCCGGCGACATCGGCGGGCAGTTCCTCGGGCACGAAGGCGAGGTGCGTCTCGCGCGCGACGACGGTGTCCGCCAGCGCGCCGACCGGGATCGAACCGAACACCGCATCCCCGGCGGCGAGTCTCTGGACCTCGGGGCCGGTGGCTTCGACGATGCCCGACAACTCGCGGCCGGCCCGGCTCGGCAGCGTGGTGTCGTACTGCGACCCCCCGCGCCGGATCTTGTAGTCCACGGGGTTCAGGCCCGCGAACGCCATCCGGATGCGGACCTCTCCGGGACCCGGCTCGGCGAGCGGCTCGTCGATGAGCTGGAGCACCTCGGGTCCGCCGAAGCGGGAGAACGTCACGACACGGTTGCGCACGTCCCGATCGTAGGCGGGGTCTTGACTCGATGCCGGGACGGGTGCACCCTGGAAACAGATCAACTCATCGCCCAGAAGAGCCGGAGTCAATGACCCGCCACTGGGCGATGAGTCTGTCTGGGGGCATGCGCCGCCCGAGCGCTATGCGCCCGGCGCCTGCACCGGGGCGCGCTCGGCCGGCACCGCCGCCGCCTTCGGCTGCGAAGCGGCGAGCACCCGGCGGGACTCGGCGACCTGGTAGAGCAGCACCTGCTCGTCCTTCTGCGATCCGAACCGGTCACGGCCGGTGACGATGCGGTTGCGGGTGAACGCGAGGTGCGTGGCGTCCTTGATGTACTCGTTCATCACCTTCGACAGCCCGTGCTTGCGCGCCCACGAGCGCGCGAGGCGGCGACCCGCCGGAGTACCGAGCGTGGTGACCTCGTCGGCGTTCAGCCAGCCGGCGTTGGCGTACTCCTGCAGGTGCGTCTGGGTCATCTTCGCCTCGCGCCGGCGCAGCAGGAACACCATCAGCACGGCGAGGGCGAACAACGGTACCTGGACGATCAGGTAGTAGCCGTAGAAGTCGTAGACGACGAACAGCGCACCGTTCCAGAACATGTGCAGCGCGATCGCCGGGACGAGCCCGACGAAGAAGGCGCCGATCGCGAGCAGGATGCTGCCCCGGCGCGCCGCCAGCCCGATCAGCAGACCCGTCATCGCCGTGAACATCACGTGCGCGAACGGCGACAGGATCCCGCGGACGAAGAAGATCTCGCCGACCGAGCCGTCGATGCCGCCCGCCTCGGCGATCTGCAGGGCGAAGTACTGGATGTTCTCGGTGAAGGCGAACCCGCCGGCGACGGTTGCGGCGTAGACGATCCCGTCGACGGGTCCGTCGAAGAAGCGGCGGCCGACCACGAAGATGAGCAGCACGCCGAGACCCTTCGCGATCTCTTCGACGATCGGCGCCTGCACCACGGTCTGCAGCACGATCGTCCCGTTCGTCGCCCCTCCGCCGGAGGCGATCGCCTCCGACACATTGAAGTCGACGATCAGCGCCAGCAGCACCGCCATGCCGGCACCCCAGAGGAAGGCGAAGATGAGCCCGGAGCGCGGCTCGGGCTCCCAGCGGTCGATCCAGCGGATGCCGAGCAGCACGATGGTGAGCGGCACCAGGGCGAGAACACCGCCGAGGACGGTGAGCGTCGGTCCGAGCGCGAGCAGGAAGTACGCGGCGATCAGCACGATCGCGATGGTCGCCACGATCAGCCCGATCGTCACCAGCGCGATCGGTCCCGGACGCTTCTTGATCACCTGGGTGAAGACCGGGCTCGGTGCAGCGGCGGCCGCGGCCGCGATGTCCTTCGGCGCCGCCTCGGGTGTGTGATCGACCCTGACCTGGCGAGGGGTCTCGGCACCCGCCGGCGCGACCGTGGCGGCCGGGGATGCGGTGGGCGCGAGCGGCCGGCCCGTCGCGGAGGCCTGGGCCTTCTTCGCCTCTTCCTCGGCGACCCGTGCGGCGGCTTGAGCCTGCTTGCCGACCGGCTTCGCGTCCGGGTCGGCGGCCGCACTCGGACGAACGGGGCGAGTCGACGCGGGACGTCCGCCGGCGGGCTTCGCGGCGGGCTTCTTGTCGGCGGGCTTCTCATCGGACGTGGCCATGGCGACACCCTATCGTTGCTGTTCGCGCAGGATCGACAGCGCCCGCGCGACCCGGTCCCGCAGTCCCGGCACCTTCCCGCGCTGCGGGATCCGCGCTCGCTCGAGCAGGGCATCGACCTCGGCACGCTGGGCGTCGAGCACCGCCTCGAGCGCGGTCATCCGCACCGACCCGGCGCGCACCGCCACGACGAACGCGGCCACGCTCAGCAGGACCGCCGCACCGAACGCGAGCACCAGCCGAACGTCCCCCGCAGCGGTGGCGATCACCAGCGCGGCGAGCACCACCACCGTCAGCACTCCGATCGCGCGCAGCAGGGTCCCGGCCCGGGAGCGCCGTTCGCGCAGGCGGTCCGCTCGCGCGAGCCGCGCCTCGAAGTCGGCGAGTTCGGCAGCGTCGAGCGCGAGCCTCGCACGATCTCGCAGATCGCGCCGGATGCGAGCGTACGTCGGCCGCTCCCTCCTGACCACGGCGACGACGGCCACGATCCCGACCAGGAACGCCGCCAGACCGCAGCCGACGAGGGTCAGAGCACCGAGCACCGGGCGCTCCTGCTCCCAGACCAGGCGGCCCGCCGAGTCGACCCCGAAGGCGACGATGACGGCGAGCGCGGCGGTGACGGCGACCGACCAGACCAGCTCACGCATCCGGCCGCGGGTGAGGCGATCGGGCTCGTCGTCATCGCGCACGCTGCGGGCGTCGATGACCGACAGGATCGCATCGCAGACCTGCAGGGCGAGAACGGTACCCCCGACGAACAACGCGATCGTCAGCAGCACCTCGAGGTCGAGCACGTGCTCTACGTTATCCCGCGACGGGGAGCGCCTTCGGCCCGCGGCGGATGCCCGCGCTGACCACCGCGCCGACGATGCACAGCCCGGCTGCGCCGAACCACGCCCAGGTGTACTCGCCGGTGACATCGCGCAGAACACCGGCGGCGATGGCGGCGACCGACGCCCCGATCTGGTGCGAGGCGAACACCCAGCCGTAGACGACCGCGCCATCCGTGCCGAACACCTCGCGGCAGAGTGCGGCGGTCGGCGGAACGGTGGCGACCCAGTCGAGTCCGTAGATGACGACGAACAGGATGATCGGCGGTTGCACGGTGGCGCTCAGCAGGAACGGCAGGATCAGCAACGACACCCCGCGGCCGGCGTAGTAGATGGCCAGCAGGATGCGCGGGTTGATCCGGTCGGTGAGATAGCCCGAGGCGATCGTTCCGACGACGTCGAAGATGCCGACGACAGCCAGCAGTCCCGCCGCGACCGGTTCGGCCATGCCGTGGTCGTGGGCGCTCGGGATGAAGTGTGTCCCGATCAGGCCGTTGGTGGTGGCGCCGCAGATGGCGAAGCCCGCGACGAGGGCCCAGAAGGTGCGCACCTTCGCCGCCCGGACGAGCACCTGCACGGCGCGCTTCGCCGGGTTCACGGGGCTGCGCGGTGGCGCGACCGGCAGCGCGTCGGCGGGTGAACCGAACGGTGTCATGCCGAGGTCGGCGGGCGAGTTGCGCAGGAAGATCGCCGTGACCGGAACGACGGCGATCGCGATCAGGGCGATGAGCAGGGATGCGGTGCGCCAGCTCTGCTCGCTGGCGAGGCTCGCGACGATGGGCAGGAAGATCAGCTGCCCGGTGGCGCTGCCCGCCGTGAGCACTCCGGTGACGAGTCCCTTGCGGGTGAGGAACCAGCGGTCGGCGATCATCGCGGCGAACACGAGGGCCATCGAGCCGGTGCCGAGGCCGATGAGCACGCCCCAGGTGAGGATCAGCATCCAGGATTCGGTGACGAAGACGCTGAGCGCGGCGCCGGCGGCGATGGCGACGAGCGCGACGCTGACCACCCGGCGGATCCCGAACCGCTCCATCAGGGCCGCGGCGAACGGGGCCGTCAGCCCGAACAGCAGGATGTTGACGGCGACCGCGACCGACAGCTCACTGCGGCTCCAGCCGAACTCGGTCTCGAGCGGCACGATGAGCGCGCTCGGCGCGCTGCGGAACCCGGCCGCCCCGAGCAGGGCGAGGAAGGCGACCCCGGCGACGATCCACGCGGGGTGGAGGCGACGGGTTCGCGCGGGCTCAGCGGGTGAGGAGCCCGGCATCGACGACATGCTGCGAGCCTGTCACGTAGCGTGCACGGTCGCTTGCCAGATACCGCACAAGTTCTGCCACGTCGGCGGTCTCGATCCACGGCACGCCCGGCTGCAGGTTCCCGGCGCTGCGTTCGGCGATCTCCTGCGGCGTGGCGCCCTCCATCGCGGCGAGCCCGTCGTTCATCGGGGTGTCGACACCCGTGGCGTGGATCGACACCACCCGGATGCCGTGCGGCGCCAGTTCGATCGCCCACGCCTTGGTGAGCCCGGTGAGCCCGTGCTTGGAGGCCACGTAGTGCGAGAGCCGGTTCCCGCCGCGCAGCCCCATGACGCTGGAGTTGTTGACGATCACCCCGCGACCGGCCGACTTCATGTGCGGCACGATGGCGCGCGCCACGACCATGGGTCCGGTGAGGTTGATGCCGATCATGGCGTCCCAGGCTTCGTCGGTCATGTCATCCAGCGGGGCGTAGGCGACGATGCCCGCGTTGTTGATCAGGATGTCGATGCGGCCGTATTCGGCGATCGCCGCATCCACCGCCCGCTGCACGGCGACTCGATCGCGCACGTCGGCGACCGCGGGGATCGCGCGCCGGCCGAGCGCGCGCACCTCGGCCACCAGCGACTCCAGTTCGGTCGTCGTGCCCTGCGCATACGCGGGATAACTCAGCTCGGCTCCCACGTCGAGCGCCACGATGTCGGCACCGTCGGCAGCGAGGGCCAGCGCGATGGCGCGCCCCTGCCCATGGGCTGCGCCGGTGATGAACGCGACCCGGCCCGCGAGCTCAGACACGCGTGTCGCCCGGCTTGCGGAACTCGTAGAGCACCTCATCCAGCGGCACCCGGCCGACCGTCACGAACGTGTTCGTCGCGACCATCTGCCCGGCGAAGGCCACCAGCAGCACCCGCAGTTTCGGCGAGAAGGCCTCCTCGAGGCGGGCCCTGAACTCCGCCGGGATGCCGGCGGGATCGGTGGCGATCATGCGCCCCCAGTCGAGCAGCAACTGCTCGGTCTCGGTGACCTCGGGGTTGTCGGGGTCGTCGCCGGATTCGATGAGGATGCGGCGGAAGAACACCGAGCAGACCAGGCACTCGTTGGCGTCGCTGATGGCGTAGGCGAACAGCGAGAACGCCCGCTCGCCGATGTAGGGCACGAGCTCGTCCTTGAGCGTGTACCACTCCATGTAGGCATCGAAGCTCGGCACGTGTCCGAGCAGCGTGCGCTTCATGTTGGTGATGCGTCCGCCGTGCCGGTCGAGCTGCCGCTCGGCGGCGGCGAGCGCGTCGGGACCGAGTTCCTCGTCGGGGAGCATGGGCAGAAAGGCCATGCTCGTCAGCCTAGGGCGACTACGCCGCCTGACGACGCTCGGATGCGGGCAGGGCTCGCACGCCGTCGAAGACGCCGGCCCTGATCGCCTGGAACACCTCGACGGCGGCCTGGGCGAGCTTGCCGTGCGTCCCGAGCACCGTGCGGCGCACCCGCGGAGCGTCCTCGATCGCCCAGCGCCCGCCGTCGTCGACGACACGGGCGCCGAGGGACTTCGCCCAGGCGGCGGTCATCTCCTGCACGATCGGGTCGGTGGACACCACGCGGATCTCGTCGCCCCGGACGAACGGGCGCTCGCGCACCAGGGCACGGGCGATGAGTCCGGCACCCAGGTAGCTCACCACCTGGTCGTCGCTGATCCAGCCGGGGACGCCGAGCACGTCGTTCTGCGGCATCAGCAGCAGGTCGTCGAGGTCGCCGCCGGTATCGCGCCACGCGACGCGGTCACGCGGGGCGAACCCGTTGGTGTCGGGACCGGCGGCATCGACGGAGCCCACGACGAACCCGCGGCCACGACGGGTGGGCCGCAGACGCAGCCATCCGGTGGTCGGGCGCGGGACGACGGGGCGCGCGAGGGAGGTCTTGGTCATGGTCTCAGTCATCGGGTCTCTCACTTCAGTGAATGCAACCGATGCGAGACGGGGACTATTCCCCGGCCTTCACTCAGAGAAGATCTTGCCCGGGTTCAGGATGTTCCCCGGATCGAACACCCTCTTGACCTGGCGATGCAGCTCGTACGAGTCGTCCCCGAGCTCCTGGCGCAGCCAGCGGCGCTTCAGCAGGCCGACGCCGTGCTCGCCGGTGAGCGTGCCCCCGAGCCGCAGGCAGTCCAGGAACAGCTCGTCGGCCGCCGCCCACACGTGCTCCGGCACCTCGAGGTGCCCGTCGGCGCTCTGGCCGGCCGCGAACACGAAGTTCGGGTGCAGGTTGCCGTCGCCCGCGTGGGCGACCGTCGGGATCGAGATGCCGTACGCGGACTCGATGCGCTGGATCGCCGAGAACATCGCCGGAAGGGCGCTGCGCGGCACTGCCACGTCTTCGATGAGGACGGTTCCCAGCTTCACCAGCGACGGGTGGAACGCCCGCCGGATGGCGAACAGCCGCTCCCCCTCGGCCCGGTCGGTGGTGAGTTCCACCCGGCCGCCGAGCGAGCGGATGACGGCCGCCGCATCCGTCGCCTCGCCCTCGGAGCCCGCACCGTCGGTCTGCACGAGCAACAGGGCGCCGGGGGCGCCGAGGTCGACTCCGAGGTTCGCGCTGATCGCTGCGACGGCTTTCGCGTCGAGCAGCTCCATGATGGCGGGCTTGATGCCGGAGGACACGATGACGGATGCGGCACGCGCCGCCTCGTCGACGCTCGCGAACGCGGCGCTCATCGTCGACACCGTGCCGCGCGGCAGGGGCCGCAGCCGCAGCGTCGCCTCGACGATCACGCCGAGGGTGCCCTCCGACCCGATCATCAGCGCCGTGAGGTCGTACCCGGTGACCCCCTTGACCGTACGGTGGCCGAACTCCACGAGACGCCCATCGGCGAGCACGACCTTCAGCCCGAGCACCGCCTCGCGGGTGACGCCGTACTTCGCGCAGAGCAGTCCGCCGGCGTTCGTGGCGATGTTGCCGCCGATGGTCGAGATGGCCCGGCTCGCGGGATCGGGCGCGAACCACAGCCCGCGCTCGGTGAGCTGCGCGTTGAGGTCCCCGTTCAGCACGCCCGGCTCGACGACGGCGAGTTCGTCATCGACCGAGACCTCGAGCACGCGGGTCATGCGCTCGGTGGAGAGCACGAGTTCGCCCGCTCCCCCGATCGCCCCGCCGGCCAGTCCGGTTCCCGCACCGCGCGGCACCACGGGGATGCCGTGCGCGCTCGCGAAACGCAGCGCGGCCTGCACGTGCTCGATCGTGGTGGCCTCGACGACGGCGAGCGGAGGGGCCGGCGCGACGTGGCCCGACCGGTCGGCGCGCGCGGCGCTCAGGGCCTCCGCGTCGGTGCGGACCACGTCGCCCAGCTCGGCCTGCAGGGCCGCCAGCCCCGTCGCCTCGGTCGTCATGTGTCGAGGCTATCCGCTGCACGCTGATGTCCGATTCCCGCCGGTCGATGACGGGGGCGGGTGATTGGCTGGGGCCGTGGACCTGACCTTCGAGACTCAGTACCGCGCCCTCTCGGCGCGGGACGCCCGCTTCGACGGCCAGTTCATCGCGGGGGTCTTCACGACCGGCATCTACTGCCGGCCGAGTTGCCCCGCCCTCACCCCGAAACCGGGGAATGTCCGCTTCTTCCGCACCGCCGCCGCGGCGCACGACGCCGGCCTGCGGGCCTGCAAGCGCTGCCAGCCCGACGCCGTTCCGGGCTCGCCGGACTGGAATCTGCACGACGACCTGGCCTCGCGCGCGATGCGCCTCGTGCAGGACGGCGTCGTCGAGCGCGAGGGCGTCGCGGGCCTCGCGCGCCGCCTGGGCTACACCCCGCGCCACGTCTCCCGGGTGCTGCAGTCCGAGCTCGGGGCCGGTCCGCTCGCCCTGGCCCGCGCCCACCGCGCCCAGACCGCCCGCTCGCTGCTCGCGGCCACCGAGCTGCCGATCAGCGACATCGCGTTCGCGGCGGGATTCGGCAGCCTGCGTCAGTTCAACGAGACGATCGCGGCCGTCTACCGCGCGACGCCGAGCGAACTGCGCGCCCTCACCCGGCGCGGGCAGCGCGCCCCGGTCGCCGGCGACTCCGCGGAGATCACCCTGCGGCTGCCCGCGCGCGCGCCGTTCGACCCCGCGGGCCTGTTCCGTTTCTTCGCCGACCACGCCATCGCCGGCCTGGAGGAGGGCTCGGAGCAGCACTTCGCCCGCACCCTCGCACTGCCGGCCGGCCCCGCGGCCGTGCGAGTGGTCCCCGATGACGACCGCGCCGGAGTGATCGTCACGGCACGCCTGACCGCGCTGTCCGATGTCCCCGCGCTCGTCGCCCGCATCCGGCGCATGTTCGACCTCGATGCCGACTCCGTCGCGATCGACGGGGCTCTCTCGCGCGATCCGGTGCTGGCGCCGCTGGTGGGGGCGGTCCCCGGCATCCGGCTGGCCGGGACGGCCGACGGCGAGGAGGCGCTGTTCCGCACGCTCATCGGCCAGCAGATCTCCGTGGCCGCCGCGCGCACCGTTCTCGGCCGGTTGGTGACCGACCTCGGCGGGGGCACCTTCCCGAGTGCGGCGCGGATCGCCGAGCACGGCGCCGCCGTGCTGCGCGGTCCGGCGAGCCGGGTGCGCTCGATCCTCGCCGTGGCGGATGCGGTGGCCGCCGGCGATGTGCGCCTCGATGTCGAGACCCCGGCCGCCGAGTTGCGCGAGGCCCTGCTCGCCCTGCCCGGAGTAGGGCCGTGGACAGCCGGGTACCTGGCGATGCGGGTGCTCGGCAACCCGGACATCCTGCTCACCTCCGACCTGGTGGTCCGCCAGAGCGCGGCAGAACTCGGACTCGGCGACTCCGAGCGCGAGCTCCGCGAACGAGGCGCGGCCTGGGCACCATGGCGCAGCTACGCCACCGTGCACCTGTGGCGGGCGCGCCCGCCGCGCGCGTAGCCTGTCGTGGTGCCCGACCTCGCGATCTCCGTCGTGATCCCGGTGCGGAACGACGCAGCGATGCTCGCCACAGCCCTGGATTCACTGCGCTCCCAGCACCGCAGGCCCGACGAGATCATCGTCGTCGACAACGGCTCGTCGGATGCGTCGGCGGCCGTCGCGCGGGACGCCGGGGCCCGCGTGGTCCCCGAGCCGGTGCGCGGCATCCCGAGCGCGACAGCGACCGGGTACGACGCCGCCCGCGGCGACATCATCGCCCGCATCGACGCCGACAGCGTCTGCCGGCCCGACTGGCTTGCGCGCATCGAGCGGCGATTCCGGGCCGAGCCCGACCTCGATCTGCTGACCGGCGACGCCCGCTTCTACGGCTCGAGCGAACTCGTGCACCGGCTCGGCGAGGCCCTCTACATCGGCGGCATGTACTGGGCGGTGACGCCGTACCTCGGCCACCCGCCGGTGTTCGGGTCGAACTTCGCGATGCGCCGCGACGTCTGGCTGGAGCTCGCCGACGAGGTGCATCGCGAGAACGGGATCCACGACGACCTCGACCTCAGCCTGCACGTCAAACCGTGGATGCGCGTGGCGCTGGACCGCGAGCTCGTCGTGGAGATCTCGGCACGCCCGTTCGCGACGTTCTCCGGATTCGCCCGGCGCATCTCATGGGTCGTGCCGACGGTGCGCAACCACTGGCCGGAGGATTCCCCCTGGGCCCGGCGCGCCGCGCGGCGGGAGTGGGAGCGCGAGGGCGAGGAACGCACGGCGCGCGCCTAGGTGTCGGGCCGCGTGGCGCGGAACAGCTCCAGCATGTCGCGCGCGAGCGCGTGGGGTGTGGTCTCGCACGGGCTGTGCCCGGTCTTGTAGACGGCGAGCCGGGCACCGATCCGCTCGGCGAGGCCCGCGTGCAGCTCGAGAGGCCAGAGGTCGTGCGATCCCACGGCGACGAGCTTCGGGATCGGCACCGCGGCCACGCGCGCGCGGAGATCGGGCGCGTGCTTCATCAGCACGATGATGTCGGCGACGCTGCGCCGGCTGGTGAACGCGAAGCGATGCCGCACGAACTCCAGGCGCTTCGGCGGGGCGTGGTTCTTGTTCGTCACGATGCCCCAGATCATCAGCGCCGCCCCCACCCGGCCGGTGGCCATCCAGGTGAACGGTCCGAGTCCGCGTACCCCCCGGAACCCGTTCCCGGGTTCGGGCGGTGCGGCGAGCAACGTCAGCGAGCGCACCAGCTCGGGTCGCTCCACCGTCACGAGCTGGGCGACGGTCCCGGCGAACGAGTAGCCGAGCAGATGCGCGGGCCCGCCGTCCTCGAGGAAGGCGACCAGGTCATCCCGGAACAGGCCGTAGTCGTGGCGGCGCCCGGCCCCGGCACCGGCCGACTCGTATTGACCCGCGAGGTCGAAGCTCTGCACGTGATAGCCCGCCTCGGCGAGCAGGGGCGCGAGCAGCAGGAAGTCCTCCTTGGACCCGGTGACCCCGGGCACCAGCACGACGCGCTCCGCGGCCGGGTCCCCGATCGAGACGACGGCGAGTTCTCCGCTCGGCGCCGGGAACCGCGAGGGCCGCGATCCGGCGGCGGGAAGCGACCAGTCCAGGTCGACGATGTCCCGATCACGGCGCTCGGCATCGTCGGCCGGCTCACCCTCGGGTTCGCTGTGGTGATCGAACACCGGCCCAGGTTAGCGATCCCGCGGCCCATAAACTCAGCGCATGGACCGGGACGAGACCGAAAGCGAGCGCCTCGACCGCAACTGGAACGAGCTGCTGCAGGAACTGCGCGTCACCCAGACGGGGACCCAGATCTTCACCGGCTTCCTGCTCACCATCCCGTTCCAGCAGCGGTTCTCGGACCTGACCGCGCCGCAGCTGAGCATCTACCTGGTGCTCGTCGGTTTCTCCACGCTCGCCACGATCCTGGCCATCGCGCCGGTGAGCCTGCATCGCGCTTTGTTCCGCCAGGGGGCGAAGACGCGGATCGTGCACATCGCCAACCTGCTGCTCATCGGCGCCCTCGCGGCCGTCGCGTTGACGCTCACCGGGACCGCGCTCCTCATCTTCGACGTCGTCCTGGGTCACCCGGCCGGGATGGCCGCGGGCATCGTGACCCTGATCGTCACCGGTCTCATCTGGCTGGCCCTGCCCGCCGTCACGCGCAGGAGCCATCGGTGAGCGAACCGGCGAAGCTCCCCCGTGGCAGCGCCCGGACCGCGGTGGTCCGCGCCTGGCACGGGTTCATCCGGCACCGCGGCATCGATGCGGCCGCCGCCCTCACCTTCTTCACGGCGCTGGCCACGATGCCGGCGCTGCTGGTGCTGGTGTCGTCGTTCGCGTTCTTCGATGACCGCGACCGAGCCGCGCAGGACCTGGCCGCGATCGCCGCGACGGTCCTGCCCGACGACGCGGCCAGCGACATCGAGCGCGGCCTGCGCGAACTGCTCAGCCTGGAGAACCCGGGGATCGCACTGGCAGCCGGGATCGTGCTGCTGCTCTGGACGGTCTCAGGTTACGCGACGGCGTTCGGCCGGGCGATGAACTCGGTCTACGAAGTCGAGGAGGGCAGACCGTTCTGGGCGTTCCGGGCGCGGATGCTGCTCGTCGCGATCGGCCTCGTGGTGCTCGAGACGGGCATCGCGGCGATCCTGCTGGCGACCCCGACCGCCACGGAGGACATCCTGGGCCGGCGGGATCTCGCCCCGATCGTCGCGACCGTGTGGGACATCGGCAAGTGGCCGCTGCTGCTGGTGCTGGCGATCCTCTTCATCGCGATGCTGTATTACTTCACGCCCAACGTGCGGCACACCCGGGTGCGCTGGGCCAGCGCCGGCTCGGTTGCGGCGATCGGCATCTGGGTCGTGGCCACCGTGGGTTTCGCGCTGTACATCCTCATCGCCGGCCACTACGACGCGCTGTACGGCTCGCTCGGCGGCGTCGTGATCCTGCTGCTCTGGGGATACCTGACCAACGCCGCGCTCATCGGCGGCGCGGAACTCGACGCCGAGTTCGTGCGCCTGCGCCAGCTCGCGCGCGGCGAACCCGCCGAAGAGACCGTGCGGCTGCCGTTGCGTGACACCCGCCGAAACCGGATGCTGGCGCGCCAGCGTGACGCGGACGTCGCGGCCTCGCGCCGCATCCGCGAGAAGCTCTAGGCGCTCTTCTTCGCCGCCTTCTTCGCTGCGGGCTTCTTCGCCGCCGATTTCGCAGCGGGCGCCTTCTTCGCCGGCGCGGCCTTCTTGTTGCTCTCGACGCTGCGCTTCAGCGCCTCCATGAGGTCGAGCACCTCCCCGCCACTCTCGGTCTCGCGCCCGAAGGTGGCCTCGGTGTCGAGGGCGTCGCCCTGCTCGAGCTTGGCCTCGACGAGGGTCCGCAACTGCTCCTGGTAGTCGTCGGAGAACTTCTCCGGCTGGAAGTCGCCGGCGAAGCTCTCGACGAGCTGCTTCGACATCTTCAGTTCGGCCGCCGTGATGTTCGGCAGCTCGTCGAGCTCCGGGAAGCGCGCCTCGCGCACCTCGTCGTCCCAGAGCAGCGTCTGCATGGTGAGCACGCCGTCCCGCACCCGCAGGGCCGCCAGGCGCGTGCGCTGGCGCAGCGCGAACTGCACGATGGCGACGCGATCGCTGTCCTCCAGCGTCTTCATCAGCAGCACGTACGCCTTGGTCGACTTCGAGTCGGGGGCGAGGTAATAGCTCTTGTCGAACATGATCGGATCGACCTGGTCGGCGGGCACGAACTCGACGACGTCGATGTCTTTACTGCGCTCGGCGGGCAGCGCCTTGAAGTCCTCGTCGGTGAGGATCACCGTCTGGTCGCCGTCGACATACGCCTTGGCGATGTGCTCGTACTCGACGACCTCGCCGTCGATCTCGCAGACCCGCTTGTAACGGATGCGCCCACCGTCCTTGTCGTGCACCTGGTGCAGGGGGACGTCGTGGTCCTCCGTGGCCGAATACAGCTTGATGGGCACGTTCACCAGCCCGAAGCTGAGCGAGCCCTTCCAGATCGAGCGCATGCCTCCATTTTCGCTGCCAATGTGGACGGTGTACACCCCACACATTTAGCGTGGAGGAATGGCCGTCGAGCAGATCGTGGAGGTGGACGGCCACCGCGTCAAACTCACCAACCTCGACAAGGTGCTCTACCCCGAGACCGGCACCACCAAGGCCGAGGTGCTCGACTACTACTCGCGCGTCGCCGCGTATCTCATCCCGCACGCGAAGGACCGCCCCGCGACCCGCAAACGCTGGCCGAACGGCGTGGGCGGCCAGATGTTCTTCGAGAAGCAACTGCCCGCCCACGCCCCCGACTGGATCAGGGCCCGCCCCATCGAGCACAGCGAGGGCCCGAAGACCTATCCCCTGATCAACGACCTGCCCACGCTGATCTGGCTCGCCCAGATGGCGGCGCTGGAACTGCACGTCCCGCAGTGGCGCTTCGACCGCAACGGCGCCCGGAAGAACCCCGACCGCATGGTGCTCGACCTCGACCCGGGCGAGGGCGCGGGCCTGGAGGAGTGCGTGGAGGTCGCGAAGCTCGTCCGCACGATCCTGCAGGGCATGGGCCTCGACCCGATGCCCGTGACGTCGGGAAGCAAGGGTGTGCACCTCTACGCCGCCCTGGATGGCAGCCAGACCAGCGACGAGGTGAGCGCCGTCGCGCACGAACTCGCCCGCATCCTCGAGGCGGAGCATCCCGACCTCGTGGTCAGCGACATGAAGAAGGCGCTGCGCGGCGGCAAGGTGCTGTTGGACTGGAGCCAGAACAACGGCTCGAAGACGACGATCGTGCCCTACTCGCTGCGCGGACGCGACCGGCCGATGGTGGCGGCGCCGCGCACCTGGAAAGAGCTGACCTCGCCCGGCCTGCGGCACCTCGAGTTCCACGAGGTGCTGGCCCGGCTGAAGAAGCCCGATCCGCTGGCGGACTTATCCGCCGGGCACGTCACCGACACGCTGGCCACGTACCGGTCGATGCGGGATGCCGGCAAGACACCCGAGCCGATGGGTGCCGGAGCGAAGGGGCCGGGCGACACCTTCGTGATCCAGGAGCACCACACCCCGGGGCGGGTGCACTTCGACTTCCGCCTCGAGAAGGACGGGGTGCTGGTGAGCTGGGCGGTCCCCAAGAACGTGCCGACCGATCCGGGGCAGAACCACCTCGCCGTGCACACCGAAGACCACCCGCTGGAGTACGGCTCCTTCGAGGGCACCATCCCGAAGGGCGAGTACGGCGCCGGCACGGTGACGATCTGGGACGCCGGCAGCTACGAGCGCGAGAAGTTCTCGGACGACGAGGTCGTGGTGATCCTGCACGGGGCGAAGCTCGACGCGACGCGGGTGGCGCTCATCCACACGAACGACGACAACTGGCTCATGCACCTGATGAAGGATCAGCGCAAGGGCGCCTGGAGTTCCGGGCGGAAGGCGGGTACCGCATCCAAGCCCCTGCGCAAGAGCGGCAAGACGGTCGTCGGATCGCGCACCGGATCGGCCGTCGCCGTCGCCCCGATGCTGGCCACGCTCGGCGATCCCGAGGGATTCACCGGCGGACCGGAGTGGGCCTACGAGATGAAGTGGGACGGCTACCGTGCCGTCGCCACGATCCGCGACGGCGTGGTGAACCTGCGCTCCCGCAACGGGCTGGACATGACAGCGACCTACCCCGAGCTCGGTGAACTGGCCGACGCCGTCGACGGCGACGCGGTGCTCGACGGCGAGATCGTCGCACTCGATCGCCAGGGTCGGCCGCGGTTCGAGCTGCTGCAGCGGCACGAGGTGAGCGTGCAGTACTTCGTGTTCGACGCCATCGAGCTCGGCGGCGAGCAGCTCACGTCCCTGCCCTATGAGGAACGACGCGCGCGCCTGGTGGCCGCGATCACCGAGACGGATGCGGTGCGGCTCCCCCCGGACGCCGGGCGCGACCTGAAGAAGGCACTCGCCACCAGCCGGAAGCTGGGTCTCGAGGGCGTGATGGCCAAGCGCCGGGACAGCTCCTACCGCCTGGGCAAGCGGTCGCGCGACTGGATCAAGCTCAAGCACGTGCTCACCCAGGAGGTGGTGGTGGGCGGCTGGAAACCCGGCAAGGGCAATCGCGCCGACACCGTCGGGTCGCTGCTGCTCGGCGTGCCCGAGGAGGGGCGGCTGCGCTACGTCGGCAAGGTCGGCACCGGGTTCACCGACGCCGAGCTGAAGAAGCTCCGGACCCGCCTCGACGCGCTGGCCAGGAAGACCGCCCCCTTGGACGGCGTGCCCGCCGCCGAGGCGCGCGCGGCACACTGGGTCACCCCGACCCTCGTCGGTGAGGTCGTCTACGCCGAGACCACCGGCGACGGCCGGTTGCGGGCACCGGCCTGGAAGGGCTGGCGTCCCGACAAGGACCCGGGCGACGTCGTGCGCGAGCTACCCTCGTCGTCATGACGGCCCACGCACCGCTCGCGCTGCCGGGACTCCGCGGCACCACGGTGCTCGTCACCGCGGCCGGAACCCGGCTCGGGGTCGCGCAGTGCCTGGTGCTGGTGGCCTCGGGGGCCGCTGTCGTCGCGGTCGACGCGGGCCCCCGGCCCGCCGCGCTCATCGACGCGGGAACCGGGCTGCCCGGCCGGCTGGACTACCGCGACGGCACGGCGGGGTGGGATGCGGTGGCCGACTGGGTGGGCGAGCACGCGGCCGGAGTGCAGGGCCTCGTGCTCCCGGGCGAAGCCGCGGCACCCGAGGCGCTCCGGGCCCACCTGGATGAGCACGCATCCGTCGTCGTGGTGGGCGACGGGGACCTGCCGGCGGGTCTTCGCGCCAATCGGGTGGTCCCGGCCGCCGATGCCGATCCGGAGGCCGTCGCGGCCGCCGTCGGTTTTCTGCTGTCGGCGCCCGCGCGCGGGATCCGCGGCGCCACCGTGCCCTGTCAGTAGACGAAGATCGGCAGCCAGTCCCGGTTGTGGGCGTGCACGATCGCCAGGAACACGATGGCGTCGAACAGCAGGTGAACGGTCAGCACATAGCCGAGCGACCGGGTCTTGGCGAACAGCCAGCCCTGCAACAGCGCGAACGGGAAGGTGAGGAGCGGTCCCCACGCCCGGTAGCCGAGTTCCCAGAGGAACGACACGAAGATCACCGCCTGCAGCAGGTTGGCCTGCCATACCGGGAAGTGCCGGCGCAGCAGGGTGAACACCGTGCAGATGAAGAACAGCTCATCCCAGGTGCCGACCGCGTTCACCCCGACGAAGAACCGGCCCAGTTCGCTCAGGTCGGTGATGTGCGGCCAGTTGAGGTAGGCCCCCGACCGGATGAAGTAGAAGGGCAGGATCAGGAAACCCAGCACCGGCACCGCGACTACGTAGGCCAGCTCGAGCCGGGTCTTCTTCTCGCGGCTGCGCCACGGGAACCGGATCGCCCGCCGGCGCAGCACCAGCCGATCGATGAGGAACGGCGTCGCGACGGCGAGCGCGAGCACCAGGCCGATGCGCACGAAGGACGGCCACGACACGTCGGCTTCGACGCTCGTCGTGCTGATGATCGTGATGCCGATGCCGATCAGCGTCAGATCGACGGCGAGCTCGCGCTCGATGAGGATCGCCGCCCCGATGCTCAACGCCAGCACGACGAGTCCGGCGATGACGATGCCCGGGACGTACGGACGCAGGGCGAACATCAGGAACGCCGAGAGCGAGACCCCGGCCGCGGGCAGCAGCTTCACGCGCTCACGTCAGATCCGACTCCTCGCGGTCGGACTTCGACTGCTCGGTGAGGTCGGGCAGATCGATCACGCCGGTCATCGGCACGATGCCGCTGAGGCGCTCGGGCGAGAGCACCCGGGCGACCTCCTCGGCCGTCATCAGGCCGTTGCCGACCACGAGCTCGGCGATCGAGGCGTTCGTGGTCAGGGCGGTGTGTGCGAGCTTCGCCGATGCGGCATACCCGATGTACGGGGTGAGGGCGGTCACGACCCCGACGCTGGACTCCACCTGCAGGGTGAGGCGCTCGAGGTTGGCCTCGATGCCGTCGATGCAGTTGACGCGCAGGGTGTGGCAGGCGCTCGTCATCCAGGCGATCGACTGCAGCAGGCTGTGCGCGATCACCGGCTCGAAGGCGTTGAGCTGCAGCTGCCCGCCCTCCGCGGCGGCGGTGACCGTCGCATCCGCCCCGATGACGCTGAAGGCGACCTGGTTGACCACCTCGGGGATCACCGGGTTCACCTTGCCGGGCATGATGCTCGACCCGGCCTGACGGGCGGGCAGGAAGATCTCGCCGAGACCCGCCTGCGGACCCGAGGACAGCAGGCGCAGGTCGTTGCAGATCTTCGACAGCTTGACCGCGGCGCGCTTCAGGGTGCCCGACAGGGTCATGAAGATGCCGGCGTCGGCGGTGGCCTCGATGAGGTCGGGGGCGGTCTCCTGCGGGATCCCGGTGATCTCCTCCAGGTGCTTGCGCACGGCCTCGGCGTAACGCGGGTCGGCGGTGATGCCGGTGCCGATCGCCGTGGCGCCCATGTTGATCTCGTTGAGCCACTTGACCACCTCGGTGAGGCGGTCGTAGTCCTCCTGCAGGGTGTGGGCGAACCCGGTGAACTCCTGGCCGAGGGTCATCGGCACGGCATCCTGCATCTGCGTGCGGCCGACCTTGAGGATCTGGGCGAACTCGCGCCCCTTGGCCGCGAACGACTCGGTGAGCAGCGCGTGCTCCTCCAGCAGCCGCTGCACGCCGAACACCATCGCGAGCTTGATCGCGGTCGGGTAGACGTCGTTGGTCGACTGGCTGCGGTTCACGTCGTCGATCGGGTGCATCTCGGAGTAGTCGCCGAAGTCCTTGCCCATCGACTTCAGCGCCGCGTTCGCGATCACCTCGTTGGTGTTCATGTTGGTGCTGGTGCCTGCCCCGCCCTGGATCACGCCGACCACGAACTGGTCGTGCAGTTCCCCCTCGACGATGCGCTCGCAGACGGCGTCGATGATGTCGGCCTTGCGCTGGTCCAGCACCCCGATCTCGGCATTGGCGCGGGCCGAGGCCTGCTTCACCCGGGCGAGCGCGCGGACCAGGTCCGGGTAGTTGCTGATCGCCCGGCGGGTGATCGGGAAGTTGATGAGAGCCCGCGCCGTGTGGATGCCCCAGTAGACGTCGGCGGGGATCTCCATGGAGCCCAGCGAGTCGCTCTCAGTGCGGGTCGGCCCTCCCCGGGAGAGCAGGTCGGGAGCCCCTTCGGGGCCGTTCGTGGTGACGTTCTCGTCTCCGTGGATGAGCGATTCCGACCCGGCGCCGTCGACGGCCGTGGTGGTGCGCTCGGACGATGCTTGTGGCATCCGAGTCTCCTTTGACTGTGGTGGGTTCCAGCCTACGGCCTTCCACCCGGAGCCCGGATTGTCCGGATTGTGCGGTTGCTACAGCCCGACGGGCTTATGCAGTGCAGGGACGATGAGAAAGATGCCGGCCAGCACGATGAACACGCACAGGCCGAACAGGGCGACCGCTCCCCACCGGCGGACAGCACCCTTGCCGTCGCCGACGCGCAGCGCGAGCGAGAATACGGTGACCAGCAGTCCGGCCGCGATGAGCGAGGCCAGCGCGACGGTGACGAAGGCCATCCAGTCGATCATCGGCGTGACCTCGACTTCTTCTTCTTGCGGCGCTTCTTCGGTCGCACGAACGCCGTCGGCTGCGGCTGGTGGAAGTGCTTCGCGGTGACGCTGCCGCGGCGCGACAACAGGTAGATGGCGAGGATCGCGACGGCGGCGATCACCGCATCCAGGATCACGCCCCACCAGAGCGCGCGCGCGATGAGGGCCATGAACGCCGCGATCGCCCCCGACGCGGGGATCGTGATCAGCCAGCCGAGGCCGATCCGCCCGGCCGTCTTCCAGCGCACCGACGCGCCCTTGCGCCCGATGCCGGTTCCGATGACGGACCCGGACGCGACCTGGGTGGTCGACAGGGCGAACCCGAGGTGGCTGGAGGCCAGGATGGTCGCCGTCGTCGACGCCTCGGCGGCGAAGCCCTGCGCGGGCTCGATGCCGTCGGTGATGTCCTTGCCGAGCGTCTTGATGATGCGCCAGCCGCCGGAGTAGGTGCCGGCCGCGATCGCGACGGCGCAGGCCACGATCACCCAGAACTGCGGACCGCTGTCGACCGGCTGCAGGCCGGCGGCGATCAGCGTCAGCGTGATGACGCCCATCGTCTTCTGCGCGTCGTTGGTGCCGTGCGCGAGCGAGACCAGCGAACTGGTGAACACCTGGCCGACCTTGAAGCTGTCGCGCTGGCGCTTCTTCGTGATGCCGAACGCGATCTTCGTGGCCAGATACGACACCACGCCGGCCAGCAGGGGCGCCAGGATCGCCGGGATCAGGATCTTCGACACCAGCACGCCGCCGTCGATCGGGTCGAGGCTCCAGGCTCCGACGATCGCCGCGCCGATCAGACCGCCGAACAGCGCGTGGCTCGACGACGAGGGCAGCCCGAGCAGCCAGGTGATGAGGTTCCAGAGGATGGCGCCGATCAGCCCGGCCAGGATCATCGCCGGAGTGATCGCGACGGCCCCGTCGCCCTCGGTGTGGATCAGCCCGCCGGAGATCGTCTTGGCGACCTCGGTGCTGAGGAACGCCCCGACGAGGTTGAGCACCGCGGCGAGGGCGACAGCGGTCTTCGGCTTGAGCGCACCTGTCGCGATGGGCGTCGCCATCGCGTTGGCCGTGTCATGAAAGCCGTTGGTGAAATCGAAGATGAGGGCCAGTGCGATGACGAGCACGACCACGAGGGTGAGGTCCACTGCGCGCCAGTCTCACACGTCGATGGACCCCACACAACTCGTGAGGAGACCTACGCGAACACCCCGCTCCCACCACCGCCGTTAGCCAATTCGATCTCCGGATCCGAGCATTGACCATGACCCCAAAGCGGGTGCCGCGTGAACGGGGAATGACGGGGGGTGGCGCCTTCTCCCTAGCCTTGCCGCACGGGCCCGACAACGCGGGCTCTCTCTCAGCTATCAGGGAAGCACTGTGCCGTCATCTCGCGCTCTCGGCATCTTCGCGCTCTGCGCGGTGATCCTCGCGGCCATCTCGTTCGCCGCGGTGGACGTCACCATCGCCAGCGGATGCGAGGGCGCCATCCGCGCCTGCTCCGACACCGCGCTCCCCGCGGTCGCGATCATCTGCGCGATCATCGGCAGCGCCGCACTGCTGGCCAGCGTCGTCCCCGCCCTCACCTGGCTGGTCGGCGCGATCCACCACTCGGCGCACCACGACCCGGCGGCCGACGTCGCGACCGCGCGGCTGGCGGTGCTGCGGCCGGCCTACGACGAGGAGGAGCTGTGAGCGAGCAGCCGCTGATGCCGGGCTATGCCGGCGCGCACGCCGATCCGTTCCCTCCTCGTCCGGATGCGGCACCCGCCCTCCGGGAACGCCGCCTCCCGAGGCACCGGGCCCGCCGCCCGGTCTGGAAGCCGGATCTACAGCCGGTCCATGCCCAGCACCTGCAGAACAGCGAGGCCCTGGTCGGCTGAGGCCACCAGGTCGACCTCCGCGGCGATCCCCCAGTCGTGATCCCCGGCCGGATCGTCGATGATCTGCCGCACCCGCCAGACCCCGGGCTCGCCGTCGTCGATGAGCACCCGGACGGCGCTGCGGGCGTCCGGTCCCGTGCCGATCTCGTCGTGCTCGGCGAAGTAGGCATCGAGCGCCTCCGGCCAGCCGGCGTCCGGGTCGAGGGCGACGAGTTCGTCGTCGCGCTGCAGCGCCGCGAGCCGCACCCGGCGCCAGAGTTCGTTCCGGACCAGCACCGTGAACGCGCGGCGGTTGGTGACGACACTGGCCGGAGCCGGCGGCACGATCGGCGCCTCCGGGTCGTCGGCGGGGTGGGTGAGCGCCTCCCACTCGTCCACGAGGGAGGAATCCACCTGGCGCACCAGTTCGCCGAGCCACTCGATGACATCGCTCAGCTCGTCGGTCTTCGCCTCGTCGGGGATGGTCTGGCGGCTGGCCCGGTAGGCGTCGGAGAGGTACCGCAGCACGAGCCCCTCGCTGCGGCTCAGCTGATAGTGGGCCACGTACTCGCCGAAGCTCATCGCCCGTTCGAACATGTCGCGCACGACCGACTTCGGACTCGGCTCGAAGTCCCGCACCCAGGGCTGACTCGCGGCGAAGGTCTCGAAGGCCTGGGCCAGCAGTTCGCCCAGCGGTGTGGGCCAGGTGATCTGCTCGAGCAACTCCATGCGCTCGTCGTACTCGATGCCGTCCGCCTTCATCGCTGCGACCGCCTCGCCGCGCGCCTGGAACTGCTGCTGCGACAGGATCGCGCGCGGGTCATCGAGCGTCGACTCGATGATGCTGATCATGTCGAGCGCGTAAGTCTCCCGGCCGGGTGCATCGGGGCCCGGGTCGAGCAGCTCGAACGCGGCGAGCGCGAACGGCGACAACGGCTGGTTGAGGGCGAAGTGCGGCGGCAGGTCGACCATCAGCCGGGGGCGCCCGTCGACGACCTCGACGACCCCCGCGGTCTTCAGGGTGCGGTAGATCCCGAGCGCCCGGCGGGCCAGTTCACGCTGCCGGGCCGGGGGTTCGTGGTTGTCGAAGACCAGCGCGCGGGCGTCGGCGAACGGGTCGCCCTGCTCGCGCGCGAGCAGATTGATCAGCATCGCCGCGGTCAGGGTCATCGAGCTGGTCAGCACCTCGGGCTCGGCGGCGATGAGGCGCTCGAAGCTGCCCTCGCCCCAGTTGACGAAACCCTCGGGTGCCTTCTTCTTGAACAGCTTCTTGCGCGCCTTCGGATCGACCCCCGCCTTGGCCAGTCCGCGGGCGTTCTCGATCTCGTGCTCGGGCGCCTGCGCGACCACCTCGCCCTCCGTGTCGTAGCCCGCACGTCCGGCGCGCCCCGCGATCTGGTGGAACTCACGGGCCGTCAGCTGACGCATCCGGGTGCCGTCGAACTTGGTGAGCGCGGTGAGCAGCACCGTGCGGATCGGCACGTTGATGCCCACCCCGAGGGTGTCGGTCCCGCAGATGACCCGCAGCAGGCCGCGCTGGGCGAGGGTCTCGACCAGCCGCCGGTACTTCGGCAGCATGCCGGCGTGGTGCACGCCGATTCCGGCCCGGATCAGCCGGCTGAGAGTGGCACCGAACCCCGCCGAGAACCGGAAGCCGCCGATCGCGTCGGCGATGGCATCCCGTTGTTCGCGGGATGCCACCCGGGCGCTGGAGAGCGCCTGCGCGCGTTCCAGGGCGGCCGCCTGCGAGAAGTGCACGATGTAGACGGGGGCGAGCCCGTCATCCAGCAGCTGTTCGACGGTCTCGTGCACCGGGGTCATGACGTAGCGGAAGTGCAGCGGGACGGGTCGCTCGACACCCGTCACCTGGGCGACCCCCCGGCCGGTGCGGCGCTCCAGGTCGGCGACGATGCCGCTCATGTCGCCGAGAGTCGCCGACATGAGCAGGAACCGGGCATGCGGCAGCTGCAGGAGGGGCACCTGCCAGGCCCAGCCGCGGTCGGGGTCGGCGTAGAAGTGGAACTCGTCCATCACCACCAGATCCGCCTGCGTTGCCGGTCCCTGCCGCAGCGCGAGGTTGGCCAGGATCTCGGCCGTACAGCAGATGATCGGCGCGTCGGGGTTCACGCTGGAATCGCCCGTCACCATGCCCACGTTCGCCGCCCCGAAGACGTCGACGAGCGCGAAGAACTTCTCGCTGACCAGCGCCTTGATCGGCGCGGTGTACCAGCTGCGCTGCCCCTGGGCGAGCGCGGCAGCGTGCGCGGCGACCGCCACGAGCGACTTCCCGGTGCCGGTCGGGGTGCTGAGCACCACGTGGCGGCCGAGCACCAGCTCGAGCACCGCCTCCTCCTGCGCGGGGTAAAGACGGATGCCCGATTCGCGCACCCAGTCGTCGAATGCGCCCACGAACGCGTCGGGGTCCCACGGACTCGGCAGGCGATCGGTCAGCACCCGTCGACCCTACTGACCGCTGCCCCTCCATATGGGGTGAGGCGGGATACTACCCGTTCGCAGCGTCCTCCCCTTACTATTTCCTGGGGATCGGTGACCTGCACCGGGGGAATCGAGGAAGGGGTGCGCCGTGGCAGACGATGACGTGCGCGTTCCGGCCGGCTGGTACCCCGACCCCCTCGGACTTCCGCAATTGCGCTGGTGGGACAACCACGCCTGGACCGAGCACACCTCGGACGCCCGTCAGCCGATGGTCGCGCAAGAGACCGTGGCGACGGCCAGCCCCCTGCTGGCGTACGCCGACGACGACGACGTCGAGACCGACGTCCGCGAGGTGCACAACCTCGACGACGAGATCGCCGACCTGACCCGCCGCGAGCGCCGCGAACGCGAGCGGCTCGAGACGGATGCCGTCGAGACCCAGCCCGACGGCGCCGCGGCCGCCCCCGCCGAGACCGCGTCGTTCGCCGACCCGCTGCTCTCGCTCGAAGCGCCCGCCGCGACCGAAGCGGTCGAAGAGCCCTCGCCCGCCGCCCGCTTCGCCTCGACCCACTTCATGGACGACGCGCCCACCAGCGGCGCCTACGACCTCGGGGTGCGCTACGACGATCTGCTCGGCGACCCGCTCGCCGAGCCCTCTGGTCCGCGTTCGGCGTTCGCCCACGTCGGCGACTCCGCCTCCGGTTTCGTTCCGGAACCCGCCGCTCAGCCGATGTACTCCGGGTACGCGGGCCGGGTCACCACCCAGATCGTCGAGGAAGAGGTCGACACCACGACCGGCCCCTCGTGGGTGATGACACTGATCCCGGTGTACGCGCTGATGGCCGGTCTGCTGCTGCTGCTCTCGGGCATGAGCATCCGCCCCACGGTGCTCGCGATCGCCCTGCTCTACGGCGTCCCGCACGTCGCCGGCATCGTGCTCGCCTTCCTCGACTGGCGGATGCTGCGCCACCGCGGCATGGAACGCCCCGCCTCGTGGGCATGGAGCGTCCTCGGCGCCCCGGTGTACCTGATCGCCCGACTGACCCGCACCGTCCGGGTGTCGGGCCAGGGGTTCGCGCCGCTCATCACCCTGCTGACCCTCGGTGCCGTCACCATCGGCGCCGCCCTGGCCGCACCCGGCCTCATCATCCAGCTGAACCCCGGCTACTTCTCCGTCGAGGCCCAGCAGTCGGTGCGCGCCGATGCGCAGATCCTCGACGCCGACCTCACCGTGAACTGCCCGGACACCCCGCCGCTGCTGATCGGTCAGAGCATGAAGTGCTCGGCGACGAACCAGGACCAGGAGTTCTTCAACGTCACCGTGAGCCTGCAGCGCGCCAACGGCTGGATCGAGTGGCGGGTCGACGACTGGGGCATCTACGGCAACTAGGCCGTCCTGCCCCCCGAATGCGACATACCCCTACTGGGGTCATGACGTTCCCCGGCACCGCTCTTACGATGTGAGAAACCTCGAAGGGAGACCGCGTGACGACGCAGCAGACCACTCGCGTGGTTCCCGCGGGCTGGTACCAGGACCCGGCCGACGACGCCAAGGTGCGGTGGTGGAACGGTCTCACCTGGACCGAGCACGTCGAGATGAAGCCCACCGACCAGCGTGCCGCCGAGGCTCGCGAGCTGGAGCGCCAGTACGGCATCTCCACCGGTGAGAGCGAGATCATCACCCGACGCGCGTCGAAGACCCTCGATGCCCGCGGCCCGGCGACCGGCACCATCCCCGTGCAGGGCGTCGCCGCCCCGACCCGGCCGATCCGCACCGGCACCACGGCCGCCTGGCTGCTCTCGGTCACCCCGGTGCTGACCACCGTGCTCACGGCGATCGCCGGCTACGTCTACTTCTACGTCTCCCCGACCCCGCTGGTGGCGGTCGCCGCCATCGTCCTGGTGCTGATGAGCTTCCTCTGGGCGGTCGGCGACAACCGCGCGCTCGAGAACCGCGGTCTCACCGGGCCGCCGGCGATCCTCGGCATCGTCCCGCTCGTCGGACCCCTGCTGTATCTGATCGCGCGGCGCGGCCGGATCTCCGGCAGTTCCCCGCTGATCGTCTGGCTCGTACTGTTCGTGGTGGCGATCCTCGCCCCCGCGGCCCTCGCCGTCACCGGCGGCGCAGCGAGCCTGACGAAGGCGCTCGAGGTGCAGCGTGCCGTGCACGCCGACCTGGTCGGCTCGGGCTCCGCGATCTCGGTCACCTGCCCGCCGATCCTGGAATCCACGGCCACCGGAACCGTCTTCACCTGCGATGCCACGCTCCCCTCGGGGGATATCGGGCACGTCTGGGTCAGTTTCGACAGCGACGAGGGCCATTTCAGCTGGGCCCTGGCCAACCGCTAGATCTTTCTCGCTCTCGCGGCTCTCACTAACGTGGGGGCATGAGCGGACGACACGCCGCCGCCGATGACGTGGACGATGAGGCCCGCGCCGCGGCAGAGCCCGACGTCGCGGGTGCGCACCGCGCCGATGTGCCCGCCGAGGAGCCCCGGAAGGCGCCGCCTCCGCCCCGCAAGCGGGCCACACGGCGCGCGACCCAGACCTGAGGAGTCGGGGGCCGTCCGTAGGCTGTCCCCGATGCGACTCCTGCTCATCCGCCACGGCCAGACGCCCGCCAACGTGCGGGGCGAACTGGCGACCGTGCGCCCCGGTCCTGGTCTGACCCGCTTCGGCCGCGCGCAGGCCGACGCGATCCCGGATGCGGTGGCCGCCGAGCAGATCGCCGCCCTCTACATCTCGCCCCTGCTGCGCACCGCCGAGACCGCCGCGCCCCTCGCCGCAGCGCTCGGGCTCGACCCGGTCACGCTGGAGGGTCTGGAGGAGATCGAGGCCGGCGAGCTGGAGGACCGCACCGACCTGCCGTCGGTGATGACCTACATGACGACCGTCTTCGGCTGGGCCCGCGGCGAACTCGACACCCGCATGCCGGGCGGGATCGACGGCAACGAGTTCTTCCGCCGGTTCGATGCGGCCATCGCCGGGATCGCCCGCCGCCACCCCGACGACACGGTCGCGGTGATCTCCCACGGTGCCGCCATCCGGGTCTGGGCGGGCGCTCGGGCGGCGAATCTCAGCGCCGACATCACCGCGAACCGCCACCTCGAGAACACGGGGATCGCGATCCTGACGGGCTCGCCCGCATCCGGCTGGCTGGCCGAGAGCTGGCAGGGCGAGCCGCTCGGCGGACCGGCGCTCGACGACCACGGCGCGATCGACCCCCTCGGCGACCCGGTGGACGAGGCGCGGTGAGGCGCGCGGATCAGTCCGGGAAGACGCGCTTGTAGCTGCGGCCGTCGGCGATCGTCACCGTCTCGGCACGCAGCTGTCCGCGCGTGATGCGCTGGTACACGCCCTGCACCGAGATGCCGAGCCGCTCGGCGGCCTGTGTGACGCTGAGCCCCGGAAGATCGGCGGGCTTGCTGCTCGGGCGGGCGGAACGCTTCCGGCCTGCCTCGTGCCGCGCCGCGATCTCGGCGTCGGTGCCCTGCCAGCGCCACTTCGCCGCGGCGACGCCGAACCCCGCGGACCGGGCGATGTCAGCCCAGGTCTCCCCCGCCTCCAGCGCCTCGCGCACCGCCTCGAGAGCAGCCGGGTCGGCCTCGAGGGCGCGGAGGAGGCCCTGCAGCGCCGCGAGGCGATCGAGGGGGCGCTGCGCCGCAGCGAAGGCGCCGAGCGCCTCCTCCGTCGCGGCCGACCCCTTCACTCCGGCAGGCCCCAGAACGCACCGCGCAGGCCGACCGAGGCGAAGTACGCCGCCGCCTCGGCGGGTTCGCGGCGGGTGTACGGGGAGTCCAGTCGCCCGGCGTACCAGCCGCGGGCCAGGTTCCACAGCGTCTCCAGCGACATGACGTATCCGCGCGGGTGGCCGGTCGCCGCGAGCCACTGTTCGACGCAGGATTCCGAGCAGAAGATGCTCTGGTTGCCGCAGGTCTGGATCACGTCGTCCCAGACCCGGGACATCGGCGTGAGGAAGTGCGCGACCTGCTCGCCGGCCGGCGGGCCGCTCCGTTGCACGAGCCACGAGTGCGGCGTGAAGCAGTTCGGGCACGTCGTCGCCACGAGGACCGTCGGCTCATCGGGCACCAGGTGCGGGATCGCGAACGAGTCCCAGGCGCAGCCGCCCCACCACAGCGTGTGGGCGCCCATCACCGAGAAGCGCAACGGGATCGTCGAGAACGGGTGCGCCATCAGGATGCGGCGGTCGGCATCCAGCACGAGGTGCCGCCCGGCGGCGAGAGCATCGAACGCCCCGGCGGCCTCGAGGGGCCGCAGTCCCAGCCGGTCGGCGACGGCGAGCACCGTGGGCGCGTCGCCCGTCGCCGCGAGCTGGACGTAGATGTGCGAACGGACCCGTTCGACGACGCGGGGGTCGGGGGTGGGGGCCGTCGCCGCGCTCATGCCGTCGCGTACCACGGCGGGTAGACGGCGATCTTGGGGGCGGCGCCCGCCTCGGTCAGCAGGTAGCGCACCAGGTCGCGCATCGGCTCGTTCGCGACGGTGATCGCGGCGATACTCGACACCGGGACAGGGTCGGCGCTCAGCAGCTCGACCTCGGTCAGTTCCGGGTCACCGGCGCGGACCCGGCGCAGCAGAGTCGTGGCGTCGGCGACGCCGAACGCGAAGCGGGTGGCCGGGGCCGCGGCGTCCGCGTCGGCGGCGACCACCGCATCCCCCAGGGCCGAACCGGGCACGCCGAGCAGCAGGAACTCGGTCGCCTTCGCCGCACGGGCCGCATCCGACCAGTGCGGTCCGACGGCGCCGTCGCGCAACTCGGTCCAGCGCGCCGCGGTCGGCGAGCCGTAGAACGCGACATGCCCGGCGACGGTACTGCCGTCGGCCAGGTCGGCCGCCGCGCGCAGCTCGCGCGTCGTCGGCGAGCTGACATCGACCTCGGGCGTCGCGTCGGCGCGCAGGGCGCCGTCGCTGAGGATCGCGGCCAGGTTGTCGATGTGGGTCACGTGGAAGAAGCGCTGGGTCGCGAAGGCGAACGGGGGCGCCGCGGGGGCGGAGCCGGCGACGCGCGGAGTACGCGGACTCGGTGTCCGTCGCACGGGCGCCGTCACGACCGGAGTGCGGGGGTAGCAGATGTCGCACATCCCGACGGGGAACCCGTGAATGCACTCGTCGTCTGCCACGTGTTCCAAACTACCCTGGCTCATCGCGAAGGACCGGGCCCCCGCTCAGCGAGGACCCGGTCCGGTCAGGCGCGGGGTCTACTTCTTGCCCCACTTGTCGCCGTGGCCGTGGTGGCCGTGGCCGTGGCCCCAGCCCCAGTGGTCGTTCCAGCCGCCCCAGCCGCCGTGGTGGCCGTGGCCGCCACCGGGCTTGCGAGTCGATTCGCTGAACGTCCACACGGCGTGGGCGATCGCGTCGGCGTTCACTTCGAGCGTCTCGGACGAGACGTTCTCGGTGGTGTCGCACGCCTGGTGGTAGCACGGGTCGTAGGCCTCACCGGCGGTGCCGCCGAACAGCGCGGCCTCCTCGTCGGTCTTGATGCCCTCGGCGCCCGTGAACAGGCCACCGGCGGGGATGCCGGCGTTGATGAAGCCGAAGTAGTCGCTGCGTCCATCGAACGCGGTCGGCTTGTACGGCTCACCCTGCGCGGTGAACCAGTCGTTGAACACCTTCTCGATCTGCGCCGAGCCCTCCGGGCCCGCCTCGCCGAACGCGTCGCCGTCACCGTCGTAGACGAAGTTCACCGCGTTGGGCGACCCCACCATGTCGAAGTTGAGGTTCAGCGCGGTGTTCGCCGCCTGCTCGTCGGACAGCTGCGAGACGTAGTAGTTCGAGCCCTGCAGCCCGTCCTCTTCGCCCGACCACCAGGCGAACACGATCTGGTTCGCCGGCTTCGCCTTGATCTTCTGCAACTGCACGGCGAGCTCGAGGATCGCCGCCGAGCCGGAGCCGTTGTCGTTGATCCCCGGACCCTCGGCGACCGAGTCGAGGTGAGCCCCGACCACGACCTGCTTGGTGGTGTCACCCTTCGCGGTCTTCGCGATCACGTTGAACGTGTCGACGGTGACCGTAGTCGTCTCCACGACGATGCGCAGCTGCGCGTCGGTCGCATTCGCGAGGGTCTCGCCGATCTCGTAGCTGGTGCCGAGCACCGGGATGCCGACGCCGAACGACCCGAGGGTGCCGAACAGCACGCCCAGGCGGTCATCGCCCTCGACCACGTTGCCCTGGTTGAACACCACGACGCCGGCCGCACCGGCGGCCTCGGCGTTCTGGGCCTTCACCGCGAAGTCGCACGTGCCGCGCTGGATGAGCGCGATGTCGCCCGCGACGAACCCGTCGAAGTCGGCCGGCTCGCACCCGGAGGTGCTGGCGTGGTCACCGGTGAGGTTCACGTCGACCGGGACGGCGGCCGCAGTGACCTCGCCCTCGCCCGAGTAGTCCATCGGATAGAACTGCTCCTCGAGCGTGTAGTCGACGGTGTCCGGTGCGACCTGCGAGAACTCCGCGCGGTCGAGGTCGGTCTTGTCGTACGAGAACGGCTGACGCTCGGTCGTGTAGCCGGCGTGCTTCAGCACGCGCTCGACGTACTCGGCCGACTTCACGTGCCCGGCACTGCCCGCGGAGCGATTGCCGTCGTTGGCGTCGGCGATCTTCTGCAACGCCACCAGGTGCTTGGTGATGCCCTTCGCGGTGACGGCTTTGACGATCTTCTTCGAGCTGGTGTCGGCCTGCCCGCCGCCGTTCCCGCCGCCGTGGTGGTGGCCTCCGCCGCCGCCGTGATGGTGACCCCAGCCTCCGCGCGGTC
>DATMFW010000028.1:0-15808 GCA_035556655.1 Pseudolysinimonas sp.
CATCGACTGGTCGAAGGTGGTGACTCACATGATCACCATCCAGGGCATCTACGGCCGGCAGATGTTCGAGACCTGGTATCTGATGACGGCGATGCTGGGGTCGGGGCTGGATGTCACCCCGGTCATCACCGACCGGTTCCCGGCCGACGCCTGGGCCGACGCATTCGCCACCGCACGCCAGGGCTCCGGCGGTAAGGTGCTCATCGAATGGGGTGAGCTGTGATCTCTTCCGACACTCTGCAGGCCTACGGGGAGACCCTCGACGAGATCCGGACGGCGGGTCTGTTCAAGCAGGAGCGCGCGCTGGGGTCTCCGCAGGGTCCGCGCGTGCGCATCGACGGCACCGACTACCTGAACCTCTGTACGAACGACTACCTCGGTCTCGCGGCGCACCCCGAGGTGGTCGCCGCCGCGCGTGCCGCGCTCGAGGCCGACGGGTTCGGCATGGCGAGCGTGCGGTTCATCAGCGGAACGCACGAGCAGCACCGGGCGATCGAGCATGAGCTCACCTCCTGGCTCGGCACCGAGGACACGATCCTGTTCCCCTCCTGCTTCGATGCCAACGGCGGGGTGTTCGAGACCCTGCTCGAGGCAGAGGATGCGGTGATCAGCGACGAGCTGAACCACGCCTCGATCATCGACGGGGTGCGCCTGAGCAAGGCCCAGCGCTTCCGCTACCGCAACCGCGACATGGCCGATCTCGAGGCGCAGCTGACCGCCGCGTCCGGCGCCCGGCGCCGGCTGATCGTGACCGACGGGGTGTTCTCGATGGACGGGTATCTCGCGCCGCTCGACGAACTCGTCGAGGTGGCCGAGCGGCACGACGCGATGGTGATGGTCGACGACTCGCATGCGGCGGGCATCCTCGGGGCGACCGGCGCCGGAACCCCGGAGCTGTTCGGCGTCCGCGACCGGGTCGACCTGGTGTCCGGCACGCTGGGCAAGGCGCTCGGTGGTGCGTCGGGCGGGTACATCTCGGGGCGCGGGCCGCTCATCGAGTTGCTGCGGCAGCGGGCCCGGCCGTATCTGTTCAGCAACGCCGTGCCGCCGATGGTGGTCGCGGGATCCCGCGCCGCCATCGCCCTCGCCCGCGCGGGCGTCGAGGCGCGTGCGGCGCTCGCCGCCAACGCGGCCCGCTTCCGCGGCCTGATGACCGATGCGGGGTTCGATCTGCTGCCGGGCGAGCACGCCATCGTTCCGGTGATGATCCCGGATGCGACCGAGGCCCTCGAACTCGCGGGCCGCCTCGGCGAACGCGGCATCTACGTCCGCGCGTTCGCGTACCCGGTCGTGCCGCTGGGCCGCGCACGCCTGCGCGTGCAGCTCTCGGCAGCCCACACCCTCGACGACATGGAGTTCGCCGCCGCCGAGTTCATCGCGGCGCGGAGCTGACACTCAGCGCGTCAGCAGGGGCGTGATGCGGAAGGGGATCAGCTCGCCCATCGACAGGCTGGTCTCGGTGCGCTCGACCCCCTCGATGGCGAGGATCTCGCCGTCGATGCGGAACAGGTCGTGCGCGTCGCGCGAGACCACCTGCACCATGAGGTCGCTCGATCCGCTGAGGCCGTGCGCCTGCAGCACCTCGGGGATCTCGGCGATCCGCTCGGCGATGCGCGCCAGTTCCTTCTGCCGCACCGACACGGTGATGAACGCGCTCAGCGGGTAGCCGAGCGTCTCGGGGTTGATGCTGCGGTCGAAGGGCAGGAACGCCCCGGCCGCCTCGAGCTGGGCCATGTGCGCCTGCACGGTGTTGCGCGAAAGCCCCAGGCGCTCGGCGAGGGCGACGTACGTGCCGCGCGGATCCTCGGCGAGCGCGCGCAGCAGCGCGAGGTCGATGGCGTCCGTTTCGAAACCGCGCGGGCCGGGCATGTTGTGCAGGTTAGCACCCGCTGTGCCGAGAATGGCGTGCATTCTGCTCAGGCCGGAGCCCGTCGATTGTGCCGATTGCGGGTCACGCGTACCGTAGCCCGCAACCGACGACGGGGAGGCGATGATGCCGAAGACCATCCAGCTGCTCGACGAGCACGGGGTCCGTACCGCCTCGAAGCACTACGACCCCCTGGTGGCGGACCTCGACGCCGACGCCCTCGCCGGTCTCTACGAGGACATGGTGGTCATCCGCCGCATCGACACCGAGGCGACCGCGCTGCAGCGGCAGGGCGAACTCGCGCTCTGGCCTCCGCTGCTCGGCCAGGAGGCCGCGCAGATCGGCTCGGGCCGGGCCCTCCGCGCCGACGACTTCGTGTTCTCCAGTTACCGCGAGAACGGCGTCGCCTACTGCCGTGGAGTCGCCCCGGTCGACCTGCTCCGTGTCTGGCGCGGGGTCACGGCCTCCGGCTGGGACCCCTACGAGGTCGGCATGGCCACCCCGCAGGTGATCATCGGCGCCCAGTCGCTGCACGCCACGGGCTATGCCCTCGGCATGCAGAACGACGGCTCGGATGCGGTGGCGATCGCCTACATCGGCGACGGTGCCATGAGCGAGGGCGACGTCAACGAGGCGATGGTGTTCGCCGCCACGTTCCAGGCCCCGGTGATCTTCTTCTGCCAGAACAACCAGTACGCCATCTCGGAGCCGGTCTCGCTGCAGACCCGGGTGCCGCTGGCCGACCGGCCGGCCGGCTTCGGCATCCCCGCGGTGCGGGTCGACGGCAACGACGTGCTCGCCGTCATGGCCGTCACCCGCGAGTCGCTCCAGCGCGCACGCCGGGGCGACGGACCGAGCTTCATCGAGGCGATCACCTACCGCATGGGGCCGCACACCACCGCCGACGATCCGACCCGCTACCGCGACGCCGCCGAGCTCGACGAGTGGCGCGGCCGGGACCCTCTGGCGCGGCTGCGCACCCTGCTGGAGACCATGGGGGCGTTCGGCCCCGAACTGGAGGAGCGCGCCGCGGCGAGGGCGGATGCCGTCGCCGCCGAGCTGCGCGCGGGCATCGTCGCGGTCCCCGACCCGGCCCCGCTGTCGGTGTTCGCGAACGTATACGCGGAACCGCATCCGGAGCTCGACCGCCAGCGCGATGCCTACGCCCGCTACCTGGAGGGGTTCGCCTCATGACCGCGATGACGATGGCCGGGGCGCTGAACGCGGGACTCCGGCGTGCCCTGACCGACGACGAGAAGGTCGTGCTGATGGGCGAGGACATCGGCCGGCTCGGCGGGGTGTACCGGGTCACCGACGGGTTGCAGGCCGAGTTCGGCGAGCGGCGCGTGATGGACACGCCGCTGGCCGAGTCCGGCATCCTCGGCACCGCCGTGGGCCTCGCCTACGCCGGGTACCGGCCGGTCGTCGAGATCCAGTTCGACGGCTTCGTGTATCCGGCATTCGATCAGATCGTGTCGCAGGTGGCGAAGATGCATGCCCGCACCGGCGGCCGGGTACGTCTGCCGATCACGATCCGCATCCCGGTCGGCGGCGGCATCGGTGCGGCGGAGCACCACTCCGAGTCGCCCGAGGCGTACTTCGCGCACACGGCGGGGCTGCGGGTGGTGAGCGTCGCGACCCCGCAGGACGCCTGCACGGTGCTGCGCCAGGCGATCGCCAGCGACGACCCGGTGGTCTTCTTCGAACCCAAGCGCCGCTACCACGTGAAGGGCGAGGTGGATGACGCGCTCGCCCTGGACGCGGCCCTCCCGCTCGGCGAGGCCCGGGTCGCGCGCGAGGGGGACCAGGTCACGCTGATCGCCTGGGGCGGCATGACCGGGGTCGCGCTCGACGCCGCGGAGGCCGCGGCCGACGAGGGGGTCTCGATCGAGGTGATCGATCTGCGTTCGCTCTCGCCGGTGGACTACGACACGGTCACCGCGTCGGTGCGGCGGACCGGACGCGTGGTGATCGCGCAGGAGGGTCCGCGCGAGGCGGGGATCGCATCCGAGATCGCGGCGGTGGTGACAGAGCGGTGCTTCGCGTTCCTGGAGCACGCACCGGTGCGGGTCACCGGGCACGACGTGCCCTACCCGCCGGCGAAGCTCGAGAAGCATCACCTGCCCGACCTGGACCGGCTGCTCTACGGGGTCGACCAGGTGCTGGATCGTGCGGGGGTGAACGCGTGATGCTCAAGGAGTTCCGGCTTCCCGATCTCGGTGAGGGTCTCACCGAGTCCGAGATCGTGTCGTGGCGCATCGCCGCCGGCGACCACGTGACGCTCAATCAGATCATCGCCGACGTCGAGACGGCGAAGGCCGTCGTCGAGCTGCCTTCGCCGGTCGACGGCGTCGTGCAGGCGCTGCACGCCGACCCGGGCGACACGGTCGAGGTCGGCACCACGATCGTCACGTTCGAACTCGACGATCCGGTCGGTGGTCGAGCAGCGGCGGAGCCGCCCCCCGGTGGTCGAGTAGCGGCGGAGCCGCGTATCGACACCCCCGACACCCCCCAGCCCAACCTCGTCGGCTACGGCGCCGGCCCCGAACGCGCCGGCCGCCCGAAGCGCCGCCCGCGCACCGATGTCGCTGCCGACGTGGCTCCCCGGCCCGTGGCCCCGGCAGACCGAGGCGAGCGCCCGCGCTCGACCCCGCCGGTGCGCCACCTCGCCGAGCAGCTCGGGGTCGACCTGGCGCGCCTCACCGGCACGGGGGCGAACGGTCTCATCACCCGCGACGACGTGCTGGCCGCCGTCGACGGAACGGGGCAGGCGCCCACCGCGATGGTCGGCCGGCCCGCACCCGGAACCTTCACGACCTGGAACGCGGACGGCGCCGCCGCCTCCGACACCCACCCGGTGCGCCGGGTGCCGATCAAGGGGGTGCGCAAGCACACCGCCGCCGCGATGGTGCAGAGCGCCTTCACGGCTCCGCACGCCACCTGCTTCCTCACCGTCGACGTCACCCCGACGCTCGAGTTGATCGATCGGCTCGCCGCGACCGCGGGCGATGGGCGGCGGGTCGGGCTGCTGGCGATCCTGTCGCGCGCGTTCCTGGTGGCGCTGCGGTCGCATCCCGAGCTGAACAGCAGGTGGGATGACGCGGCCGGCGAGATCGCCACGTTCGGCTATGTGAATCTCGGCATCGCGGCCGCGACCGACCGCGGTCTGGTGGTCCCGCACATCCGGGACGCGCACGCGATGACGGTGGCCGAGCTCGCCGCCGCGTTGCGCGAACTGACGGACGAGGCCCGGGCGGGCACGACCCCTCCCGAGAAGCTCACCGGCAGCACGATCACGATCAGCAACCTGGGGGTGTTCGGGGTCGACGCCGGAACGCCGATCCTGAACCCGGGTGAGGCCGCGATCCTGGCGGTCGGCGCCGTGCAGCGCCGCCCGTGGGAGTACCGCGGCGAGCTGGCCCTGCGCAGCACGCTGACCCTCAGCCTGTCGTTCGATCACCGGGTGGTCGACGGGGCGGAGGCGTCGCGGTTCCTGGCGGAGCTCGGCGGGTTGCTCGCCGATCCGGGGCTCGCGCTGCTGCGCGATGCGGGCACCGGGCCGTTGTTCTGAGAACCTGACGACCGCTACGCGCGCAGCGCCCCGAGGGCCATGCGCGCGAGCAGCTCGCGCGAGACCGAGACGGTGTGCGGGGTCGAGTTCATGAGCCCGAACCCGGCATGCGCGCGGGAGCGCAGCTCGGCGATGCCGGCGTCGGGGTCGAGTTCGGCCAGCACGCCGACCCAGAGCTCGACGTAGGTGCGCTGCAGGGTGCGCACCCGGCGCCGGTCGGCGTCGGCGAGGCTGTCGAGGTCGCGATCCTGCACCCGGATGACGGCGGCGTTCTGCACGGCGAACTCGACGTGGAAGGCGACGAGCTCGGTCAGGGCGGTCGCCGCATCCGTCACCGTCGTCACGACCCGCCGTCCGCCGGCCAGCAGCCCCTCGCTGGCGTCGATGAGGATCGCGGCGAGCACGGCCTGCTTGCCGGCGAAGTGCCGGTAGACGGCGGGTCCGCTGATTCCGGCCGCGCCGCCGATCTCCTCCAGGGTGACGCGCTCGAACCCGCGCTCGGCGAACAGCCGCGCCGCCGCGTCGAGAAGGGCGGCGCGCCGGTCGGCCTTGGCACGGGCGCGCGAGGTGGTCACGGGTCCAGTCTAGACAACTCGGTTAATCACCGATAACCTGACTTCGAGTGAATGACGATTCACTGAAAGGCAGACCATGACGGTCCTGGCGAGCACCCTGCGCCCCGACGACACCGCCGCACGCACGCACGACGAGGCGCAGCGCGCGCTGGCGGACGAGCTGCGCGCCACCCTGACCCGGACCGCGCTCGGCGGTCCGCAGACCTCGCGAGAACGGCACGTCGCGCGCGGCAAGCTGCTGCCGCGCGACCGGGTCGAGCAGCTGCTCGACGAGGGCAGCCCGTTCCTCGAAATCGCCCCGCTCGCCGCGCACGATCTGTACGGCGGAGACGCCCCCGGCGCCGGGCTGATCGCCGGCATCGGCCTGGTCGAGGGCAGGCAGGTGATGGTGATCTGCAATGACGCCACCGTCAAGGGCGGCACCTACTACCCGATGACCGTGAAGAAGCATCTGCGCGCGCAGGAGATCGCGCGGGAGAACCGCCTGCCGGTGATCTCGCTCGTCGACTCGGGGGGTGCCTTCCTTCCCCTGCAGGACGAGGTGTTCCCCGACCGCGAGCACTTCGGGCGCATCTTCTTCAACCAGGCGCGCATGTCGGCCGAGCGCATCCCGCAACTGGCGGCCGTCCTCGGCTCCTGCACGGCGGGCGGCGCCTACGTGCCGGCGATGAGCGACGAGGTGGTGATCGTGCGCAACCAGGGCACCATCTTCCTGGGCGGTCCGCCCCTGGTGAAGGCCGCGATCGGCGAGATCGTCACGCCGGAGGAGCTGGGCGGCGGCGAGCTGCACGCCCGCACCAGCGGCGTCGCCGACCATCTCGCCGAGAACGACGAGCACGCGCTGCAGCTGATCCGTGAGATGGTCGCGACCCTTCCGCCCGACCCCGAACCGGCCTGGGACGTGCTCGAGACGGTCGACCCGGTCGTCGATGAATCCGAGCTGTACGCGGCCGTCCCCGTCGATGTCGCCGCCCCGTACGACGTGCACGAGGTGATCGCCCGCCTGGTCGACGGCAGCGAGTTCAGCGAGTTCAAGCCGCTCTACGGCGAGACGCTGGTCACCGGGTTCGCGCGCATCCACGGGCATCCGGTCGGCATCGTCGCCAACAACGGCGTGTTGTTCAGCCCGTCGAGTCAGAAGGGCGCGCACTTCATCGAGCTGTGCGACCAGCGCGGCATCCCGCTGCTGTTCCTGCAGAACATCTCGGGCTTCATGGTCGGCCGCGACGCCGAGGCCGGCGGCATCGCCAAGGACGGCGCCAAGATGGTGACCGCCGTCGCCACCACCCGGGTGCCCAAGCTCACGGTGGTGATCGGCGGATCCTTCGGGGCGGGCAACTACTCGATGTGCGGGCGCGCGTACAGCCCGCGGTTCCTCTGGAGCTGGCCTGCCAGCCGCATCTCGGTGATGGGCGGCGCGCAGGCGGCGAGCGTGCTCGCCACGGTGAAGCGCGACCAGCTCGAAAGCCGCGGCGAGGCGTGGTCCGCCGAGGACGAGGAGGCGTTCCGCGCCCCGATCCGCCAGAACTATGAAGACCAGGGCAGCCCGTACCACGCCACGGCGCGGCTCTGGGATGACGGCATCATCGACCCCGCCGACACGCGGCGGATCCTCGGCATGGCGCTCGCGGTCTGCGCGCGCACCCCGCTGCCGGAGTCCCGCTTCGGATTGTTCAGGATGTAGATGTTCACCTCCGTCCTGATCGCCAACCGCGGCGAGATCGCCGTCCGCGTGATCCGCACCCTGCGCCGGCTCGGCATCCGCTCGATCGCCGTCTACACCGATGCGGATGCGACGGCCCGTTTCGTCGGGATGGCCGACGCCGCCGTGCGCGTGCCTTCGTATCTCGACGTCGAGGAGGTCGCCGAAGCGGCGACCTCCGCAGGAGCCGACGCCGTGCACCCCGGGTACGGCTTCCTCAGCGAGAACCCCGCATTCGCCCGTGCGCTGGCCGAGCGCGGCGTCGTGTTCATCGGCCCGGGGGTGCACGCGCTCGAGGTCATGGGCGACAAGATCCGCGCGAAGGAGGCCGTGATCGCGCGCGGGGTGCCGACGGTGCCGGGCAGTTCGGGCATCGGACTGGACGACGCCGCACTGACCGCCGCCGCGGCCGAGGTCGGGTTCCCTTTGCTGATCAAGCCGTCGGCGGGCGGCGGGGGCAAGGGCATGCAGGTGGTCACCGAACCGGAGGGTCTGCCCGCCGGGCTGGCGTCGGCGCGGCGCGTCGCCGCCGCCGCGTTCGGCGACGACACCCTGCTGCTGGAGCGCCTGATCGAGAGTCCCCGGCACATCGAGGTGCAGATCCTCGCGGATCGCTCCGGCACCACCGTGCACCTGGGCGAACGCGAGTGCTCGCTGCAGCGCCGGCACCAGAAGGTCATCGAGGAGGCCCCCTCGCCGCTGCTCGACGCCGCCACCCGGGAGCGCATCGGCGAGGCGGCCTGCGAGGTGGCCCGCAGCGTCGGGTACGAGGGTGCCGGGACCGTCGAGTTCCTGGTGGCCGATGCCGCCCCGGACGAGTTCTTCTTCATCGAGATGAACACCCGCCTGCAGGTCGAGCACCCGGTGACCGAGCAGGTGACCGGGATCGACCTGGTCGAGCAGCAGCTGCGCATCGCCGCGGGCGAGCCGCTCGCACTCGCCCAGGACGCCATCGTGCTGCGCGGTCACGCCGTCGAGGCCCGCATCTACGCCGAGTCCCCGTGGCGCGGGTTCCTGCCCGCGACCGGGACCGTGCTCGCGCTCCATGAGCCGGAGGGTCGGGGGTGGCGACTCGACAGCGGGCTGACCGAGGGCTACGAGGTGGGCGGCGGGTACGACCCGATGCTCTCGAAGGCGATCGGCACGGGAGCGACCCGCGACGAGGCCCTCGACGCGCTCGACGCCCTGCTGGCCGAGACCGTCGTGCTCGGCGTCGAGACCAACATCGACGAACTGCGCTCGGTGCTCTCCGACCCGGACGTGCGAGCGGGCCGGCTGGACACCGGCCTGCTCGATCGCCGGGGCACTCCGGCGGAGCCTGAGCCCACCGCCGAGGACCTCGCGGTCGCCGGGGCGCTGCTCGCGTCGTGGCGCGGTGGGGGAGCCGGGCCGTGGCGTCTCGACGGGTGGCACAGCGGCGGGCGGACCCCCGCATCCGCCCCCGTCGTGGCCGAGGGCGCGCACCGCTACCGGGTCGGCGACGAGACGGTCTGGGCGGTGAGACAGGGCTCGGCGCTCTGGCTACACCGCGGCGGCCGCACGCTCGAGCTGCCCGCGCCGAGCCGCGCCGAACGCGTCGCCGCGATGCTGGCGAGCCGGGAACGCGAGAACGGCCCCGTGAGCCCGGAGTTGCGCACCCGGATGCCCGGGACCGTGGTGACGGCGCTCGCCGACGGCACCCGGGTCGAGGCGGGCGACGTCGTGGTCAGCATCGAGGCCATGAAGATGGAGCACCCGCTGCCCGCCCCCACCCGGGGCGTCGTGCGGATTCAGGTGGCGGTCGGCGATCCCGTCCGCCGCGACCAGCTGGTCGCGACAATAGAAGAGGAGACCCCATGACCTGGGACCTGACCCCCGAGCAGCTCGACCTGCAACAGCGGGTGCGCGAGTTCGCCGACACCGTCGTCGCGCCGGCCGCGTACGACTACGACACCGAGCGCCGGCTGCCGATCGAGATCATCGCGCAGATGGGCGACATGGGCTTGTTCGAGCTGCCTTACACCCAGAACTTCGCCTCGTTCTGCCTGGCGATCGAGGCGCTCGCCCGGGTCGATCAGAGCATCGCCGTGACCCTCGAGGCCGGGATCGGCCTCGGCGTCGGGCCTCTCCACCGGTACGGCACCGAGGAGCAGAAGAAGCGCTGGCTGCCCGACCTGCTCGCCGGGCGCGCGCTCGCCGGGTTCGGTCTCACCGAGGCCAACGCCGGCTCCGACGCGGCGGCGACCGAGACCACCGCCGTGCTCGAGGGCGAGGGCGAGGACGCCGTGTGGGTCATCAACGGCACCAAGCAGTTCATCACCAACTCGGGCACCCCGATCACGAGCCTGGTCATCATCACCGCGGTCACCGGTCAGGTGACCCGCAAGGACGGCTCGACCGGCCCCGAGCTCTCCACGATCATCGTGCCGTCGGGGACCCCCGGCTTCGCCGTCGAGGACTCCTACGACAAGGTCGGCTGGCACACCTCCGACACCCATCCGCTGACCCTGAAAGACGTGCGGGTCCCGAAGGCGAACCTGCTGGGGGAGCGCGGTCGCGGATACGCCAACTTCCTGCGCACCCTCGACGAGGGCCGGGTCGCGTTCGCCGCGCTCGCGGCGGGCGCCGCCCAGGGCTGCTACGAGCAGGCGCTGCGCTACGCCAAGGAGCGCGTGGTGTTCGGCCGGCCGATCGGGCAGAACCAGTACGTGGCGTTCAAGATCGCGGCCATGAAGGCGCGGGCGCACACCGCTCACCTGGCGATGATGGATGCCGCCCACCGGATCGACGCGGGCCTGCCTTTCAAGACGGAGGCATCCATGGCCAAGATGGTGACCAGCGACGCCGCCATGGTCAACGCGCGCGAGGCGACCCAGGTCTGGGGCGGCTACGGCTTCCTCAACCAGAACGCCGTCGCACGGCACTACCGCGACTCGAAGATCCTCGAGATCGGCGAGGGCACCACCGAGGTCCAGCTCATGATCATCGCCCGCGAGCTGGGTCTGACCGCTTAGGAGGAAACCGGATGCGCGAGGTCGAACAACGCGGACTCTTCTATGAGGAGTTCGACACCGACACGAAATACCTGCACCGTCCGGGCCGCACGGTGACCGAGGCCGACAACGTGCTGTTCACGACGCTGACGATGAACACCCAGGCCCTGCACCTGGACGCCGCGTGGGCCGAGACGCAGGAGTTCGGGCAGCGCCTGGTCAACTCGATGTTCACCCTGTCGACGGTGGTCGGCATGTCGGTCGCGCAGCTGACGCAGGGCACCATCGTGGCGAACCTGGGTTTCAGCGAGGTGGCCTTCCCGCATCCCGTGTATCACGGCGACACGCTGTACGCCGAGACGACGGTGACCGACAAGCGCCTGTCGGCCTCGCGTCCGGGGCAGGGGATCGTGACCCTCGCGCATCTGGGACGCAACCAGCACGGTGCCACCGTGGTGCGGGCGATCCGCACGACGCTGGTGTGGACGCAGGAGGGGTACGCGGCCCGATGAGCTTCGACCTCGGCCCCGCACTGCTGTTCTGCCCCGCCGACCGGCCGGAGCGCTACGAGAAGGCGCTCGCGGCGGCGGATGCGGTGATTCTCGACCTCGAGGACGCGGTCGCCCCGGCGAACCGGCCGGCGGCGCGCGCGGCGCTCGGGGCGTCGGGGCTCGACCCGGCACGCGTGATCGTGCGGATCAACGAACTCGGCAGCCCCGATGCCGAGGCGGACCTCGACGCGCTGCGCGGGACCGCGTACCGCACGATCATGGTGCCGAAGGCCGGCCCCGATCTCGTCGTGCCCGAGGGGTTCGAGGTCATCGCGCTCTGCGAGTCGGCGGCCGGAGTGGTGGCCGCACCCCAGCTGGCGACCCGCGCCATCGCCCTGATGTGGGGCGCCGAGGACCTGATCGCCTCGCTCGGCGGCACCTCGTCCCGGCGCGCCGACGGCGGGTACCGGGATGTGGCGCGCACCGCCCGCACGACAGTGCTGCTCGCGGCGGCGGCGGCCGGCATCCCCGCGATCGACACCGTGCACCTCGACATCGCCGATCTCGAGGGTCTGCGCGCCGAGGCCGAGGACGCGGCGGCCTCCGGGTTCGCTGCCACCGCGTGCATCCACCCCTCGCACGCCCCGGTCATCCGCGCGGCCTACGCCCCCACGGCCGACCAGGTCGACTGGGCGCGCCGGGTCCTGGCGGCCGCGGCGGAGAACGGCGGCGTGTTCCGCCTCGACGGCGCCATGGTCGACGGCCCGGTGCTGCGGCACGCGGAGGCGGTGCTGCGCCGCGCGGCCCCGGGCGCGGAGGGTGCCATCAGCCCACGCGGGTGAGCATCGTCATGCCGAGGGCACCCTCGAGCTGCTCGGTGGCGAGCTCGATCTGCACGGCACCGAGTTCGGCGAGCGAGGTGACGTGCGTGCCGCCGCAGGCCAGGCGCACCTCGCCGTCGGGGAGTTCTGCCACCCAGGTCCTGCGGTCGGTGAGCCGGTCGCCCTCGCGGTCGATGCGGATCGCACCGCCCCCGGCGATCCAGCCGGCCAGGGTCTGGTTCACACGGTCGGCGAGACCCGCGACGTCATCGAGCGCCGCCGGGTCGAACCCCGCCTTGCGCATCGACTTGCCCACCCGGTAGCGGTCGTGCGCGCCGTACCCGATGATCCGCGAGTTCTCCATCGCGGCCGCGTCGAATCCGCGGTTGTCCTTGCTCCAGGCGTCGGCGAGCGCGCCGTCGAGGGCGAGCGCGGCGAGATGGCAGGCGCTGTGGCCGGCCGAGAGGGCTGCGCGGTAGTCGCCGTCGATCTCGACGGTGACGGTGTCGCCCTCGGTCAGCGTGGCCTCGGCGTCGACCAGGTGCGCCACGACGAAGGCCCAGCCCTCGGTGCCCTTGCGCACCGGGATGTCGGCGCCGAGGAACAGGGTCTCGCCGTCGGTGGCGGCGACCACCGCATCGAGGATCTCGATCTCGAGGTCGCCGGCATCGAGCACCCCGCGGTCGGCGGTCTGGTCTGGCCAGCCGGCGTCGACCGGGTGGCATGCCGTCCGGTCCAGCAGTACGGCGACCCGGCCTCCGTCGAGGGATTCCACGTGGAGCACGTGGGACTCGGAGGTGAGATCACCGGACGGGTAGGTGACGAGCGTGTCGATGCGGGGCAGGGTCACCGTTCGACAGTAGCCCGCAGCCGGGCGACGCGGGCGATCGCGAGCTCGCGCGCGCTGGGCGACGGTGAGCCCGCGAGCACGGCACCCGCCACGGCGAGCACCGCGCGGGTGAGCGTGATCGCCGGCCACCAGGCGCGGCGCAGGCCGAGCAGCCGCCGGAACTCCGGGGGGATGCTGGCCACGGCTCCGGCGAACAGGATGCGGTACGCGAGGCCGCTGCCCGCGATCGGCGGCGTCCGCAGGAACCGGACCGCGTCATCCACCCGCTCATCGCGCCGGAGGACACCGGTGACCCGCAGCCGCTCCAGTTCGGCGTGGAGTCCGGCGCGCGAGGCCGGGGGGTTCTGCGCCCCGACCAGCCGGCCCGCGGTGGCCCAGTCGGCGACGTAGGCGTCGGCGCCCTGCGGGATCGGCCGGCCCCAGGTCTCCTGGCAGCCGAGGAACGCCTCGGTGAACGCGAGGTGCACCCAGTCCAGCAGCTCGGGGTCGTGCGCCGAGTAGGCGATGCCGTCCCCGTAGGTCCCGCTCACCCGGTCGTGGAATCGTCCGACCCGGGCGGATTCGCGATCGGCCTGGGCGCGCGAGCCGAAGGTGACCGCGACGATCCAGCGGATGGTCCCGGCGAGGCGGCCCGCCGCATCCGTGCGATAGCGCGACCAGTCGTGCACCCCGGCCATCGCACCGGGGTGCAGGGTCTGCATGAGCAGCGCGCGGATGCCGGCCACCAACGTGGGCATGTCGCCGTGCACGACCCAGGTCGGCGACTCCGGCCCGAAGTAGCCCTCGTCCTCACCCTCGGCGACCTCGGTGATCCAGGGGGTGCGGCCGTCCGGGTCCCCGGTCAGAGCGGTCAGCAGGCGGCGGCGCAGGGCGGAACGCGGGGACATGGTGTCAGGCTACGTCGCCGTCTCCCCGCCGCGCCGCCGGCGGCGCCGCACCAGCAGGATGATCACCGCGGCGATCACGCCGAGCGTGATGATCCAGGGCAGCAGCACTCCGAGCACCACGAGCAGCCCGGCCCAGAAGGCCACGAACGCATCCCACCCGGCGCCCAGACCCGACCAGAAGGTGTCCGGATTCTTCGGCGGCGCCTGCGCGTCGGAGCGCAGGTACAGCGAGATCGACGACATCGCGACCTGGTCGTCGAGGTAGCGCTTCTGCGCCTCGAGGCTCTCCAGTTCGGCCTGCCGGTTGCTGATCTCGCTCTCGAGCGCGATCAGGTCGTCGATGTTCTTGGCCTGGGAGTACAGCGTCTTCAGCCGCTCGATCGAGGAGCGCAGTTCCCCGATGCGGGCGTCGAGATCCTGCACCTGCACGGTGACGTCGCTCGTGGAGAGGGTCACCTCATCCGCCGTGCCGAGCTTCTCCAGGTCCTCCAGCACACGGGTGAGCTTGTCGGCCGGGATCCGCAGTTCGAGCTGTGCGCTCCCGGCGTCGCGGTCGGTCGCCGCGTATTCCGTGCGCCCGTCGACCCGGCCGCCGGCGGCCTCGACGATGCGCACGGCCTCCTTGGATGCCGCGAGCGGGTCCTCGGCGGTGATCGTCACGTTGCCGCTGATGATCACCTGGCGCTCCGCGGTGGGGGAGTCGACCCCGCCCTCGGCGGAGCCGTCCCACTCGGCGCTGTCGCCGCCGGCACCTCCGGCGACCGGGGCCTGAGGTGCCGCGACGCCCTCGTCGGAGGCGCTGCCCCCGGCGCCGGCGGAGCACCCGGTGAGCACCAGGGCGGCCGCGAGAAGGACGGTGGATCCGATCAGTGTTCGCCTCATGCTGCTCACGCTAGGCAGCAGGAGGCGGTGAGCAACACCCAACGTTGGTCACGATTCGATCGTCAGTTCTGTGCGTCACCTGCCACCGGCCTGACAGCGCGGTGCGAACGCCGAACCCGCGCCCGCCGCCGTCGTAGCGTCGAAGCACCTCACGAAGGGAGCACGATCATGGGATTCATGGACGACGCGAAGGACACCGCCGAGGCCACCGGCAAGAAGGTCGGCGAGTGGGCCGACGACACCAAGGAGCGCATCTCCGACAAGGTCGACGAGGTGCAGGCCGACGCCGAGGTGAAGAAGGCCGAGGCACACCGCGATGCCGTCGAGAGCAAGAACGACTACAAGGAAGACCTCCGCAACTCCTAATCTGGAGGCCCTAATCTGGAGGCATGGGGTGGCTGCGGGATCTGATCCGCCGGCCGCCCCTTCTCCATGTCGCGGGCGATGAGGGGGAGGGCACTGCGGTGGTGATGATCCACGGCATCGCCTCCTCGTCGGTGACCTTCGAGCGCCTGATCCCGCTGGTGACCCCGTACCACCGCGTCGTCACCATCGACCTGCTCGGATTCGGCGAATCTCCCGCGCCCGCCGATGCCGAGTACACGATCCGCGAGCACACCGCCGCGCTGGCCCGCACCATCGCCTCGCTGCGGCTCGGGCATTTCGTGCTCGTCGGGCATTCGATGGGCTCGTTGATCGCGGCCCGGTACGCCGCACTGCACCCCCGGCGCGTGGCCAAGCTGGTGCTGGTGAGCCCGCCGGTGTACCTGCCGACCGAGACCATCGGCGGGGACGTCGATCGCGCCGCGCAGGGGCTGTACTTCCGGGCGTACGAGTTCCTGCGGCAGAACAAGGAGTTCACGATCCGGGCCGCGGGCAGGCTCGCCCGCCTGTCGCCCATCAAGAACCTGCTCGACGTATCGGAGCGCAACTGGCGGGCGTTCGTGCTCTCGCTCCAGAACTCGATCGAGACCCAGACCACGATCACCGACCTGGCGAGCGTGAAAGCCCCGATCGAGGTGGTGTACGGATCGCTCGACCCGTTCCTCGCCCCCGCGGGCCTGCGGGTGATCGAGCAGCTGCGCGGCGTCACGACGCACCGGGTCGAGGGCGGCGACCACGTCATCCGGCCGCGCATGGCCCGGGTCGTCGCGACCGCCATAGGCTGACGCCATGGACCAGCGCACCCC
>DATMFW010000029.1:0-15970 GCA_035556655.1 Pseudolysinimonas sp.
GGTCTTGTCCGAGTAGTACGCGACGACCGCGAGCTTCGCGTTCGTCAGGTCCGACTTGGTGGCCGAGTCCTTGGCGTTGTTCTGCACACCCACGTAGATCGGAATCGCGATCGCGGCGAGGATGCCGATGATGATGACGACGACGAGGAGCTCGATGAGCGAGAAGCCCTTGTCGTTCTCCTTGATGCCGTTCATCCGGCGCTCCAGCGCCGACTTGATGCGGGTCATGTTGGTTCCATTCGTAGAAGTGATCGGTGGAATCGAGCGCCGCCCCCCAAAGGCCGTCGACCCGACCCTCCCGAATCTAGGTACCTGCGAGGAAGCCGTGAATACCGCGTATGGGGGGTTTTTCCCCTGGTCATGACCCCAATTCGCGGGCAGACAGAGCGACGAGGGGCCGCATCCGCCCGCACCGAAGGAGCGGTCCCCCGTGCCGGGTCCGCTCCCTCGGGCGTATGAGACGCGCGCCGCTACTTCACGACGGTCGCGATGTTGAAGATGGGCAGGTAGAGGGCGACGATCATGCCGCCGACGACCACGCCGAGGAAGGCGATGAGGAGCGGTTCGATGAGCGAGGTGAGCGCCTCGGTCATGCGCTCCACCTCGTCGTCGTAGAAGTCCGCGATCTTGACCAGCATGGTGTCCAGCGACCCCGAGTCCTCGCCGACCGCCATCATCTGCACGACCATCGGCGGGAAGACCGGCTCGGTCGCCAGCGGCTTGGTGATCGACTGGCCCTGGCGCACCGACTCGGCGATGCGCTGCGTCGCCTGCGCGATCACCCAGTTGCCGGAGGTCTCACCCACGACGTTCAGCGCGGTGAGGATCGGCACACCGCCGCTGATCATGTTGGCGAAGTTGCGGGTGAAGCGGGCGATGGCGATCTTCCGGGCGAGCTGGCCGAAGACGGGCGCGCGGAGCTTCAGCGGGTCGATGACCCGGCGCACCGCATCCGTGTTCTTGTTCAGCCGCCACCAGATCGAGCCGGCGATGAGCGCGACGACGAGGATCGGCGTGATCCACCACATGTTCTCGGAGACCACCACGAGCGCCAGCGTCGGTCCCGGGAGCTCGCTTCCGAGGCCGTCGAACATCTCTTTGAACACGGGCACGATGAACAGCAGCATCAGGATCACGGCGACGAACGACATCACCAGGACCATGACCGGGTAGGCCATCGCCGACTTGATCGCCGAGCGAAGCTTGTTCTCCTTCTCGTAGTTGACCGCGAGCGACTCCATGGCCTTCTCGAGGAAGCCGCCGGTCTCACCCGCGCGGATCATGTTGATCATCAGCGGGGGGAAGTCGACCGGGTGCTTGGCGAACGCATCCGACAGCGAGCCGCCGTTCTCGACATCGACCGAGACCTGCTGCAGGATGCCGGCCAGCTTCTTGTTGTCGGTCTGCGACGCGAGGATGGACAGCGCGCGCAGCAGCGAGAGGCCCGAGCTGATCATGGTCGCCAGCTGGCGGCTCATGATCGCGAGATCCTTCAGGCCGACCGACTTCTCGAAGCCGGGGATGTGGATCTCGCGCTGCAGCCCGGTGCCCGCGAGCGACTCCTCGACGGTCACCGGCTGCAGGCCGAGACCGCGGATCTTGGCGACCGCGGCCGCCTCGCTCTGGGCCTCGACCTTGCCCTTGACGACCTTGCCTGCGTCGTTGCGGCTGGTGTAGGCGAAGTTCTTCACGGCGATGGACATGTCAGTGCTTCCTCACGGGCTCTGCCACGTTGAACGCGGACGGATCGAAGGTCATGTCGGCGCCCGACATGTCCTCGCGGCGGATGAGGCGCTCGAGCGAGTCGGGATCGTGCGCCTTCTCGAACGCCGCCTCGCGGGTGATCTCGCCCTCGTTGACCAGGTCGGCGAGGTGCTGATCCATGGTGTGCATGCCCAGCGCCCGGCCGGCCTGCATCGACGAGGTGATCTGGTGGGCCTTGCCCTCACGGATCAGGTTCGAGATGGCGGGGGTGGTGATCAGCACCTCGGTGGCGATCACCCGGCCGGCACCGGCCGCGCGCGGCACGAGCGTCTGCGACACCACGCCTTGCAGGGTCGCCGCCAGCTGGGTGCGGATCTGGTCCTGTTGGTGCGCCGGGTAGACGTCGATGATGCGGTCGATGGTCTGCGCGGCGTCCTGGGTGTGCAGCGTGGCGAACACCAGGTGACCGGTCTCGGCGGCGGTCAGCGCCACCGAGATGGTCTCGAGGTCGCGCATCTCGCCGACCAGGATCACGTCGGGGTCCTGACGCAGCACGTGCTTCAGCGCGGCGCTGAAGCTGTGCGTGTCGGACCCGACCTCGCGCTGGTTGATGAGGGCGCGCTTGTTGGCGTGCACGTACTCGATCGGGTCCTCGACGGTGACGATGTGGTCGTACCGGGTGCGGTTGACCAGGTCGATGAGGGCGGCGAGCGTCGTCGATTTGCCCGAGCCGGTCGGGCCGGTGACGAGCACGAGGCCGCGCGGCAGGGTCGCGAACTGGGCGACGATGTCGGGCAGGCCGAGCTCCTCCAGCGACCGGATGGTGGTGGAGATGATGCGGAACGCCGCACCGGTCGCACCGCGCTGCTGGTAGCAGTTCACGCGGAAGCGGGTGCCCCCCGGCAGTGCGTAGGCGAAGTCGAGCTCGTGGTCGGTGTCGAAGGCCGACTGCTGCTCGTCGGTCATCAGCCCGCGGACCGCGGCCTCGACGTGGGCCTGACTCCAGAGGCCGGCGCCCGGGACGGGACGCAGGCGGCCGTCGACCCGCAGCATCGGCATCGAGTTCGCGGTGACGTGCAGATCGGACGCGCCGGCGAACAGCACCTGCTCGAGCGCCGAGATCACGTCGCCGTCGGCGATCGGGGCCGCGTTCACGGCCAGCTCGCCGGGACCGGACGGCGGGGCCGGCACGACAGCCGGGGCGGCGGGCAGGCCGAGGGCGGCGGCACCGGGCGCGGGAGCGGCGGCCAGCAGGGGCGCGCCGGCCGGCGGGGCCGGCGGTGCCGCGTCGGGCGCGGACATCGCGGGCATCGCGGGCGCGGGCATCGCGGGCGGAGTCATGGCTCCCGGCGGCAGCGGGACGGTGCCGGGATTCATGGTCGGCGCCGGGAACGACGACAGGTCGGGTGTCGCCGCCGTCGGGCGGGGCGCGGTCGGAGCCGCCATCGCCATGAGCTCGGCGGGCGACTTCAGGCCCGGGATCCCGGCCGCGGGCGTCGCGACGCTCGACACGGGCGGGACGGCGTCGACCGGCGCCCCGGTCGGCGGCAGCGGCGGCAACGGCGGGGCGACCGGGGGCGCGAACGCCGACGCGGGGTCGGCGAATGTCGGCGCCACCATCGGCTGCGGGATCGACGGAGGCTCGGCCGCCGCGGGAGCGACCGGCACGAACTCCGCCCGCTCATCGACGACCGGGATCTCCCAGGCCGGCTTCTTCTCGTCCGCCATGATGTTCTCTCTTCCCCCCACCGCGTCGCCTAGGCGACGACGCGAAGAACTTCCTCGATCGAGGTCAGCCCCATGGCGACCTTCGCCCAGCCGTCCTGACGCAGGGTCAGCATCCCCTCGGCGACGGCGACCCGCCCGATGTCGGCGCTGGAGGCGTGGGCGACCGCGAGCCGCTCGATCTCCTCGCTGACCGACATGACCTCGTGCAGGGCGATGCGCCCGCGATACCCCGTGCCGCTGCAGTTGGTGCAGCCCGCCGGCCGGTGCACGACGATGCCGAACTGCTCGACCGGGTAGTCGAGCTTCGCCAGCTGTGCGGGATCGGCCTCGAACGGCTCACGGCACCGGTCGCAGAGGCGGCGTGCCAGGCGCTGGGCGACCACCGACTCCAGGGCCGACCCCACGAGGAACGGCTCGATGCCCATCTCGGTCAGACGCGTGACGGCGCTGGGGGCGTCGTTGGTGTGCAGCGTCGAGAGCACGAGGTGACCGGTCAGCGAGGCCTCGATCGCGATCTGCGCCGTCTCGCGGTCACGGATCTCACCGAGCAGCACGACATCGGGATCGGATCGCAGGATCGAGCGCAGCGCGCTGGCGAAGGTCAGCCCGGCCTTCGGGTTCACCTGCACCTGGTTGATCCCCGCCATGCGGTACTCGACCGGGTCCTCGACGGTGATGACGTTGATCTCGGGCTTCGCCACGGCATGCAGCGTGGTGTACAGAGTCGTCGACTTACCCGACCCGGTCGGCCCGGTGACCAGGATCATGCCGTGCGGCTTGGAGTACGAGTGCGAGTACACCGCGAGGTTGCGCTCCAGCATGTGGAGATCCTCGATGCGCCGGGTCGTCGCCGAACTGTCGAGGATACGCATGACGACCTTCTCGCCGTACACCGTGGGCAGGGTCGCCACACGCAGGTCGATGCGCTTGCCGCCGTGCACCACCGACATGCGGCCGTCCTGCGGGCGACGGCGTTCGGCGATGTCGATCTCGCTCATGATCTTCAGGCGCGAGATCACGCCGTTCTGGATGCTCTTGGGCGCGTTCTGCATCTCGTGCAGCACGCCGTCGATGCGATAGCGCACCGCGAGTTGCTTCTCGCCCGGCTCGATGTGGATGTCGGAGGCCTGGTCCTGGATCGCCTGCGAGATGAGCAGGTTCACGAACCTGACGATGGGCGCGTCGTCCTCGGGATCGCCGGACCCGCCGCCGTAGGGCGCCAGGTCGGTGCCCGATGGCTCCGTCTCCTCCTCGAAGACCTGCGTCAGGCTGGTCATCTCGTCGTCGGCCCGGTGATACCGGTCGATCGCCGCGGCGAGATCGGACTTCTCGGCGACGACGACCGAGATGCGCAACCCGGTGGTGGCGCGGACGTCGTCGAGGGCGAAGACGTTGTTCGGGTCGACCATCGCCAGGGTCAGCTGATCGCCCAGCATGTAGACCGGGAGCACCCCGTGGCGACGGCACATCGCCGCCGGCACCAGGGCGACGGCGTTGACGTCGACCGGATACTCCAGCAGCTCGATGAAGGGCAGCTTGGCCACCACGGCCCGGGCCTGGGCCACCTGACCGGGGCTGACCTTGTCGTTCTCGATGAGCTCGTTGATCCACTGCTCATCACGGGCGGGGTCACCGGTCATCCGATCGAGGGCTTCGATGGGCACGGCGCCGCGCAGAATGAGGATCTCGGCGAGCGACGTCACGCGAACTCCTCCTTATCGACTAGGCACGGTAGCCGCGCAAGGCGGCACGACGACGACGGCGCAATGCCGCAGTGCCCCCCAGCACTCCTTCACGCTAACCCGCGGGTTAACGGGCAAGTAGTCCCGTAATAGGGGGTATACGGTCGGCGACTCCCCCGCTCGGGGGTCAGCGCCCGCGCCAGCGCAGAGAACGCAGGGCGATCCAGGTCGCCACGACGGCCCCCGCCGCGAGCACGGCGGCGGCGAGCACGAACGGGCTGAGCGCCTGCTCGGACACCAGCGGAAGGCCCCAGAACAGCGCCGACAGCGGGAACACCAGATAGACCAGGGCGAAAGCGCCCAGGGCGCTCCACAGCGGATGCCGGCCCGCGCTGATGCCGGAGAGCAGCATCCAGAGCACCACGCCCGCGATCACGAACGCGAGGATCGCGTAGTACGGACCCACCTCGGAGCGGATCGGATCGCGGTCGAGCAGCACGGCGAGCAGCCCGTCGACGGCGAAGACGACGGCGGCCCAGAAGACCGTGACGAAGAGGGCGACCAGCCGCTCAGGCCGTGGTGCCCGCTTGCTCATACCGGGCCTTGGTCTCGGCGTGCTCCTGCTCCCACTCGTCGACCAGTTCGACGTTGCGGGCCTTCACCCGGCGGCCGCGCGCGGCGATCGCCAGGCCCACCCAGATCGAGACCTCGCGGGCGACGAGCGCGGCGATGATGACGAACGGGTTGAGCGCGAGGGCACCGAATGTCCCCGGCGCATCGCCGGTGGCCGCAGCCCCGATGTTGCCGATGAGCAGCAGGATGCCGATCGAACCGAAATACACGGCAAGCCCCACGACGAGGCTGCCGAACACGTGCGCGGCCCAGCCGGCCCGGTTCACGACGAGAACCAGCAGCACGAACGCGACCAGGAACACCAGCACCGGCACCCAGAAGACGGCGTTCTGCAGGAACAACGAGAAGGTGGTCATCGGCTCGGCGTCGCCCTTGAGCACGAACGCGACGATGGATGCGATGGCGAAGATCGCCGCGAACACCACAGCACCCAGCACCGCGAGGAGCGAACCCACGCCGCGGTTGCCGCGCAGGCGCGGCGGGACCGGAGCCTGGACGTAGACGACCTCGCGGCCGGCGAACTCGCCCTCGGCGGTCGAGCCTGTCGAGACCGGCGCGACCTCGCCCGTCGCGGTGGCGGGGGTGTCCGTTTCGGCGGGAGCCGCATCCGGCTTCTTCTGCGTCTTGGGGGCGCGGGCCGGCTTCTCGCGCTTCTCGGATTTCTCCACGGCGGGTTCCTCGACGGGCGGCTCCTCCACCGGCGCATCGGCGGGGGTCGGATCGGTCGGCTCGACCACGTCATCCGGGTTGAAGATCGGCTTGGGCTTCTTGTCGCCGTCGGCGGTGTCGCTCATGGGGATGGCTCCTTCGCGGTCGGAACCAGCCTACTCAGGTGCGTCGCCGGGGGCGACGAGAAGGTGCTGGGAGGCCGCCGCGACCTGCCGCTCGACCTCGTCGAGCACGTACAGCCGCAGCACGTTGTCGATGCGGGCTCGAGCGGCGTCGAACCATCGCGCGTAGGCGCGCACGACATCGCGCTGGTACGCGGCGCTGCCGGATGCCGCGGGCGGTTCCGCGCGCGGGCCGCCGAAGGTCTCGAGGTGCTCGAGCAGGACCCCTCCGAACCCGAGCGCGAGGCGATGCACGGCGCCATGGGGGCCGGCCAGCTCGACGATCCGGGCGACGGCCCGGCAGTCCGCACACAGCCGCCCCTGAGCGACGGCGGGCTCCCTCGACCACCCGCCCGTCGGCAGCCATACCGTCCAGGCGGCGAGCGCCCCCTCGAGCGCGTCGGTGAGCACCTCGGCCTCGTCGAAGTCCATGACGGCGCCGGGCTCCAGCCGGTCCAGGGCCTGCATCGCGCGTTCCATCAGCAACTCGACGACGTCCCGTGCGACCAGGGCGTGCGATGAGCAGAAGCGCTCGAGGGCGAGTGTCGCCGCGCGCCACAGCCGCTCGGCCTCCGCCTCCTCCGCATCGCGGGCCTCGTCGAGCTCCAGGCGGTATTCGGCCGCCGCCCACAGCAGGTGCTCATCGTCCGGGATGCCGCCGTCGTCCTCATCGGCCGCCACCCGCGCGAGCCAGCGTTCGCCGGCGTCCTGCAGCGCGTCCTCGACGCTCTGCCGGGCGTGATGCTCCACCATCTCGGTGACGCGACCGATCAGCGGATGCACGAGCGGGTGCGGCCAGCCCGCGAAGTCCAGAAGCGCCCTCAGCAGCGGCGACCCGGCACAGGCGGCGCAGGGCTGCCGGTGCGGCATGCGCAGCGGCTCGCGCGCCCGCACCAGGGCACGGGTCAGCCAGTCGGTGGCGATCTCGGTCACGGCCGCAGTGATCTGATCCGGGAGCATGCCCCGCGACCAATCCCGCGGCGACGGATCCGGGATTGGTGAATCCGGCGACACCAGCACAACCCCGAGACAAGGAGCAAACTCGTGACCCTCCTCCCACCCGCGACCGGGACGGCGCATGCGTCGCCCCGATCCGGGGCCGACGACCTCGTCGCCTCACTGACGGACATCGTCCGCAGCGCACGCGACGCCGGCACGCACGGCCCCGCGGTGGTGGCCAGTTTCGACCACGTCGAGACCGCCATCATCGAACTGCAGCACGCGCTGGCCGAACTCCAGCTGCTCGTCGTCCTCGATCGGGCGACCCCCGCACCCGACCCGACCGCCGCCGCGCGTGCCGTCTGGGACTCCTTCCCCGCGGGGCGAGTCGGCGATCCGGCCGCCCTGGTGAAGGCCTCGCCGACCCTGTCGGCGATGACCCAGGCGGCCGTCACTGTACGCTCAGCCGACATCTTCACCCCCGAGCAGTTCGAACTCGCCCGGGTGATCGGCGCCGAGATCTCCGGTCACCCGCAGTACGCGCAGGCGCTCGCCGGTAAGCACCCCACCTTCCGGGTCACCCCGAAGGCCGTCGCCGGCATGCAGCGCGTGCTCGCCTGGCTCGATGCCCGCGGCATCCTCACCGGGAGTTCGGTGGAGTTCAGCTTCTCGCACCAGGACAAGCCCGGCACCACCTGGAACACGCTAACCGGCAAGCCCGGCTCGGCACCCGAGAAGGCCCGGATCTTCCGGGTCGTGGCCGGCACCCTGCGCGAGGACTACCGCGCCTTCCTCGGTGGCCACTGGCTCACCGCCTACGCGGCCTGGATCGCCGCCGACCAGTTCGAGCGCCTCGGGACCCCGCACGAGGTCTACACCAACGTGGCCTACGACCTGCCGGCCGATCTCGGCGGCGGACACAGCGACATCGACGTGCTGGTGCGGGCCGGCGACCTCCTCCTCTGCATCGAGGCCAAGAGCGGTCCGGTACTGGTCACCCGCAACGGCCCGAGCGCCGCCCGCAAGACCGCGCAGTCGGCGGCCCGGCTCGAGAAGGTGTTCGCCCGGATGGACCTCGACGTGCAGCGCTCGTACCAGCTGCTCTACATCGAGCGCTCCGACGAGACCCGCGACCAGATCGCGCGGGCCCTGAGCGAGTCGGGCGAGACGCCCGTCGGGCTGATGACCCCCGACAGCATCCGGGTCGCCATCCAGGAGCTGGCGCACCGCGCCTGAGGGCGGGCGGGGCTAGGCGGCCGAGACCTCGCGTTCATCGCCCAGGTAGTTCGACAACGACGACCAGAGGATCGGCGACGCCGCGACGTCGCCCCCCGCCTCCCACTCCGCCAGCCGGCCGCGCTGCCACGCGGCGAGCTCGACCAGCGGGTCGGTGGCGGAGTGGGCGTCGTCGACGGCGATCGTCAGATCGACGAGCGGGTTCGCCGTGGTCTTGGCGAACAGGTGGAACGCGTAGTCGGTCGGCAGGGTCCACTTCGTCGCCGAGACGAATCCGGCTCCGGCGTTGATCAGGGCGAGCGCGAGACCGAACGGCTCGGGGTTGCGCAGATCGGAGCCCGAGTTGCAGGCGATCAGGGCGACCCGCGTCGGCATCGGCCAGATCTCGGCACCGGCGGTGGGGGTGTCGTCGCCCCCCGGCCACTCGATGCGACCCGACTTGCCGAAGCTGCGCACCACCTCGGGCAGGCGCAGGCTCGAGTTCGCCGTCCCCTCGAACAGGTCGAGCGCCGACAGCGGCCGGTTCGACTTCACGCCGCGGGTGATGGTCTCGGCCGCGCCGTACATCGTCGGCGCATCGGAGAGCATCATCGAGGTGGCGCTGGGGTTCTCGGTCGAGCTGACCACGTGCCCCACGAACATGAGACGGCCGGGGTGGCTGCGCGCCGAGGTCAGCGCCTTGTGCAGGTCGGCGCGCGTGAACTCCCCGCCGGCGACGGAGGCGGTCACCCCCTTGTCCGCGATCCGCTCGGCGAGCGAGGCGAGGGCCTCATCCGAGAGCACCGGACCGTAGACGCGGGTGTCCGGGTCGACGATGTAGAGCGCCCGCGAAGCGGGGCCGGCCCAGGGCTCCGGGGTCTTGGATCGGCCCACATGGATCCCCGCGGGGACGTCGTAGGCGATGTCGGCGAGCTCGATGAGACGTCGGGTCCGCGTCGTGCCGTCGGCGCCCGTGACCTCGACCGGCAGCAGCTCCCACGGGATCTGAGCCGCGAGCGCCGAGGGCATCAGCCTCAGCAGGATCGGCTGCTCACCGTTGTCGACAAACCCCCGGGCGATCTCGGATGCCAGGTCGCCCGGCAGGAACGCCGCGGCCAGGTCGCGGGTCAGCTTGCGCTCCGCCGCCAGGTCGACGAGGGCGCCACGGGTGAGCACCCGCTCGACGACCTGCTCGTCGCGCTCGCCGGGCCGGGCCGTGGGCAGCGCGTCGGACACCCGCGCCAGCAGCGGGTCGAGGACCTCGCGCTCGACGGTGAACGCCTGGCGCGCCGACACCTCGGGGGCGATCCAGTGCCAGAAGTAGTAGCTACGGTCGCGGTCGACCCCGGCGACGAACAGCGTCCGCCTGCTCATGCGCGTCCCTCCGCGACGAACCCGCTCACCGTGACGGTGTTGCGGATCTTGGTGGTGAAGCGGTGCTCGGCCTTGCCGATGTGCTCCTCGAGCGCGATACCGCCCTCGGGCGTCCGGATCAACGGCGCGGGTTCGAGCCGCATCCCGTCGACACCGAGGATGCGCGCGATGGTGCGCGAGCCCGCCGCGGTGAGCGCACCGATGTGCGCGGATTCATCCGGCTCGAGCAGGGTCTCGTGCACGATCACCGACGGCAACGAGGTCTCGCCGGGCTTCGCCGGAGCGTAGACGCCGGTGGCGCGGGCGTCCAGGATGAGATCGCCGAGCAGGTGCGCGTCGCCGAGCGCGTGCGCGGCCTCGAACGCCGAATCCAGGGCGTGCCGCGCGATGTTCTCGTTCCACATCGCGCGCTGCTGCGAGCTGGCGAGCTCGAAGCGGCCGGCGTCGAGCATGAGGGCCGCCGGGATCAGCTGGTCGATCGCGCGGGCGAGCAGCTCATCCGCCTGAGTCTCGTCGCGCCGCGAGCGCTGGTGGTCCAGGCGCGCCTCGTCCACGTCGATGCGGGCGGCCTCGCGCAAGACGCCCTGCTCGGTGAAGTACTTGCGGGCCAGCTGGAACGCCTTGTGCGCGGAATCGAAGTCGCGCTGGTCGTCGCTGTCGCGGCGGGAGTACACCTCACCGAGATAGCGGTTGCACTCGGCGACCTCGCGGAACTTGCCCTCGTTCTCGTAGGTCGAGCGGGCCTCCGTCAGCAGGGACTCGGCGTGCTCGGTGTCGCCATCCGAGAGATAGAGCACCCCGAGGTTCTTGTTGCATTCGGCCATGCGGGCGGGCAACTCGCGGCTGAAGTGCAGTCGCGCCGCGTCGTAGGCCTCGTGCGCTTCCTTCTTCCGGCCCTGCGCCGCGAACATCTGCCCGAGCCGCAGCTCGCAGTCGGCGACGTCGTTCGGGAAGCCGCTGTCGAGATAGAACGCCTTCGCCAGCTGGTACGAACTCTCGGCCGTGCCGTAGTTGCCCAGCTGCGTGTACGCGTCGCCGAGGTTGCGATCGCTGTCGGCGATGCCCTTCTTGAGGCCGCGCTTGTCGTAGAACTCCTTGGCACTCAGGTACCAGTTCATGGCCTTGACGTAGTCGCCGAGCGCGGCGTGGGTGTCGCCGATCTCGAGCTGGGTGTCGGCGACCTCGTCGAGCTTGCGCGAGTTGGTGAAGAAGGTGAGCGCCCGCTCGTAGAACCCGAGCGCACCGCGGTAATCCCCGTGCTCCGACCTCAGCTTGGCCAGACCGCGGTTGCAGTCGGCCATGTCGTCGCTGAGGCCGGCGTTGGCGAAGAAGTCCAGAGCGGTCTCGAAGATGGTGCGGGCGTTCGAGTATTCGCCCTCGGCGATGGCGAGATATCCCTGCAGCACCGTGCAGCGCTGGGCCTCCGCCGGCTGATCGTGCTCGCGGAAGTACCGCAATGCGAACTCGAGCAGCTCGTCGGCGCCGGCCAGATCGCGGGTGTTGAGGGCGTTCTGCCCGAGCTTGCGCGCGCAGAGCGCCATCCCCCGGGCGTCCTCGGACTCCTTGTACAGATCACGGGCTTGCTCGTAGGTCCTGCGGGCATCCTGGTGCTCGCCGCGATGGGCGTGGATATCGCCGATGAACAGGGCGCAGTCAGCCACCCGGGGCAGCATCCCGTTGCCGTCGAAGTAGTCGCGCGCCAGGCCGAACGACTCGGCCGCGGTATCGAAGTCGCCGCGCTCGGTCGCCAGCTGACCGAGGTAGATGCGACAGTCGGCCAGCTGCTCGAGATTCTGGTCCTCTTCCTCCATGAAGACGGCGATCGCCAGGTCGATCGACTCCTGGGCGTCGTCGAGGCGGCTCTGCAGCAGCGACAGCTCGCCGATCTTCGCGTCGCAGATCGCGATATCGCGCGTCTTGTTGCGGCTGCGGTAATACCGCTGCGCCTTCCGGTAGTGATCTTCGCCATCGGCGTACTGCGAGTTCTCGACGTAGAGGGCTCCCAGGCGCATGTTGCAGTCGGCGACGTCGTCGAGCAGACCCCGCCGGGAGTAGAACGACCGCGCATCCCGGAGGTACTCCACGGCCTCGTCGAGGTTCTCGGCGCCGCTGAGGACGCCGAGCTCCTTCTTGCAGTCGGCGACCTGATGCGGCAGCTCGTGCTCGACGTAGTGCTTCAGCGCCGAGGCGAAGGCCTCGCGCGCCTTCGCGATCTCGCCCTTCTTGTGGTGCAGCTGGCCGAGCAGCAGTTCGCAGTCGGCCACGCCCTCCTGAAGGTCCAGGTCGGGGTCCGAGAAGGCGAACACCGCCTCGCCCAGCGCGGTCTCCGCTCCCTCGAGATCGCCCAGGGCGAGCAGCACGCCCCCGAGGATCAGGTCGCACTCCGCCACGTCCATCCGCTGCCCGCGCTGCTCGTACTCGGCGCGCGCGCGCTCGACGTACTCCTGCGCCACCGCGAACTCGTCCCGGTCGCGCTCCAGGCGCGCGATCTCCTTGTCGCAGTCAGCGACGAAGGCCGGCAGCTTGTCGGTCTCGTAGTAGGCCCGCGAGTCCGCGAGGCGCTGGGATGCCTTCTCGTAGTCGTCCTGTTCGGCGTAGACCTGGGCCAGCCAGCGGTCGCATTCCGCGACCTCGTACCTCTTGGCGTGCTCGTCGAAGTACTTGCGCGCCTTGCCGAGGTACTTCTCGGCCGAGGACTCGTCATTGCGCCCCATGTGCACGATGCCGATCAACAGCTCGCACTTGGCGATGTCGCCCTCGAGCCGCTTGTGGAAGTAGGTCTTGTGGGCGTTCTTGAGTTCGACCTCGGCCTGGTCGTACTCGTCCCGCGCCAGATGGAGCCGTCCGGCCAGGCGGGTCGCGTCGGTCAGCTCGTGTTCGCGCTCGCGCTCGGCGAAGACGCCGATCGCGTCGTCGAGACGCTTCTCGGCGTCATCGAGCTCGCCGCGCTCGATGTGGATCTCGGCCAGCAGCAGATCGCACAGTGCCGAGTCGACCTCCTGCTGCTGGTCGCCGTAGTACTCGGCCGCGAGCTGGACGAAGTCGACGGCGTCCTTGTACTCACCCCGCCACGCCGCGATCCTGCCGAGACGCCGCCGGCAGTCGGCGATGTTCTCATGCGACTCGATCGACTCGAAGTAGCCGAGCGCCTTCCGGCAGGCGGTCTCGGCATCGTCGTGACGTCCGGCCTCGTAGTGGGCTTCGCTGATCCGCAGCAGGGTGTCGGCGAGACTGTCGCCGAGGCCCGCGTCCTCGTAGTACTGCTTCGCCTCTTCGAACGCGGCCATGCCATCGTCGAGCTTGTCCTGCGCGACGAGCATCTCGCCGAAGTGGCTCAGCACGGTGACCCGTTGGGCCTCGAGATGCTCGTTCTTGTAGAACGACAGCGCCTTCTCGAAGTTGTTGCGGGCGTCGGTGAACTCGCCGTCGGCGGTCGCGATGCGGCCCTGGATGTGCCAGCAGTCGGCGACCTCGCGATCGAGATACCGCGCCTGGTAGTCGCGCACCGCCGCGGTGATCGACCGCGTCGCATCGGCGAGGCGGTCCTCTTCCAGATAGACGACTCCGAGGTACTTGTCGCAGTCGGCCGCGTCCCGCAGCAGCCCGGTGCGGCGGTAGTACTCCTTCGCCTCCTTGAGGGAGGCCCGGGCGGCGCTGTACTCACCCCGGTTCAGGTAGACCCTGCCGAGCGCACGGTTGCAGTCCGCCGCGTCCTCCGGCATCAGCTTCTGCAGATAGAAGACCTTCGCGTCTTTGAGCGCCTGCTCCGCGCGCGGGTAGTCCTGCAGCTCGATGAACAGCACGCCCTCGTACTTGGAGCAGTCGGCGAGATGGCGGCGGCCGACCTCGCCCCGTTCGGTCCAGTACGCGCGGACCTCCGCCAGCAGGGTCGCCGCCGCGGGGTAGTCGCCGCGGTCGGTCTCGACCTCAGCGATGCGGGTGTCGCAGATCTTGACGTTGTCCTCGTCGCCGGCCGCGACGTACGCCTCCCGTGCCGCGGTGTACGACTCGAGAGCCTCCGCGTAGTCGTCCTTGGCGTGATGGATGTCGCCCATCAGGCGGGCGCAGTCGGCGAGCTCTTCCGCGCTGCCCGCCTGCGTGTAGTAGTCGATGGCCCGCTTGACGGCCTGGGTTGCGGGCCCGGTCTCGCCACGGTTGCGATACACGTTGGCGAGCGCCCGGTCGCAGTCGGCGGCACGCGCCGGCACCTCGCGCAGGAAGTAGTCGTGTGCCGCCTCGTACACGTCGATGGCCGCCTGGAACTCGCCGAGTTCGGTGTAGGCATCGCCGAGGCTCTCATTGGCCTCCGCCTCGGACCGGGCGTTGCCGCGCTCCTTCGCCCACCGTTTGATGCCCTCGAACAGGGTCACGGCGTGGCGGTATTCGGCGTTCTTCATCGCCGCGTCGGCGGTCTCGAAGGCGACGCGCATCGGGTCTTGGAAATCGGCCATGATTCAACTCCAGCTGGCGGAGACCGTGATCGAGTGCGGGTCGCGGGTTGATCACGTCTCGTCCTCCACACTGGCAGAGCGGAGCGTTCATCACCAAGCCGGACGCGCACGGCATCCGGGATTGGTCATGCGGATGACCCCGAGGAGGTGAATCAGATGGAGAAGAGCCCCGAGTTCGGACCGAAGAACCCGACCGAGCCGCCCGCCCGTCCCGCCCCGGACATCAACAAGATCGGCGGCGCCGCGATCAAGGCGAGCCAGAACTGACCGCCCGACACGAAGAAGGCCCCCACCATGGCGGTGGGGGCCTTCTTCACTGCGTTCGCTGACTCAGTTGTACGTACCCGGCGTGAAGTCGTCGGAGCTGAAGCTGTCGAAGTCGACGAAGCTCAGGTCCGACTCGCTGAACACGGAGTCGTCGGTGAAGATGCGGTTCGGGTAACGCTCCGCCTTCGCCTCCTCCGTGGCCTCGACCGACACGTTGCGGTACTTCGAGAGACCCGTACCGGCCGGGATCAGCTGGCCGATGATGACGTTCTCCTTCAGGCCGACCAGCGGGTCCGACTTGCCCTCCATGGCGGCCTGCGTGAGCACGCGGGTCGTCTCCTGGAACGAGGCGGCCGACAGCCACGACTCGGTCGCGAGCGACGCCTTCGTGATGCCCATCAGCTCCGGACGACCCGACGCGGGGCGCTTGCCCTGGGCGACGGCCTCGCGGTTGATCTGCTGGTAGCGCTTGAAGTCGACCAGCTCACCGGGCAGCAGCGTCGTGTCGCCGTGGTCGACCACGGTGACCTTGCGCAGCATCTGGCGGACGATGACCTCGATGTGCTTGTCGTGGATCGGCACACCCTGCGAGCGGTACACGCCCTGCACGCCGCCGACGAGGTACTTCTGCACCTCGCGGGCACCCTGCACGCGCATGACCTCCTTGGGGTCGAGCGTTCCGACCAGGATCGGCTGACCGACCGTGACGCGCTGCCCGTCCTCGACCAGAAGCGTCGCGCGCTTCAGGACCGGGTAGACGTGCGGCTCGTCGCCGTTGTCGGGCGTGAGGATGACCTTCTTCGACTTCTCGGTCTCGTCGATGCGGACGACGCCATCCGCCTCGGCGATCGGCGACGCGCCCTTGGGGGTCCGCGCCTCGAAGAGCTCCTGGACACGCGGCAGACCCTGGGTGATGTCGTCGGCGGAGGCCGAACCACCCGTGTGGAAGGTACGCATCGTCAGCTGGGTGCCGGGCTCGCCGATCGACTGGGCGGCGATGATGCCGACCGCCTCGCCGATGTCGACGAGCTTGCCGCTGGCCAGCGAGCGCCCGTAGCACTTCGCGCAGACGCCGACGGCCGAGTCACAGGTGAGCACGGAGCGCACCTTGATGGTCTCGATGCCGCCCTCGACGAGCCTGTCGATG
>DATMFW010000030.1:0-35251 GCA_035556655.1 Pseudolysinimonas sp.
CGTGGCGCTGCCCGCACTGCGTCGGGACCCGGCTGCAGACCAGCGGCGCCGGAACCCGGCGCACCGCCGACGAGCTGGGCAGGGCGTTCCCCGGCACGCTCGTCGTCGTCTCGGACGGTGAGCGGCCGCTCACCGGCGTCCCCGACCGTCCCGCCCTGGTGATCGCGACCCGTGGCGCCGAACCGCTCGCCGATGGCGGGTACCGCGCGGTGCTGCTGCTCGACGGCGAGCGCATGGTCGCCCGCGAGAGTCTGCGGGTGGCGGAGGACGTACTGCGCTGGTGGTCCGACGCCGCGGCCCTCGCGGCCGACGACGCCCGGGTGATCCTCGTCGGGGTGGGTGGTGCTCTCGCGACGGCGCTCGCCTCCTGGACCCAGCCCGAGTACGCCCACGCCGAACTGGCCGACCGGCGCCCGCTGCGATTTCCGCCCCTGGTGCGCACGGCCACCCTGCAGGGGGCGCCGGATGCGGTGGCCGAGGCGCTGAGGCACCTTCCGGCCTCCGCCGAGCAGCTCGGTGTCACCGAGGCCGACGGTCGCGCCCGGGCCATCCTGCGCTTCGACTACGCGCATGGTGCCGAGGTGGCGGAGGCCGTCCGCGCGGAGATCATCCGGCAGGCGACATCGCGGCGCAAGCCGGTCCCCGGCGCCCCGCGCCGCGGACGGCAGCCGCTGCCCCTGCGCGCACGGTTCGACGATCCGGAGCCGTTCGACGAGTGACCTCACGCGGAGACGGCAGAATCGAGGGATGACCAGCATGCGGATCGTGTTCGCGGGAAGCCCCGCCGCTGCGGTCCCGAGCCTGCAGGCGCTGCTGGACGGCCCGCACCAGGTCGTCGCCGTGGTCACCCGCGAGCCATCGCCCCAGGGCCGCAAGCGGCTGCTCACCCCGACGCCCGTCGCCGAGGTCGCCGAACGCGCGGGGGTGCCGGTGATCGCCGCCAACCGGCTCGGAGCCGTCACCGACGAGCTCATCGCCCTCGAACCGGATCTCGGGGTCATTGTGGCGTACGGCGGGCTGGTCCGGGAACCGCTGCTGAGCGCGCCGCGCCTGGGCTGGATCAATCTGCATTTCTCGGTGCTTCCGCGCTGGCGGGGGGCGGCACCGGTTCAACGAGCGATCATCGCCGGCGATCAGGAGACCGGCACCGCCGTGTTCCAGCTGGTGCCCGAACTCGACGCCGGCGCGGTCTTCGCGCTCGAGCGGGTGCCGATCGGCCGGAACCAGACGGCGGGTCACCTGCTGCGGGCCCTGGCGGAGTCGGGTGCCCGGCAGCTCGCCGGCGTCGTGGACGCCCTCGCCGACGGCACCGCCCGTGCCGTGCCGCAGTCGGGCGAGCCGACCCTCGCCCCCAAGCTGACCCTCGAGGACGGACATCTCGACTGGGGCCGTCCGGCCGCCGAAGTCGATGCGCGCGTGCGCGGCGTCACCCCGGAGCCGGGAGCGTTCACCCTGTTCGAGGGCGAACGCCTGAAGGTCCTCGGTGCGGCCATCGCCCACGACGCACCCGCCCTGCCGCCCGGCCGCGCCGAGCTCCGGGCGGGACGCGCCCTGGTCGGCACCGGAAGTGCTCCGCTGGAATTGATCACGGTGCAGCCCGCGGGGAAACGGCCGATGCCCGCCGCGGACTGGCTCCGCGGCCGCGGCGCCGATGCGATCGAGCTCGGATGAGCGCGCCCCGTGTCCAGCCGGCCCGGCGCATCGCCTACCGGGTGCTGCGGGCCGTCGAGCAGGACGACGCGTACGCCAACCTGCTGCTGCCCGCCCTCCTGGCCGAGGCCCGGCTCGCGCCCGCGGATGCGGCCCTCGCCACCGAGCTCACCTACGGCACGCTGCGGCGCCGGGGGTTCTACGACCGGGTGATCTCGCTCGTCGTCGACCGCCCGCTCGCCCGCATGGATCCCGAGGTGCTCGACGCACTGCGGCTCGGCGTGCATCAGCTGCTGGAGACCCGGGTGGCCCCGCACGCGGCCGTCGGCGAGTCGGTAGCCCTGGTGGCCTCCGCCGGGAAGGGGTCCGCGCGCGGGTTCGCGAACGGCGTGCTGCGCACCATCGCACGGAGCACCCCCGAGCAGTGGCGGGCTCGCGCTCTGGAAGGCCTGGAGGGCGATGCACGCCGGGCGATGGAGACGGCGCACCCGGAATGGGTGGTGGCGGCCTTCCGCGATGCCCTGTCGGCCGAGGGGAACCGGGACCTGGATGCGCTGCTCGCTGCGGACAATCTTCCTCCCGCGGTCAGCCTGGTCGCCCTGCCCGGCCTCGCCGAGGCCGCCGAGGTGGGCGAACCGGGCGGAGTCTCGCCGCTGGCGGCGCGCTCGGCCGGGGGAGACCCGGCTGAGAACCCCGTCGTGGCCTCCGGGCGTGCCCGGGTGCAGGACGAGGGCTCGCAACTGGCCGCGCTGGCGCTCAGCCGCGCCCGCGCGGTGCTGCCCGGGGAGCGCTGGCTCGACATGTGCGCGGGTCCCGGCGGGAAGGCGGCGCTGCTCGCCGCGGAAGCCGCGGGCGGCGGAGCATCGCTGATCGCGAACGAGCTCATCCCGGCCCGGGCGGGCCTAGTGCGCAGCGCGCTCGCCGTGTTCGACCCGGCGCCCCCGGTGCTCGAGGGTGATGCCACGCGGTTCGCGGGCGAGCCGGCATCGTTCGACCGCATCCTGCTCGATGCGCCGTGCACCGGCCTGGGTGCCCTGCGCCGGCGGCCCGAGGCCCGCTGGCGAAAGACCCCGGACGACCTGCCCGGCCTGACCCGGGTGCAGGCCGCTCTGCTGGATGCCGCGATCGCCGCCCTGAAGCCCGGCGGCATCCTGGCGTACGTGACCTGCTCTCCGCATCCGGCCGAGACGCGGCAGATCGTCGCGGCGGCCCGCGAACGTCATCCGGAGGTCGAGCCCGTCGACACCCCGGCCGTGCTGGCGGCTGTCGCGACGCGCGATCTCGAGCTGCCGCCGGAGTCCCACGCCCAGCTCTGGCCGCATCGCCACGGCACCGACGCGATGTTCATCCAGCTGCTGGCTAAGGTGGCGACGTGACCGCCCGGATCAACCCCAGCATCCTGACCGCCGACTTCGCCGACCTCGGCTCCGAGGTGGCGCGGGTGGCGAACGCGGACGCCGTGCACGTGGACGTCATGGACAACCACTTCGTGCCCAACCTCACCTTCGGGCCGCGTATGGTCGAGGCCCTGCAGCGGACCTCGCCGATACCGCTCGACGTGCACCTCATGATCTCGGACGCCGATCGCTGGGCACCCGGCTACGCGGAGCTCGGAGTGTTCTCGGTCACCTTCCACGCCGAGGCTGCCGCGGATCCGGTGGCGCTCGCCCGGAGGCTGCGGCAGATCGGCGCGCGCGCCGGGCTGGCCCTGAAGCCCGGCACCCCCGTCGAGGCCTACCTGGAGCTGTTGCCCGAGTTCGATCAGCTGCTGGTGATGACGGTCGAACCCGGGTTCGGCGGGCAGAGCTTCATGCACGACATGGTGCCGAAGATCCGGGCCGCGCGCGCCGCCATCGGCGACCGCCCGGTGTGGCTGCAGGTCGACGGCGGCATCTCACCCGACACGATCGGCATCGCCGCCGAAGCCGGAGCCGACACCTTCGTCGCGGGCTCGGCCGTGTACCAGGCGGCGGACGGGGCGGACCCCGCGGCCGCGATCGAGGCCCTGCGCGGACTGGCCGGCGCGCACCCGTCGCACTAGCCGGCGGAGGCGGTGCGTTGCGCACCCTTCCCCGACTCGGCTTGAATGGCCGGGATGGCGACGACGCAATCCACCGATCCGACGACCGATTCCGGAACCCGCGGGTCGGTGAGCGTGCGAGGCCTCACCAAGCGCTACGGCGATGCGGTCGCCGTCGACGGGATCGATCTCGACATCGCGGCAGGGGAGTTCCTCTGCCTGCTCGGGCCCTCCGGCTGCGGCAAGACCACGACGCTGCGCATGATCGCCGGCTTCGAGCAGCCCGACTCCGGTGAGATCCGGGTCTCCGGCGTCGAGGTGTCGCGCATCCCGCCGTACCGGCGCGATGTCAACACCGTCTTCCAGGCCTATGCACTGTTTCCGCACATGACGGTCGCCGAGAACGTCGCCTACGGGCTGCGTCAGCAGCGGGTCCCGCGTGCCGAGCTGCGCGAGCGGGTCACGGCCGCGCTCGAGCTCGTGCGGATGCGGCGGTTCGCCGACCGCAAGCCCGCCCAGCTCTCCGGCGGCCAGCAGCAGCGCATCGCGCTCGCCCGGGCGCTGGTCAACCGACCGGCCGTCCTGCTGCTCGACGAACCCCTCGGCGCACTGGACCGTCAACTGCGCGAGGAGATGCAGCTCGAGCTGAAGCTGCTGCAGAACGATCTCGGCATCACGTTCGTGTTCGTGACCCACGACCAGGGCGAGGCGCTGTCGATGAGCGATCGCATCGCGATCATGCGCGACGGACGCATCGAGCAACTGGCCGATCCGGGCACGGTGTACTCCCGGCCGGCGAGCGCGTTCGTCGCCGCATTCGTCGGTCAGCAGAACTTCCTCGACGACGGCGATCAGGTGACCGCGGTACGCCCCGAACACGTCCTGCTCGAACCGGACACGGGGCGATCCGCCGCGCGGGACGCACGCATCGCCACGGTGCTGACCATCGCGCCACTCGGCGAGACGGTCCAGTACCAGCTGCGCCTCGAGGACGGCCGCTCTCTGCTCGCCCGGCGACCCGCTCCCGACGCCCCCGCGCTGACCGTCGGCGAGCGCGTGCGCTGCCACTGGTCGCCGGAGCACGTGCTGACCTTCCCGGCCGAGCAGCTCGACCTCATTCCCGGCACCGCATCCGACATCGAAGGAGCACCATGAACGGACAGCCCGAAATCCGGATCCTCGCCTCCCGAGCGGCGGCCCCGCGCATCGCGGCCGGCATCTCACGCCGGCGCTTCCTCGAACTCGCCGCCGCGGTGGGGGCGACCAGCGCCCTCGCGGCATGCACGCCGACGAGCCGGCCCCAGGTGCAGGCCACCGGCGGTCCGGTCGAGAGCGAGCTGTCGATCTACAGCTGGGGCGACTACGACGCGCCCGAGGTGCTCGACGCGTTCACGGCGAGCCTCGGTGCCGCGATCACCATGGACGCGTTCAACTCCAACGAGGAGATGATCGCCAAGCTCACCGCCTCGAAGGGCACCAGCGGCTACGACATCGTCGTGCCGACCGGGGTGTTCATCCCGGGCATGGCCGAGAACGGGCTGCTCACCAGGCTCAACCTCGACCTGATCCCCAACATCGAGCACATGGACCCGGCTTTCCTCCGTCAGGCGTGGGACCCGCAGAACGACTACTCGATCTGCAAGGCATGGGGCACGACCGGTTTCGTCTACGACAAGACGGTGATCTCCCGCGAGCTGAAGACCTGGTCGGACTTCATCGACGCGGCGAAGAACGAGGCCAGCGGCAAGACCTCGGTGCTCGATGACCCGGCCGAGATCACAGGCATCTACTTCTGGGCCAACGGGATCGACTGGAACACCACCGACCCCGCCCAGCTCGATGCCGCCGAGAAGTTCGCCGTCGAAGAGCTGGCCCCGCACATCTCCAACTTCGACTCCTACCCGGGCGGCGAGGCGATCCCGCAGGCCAGCCAGGTTCTCATGCAGGTGTGGAACGGCGACGCGCGGATCGGCATCCTCAACAGCCCCGATCCGGACCGCTGGCAATGGGTGCTGGGTTCGCCGGCCACCGAACTGTGGATGGACAACTGGGCCATCGCCGCCGGCGCCCCGCATCCCGAGGCCGCCCACGCGTTCATCAACTACGTGCTCACCCCCGAGAACGCCCTCGCCGAACTCGACTACATCGGCTACCACACCGGCGCCGCGGGCATCGAAGACGCGGCACGGGACGCCGAACTCGAGATGCTCGATCTGGTGTTCTTCACCCCCGAGCAGATCGCCACCATGAACAACGGCGAGGTCACCGAGGCGCAGGCGCGCATCGTCGACATCTGGAACAAGGCCAAGGCCGCCGCGGGTGCGTAGACCGGGATGGCTGCTGGCCGTCCCCGCCTGGGTGTGGCTGCTGGTCTTCTTCGTCGCACCCGTTCTGCAGGTGCTGTGGTTCAGCTTCGGCTACAAGCCGGGCATCTTCGGCACGCATGCCAACGACGTGCTGTCATTCGACCGGTACGCCGAGGCCGTCACCCCGACGTTCTTCGCCACCTTCCAGAACACCCTCTGGGTGGGCATCGCCGGGACGCTCCTGTGCCTCGTGATCGCGCTGCCGGTGGCGTACTGGATGGCCGCGAAGGTGCCCGCCCGGCACCGTGGTGTGCTGCTCGCGCTCGTGCTGGTGCCGTACTGGACCAACTTCCTGATCCGCACCATCGGCTGGCAGATCATCCTGTCTCCCGAGGGCGCGCTGTCGCACCTCGGACAGGCCCTCGGATTCGGGCCGCTCGATCTGCTCTACACCCGGCCCGCGGTACTGCTCGGGGTGGTCTACAACTACCTGCCGCTGATGATCCTGCCGCTCTACGTCGCCTTCGACCGGGTCGACCCGGCCCTGCGCGAGGCGAGCAAGGATCTCGGTGCCGACCGCCTGCGGACGCTGTTCGGGGTCACCCTGCCGCTGGCGCAGCCCGGCATCATCGCGGGCATCGTCCTGGTGTTCATCCCCCTGATGGGCGACTACATCACCCCGACGGTCCTCGGCGGCGCGCGCGGCATGATGGTCGGCCAACTGGTGGCCAGTCAGTTCCAGACCGCCCAGAACTGGGCGCTCGGCGCGGCGATGGCGGTGCTGCTCATCCTGGTGATCGCCGCCACCCTCGGCATCGCGGCGCTGCTGGCCTGGCTCGTGACGCTTCCGTTCCGCGCGCGCAGGCGGCTGCGTCTGGGGGAGGCGTGATGGGCACCCGGCGGCGCGCGGCATCCGATGTCGCCCTCACCGTATGGGGGGTGGTGGTCTTCGCCTTCCTGTTCGCGCCGATCATCGTGGTGGTGATCTCGTCGTTCAACTCCGGGCGCCTGCTCGTGGCATGGCAGGGTTTCAGTCTCGAGCCGTTCGCCGCGCTGGTGAGCAAGCCCGCGATCCGCGATTCGGTCATCGTCTCGCTGCAGACCGGCGCCATCTCGGCGGTCGTGGCGAGTCTTCTGGGGATGCTGGCGGGCATCGCGCTCGCCCGTCGCCCCGGCAGGTGGGCGGCGTGGTTCATCGGCTTGCTCCTGCTGGTCTCGGTCACCCCCGAGATCGTGGACGCCGTCGCGCTGCTGCCCTGGCTGGTCTTCCTCGGCCAGGACCTCGGGATGCCCGTGTTCAGCGACGGCATCGTGCGTCTCGTCATCGGCCATTCGCTGTTCTCCACGGCGGTGGTGTCGTACATCGTCCGGGCGCGCCTGATCGGTCTCGACGCGCGCCTGGAGGAGGCCTCGGCCGACCTGTACGCGCCCCCGGCGCGCACGTTCCTGCGGATCACCCTGCCGCTCGTGGCCCCCGCGGTGCTGGCCGGTGCACTGCTGTCGTTCACGCTGAGCCTGGACAACACGGTCATCGCCGCGTTCGTGCAGGTCTCGGGATCGACCCCGTGGCCGGTCTACGTCCTGAGCGCGTTGCGCAGCGGACTCCGGCCCGAGATCGCCGCGGTCTCGACCATCATGCTCATCCTGTCGCTCGGTGCTCTCGCGGTCGTCTGGCTCGTGCTGCGCCGATCCGGCGATGCGTCCAACCAGATCGCCCGCACCCTCGCGGGCGGATAGCCAGGAGGACCAGTGGCCGACGCCGACCTCGTGTTCACCGGGGGTGCCGTCTTCACGGCCGACACGGTGCGCTCCCGTGCCGGTGCCGTCGCCGTGCGAGGCGGACGCATCGTCGCCGTCGGACACGACGTCGGCGAACTGATCGGAGCGCGGACCGAGGTCGTCGATCTCGCGGGCCGGATGCTGCTCCCCGGCTTCCAGGACGCGCACGTCCACCCGGTCTGGGGCGGACTCGACCTGCTGCGCTGCACGCTGTCGGAGGCGCGCGGACAGGACGAGACGCTCGCGACCGTGCGCGCCTACGCCGACAGCCACCCGGAGGCCGAGTGGATCCTGGGCGGCGGCTGGTCGATGGCCGACTATCCCGGCGGCACCCCGCGGGCCGATGTGCTCGACGCCGTGGTGCCCGATCGGCCGGCCTTCCTGATCAACCGTGACGGCCATGGGGCCTGGGTGAACTCGCGCACGCTCGAGCTCGCCGGCATCGACGCGAACACCCCCGACCCGGCCGACGGCCGCATCGAGCGCGACCCCGACGGCCGGCCGGGCGGGACCCTGCACGAGGGAGCCATGGGTCTTGTCAAGGCGCTGCTTCCCGAGGACACCGAGGACACGATGCTCGCCGCCGTCCTCGAGGGCCAGCGCTTCCTGCACGAGCGCGGGGTCACGGCCTGGCAGGATGCCGCGCTCGGCGACTACGGCGACGCCGGCAATCCGGGCCCGGCGTACCTCGATGCGGCGGAACGGGGCCTGCTCACAGCACGCGTCGTCGGCGCGCTGTGGTTCGAGCGTGGGCGCGGGGCCGAGCAGATCCCCGAGCTGATCGAGAAGCGGGACCGCTGGCGAGCAGGACGCTTCCAGGCGCGCAGCGTCAAGATCATGCAGGACGGCGTGCCCGAGAACTTCACCGCCTCGATGCTGGAGCCGTACTGCGATGCGCACGGTCAGCGCGACCTCGGTGCCGGCATCCCGTTCTTCCCGCCCGAGGTGCTGCGGGACGCGGTCCCCGCGCTCGATGCCGCCGGATTCCAGGTGCATTTCCACGCGATCGGCGACCGCGCCGTCCGCGACTGCCTCGACGCGGTCGAGGAGGCGATCCTGCGCAACGGCCGAAGCGACAACCGGCACCACATCGCGCACCTGCAGGTGGTGCACCCCGATGACGTCCCGCGGTTCCGCCAGCTGGGCGTGGCCGCCACCATGCAGTCGCTGTGGGCCGCGCTCGAACCGCAGATGATCGAGTTGACCCTGCCCTTCCTCGGAGACCGTCGTGCGGCCTGGCAGTACCCGTTCGGAGATCTGCTGCGCAGCGGCGCGGTGCTCGCCGCGGGCAGCGACTGGTCGGTGTCGACGCCGAACCCGCTCGCGGCGATCCACGTGGCCGTCAACCGGCTCGCCGCCCCGGGCGAGGAGGAGGGCGAGTACGAGGTCTTCCTGCCCGAGCAGCGGATCGATCTGGCGAGTTCGCTCACCGCCTACACCGCCGGTTCCGCCTGGGTGAACCACCTGGATCGTGAGACGGGCACGATCGAGGAGGGCAAGCTCGCGGACCTCGTCGTGCTCGACCGGGACCCGTTCGCGGGGCCGCCGGAGCAGATCGGCGAGACCCGGGTGCTGCAGACCTTCGTCGAGGGCGCGCGCGTGCATGCGGCGCCGGACGCGTAGCCTGGGGGGATGAGCGAACTCAGCAAGCCAGAGATCGAACCCACCATGGGCGAGGCGCCCACCCAGCTGGTCAGCACCGACCTCGTGGTCGGCGACGGGGCCGAGGCCACGCCCGGCGCCACCGTCGACGTGCACTACGTCGGCGTCGACTTCGAGACAGGGGAGCAGTTCGACGCGAGCTGGGACCGCGGTTCGTCGATCCAGTTCCCGCTCAACGGGCTGATCCGCGGCTGGCAGGAGGGCATCCCGGGCATGAAGGTCGGCGGTCGCCGCCAGCTGATCTGCCCGCCCGAGTACGCCTACGGACCCGTCGGCGGCGGGCACCGGCTGAGCGGCCGCTCCCTGGTCTTCGTGATCGACCTGCTCGGCGTGAAGTAGTCCCGCCGGCCCCGGTACCCTGAGAGCGTGAAGACCTTCGATGCGCTCTGGGAGGAGCTGGAACTCAAGGCCGCCGAGCGGCCCGCCGGTTCGGGCACCGTGGCCGAGCTCGACGCCGGGGTCCACGCGATCGGCAAGAAGATCGTCGAGGAGGCCGCCGAGGTCTGGATGGCCGCCGAATACCAGTCGGCGGAGGAGCTCTCGGAGGAGATCTCGCAGCTGATCTACCACCTGCAGGTGCTCATGCTGGCGAAGGGTCTCACGCCGTCGGACGTCTACCGACATCTCTGAATCGCAACCGACACCCCGTCTCGACCACGAAGGACCCCGCATGTTGCGAATCGCCGTGCCCAACAAGGGCACGCTGTCAGAGTCTGCCGCCGCGATGCTGCAGGAGGCCGGTTACCTCACCCGGCGCGACCCCAAAGAACTCATCGTCACCGACACCCGCAACGACGTCGAGTTCTTCTACCTGCGTCCCCGCGACATCGCGACCTACGTCGGCTCGGGTGCGCTCGACGTCGGCATCACCGGCCGCGACCTGCTGCTCGACGCCGAGTCCCCCGCACACGAGATCGACGAACTCGACTTCGGGGCGTCGACCTTCCGGTTCGCGGGCCCGATCGGCCGGTTCACCGACCTGACGAGCCTCTCCGGCGTCCGCGTCGCGACGAGCTACGACGGCCTGGTGAGCGCGTTCCTGGCTCGCGAGGGCGTCGAGGCGACGGTGGTGCGACTCGACGGCGCGGTGGAGTCGGCCGTGCGGCTCGGCGTCGCAGATGCGGTCGCGGATGTCGTCGAGACCGGTCGCACCCTCGAGAAGCAGGGGCTGGAGATCTTCGGCCCCGTCATCCTGCAGTCCAGCGCCGTGCTGATCTCGGCACAGCCGGACCTGCCGGGCCTGGCGACGCTGCGCCGGCGACTGCAGGGCGTCATGGTCGCCCACCAGTACGTGCTGATGGACTACGACCTGCCCGCCGCCCTCGTCGACCGCGCGTCGAAGATCACGCCCGGTCTGGAGTCGCCGACGGTGTCACCGCTGCGTGACAGCGACTGGGTCGCGGTGCGCGTGATGGTCCCGCGCGTCGAGACCAATCACCTGATGGACGAGCTGTACGCCCTCGGCGCCCGCGCCATCCTGGTCAGCTCGATCCACGCCGCACGGATATGAGCGTCGCCGTCCGGGTCATCCCGTGTCTCGACGTGGCGGCCGGCCGGGTCGTCAAGGGCGTGAACTTCCTCGACCTGCTGGACGCCGGGGACCCCGTCGAGCTGGCCCGCCGCTACTACGAGCAGGGCGCCGACGAGGTCACCTTCCTCGATGTCACCGCGACCGTCGAGGACCGCGCCACCATGTACGACACGGTCACCGCGACCGCCGAGCAGGTCTTCATCCCGCTCACCGTGGGCGGGGGAGTCCGCAGCGCGGACGACGTCGCCCGCCTGCTGGCCAGCGGCGCCGACAAGGTCGGGGTGAACAGCGCGGCGCTCGCCCGGCCGGAACTGATCGGTGAGATCGCCGACCGGTTCGGAGCGCAGGTGCTGGTACTGAGCCTCGATGTCAAGCGGCGCGGGGACGGCTTCGTGGTCACCACCCACGGCGGGCGCACCGAGACCGACCGGGATGCCGTGGCCTGGGCCGCCGAGGCGGTCGAGCGGGGAGCGGGGGAGTTGCTGGTCAACTCGATCGATGCCGACGGCACCAAGGAGGGTTTCGACCTGGAGCTGGTACGCGCGATCCGCGCCGTCAGCTCGGTCCCGGTGATCGCCAGCGGCGGCGCCGGCGCGCTCGAGCATTTCGCCCCGGCCGTCGCCGCGGGTGCCGATGCGGTGCTGGCGGCCTCGGTGTTCCACCGCGGCGAACTCACGGTCGGACAGGTCAAGGACGCGCTCCGCGCGGAAGGGGTGTCGGTGCGATGAACGAGGTGCTGCAGCGGGTGTCGTTCGATGACCGCGGCCTGATCCCGGCGATCATCCAGCAGCACGACACCGGCGAGGTGCTCATGCTCGGCTACATGGACGCCGAGGCGCTGCGCCGTACCCTCACCGAGGGTCGGGTGACCTTCTGGTCGCGCAGCCGCCAGGAGTACTGGCGCAAGGGCGACACCAGCGGCAACGTGCAGTACGTGCGCGGCGCGGCCCTGGACTGCGACGGCGATACCCTGCTGGTGCAGGTCGAGCAGGTCGGACCCGCCTGTCACACCGGCGCCCGCGCCTGCTTCGACGTCGATCCCCTTCAGCCCCGCATCGGAGAACCGTGACGACGACCAACCGGGCCGCCTTCGATGCGGCCGTCGCATCCGGCCACCGCGCCGTGCCGGTGCTGCGCGAGCTCTTCGCCGACGGCGAGACACCGATCGGCGTGTACCGCAAGCTCGCGATGGGCCGTCCGGGCACCTTCCTGCTGGAGTCCGCCGAGCAGGGCGGCATCTGGTCGCGCTGGTCGTTCGTCGGGGTCGGGTCGCTCGGGGTGCTCACCCAGGACGGCGACACGGCCACCTGGCTCGATTACGGCATCCCGGCCTCGCGTGCGCTCGGCGAGGACGCCCCCACGGCCCCGCTCGAGGCGCTGACCCACCTCTACCGGCGCTGGAGCACTCCGCACGTCGACGGCCATCCGCCGCTCACGGGCGGACTCGTGGGTTTCATCGGCTGGGAGGCGGTCCGCCAGCTGGAACGTCTTCCGCAGGTGCCGCCCGCCGATTTCGCCGTGCCCGGCCAGGCGATGAGCTTCGTCTCGGAGCTCGTGGTCCTTGATCACCGCAACGGCACCGCGACGCTGATCGCCACCGCGCTCAACGACGGCACCGACGACGCGGATGCGATGTGGGCCCACGCGCAGGACCGTCTCGACACGCTGCAGCACGGTCTCGCCGCGCCCTCGGAAGCCTGGCTCGCCGACGTCGACCTGACGGTGACGCCCGACCCGCGGCCGCGCCTGCAGCCCGCGGAGTACCACGCGGCGATCGAGCGATCGAAGCAGTACATCCGCGACGGCGACGTGTTCCAGGTGGTCATCTCGCAGCGCTTCGACCACGAGCTCACCGCGGAACCGATCGACGTCTACCGGGTGCTGCGGGCGCTCAACCCCAGCCCGTACATGTATCTGCTCACCCTCGACAGCCCGGCGGGCGAGACCTATTCGATCGTCGGCTCGAGCCCCGAGGCGCTGGTGAAGGTGCAGGACGGCCGGGTCTACACCCACCCGATCGCCGGCTCGCGGCCGCGCGGCGAGACGCCGGAGCGCGACCTCGAGCTGGCCGACGAACTGCTCGCCGATCCGAAGGAGCAGGCCGAGCACCTCATGCTCGTCGATCTCGCCCGCAACGACCTGTCGAAGGTGTGCACGGCCGGATCGGTCGAGGTGACCGAGTTCATGCAGGTCGAACGATTCAGCCACATCATGCACCTGGTCTCCAGTGTCGAGGGCGACCTGCGCCCCGACGCGACCCCGATCGACGTCTTCCGCGCGACGTTCCCTGCGGGCACCCTGTCGGGGGCGCCGAAGCCCCGTGCCCTGGAGATCATCGACGAGCTCGAGGTGGCGCAGCGCGGCGTGTACGGCGGCGTCGTCGGATACTTCGGGCTGGCCGGAGACGCCGATCTGGCGATCGCCATCCGGACGGCCACGATCGCCGGCGGCCTCGCGCGGGTCCAGGCCGGTGCCGGGCTGGTCGCCGACTCCGACCCGCAGGCCGAGCACCAGGAGGCCCAGAACAAGGCGGCGGCGCCGCTGCGTGCCGTCGCGATCGCGAACGCCATGCGGAGGCTGCGGTGACCCCGGCCCGGTTGCGGCTGCTCTCGATGGCGCTGATCGTGCTCGAGGCGGGCCTGGTGTCGTTGTCCTGGTCGCAGACCTGGTACCTGATCCGGCTCTCCGGCAGCGAGTACCCCGTCGGCGGCGACATCGCCGGGGGAGCGCTGCTGCCGCTCGCGCTGGCCTCGCTCACCCTGGTGCTCGCCCTGGCGCTGGCGGGTCCGGTGTTCCGGGTGATCCTCGGCGTGCTGGATGCGCTGCTGGGGGTGTGCGTGGTCGTGGTCGGCGCCTGGTCGCTGAGCGACCCGGTCCGCGCCTCGCTTCCGGTCCTCGTGGAGGGCACCGGGATCGCCTCGGCGGACGCGCTGGCAGAGGCCGTCACCGGCACCGTCGCGACCGCCTGGCCGTTCGTCGGACTGGCGGGGGGCGCGCTGATGATCCTCACCGGCATCGGCGTCGCGGCCACATCGCGGGCCTGGCCGGCCGGCGGAGGCCGCTACACCCGCACCCGCGCGGTGACCCCGGAGGGCAGCGCGATCCAGGACTGGGATGCGCTGAGCGACGGCGAGGACCCGACCGACCCGTCCCGCTAGACTTGCGGCAGTCCCACCCACGAAGGAGCACGAGTGAGCGACGAGAACGAGCCCGGCCACGGCAACTCCCCGGCGGCCTGGGTCGCGGTGACGATCATGCTGGTCGCGTTCACGATCGGAACCGTCGCATTCTGGTTCAACGGCCAGCCCGATTCCCCCGACCTGGCGTGGCTGGTCTGGGCCTCGGTCGGTCTGCTCGTGCTCGGGCCCATCGTCGGTGCCGTGCTGGCCAAGCTCGGCTACGGCGTCAACGGCCCGCGGTACGCGCCCAAGGCGCATCAGTAGGGTGCTCGACGAACTCGTCGCCGGGGCTGTCGCAGACGCCTCGGCGCGTCGCGCTACGCGCGGCATCGCTCAGGTCGAGGCGGATGCGCTGGCCGCGCCGCCGGCACGTGACGCTCTCGCGGCGCTCGCCCCCGCATCCGGTGTGAAGATCATCGCCGAGGTGAAGCGCTCCAGTCCGTCGCGCGGCTCGCTCGCCCCGATCGCGGACCCCGCCGCCCTCGCCGTGTCGTACCAGACCGGCGGGGCGAGCGCGATCTCGGTGCTCACCGAGAGCCGCCGATTCGGCGGATCCCTGGAGGATCTCCAGAACGTCCGGGCGGCCGTCGATGTCCCCGTGCTGCGCAAGGACTTCATCGTCGAGCCGTACCAGGTGCTCGAGGCCCGCGCCGCCGGCGCCGACCTGGTTCTGCTCATCGTCGCGGCGCTCGAGCAGGATGTCCTCGCCGAGCTGCACACGCTGATCGGAGAGCTGGGCATGACGGCGCTGGTCGAGGCGCATACCGCGGCGGAGGTGGATCGCGCCCTCGAACTGGGTGCCGCGGTCGTCGGGATCAACGCGCGCAACCTCAGCACGTTCGAACTCGACCGCGACCTGTTCGGCTCCCTCGCCGACAGCATCCCCTCCGGCGTTGTCCGCATCGCCGAGTCGGCCGTCCTCGAACCGGCCGACGTCACGCACTACCGCCAGGCCGGGGCGGATGTGGTGCTGGTCGGCGAGGCGCTGGTGACCGGTGAGGATCCGGTCGCGACGCTGCAGGAGTTCCTGGCGGCCGGCGCATGAGCCTGCGCGATCAGCCGGGACCCTTCTTCGGCGAATTCGGCGGGCGGTTCATGCCCGAGTCGCTGATCGCGGCCATCGACGAGCTCGCGGCCGCCTACGAGTCGGCGAAGTCCGACCCGGCCTTCCAGGCCGAGCTGGCCGAGCTGCAGCGCAGCTACACCGGCCGTCCGTCGATCATCACCGAGGTGCCGCGATTCGCCGAGCACGCCGGGGGTGCGCGCATCATCCTCAAGCGCGAGGACCTGAACCACACCGGATCGCACAAGATCAACAACGTGCTCGGTCAGGCGCTGCTCACCCGGCGGATCGGCAAGACGCGCGTCATCGCCGAGACCGGCGCGGGCCAGCACGGGGTGGCCACCGCGACGGCCGCCGCGCTGTTCGGCCTGGAGTGCACGGTGTACATGGGCGAGGTCGACACGCAGCGCCAGGCGCTCAACGTCGCGCGCATGCGCCTCCTCGGCGCCGAGGTGATCCCGGTCACCACCGGCTCGCGCACTCTCAAGGACGCGATCAACGAGGCCTACCGCGAGTGGGTCACGAGCGTCGAGACCACCAACTACATCTTCGGAACCGCCGCCGGACCGCACCCGTTCCCGGCGATGGTGCGCGACTTCCAGAAGATCATCGGTGAAGAGGCCCGCGCCCAGGTGCTCGAGCTGACCGGCCGCCTTCCGGATGCGGTGGCGGCCTGCGTCGGCGGGGGATCGAACGCGATCGGCATCTTCCACGCCTTCCTCGACGACGACGGCGTGGCACTGTACGGCTTCGAGGCGGCCGGTGACGGCGTCGACACCGAACGCCATGCGGCCTCGATCGAACGGGGCCGTCCGGGGGTGCTGCACGGTGCGCGCAGCTACCTGCTGCAGGACGAGGACGGCCAGACCATCGAGTCGCACTCGATCTCGGCGGGGCTCGACTATCCGGGAGTGGGTCCCGAGCACGCGCAGTTGCACGACCTCGGGCGTGCGACCTACCTGCCGGCCACCGACACCGAGGCGATGGAGGCCCTGCGCCTGCTCAGCCGCACCGAGGGGATCATCCCGGCCATCGAATCCGCCCATGCCCTCGCCGGTGCGCTGCGTCTGGGTCGCGAACTCGGCCCGGAGGGCATCATCCTGGTCAACCTGAGCGGACGCGGCGACAAGGACGTCGCGACCGCAGGCCAGTGGTTCGGCCTGCTCGATGAAGGGGCGGTGCAGTCGTGAATCCCGATCCGCCCACCGTCTCGGATGCGTTGCAGGGTTCCGGCGCGCTCATCGGCTACCTGCCGGTCGGCTTCCCCGACCTCGACACGAGCATCGACGCTGCCGTCGCGCTCGTCGACAACGGCGTCGACGCCCTCGAACTCGGCCTGCCGTACTCCGATCCCGTGATGGACGGCCTGGCCATCCAGAAGGCGACCCAGACGGCGCTGGCGGGCGGGTTCCGCGTGCGCGACGTGTTCACCGCCGTGGAGCGCATCCGCGCGCGGGTCGACGCCCCGGTCCTGGTGATGACGTACTGGAACCCGGTCGTCCAGTACGGGGTCGACGCCTTCGCCGATTCCCTCCGCGACGCAGGCGGGGCGGGCCTCATCACGCCCGACATCACGCCCGATTCGGCCGCCGACTGGATCGCCACGAGCGAGCGCACCGGCCTCGACCGGGTCTTCCTCGCTGCGCCGAGCTCGACCGATGCCCGGCTGCGCGAGACCGTCGAGGCCAGCCGGGGCTTCGTCTACGCGGTGTCGACCATGGGCATCACCGGCGCGCGGGCCGACCTCGACGCCGCGGCGCGCACCCTCGTGGGCCGCCTGCGCGAGGCCGGCGTCGACAAGACCTGCGTCGGCATCGGCATCTCGACCGCCGACCAGGTGTCCGAGATCCTGGGATATGCCGACGGCGCCATCGTCGGATCGGCACTGGTGACCGCCCTCGCCGAGGGCGGCGTCGACGCGGTCGCGCGCGCGGCATCCGCACTGGCCGCGGGTAAGTAGACTTCAGCACGTGATCGCCGCGTCTCTGAGCATCCCCAGCCCGCCGTCCGACTGGTCGTCGTTCACCATCCCGGTGGGCAGCTGGCTGCACGGCCTCATCCCGGCGATCGGCGAAGACTACGGCGTCACCATCCACGTCTACGCGCTGGCGATCCTCACCGGCATCGTGGTGGCGCTGCTGATCACCAACCACCGGCTCACCCGGCGCGGGGGAGAGCCCGGCATCATCGTCGATCTCTCGCTCTGGGCGATCGCCTTCGGCATCGTAGGTGCGCGGCTCTGGCACGTCGTCACGCACCCCGACGACTACTTCGGCCCCGGCAAAGACCTGCTGAAGATCCTCTACGTCTGGGAGGGCGGGCTCGCCATCTTCGGCACCCTGCTCTTCGGCGGTGTCGGCATCTGGATCGCCTGCCGCATCAACGGCCTGCGCTTCCTCAGCGTCGCCGACGCCATCGTGCCCGGCCTGATGATCGCCCAGGCGCTCGGCCGGTTCGGCAACTACTTCAACCAGGAGCTCTTCGGACTGCCCACCGATCTGCCGTGGGGGCTCGAGGTCCCGCGCCCCAACAGCGCGATCCCGAGCGGCATCGGGCCCGATGTGCTCTTCCACCCGACGTTCCTGTACGAGATGCTCTGGAACCTCGCCGGAGCGGTCATCATCGTGTTCCTCATCGAGAACACCGTCAGGTTCGTGAAGTCCTCGCCGTGGAGCGAGAAGTGGCCGGAGTTCATCCAGCGCCGCACGGGCGTCGCCGACGACCAGTTCTTCCCGTTCCGCATCCTCGGACTGCCGACGCCCCGCCTGACCCGCCGCGCGTACTGGCAGTGGGGCCGCGTGTTCGCGCTCTACCTGATCTGGTACGGCGTCGGGCGCAGCTGGTTCGAGTCGATCCGCCTCGATCCCAGCGAGACGTTCCTCGGCATCCGCTCGAATGTGTGGGGCGCACTGGCCGCGATCGCGCTCGGCATCATCATCCTCATCGTGCAGCACCGCCGTCACCCGGGCGTCGAACCGAGCCCGTATCACGCGGGTCGTGAGTGGAAGGACCCGGCGCTGGTAGACTCCGAAGACACCTACTCGGACAGCGACGCCGGCGATGACGCCGCGCTCACCCCCGCCACAAGCGGAGCCACCCGAAAGTCCTAGTCCGCGAGATCCCCCGCCGACACCCGCTGTGCAGCAGCACAGCCCCGTCTGGGCCACCGTCGTCCCTGCCTTCATCACGTGAGGACGGTCCCCATGGCGCATCCTTCGCCTTTCGAGCGATTCAGCAGTGTGCCCGCGGCACAGGGTCTCTACGATCCGCGCCGTGAGAAGGACGCCTGCGGCCTGGCCATGGTCGCGACGCTGCGCGGGACCGCCGGCCACGACATCGTCACCGCCGCGCTCGGGGCGTTGCGCCACCTCGAGCACCGCGGTGCGGTGGGCTCGGATGCCGGAACCGGGGACGGGGCGGGCATCGTCACGCAGATCCCGGATGCGTTCCTGCGCGCCGTCGCCGGGTTCGACCTCCCGCAGGCCGGGCGGTACGCGGTGGGCATGTCGTTCCTGCCGCTCGACGAGGACGAGCGCGCCACGCTCAAGGCCGGAATCGCCGCGATCGCGGCGGAGGAGGGGCTGCGGGTTCTCGGCTGGCGCGAGGTGCCGACCGACCCCCGCCATCTCGGGAACCTGGCCCGCGAGGCGGCTCCGGCGTTCGAGCAGCTCTTCCTCGAGGCCACCGGGACCGACGGCAAGGGCGCGCCGCTCGCCGGTATCCAGCTCGACCGGCTCACCTTCCGCCTGCGCAAGCGCGCAGAACGCGAGCTCGGGGCGTATTTCCCGTCGCTGTCGGCGCGGACCCTCGTCTACAAGGGCATGGTCACCACCCTGCAACTCGAGCCGTTCTACCCCGACCTCAGCGACGAGCGGTTCGCGACCCGGCTGGCGCTGGTGCATTCCCGCTACTCCACGAACACCTTCCCCTCCTGGCCGCTCGCCCAGCCGTTCCGCATGATCGCCCACAACGGCGAGATCAACACGGTGCAGGGCAACCGCAACTGGATGCGGGCCCGGCAGAGCCAGTTGCAGAGCGAGTTGCTCGGCGACCTGCGCCCGCTGTTCCCGATCGTGAGCGAGGGCGCCAGCGATTCCGCCTCGTTCGACGAGGTGGTCGAGCTGCTGACCCTCGGGGGCCGCAGCCTGCCGCACGCGATCATGATGATGGTCCCGGAGGCCTGGGAGAACCAGGCCGACATCGACCCGACACGCAGGGCCTTCTACGAGTTCCATTCGATGCTCATGGAACCCTGGGACGGTCCCGCCGCCCTGGTGTTCACCGACGGCACGCTGGTCGGCGCGACCCTCGACCGCAACGGCCTGCGCCCCGGCCGGTTCCTGGTCACCGACGACGGGCTGGTCGTGCTGGCCAGCGAGATCGGCGTCCTCGACATCCCCGCCGACAAGATCGTGCGAAAGGGGCGCCTCCGGCCGGGGAAGATGTTCCTCGTCGACACGTCCGAGGGGCGCATCGTCGAGGACGACGAGATCAAGGCAGAGCTCGCCGCATCCGCCCCCTGGCAGCAGTGGCTCGACGAGGGACGCATCCACCTCGCCGACCTGCCGGAACGCGAGCACATCACGCACACCCCGGCCTCGGTGGTGCGGCGGCAGCGCACCTTCGGGTACACCGAGGAAGAGGTGCGGATCCTGGTCACCCCGATGGCCCAGAACGGCGTCGAGCCGCTCGGCGCGATGGGCTCGGACACCCCGATCGCGGTGCTCAGCGACCGTCCGCGGCTGCTGTTCGACTACTTCACACAGGCCTTCGCCCAGGTGACCAACCCGCCGCTGGACTCGATCCGCGAAGAGGTCGTCACCTCGATGAGCCTGGGGCTGGGCCCCGAGCGCAATCTGCTGGACGCCACCCCCGAGCACGCCCGCCAGATCGTGCTCGACTTCCCGGTCATCGACAACGACCAGCTCGCAAAGATCCACCACTTCGAGACCGCGACGGGCAGGAAACCGGCGCACGTCATCCGGGGCCTTTACCGCCTCGACGACGGACCCGAGGCGATGGCGACACGCCTGCGCGAGATGTGCGACGAGGCCTCCGCCGCGATCGAGGCGGGAGCGCAGTTCCTCATCCTGAGCGACCGCGACTCCAACGCCGATCTCGCGCCCATCCCCTCGCTGCTGATGCTCGCCGCCGTGCACCATCATCTGATCCGGCAGGAGACCCGCATGAAGTGCGGGATCATCGTCGAGGCCGGTGACGTGCGCGAGGTGCATCAGGTGGCCCTGCTCGTCGGCTACGGCGCGTCCGCGATCAACCCCTATCTCGCGATGGAGACCGCGGAACAGCTGGTGCTGAGCGGCATGATCACGGGCATCACCCCCGAGAAGGCCGCGAAGAACCTCATCAAGGCGCTCGGCAAGGGCGTGCTGAAGATCATGTCCAAGATGGGCATCTCGGTCGTCGGCTCGTACGCCGGCGCCCAGGCCTTCGAGGCCGTGGGGCTCAGCCAGGAGTTCGTCGACGAGTACTTCACCGGTACCACCAGCCTGCTCGGCGGGGTCGGCCTCGAGGTGATCGCTGCCGAGAACGCGGCCCGGCACCGTGCCGCCTACCCGCAGGACGGCTCGGTTCTCGCGCACGAGCGCCTGCAGGTCGGCGGCGAGTACCAGTGGCGGCGCGAGGGCCCACCCCATCTGTTCAACCCCGAGACCGTGTTCAAGCTGCAGCACTCCACCCGGGCGCGCCGCTACGACATCTTCCGGGACTACACGCGGGCGATCGACGAGCAGGCCGAGAACCTGATGACGCTGCGCGGCCTCTTCGCCCTCAAGCACGGGGTCCGCCCGCCGGTGCCGATTGACGAGGTCGAGTCGATCGAGTCGATCATCAGCCGGTTCAACACCGGCGCGATGAGCTACGGCTCGATCAGCCAGGAGGCGCACGAGACGCTGGCCATCGCGATGAACAACATCGGGGGTCGGTCCAACACCGGCGAGGGCGGGGAGGACGTCGAGCGGCTCGTCGACCCGCAGCGCCGTTCCCGGATCAAGCAGGTGGCCAGCGGGCGCTTCGGCGTCACGAGCATGTACCTGACGAACGCCACCGACATCCAGATCAAGATGGCGCAGGGCGCCAAGCCCGGCGAGGGCGGTCAGCTGATGGCGGCCAAGGTCTACCCGTGGATCGCCCGCACCCGGCACTCGACGGCGGGCGTCGGGCTGGTATCGCCGCCGCCGCATCACGACATCTATTCGATCGAGGACCTCAAGCAGCTGATCTTCGACGTCAAGCGTGCCAACCCCGAGGCCCGAGTGCACGTGAAGCTGGTGTCGCAGTCGGGCATCGGCGCGGTCGCGGCAGGGGTCACCAAGGCCCTCGCCGACGTCGTCCTGGTCTCGGGCCACGACGGCGGAACCGGAGCGTCCCCGCTCAACTCGCTGAAGCACGCCGGCACCCCCTGGGAGATCGGGCTGGCCGAGACCCAGCAGACCCTCATGCTCAACGGGATGCGGGATCGCGTCGTCGTGCAGGTCGACGGTCAGATGAAGACCGGCCGCGATGTCGTCATCGCGGCGCTCCTCGGCGCCGAGGAGTACGGGTTCGCCACGGCCCCGCTCGTGGTCTCGGGATGCATCCTGATGCGGGTCTGCCACCTCGACACCTGCCCGGTCGGCGTCGCCACGCAGAACCCAGAGCTCCGGGCCCGGTTCAGCGGCAAACCCGAGTTCGTCGAGACGTTCTTCGAATACCTCGCGCAGGAGGTGCGCGAACTGCTCGCCGAGCTGGGCCTGCGCTCGCTCGACGAGGCGATCGGCCGCCGCGAACTGCTCGACGTCGACCGCGCCGTCGCCCACTGGAAGGCCGACGGCCTCGACCTCAGCCCGATCCTGGTGGGTCCCGAGTTCGCCGAGGACGAGCCGCGTCGCAACCACCGCGGCCAGGAGCACGAGCTCGACGAGCATTTCGACCGCGAGCTGATCCGGCTCTCCGCGGCCGCGCTCGACAGCGGGCAGCCGGTCCGCATCGAACTGCCGATCCGCAACACCGAACGCGCCGTCGGCACCATGCTCGGGCACGAGGTCACCAAGCGCCACGGTGAGCACGGACTGCCGGCCGGCACCATCGACGTGGTGCTCACCGGCTCGGCGGGGCAGTCTCTGGGCGCGTTCATGCCCAACGGCATCACCCTCCGGCTCGAGGGAGACAGCAACGACTACGTCGGCAAGGGGCTCTCCGGGGGCCAGATCGTGGTGCGGCCGCCGCGCGATGCGCTGTTCCCCGCCGAGCGCAACGTCATCGCCGGCAACGTCATCGGGTACGGGGCGACCCAGGGCAGCATGTTCATCCGCGGCATCGTCGGGGAACGCTTCCTGGTGCGCAACTCGGGCGCGACCGCTGTCGTGGAAGGGGTGGGCGACCACGCCCTGGAGTACATGACCGGAGGGCTCGCCGTGATCCTCGGCGGCACCGGGCGCAACCTCGGCGCAGGCATGTCGGGCGGAACGGCCTACGTGTACGGGCTGAAGGTCGAGCGGGTCAACCGCGAATCGCTGGCCTCGGGCGAGCTGGCGCTGCTGCCGTTGGACAGTGCCGATGTCGAGATCCTCACCGATCTGCTGGAACGCCACGTCGCCGAGACCGGCTCGACCGTGGCATCCGCGATGCTCGCCGATCCGGATGCGGCGGTCGCCGCATTCGTGAAGGTGCTGCCGCGCGATTACGCGGCCGTGATCAAGACCCGGCAGGCCGCCGTCGAAGAGGGCCTCGACCCCGACGGCGACATCGTGTGGAACCGGATCCTGGAGGCGACCAATGGCTGATCCGAAGGGATTCCTGAAAGTCCCCGAGCGCGAGCTGCCCAAGCGGCGCCCCGTGCCGGTGCGCATCATGGACTGGAGAGAGGTCTACGAGAGCCAGGACGCCGGTCAGTTGCGCCGGCAGGCCGGCCGCTGCATGGACTGCGGCGTGCCGTTCTGCCACCAGGGGTGTCCGCTGGGCAACCTGATCCCGGAGTGGAACGACCTCACCTGGCGCAACGAGGGCCGTCAGGCCGTCGAACGTCTGCACGCCACGAACAACTTCCCCGAGTTCACCGGGCGGTTGTGTCCTGCCCCGTGCGAGTCGAGCTGCGTGCTGGGCATCAACCAGCCGGCCGTCACCATCAAGCAGGTCGAGGTCTCGATCATCGACCAGGCCTTCGCCAACGGCTGGGTCACCCCACACCCGCCGGAGCGCCTCACCGGCAAGACCGTCGCCGTCGTCGGGTCCGGTCCCGCGGGGCTCGCCGCCGCCCAGCAGCTCACCCGCGCCGGGCACACGGTCGCCGTCTACGAGCGCGACGACCGCATCGGCGGGCTGCTGCGCTACGGCATCCCGGATTTCAAGATGGAGAAGCGCCAGATCGAGCAGCGCCTCGCCCAGATGCAGGCCGAGGGTACCCGGTTCCGCGCCGGGGTGGAGATCGGGGTCGACCTCAGCTGGAGCGACCTGCGGGCGCGGTTCGATGCCGTCGTCGTCGCCACCGGTGCGCCGGTGCCGCGCGACCTGCCGATCCCCGGCCGTGACCTGCTGGGCGTGCACTACGCCATGGAGTACCTGGTCGAGCAGAACCGGGTCGTCGCCGGCGACACCGTTCCCGAGCAGGTCACCGCCGAAGGCAAGCACGTCATCGTCATCGGCGGCGGCGATACCGGTGCCGACTGCATCGGAACCGCCCACCGCCAGGGCGCGCTCTCCGTCACCAACCTGGCCATCGGCATCCAGCCCCCGACCGAGCGCCCCGAGCACCAGCCCTGGCCGATGTTCCCGACCCTCTACGAGGTCTCGAGCGCGCACGAGGAGGGCGGCGAGCGGATGTACCTGTCGTCGACGGTGGAGTTCCTCGCCAACGACGCCGGCGAGGTCCGCGCGCTCCGGGTCGCCGAGACCGAGTACGTCGACGGGCGGCGGGTGCCGAAGTCGGGCAGCGAGCGCGAGATCCCGGCCGACCTGGTGCTGCTGGCCATGGGCTTCACCGGTGCCGAGCGTGAGACGCTCCAGGGCCAGCTCGGCGTGCCGTTCGACTCGGACGGAAGCATCGCCCGCGACGCGGACTACGCCACCAGCGAGTCGGGCGTGTTCGTCGCCGGCGACGCCGGGCGGGGGCAGTCCCTGATCGTCTGGGCCATCGCCGAGGGGCGCGCCGCCGCTGCCGCCGTCGACCGCTACCTGGAGGGCGAGACCCAGTTGCCCGCTCCGGTCCGCCCGACCGACCGCGCCATCGCGGTCTAGTCTCGATGGGGGTGCACGAACACCCGCATCGACCGTCCATCACCCACCCCGCCACCACCACGAAGGACACATCGTCATGAGACGAGCCAAGATCGTCGCCACGCTCGGGCCCGCGACCTCGAGTTATGAGGACATCCGCGCGATCATCGAGGCGGGCGTCAATGTCGCCCGCATGAACCTCAGTCACGGCACCTACGAGGTGCACACCGAGGTGTATCAGAACGTCCGCAAGGCGGCCGAGAGCACCGGTCAGCCGGTGGCCGTGCTCGTCGATCTGCAGGGCCCGAAGATCCGGCTCGGCAAGTTCGAGCCCGGACCGCACGAGCTCGAGGTCGGCGACACCTTCACCATCACCACCGAGGACGTCGTGGGCACCAAGGAGCGGGTCGGCACGACCTTCAAGGGACTGCCGCAGGACGTCAGTCCGGGCGATTTCCTGCTCATCGACGACGGCAAGGTGAAGGTCGAGGTGGTCTCGACCGACGGCGTCGATGTCGTGACCAAGGTGGTCGTCGCCGGTCCGGTGTCCAACAACAAGGGCATCAACCTGCCCGGCGTGGCGGTGAACGTGCCGGCTCTGTCGGAGAAGGACGAGGAGGACCTGCGCTGGGGCCTCGAGCTCGGCGCCGACTACATCGCGCTGTCCTTCGTCCGCAACGCCGCCGACGTCGAGCGCGTGCAGGAGATCATGGCCGAGGTCGGCCGCAAGGTGCCGGTGATCGCGAAGATCGAGAAGCCGCAGGCCGTCGACGCCCTCGAGGAGATCATCGACGCGTTCGACGGCATCATGGTCGCCCGCGGCGACCTCGGGGTCGAGCTGCCCCTCGAGGCCGTACCGATCGTGCAGAAGCGCGCCATCGAGCTCGCCCGGCGTATGGCGAAGCCGGTCATCGTGGCCACCCAGATGCTCGAGTCGATGATCTCCAGTCCGGTGCCGACGCGGGCCGAGACCTCCGACGTCGCCAACGCCGTCCTCGACGGCGCCGACGCCGTCATGCTCTCCGGCGAGACCAGCGTGGGGGAGTACCCGGTGGTCACGGTGCAGACGATGGCCCGGATCGTGGCCTCGACCGAGGACCACGGCCTGGAGCGCATCCCGCCGCTGGGCACCAAACCCCGCACGCAGGGCGGGGCCATCACCCTCGCCGCCGCCGAGGTCGCCGACTTCGTCGACGCCCGCTACGTGTGCGTGTTCACCGAGTCCGGGGACTCGGCCCGCCGCATGTCGCGGCTGCGCTTCCGCATCCCGATGAAGGCGTTCACCCCCGATGCCGCCATCCAGCGCCGCATGGCGCTGACCTGGGGGATCGAATCCTTCCTGGTCGACCGGGTGACCCACACCGACGCGATGTACAAGCAGGTCGACGAGAAGCTGCTCGCCGCGGGGCTCGCGGAGGCCGGCGACAGGGTGGTCGTCATCTCCGGATCCCCGCCCGGAAGCCCCGGGTCGACCAACGATCTGCGGGTCCACACCATCGGTGACGCGATCAACGCGGTGGCCCCGGTCTGGGACAGCGGAGAGCACGCCGACTGACCCCCGTTCTCGGGCTGTCCGCACGGCGGCCGGGAGGAGCAGGCTGTGCCCCAATCGTCTGAGAGGGGAACAGCGTGACCGACGTGCAGCAGGGCAGCGCCCCGGCGGCCGGGTGGTACCCGGATCCCGCGGGTTCCGGGTCGTCCCGCTGGTGGAGCGGGCAGGCCTGGACCGACTACGTCCAGCCGGCGGCCGTCGCCGCCGCGCCGGTCGCGGCACCCACCGCCATCGCGGTGGCTCCCGCCGGATCGGTGCCCCTTCCAGGGATGACGGTGGCGGCCCCGGTCTCTCTCAGTGCGATCACCGCCGACCGCATCGAGGAGCGCAGCCAGGAGGACTGGCACGCCCAGCCCTCGCTCGCTCCCGACGTGCACCGTCAGCACGGCGGGAGCGTCTCGCTCACCGCGACGACTTCGGCATCCCGCCGCCACGACCCGTACCGTCAGCGCAACTGGATCGCGGGGCTCGGCCTCGCGCTCGCTCTGCTCAGCATCCCCGGCCTCGGCTGGCGCTCGGTGGCCGAGCTCCCCGCCCTGACCCAGAGCATGTTCGCCGGTGCTCCGATCGCGGTCGCCCTGCTCGGCCTGGTGCTGTCGTTCCGCCGGGGTTCCGGGCTGATCGTCTCGATCGTGGCGATCGTGATCGCGGCCGTCGTGCTCGCGGCCGGCCTGCTCCTCGATCCCGCCGTGCTCGGCGAGATCACCCGGAGCGTGCTGGCGCTGTTGCCCGTCTGATCACGGGACTCGGGGTGCCGGATGTGGGGGTCGAACCCACACGTCCTCTCGGACAGCGGATTTTGAGTCCGCCGCGTCTGCCATTCCGCCAATCCGGCTGACGTGCCGCAGGGCACGACTGAAGTGAACGATACCGTAGGCTTTTCGCGTGAGTGACGACCAGGAAGCGCCCGTACCTCCCCGCCGCGTCGTCGTGGCAGAGGACGAGTCCCTCATCCGCCTCGACATCGTCGAGATCCTGCGCGATAACGGATTCGACGTGGTCGGTGAGGCCGGTGACGGGGAAGCCGCGGTGGCTCTCGCCACCGAACTGCGGCCCGACCTCGTCATCATGGACGTCAAGATGCCCAAGCTCGACGGCATCTCCGCGGCAGAGCAGCTGTCCAAGAACCACATCGCCCCCGTCGTGCTGCTGACCGCATTCAGCCAGAAGGAGCTCGTCGAACGCGCGAGCGAGGCGGGTGCGCTGGCCTATGTGGTGAAGCCGTTCACCCCGAACGACCTGCTGCCCGCGATCGAGATCGCCCTCAGCCGTTACCAGCAGATCGTCACGCTCGAGGCCGAGGTGGCCGACATGGTCGAGCGCTTCGAGACCCGCAAGCTGGTGGACCGCGCCAAGGGGCTGCTCAACGAGAAGATGGGCCTCAGCGAGCCCGAGGCGTTCCGCTGGATCCAGAAGGCCTCGATGGACCGCCGGCTCACCATGCACGACGTCGCCCAGGCGATCATCGACCAGCTGGCCGCCAAGAAGTAATGCGCGCGCCGCGGCTCGTCGCCGCCGCGATCTGCGCGGTCCTCCTCGCCGGCTGCGTCCCCGGGAACGACGGCCCGGCACCCGATCCGGTGACGGATGCGCCGGTCGGCCCCGTCGCGCCGGCTGCGGGAGCGCTGACCCTCGCGAGCGTCGCCGGCATCGTGAGCGCGGACGACATCACGCTGAGCACCACTTTCACCCCCGGAGACGCGGCGTCGACCTCGGGGGACGATCTGGCATCCGAAAACGATTACTGGATCGCGGTGGAAGGCAGCCCGCAGCGCTGCGCGCCCGTGGTGTCGGCGCCCTACCTGGTGTCGGGGCACGACACGGGCGACCGGCTCGATGACCCGACGGCGCTGCTCGGCACGCTCACCGAGACCGACGAGAACCGGTACGGCGTCATCCAGGTCTATGCACGGCAGTTCGACGACGACGCCACCGCGCAGGCATTCCTCGCCGAACTCACGGCCTCGGTGGAGGGGTGCGAGGGCTACACGCTCTCCGAGGACGGGGTCGTCAACTTCGCGGCATCGGACCTGCGGATCGCGGCGCTGGACGACCTGCCGCCCGGAGTCGCGGGTGCACGCTACGCCGAGACGGTGTCGTCCTCGAGTTCGACCGGGGTGACCACCTCGTTCCTGCAGCGCGACGGGGTGGTGATCTCGATCTATGCCGAGGTGACGACGAGCAGCACGCTCAGCGCGGCGACCGCCGACGAGCTGACGGCGACCATCGCATCCCGGTTGGCGGTTCTCTAGTCGAAGGCCTTCAGATCGCGCAGCATGTTGGTCATGCGCACGGTCGAGAGCCGCCTGCCGTCTTCGTCGGTGATCTCGATCTCGTGGGTGCAGAGCGTGCGGCCGAGCACGATCGCGCGGCAGGTGCCGGTGACGATGCCGGACGCGGCCGACCGGCTGTGCGTTGCGTTGATCTCGATGCCCACCGCCATGCGTCCGGCACCACCGTGCAGAGCCGACGAGATCGATCCGAGGGACTCGCCGAGCACGACGTGGGCACCCCCGTGCAGGATGCCGACCACCTGGGTGTTGCCCTCCACCGGCATCGTCGCGACCGAGTACTCGGGCGAGAGCTCCAGGAACTCGATCCCCATCTTGCGGGGCAGTGCACCGCCTCCGGTGGCCAGTCGCTCGATCAGTTCGGGAGGTGTCCCGGGCGGCAGTTTCGTCATCGAAGTCCTTGAAAAGGGTGTCGGAAGCGGCGGATAGGCTGGGCCCGTGCCGGACTCCGCAAAGCCTACCCTCCTGCTCATCGACGGCCATTCGCTGGCGTTCCGGGCGTTCTACGCGCTGCCGATCGACAGCTTCACCACCCGCGACGGCCAGCACACCAACGCCATCCACGGCTTCATCTCGATGCTTCTGCTGCTCCTGCAGCAGCAGAAGCCGACGCATCTCGCCGTCGCGTTCGACGTCTCCCGCGAGTCCTTCCGCACCCGCGAGTACCCCGAGTACAAGGGCACCCGCGGCGAGACCCCGCCCGAGTTCAAGGGCCAGATCCCGCTGCTGCAGGAGGCGCTCGGCGCGATGCGCGTGCAGGTGCTCACGAAGGCCGACTACGAGGCCGACGACATCCTGGCCACACTCGCCACCCGCGGGGCGGCCGAGGGCTATCGCGTTCTGGTGGCGTCGGGAGACCGCGACACGCTGCAGCTGGTGACCGACGACATCACGGTCCTCTACCCGAACGTGCGCGGGGTGTCCGAACTGAAGACCTACGACGCCGATGCGGTGCGCGAGCGCTATGGCATCGAGCCCGCACAGTACCCCGAGGTCGCCGCGCTCGTCGGCGAGACCAGCGACAACCTGATCGGCATCGACAAGGTGGGCGAGAAGACCGCCGTCAAATGGGTCCAGCAGTACGGCACCGTCGAGAACCTGCTCGCCCACGCCGACGAGATCACCGGCGTCGTCGGGCAGAACCTGCGCGATCAGCAGGACCGCGCCGTCCGCAACCGCAAGCTCAACGCCCTGCTCACCGACCTCGAACTCGAGTACGGGCCGGCCGACCTGGCCCGTCAGCCGATCGATGCCCCCGCCGTGCGGGAGTTGTTCGACCGCTTGCAGTTCAAGACCCTGCTCGACCGGGTGTTCAAGATCGAGGGCGCCGCCGACGACCAGGCCCTGCTCGACGAGCCGACCGCGACGACGACGGCCGCGCCGGTGGTCGCCTCCGTGTCGGGCGATGCGCTCTCGGCCTGGTTGCGGGCTCACGACGGCGAACCGATCGGGGTCCGCATCACATCGCTGAACGGCCGGCCCGACGTCGTCGGGCTGTCGACGGTGTCCGATTCCGCCGAGATCGCCGATCCCGCCGATCCGGTCCTGGTCGGATGGCTCGCGTCGGCGGCGCCCAAGATCCTGCATGATTCCAAGCGCGCGACCCGGCTGCTGTCGGATGCGGGGGTCGAGCTCGGCGGCGTCGCCTTCGACACCCTGCTGGGCACCTGGCTGCTCCGCCCCAGCCAGCGCGTCGACACCCTCGGCTCGCTGATCTACTACTACCTCGGTGAGACCCTGCCCGAGCCCGACCCCAACCAGCTCGTCCCCGCCACCGACGCCGTCAGTCCGGCCACCGAGGCCTGGTACGTCGTGCGGCTCGCCGACGATCTGCAGAAGCGTCTCGATCCGGGTTCGCTCATCGTGTCGCGCGAGATCGAGGTCCCGCTCGTTCCGGTGCTCACCCGCATGGAACGCCAGGGCATCACGGTCTCGGCCCCCGTACTCGCCGAGCTGAACGCCCGGCTGGGAGCCGAGGCGGCCGACATCGCCTCCCGTGCCTACGCCGAGATCGGGCGCGAGGTGAACCTGGGTTCGCCCAAGCAACTGCAAGAGGTCCTGTTCGATCAACTGGGCATGCCGAAGACCCGGGCGAACAAGACCGGCTACTCCACCGATGCCCAATCGCTCGCCGACCTCGAAGAGCAGAATCCGCATCCGTTCCTGGCGATGCTGCGCCAGCATCGGGATGCGACCAAGATCCGCCAGATCGTGGAGACCCTCGAGAAGGGCATCGGCGCCGACGGGCGGATCCACACCACCTACGAACAGACCGGCGCGGCGACGGGCCGCTTGTCATCGAACGACCCGAACCTGCAGAACATCCCGATCAAGACCGAGGTCGGGCGCGAGGTGCGGTCGGCGTTCACGATGGGTGAGGGCTTCCAGACCCTGCTCACCGCCGACTACTCGCAGATCGAGATGCGCATCATGGCGCATCTGTCCGAAGACGAGGGCCTCATCCAGGCGTTCCACTCGGGGGAGGACCTGCACCGGTTCGTCGGCTCGCGGGTGTTCGGCGTCGACCCCTCCGAGGTGACGCCGGCGATGCGCGTCAAGGTGAAGGCGATGTCCTACGGCCTGGCCTACGGGCTCAGCCCGTTCGGACTGTCGAAGCAGCTGCGCATCGAGACCGGCGAGGCCAAGGAGCTCATGGCCGACTACTTCGCCCGGTTCGGCGGCGTCCGCGACTACCTCCGCGGCGTGGTCGCCCAGGCGAAGGAGGACGGCTACACGACCACCATCTTCGGTCGCCGGCGCCCCTTCACCGACCTCACCTCGAGCAACCGGGTGTTGCGCGAGAACGCCGAGCGCCAGGCACTCAACTCCCCGATCCAGGGCTCGGCGGCCGACATCATCAAGCGGGCGATGCTGGGGATCGACGCCGACATCCGCGATCGCGGACTGGCCTCCCGCATGTTGCTGCAGGTGCACGACGAGCTCGTCCTCGAGGTGGCCACCGGCGAGCTCGACGAGGTGAGCGCGATCGTCACCGGCCGGATGGCGGGGGCCGCCGACTTGCGCGTTCCCTTGGACGTGCAGCTCGGCACCGGCCCGAACTGGGACGCCGCCGCCCACTGATCCGCCCTCGCCTCACCTGTGTTTCTCAGGCAGGCCGGCCACTGCATGTCCGAATCGCCCCGGCATCCTCGCGATCTGCGGCGAATCGATTGACTTACGGACACAAACGGACTTATATAAGCCCAAAGCAACATCCGTTCGTTCGATCCGAGGTCAGCCCTGTACGCACCGGAGCGTCACCAGCAGATCCTCGACACCGCACGCGTCCGTGGCCGGGTCGAGGTGGCGGGGCTGGCGCGCGAATTGGCCGTCACGCCCGAGACCGTCCGGCGCGACCTCACCGCCCTCGAGCGCCGAGGGGTTCTGCGCAGGGTGCACGGCGGCGCGATCCCGGTGGAGCGCTTCGGCATCGAACCCGGGGTCGCCGACCGCGAGGTGCATGCGATCGGAGAGAAGGAGCGGATCGCGCGGGCGGCTCTGGAGGAGTTGCCCGACGGCGGCTCGATCATCATCGACGCCGGGACGACGACGGTGCGCCTGGCCGAACTGCTGCCGCTCGACCGGGAGCTCACCGTGGTCACGCACTCGATCCCGGTGGCCGCCGCGCTCGTGTCGCGCCCGAATATCAGCCTTCACCTGCTGGGCGGACTGGTCCGCGGCCGCACGCTCGCCGCCGTGGGGGAGTGGACCAGGACGCAGGTCGCCGAGGTGTTCGCCGACGTGGCCTTCATGGGCACCAACGGCATCAGCGTGGAACGGGGTCTCACCACTCCCGATCTCGCCGAGGCGGCAGTGAAGAAGGCGCTCATCGACGCCGCGCGCCGCACCGTCGTGCTCGCCGACCACTCCAAGTTCGGCCGCGAGGACTTCGCCCGGGTCAGCCCGATCGGCGCGATCGACACCGTCATCACCGACTCCGGACTCGACCCCGAGCTGGCGGAGGACCTCGAGAACGCGGGTCCCCGGGTGGTGGTCGTGTGATCGTCACGTTGACTCTCAACCCGAGCCTCGACCGCACCGTCGATGTCGAGTCGCTCGAGCGCGGCGCCGTCAACCGCACGAGCGATCCGGTGCTGGAGCCCGGCGGCAAGGGCGTCAACGTCACACGTGCCCTCATCGCCAACGGCGTGCCCTCGCTCGCCGTGCTGGCGGTCGGGGGACCGGAGGGCGCCGAGCTGAGTCGCCTCCTCGAGCGGGACGGCGTCCTGTCGCGGTTCGTGCCGGTCTCGGGTCGCACCCGATCGAACCTCACGGTGTGCGAGCCGGACGGCACCGTCACGAAGCTGAACGAACCGGGGAACCCGCTCACCGCATCCGATGTGAATGCCATCGCCACGGCGATGCGCACCAGCACGCGCGATGGCGACTGGCTGGTGGTCTCGGGCAGCACGCCCCCGCGGTTCACGACGGCGCAGGTCCAGTCGTTGCTCGCCGAGGCGACGGCGACGGGTGCCCAGCTCGTCATCGACTCCAGCGGCGAGATGCTGGCGATGGCGCTCGAGGCTGCACCGCGGATCGTCAAGCCGAACCGGCACGAGCTGGCCGAACTGGTCGGCCGGCCGCTCGGCTCGATGGCCGAGGTGCGCGAGGCGGCCGAGCAGGTGCGCGCCCGCGGCGCCGAACACGTGCTGGTGAGCCTGGGCGCCGAGGGCGCCGTGCTGGTCGGGCCGGCCGGCATGCTCGTCGGCGAATCGCGTGTCACCCACCCGCGCAGCACCGTCGGGGCGGGCGACTGCTTCCTCGCGGGCTTCCTCTCGCGGTTCACCCACGACGAGGCGGATGTCGAGGCTGCCCTGCTCGAGGCCCTCACCTGGGGCGCCGCGGCGACGCGACTCCCCGGCAGCGCCGTTCCCGGACCCGCCGACCTCGACCCCTCGATCGTCCAGCTGGTGTGGCAGCCAGACCTGGATCGGCCCCTCGTGGCCAGTTAGCAATCGCCACCGTCCCCGACTGTCCGTACGAAGGAGTACCTACACAATGTCCGACTACACACCAGCAGTCACCGGAACCGGGGCACGCGCCGTCGTGCAACGGTTCGGTGCCTTCCTCGCCGGCATGGTGATGCCGAACCTGGGTGCGTTCATCGCATTCGGTCTCATCACCACGCTGTTCATCCCCGACGGATGGGTGAACAAGATCGCCGGAACCCAGACCGAGGTGAGCACGCAGATCAGCTCGGTCGTCGGCCCGCTGATCGTCATCCTGATCCCGATCCTGATCGCCTTCACCGGCGGCTACCGCGTGTACGGCCACCGTGGCGGCGTCGTCGGCGCGGTCTCGCTGGTCGGCGCCATGATGGCGCCGGTCGCGGTGCCGTGGCTCACCGGCCTGTCGCTGAACGGCGAGGAGGTCACGCGTCCGGGCTCGATCGCCGAGATCGGACCGACCATCCTGGCCGCGTTCGTGCTCGGTCCGCTCACCGCGTGGATCATTAAGAAGTGGGACAACGCCATCGCGGGCAAGGTCAAGGGCGGCTTCGAGATGCTCGTCGACAACTTCTCGGCCGGCATCATCGGCGGGGTGATGGTCGTCGTGGGCCTGTACATCATCGGCCCGATCACGTTCTGGATCACGCAGGGCCTCGGCTGGCTCGCCAACGCCCTGGTCAGCACCGGTCTCCTGCCGCTCGTATCGATCGTGGTGGAGCCGGCGAAGGTGCTGTTCCTCAACAACGCGATCAACCACGGCGTGTTCACGCCGCTGGGAATCGACCAGGCCGCCGACGCCGGGCGCTCGATCTTCTTCATGATCGAATCGAACCCCGGTCCGGGTCTCGGCATCCTCGCCGCCATGCTGCTGTTCGGTCCGCGCGCGGTCCGTCCGACGGTCCCGGCCGCGATGGTCGTGCACTTCCTCGGCGGCATCCACGAGATCTACTTCCCGTACGTGCTGATGAAGCCGATCCTGATCATCGCCGCGATCGTCGGCGGTGCGACGGGCGTTCTGTGGGAGTCGCTGCTCGGCCTCGGTCTGGTGGCGCCGGCATCTCCGGGCAGCATCTTCGCGTGGTTCGCGGTGTCCCCTCCCGACCAGGTTCTGCTGATCCTGCTCGGGGTGATCATCTCGGCCGGCGTGACCTTCGTGGTCGGCTCCCTGCTCCTCGGGTTCGGCCGCAAGGAGTCGGCCGTCGACGCGGCCATCGACCTCGAGGCCGCCAAGGAGAAGACCGCCGAGAACAAGGCCGCGTCCAAGAAGTAGCCTCGAAGCACCTGTCACTCGACGAAGGAGAACAGCCATGACCACCATCGACGGCGGAAGCGTCAAGAAGCTGATCGTCGCCTGCGACGCGGGGATGGGCTCGAGCGTGATGCTCGCGTCCACCCTCAAGAAGCAGCTCGCGAAGAACGGGGTGACCGTCGAGCATTCGCCGGTCGCGAACATCCCGGCCGACGCCGATGTGGTCGTCACCCAGGCGGGGCTGGCGGACCGGGCACGCGGGGTCGTCCCCGATGTCCCGGTGGTCCCGTTCCAGCTCTTCCTGGGTGACCCGGTCGTCACCAAGCTTGTCAAGGCCATTCAGGATGGCACGACGGTCGAGGTGTGACCGATGGCTGACGAGGAGGCGCAGAAGCCGCTCACCGACCTGCTGGCGCCGGCATCCATTCGGCTGGATGCGGTGGCAGCCGATCGCGATGACGCGATCCGGCAGGCCGGCGTGGCACTGATCGCGGCGGGAGCCGTCGATCCGAGCTACGTGGACGCGATGCTCGAGCGCGAGAACTCGGTCTCCACCTACGTCGGCGAGGGTGTCGCCATTCCGCACGGCACCCTCGCCGGCAAGGACGCGGTGAAGGACGATGCGATCGTGGTGCTGCGCTTCCCGGACGGCGTCGACTGGGATGGAAACCCGGTCAGCGTCGCCGTGGGCATCGCCGCGAAGGGCAACGGCCACATCGCGCTGCTGTCGCAGCTGGCGACCGTCCTGCTCGATCCGGACAAGGCGGCCGCCCTGCGCGCCGCCGACACTCCCGACCGGGTCTACGAGTT
>DATMFW010000031.1:0-28096 GCA_035556655.1 Pseudolysinimonas sp.
CTGCTCGTGCGTGCCCTGCTCGACGATCGAGCCCGCCTCCATCACCAGGATGAGGTCGGCGTCGCGGATCGTGGAGAGCCGGTGCGCGATGACGAAGCTCGTGCGGTCCTTGCGCAGCGCGCTCATCGCCCGCTGCACGAGCAACTCGGTACGGGTGTCGACCGACGAGGTCGCCTCGTCGAGGATCAGCACGCTCGGGCGGGCCAGGAACGCCCGCGCGATCGTGATGAGCTGCTTCTCGCCCGCCGAGACGTTGCCGCCCTCGTCCTCCAGGATCGTGTCGTATCCCTCGGGCAGCGAGTGCACGAACCGGTCGACGTAGGCCGCCTCGGCCGCGGCGTGGATCTCCTCCTCGGACGCATCCGGGCGGCCGTAGGCGATGTTGTCGCGGATCGACCCCTCGAACAGCCAGGTGTCCTGCAGCACCATCCCGGTGCGGGAACGCAGGTCGTCGCGGGTCATCGTCGTGGTGTCGACGCCGTCGAGGGTGATGCGGCCGCCGTTCAACTCGTAGAAGCGCATCACGAGGTTCACCAGGGTGGTCTTCCCCGCCCCCGTCGGCCCCACGATCGCGACCGTCGAGCCGGGTTCGGCCACCAGGGACAGGTCGCCGATCAGCGGGACGTCGGGGTCGTACGAGAACGACACGTTCTCGAAAGCCAGCCGCCCGGTCGCGTCGCGGGGGCTGGCGGGCGGGTCCGCATCCGGGGTCTGCTCGTCGGCATCGAGCAGCTCGAACACCCGCTCGGCCGAGGCGACGCCCGACTGCAGCAGGTTCGCCATCGAGCCGAGCTGCGACAGCGGCTGGGTGAACTGGCGCGAGTACTGGATGAACGCCTGCACGTCGCCGAGGCTCAGCGACCCGCCGGCCACCATCACGCCTCCGACGACGGCGATCAGCACGTAGACCAGGTTGCCGACGAACATGGTGGCGGGCATGATCAGGCCGCTGATGAACTGCGCCCCGAAACTGGCGGCGTAGAGCTCGCCGTTCTTCTCGGCGAAGCGGGCCTCGACCTCGCGGTGACGGCCGAACACCTTCACCAGAGCGTGGCCGGTGTAGCCCTCCTCGATCTGGGCGTTCAGCGCACCGGTGTGCGTCCACTGGGCGACGAAGAGCTTCTGCGAGCGCTTCGCGATCAGCGTCACGATCAGCAGCGTCAGCGGCACGGCGACGATCGCGACGGCGGCCAGCAGCGGCGAGATCACGAACATGATGACGAGCACGCCGATCACCGTGAGCAACGACACCAGCAGCTGGCTGAGCGTCTGCTGCAGGCTCTGCGAGATGTTGTCGATGTCGTTGGTCACCCGGCTGAGCAGCTCGCCGCGCTGCATCTTGTCGAAGTAGCTCAGCGGCAGTCGGTGCAGCTTCGCCTCGACCTCCTCACGCAGGCGGTAGACGGTGCGCTGGGTGATGCCGTTCAGCACGTACGCCTGCAGCCAGCTGAACACCGACGAGAAGACGTAGAGCAGCAGCACGATGCCCAGCACGAGCGCGAGCGCATCGAAGTCGATGCCCTGACCGGGCGTCAGATCGAGCCCGCGCAGGAAATCGGCCTGCTGCTGGTCGCCGCTCGCCTCGAGCTGCTGGATCACCTGGTCCTGCGTCACGCCGGCCGGGATGGTGCTGGAGATCGCGCCCTCGAAGATGATGTTGGTCGCCTCGCCGAGGATCTTGGGCCCCAGCACGGCGAGCAGCACGCTCAGCACCCCGAGCAGGATCACGAACACCATGCCGGTGCGTTCCGGGCGCAAGCGCCCGATGAGCCGGCGGGCGGAGGGCCCGAAGTTCATCGACTTCTCGGCCGGCATGCCCATGCCGCCGAACGGCCCGCCTCCTCCGCCGGGCCCGCGCCGCGGCGCGGTGACCGCGGGACGCTCGGGTGCGGCCGGGGTCTTCTTCTCGTCGGCCATCAGGCCGCCTCCTCCGCGCTCAGCTGGCTGGCGACGATCTCGGCGTACTCCGCCGAGGTGGCGAGCAGTTCCTCATGGGTGCCGACCCCGACGATCGCGCCGTCCTCGAGCACGATGATCTGGTCGGCGTCGATGATCGTCGACACCCGCTGGGCGACCACGATGACCGTGGCCTCCCCCACCTCGCGCGCGAGCGCCGCTCTCAATCGTTGATCGGTCGCGGTGTCGAGCGCCGAGAACGAGTCGTCGAAGACGTAGATCTCGGGACGCTTCACCAGGGCGCGGGCGATGGCAAGACGCTGGCGCTGGCCACCGGAGACGTTCGTACCGCCCTGGGCGATCGGCGCCTCGAGCTGTTCGGGCATCGCCGCGACGAAGTCCTTGCCCTGCGCGATCTCGAGCGCGGCCCAGAGCTCGTCGTCGGTGGCGTCCGGGTTTCCGTAGCGCAGATTGCTCGCCACGGTCCCCGAGAACAGGTAGGCGCGCTGCGGGATCAGCCCGATGCGGCTCCACAGCAGGTCGGGATCGAGCTCGCGCACGTCGACACCGTCGATGAGCACCGCTCCCTCGGTGACATCGAACAGCCGGGGCAGCAGGTTCACCAGCGTGGTCTTGCCCGCACCGGTCGATCCGATGATCGCGGTGGTCTCGCCCCGGCCGGCGGTGAACGAGAGGTGGCGCAGCACCGGCTGCTCCGCTCCCGGGTAGGCGAAGGTCGCGTCGCGCAGCTCGACCTGACCGCTCAGGGTCAGCTCGGTGACGGGCGCGACCGGAGGCCGGACCGAGCTCTCGGTCTGAAGCACCTCGCCGATGCGGTCGGCCGAGACCGCCGCGCGCGGCAGCAGGACGGCGATGAAGGTGGCCATCATGACCGCCATCAGGATCTGGATGAGATAGGCGAGGAACGCCGTCAGCGAGCCGATCTGCAGTTCGCCGCTCTCGATCCGGAAGGCACCGAACCACAGCACGGCGACGCTCGAGGCGTTGAGCACGAGCATGACGGCGGGGAACATGAGGGCGAACAGACGCCCGGTCTTCAGGGCCGTCTCGGTGAGCGCGTCGTTGGCGACCCGGAAGCGCTCCTCCTCCATGTCCTCGCGCACGAACGCGCGCACCACGCGCATGCCGCTCAGCTGTTCGCGCAGCACCCGGTTGACCGTGTCGATGCGCTTCTGCATCGAGCGGAAGAGCGGCACCATGCGGACGATGATGAAGGCCATCACCCCGAGCAGGACGGGCACCGCGACGACCAGGATCCAGGACAGGGCGACGTCCTCGCGCAGCGCGAAGATCACGCCCCCGATGCTCTGGATGGGGGCGGCGACGAGCATCGTGCAGGTCATCAGCACGAGCATCTGCACCTGCTGGACGTCGTTGGTGGTGCGGGTGATGAGCGAGGGCGCCCCGAACTTCGAGACCTCGCGCTCGCTGAACTCCCCGACGCGCGTGAAGATGGCCGAGCGCAGGTCGCGCCCGAGACCCATCGCCGTGCGCGCCCCGAAGTAGACGGCGGCGATCGCGCAGGCGATCTGCACGAGCGTGATGGCGAGCATGACGGCGCCGGTGCGCAGGATGAATCCGATGTCGCCGGTGACGACCCCCTCGTCGATGATGTCGGCGTTGAGGTTGGGCAGGAAGAGCGCGGCGACCGACTGTCCGGTCTGGAAGACGATCACGCCGATCAGGAGTGGCCAGAACGGCCGGAGGAAACGGACGAGGATGCGACCGAGCATTCGGTTCAGTCCTTCTTTCGTGGTGTGGTGGCGGTGGTGAGGATGCCGTGCACGATGACCTCGGTCAGCTCCTCGTCGGTGAACACGTGGGGGGCGTTGAAGGCCGGGATCGCCGTGCCGAAGGCGATGAGACGCAGGTAGAACGCGAGGGTCTCGACCGGGACGCCGAGCTCCTCGTCGCGGAAGATCTGCCGCATGGTGGCGATCCAGTCGTCGTCCGAGGGCCGGGTGCCGGGGGGCGGGCCCTGCATGCCCAGGGCGGTCATGAATCCGATGAAGCCGGTGAAGCGTTCGCGCAGCAGGAACAGGACCTGGCGGATCTTGTCCTCGGTGGGTTCGTCGGGATCGATGCCGCGCAGCTTCGCGCGGATCGGACCGGGATCGGTCACCCGCGCGATGGCGGCCTCGATGATCGAGTCCTTGTCGCCGAACGCGCGGAACAGGGTCCCTTCGGCGACCCCGGCGGCCTCGGCGATCTGCCGGGTCGAGATGTCGCGGCCGCGCTCACGCAGCAGCGGGATGATCGCGTCGACGATCGCCGCGCGGCGCTCCTCCGGCGAGAGCGGCCGGGCGCGCTCGCGCGAGAACGCCGCGGTGTCGGCGAAGATCTCGGGCGGTGTGGGCACCGGGCGAGTCTAATGAGTGAGTACTCACTCCGCAAGGAGCGGGGTCAGATGGGCAGCGACTCCCCGAGCCACTTCTCGACCAGGTGGTCCGCGATGACCCGGCGGATCGTGCCAGAGCGCGCCCGCAGGACGATGCTCTCGGTGCGGATCACCGGGCCCTTGCGCCGCACGCCCGACACCAGGTTGCCGTCGGTCACGCCGGTCGCCACGAAGAACGTGTTGTCGCCGCGCACCAGTTCGTCGGCCTCGTACACGTGGTCGAACTTCAGGCCGGCATCGATGCCGCGCTGCTTCTCCTCGTCGCTGAGCGGCGCGAGCCGGGTCTGGATCAGCCCGCCCAGCGCCTTGATCGCGCACGCCGTCGCCACCCCCTCCGGGCTGCCGCCGATGCCCAGGCACATGTCGATGCGGCCCTCGTAGCTGGCGGCGTCGATGCCGCCCGCGACATCGCCGTCGAGCAGCAGCCGGGTGCCGGCTCCCGCCGCTCGGATCTCGTCGATCAGCTGCTCGTGCCGGGGACGGTCGAGCACGCCGATCGACATCTCCGAGACGTCCTTGCGCTTCGCCTTCGCCAGCGCGCGGATGTTCTCGCCCACCGGCTTGCGGATGTCGACGAGGCCGATCCCCTCGGGTCCGGTGACGATCTTGTCCATGTAGAAGACGGTCGAGGCGTCGAGCATCGTGCCACGGTCCGACGCGGCGATCATCGAGATCGCATTGCGCCGTCCGGCCGCGGTGAGCGAGGTGCCGTCGATCGGGTCGACCGCGATGTCGCAGGCCGGCCCCCGGCCGTTGCCGACCACCTCGCCGTTGAACAGCATCGGCGCCTTGTCCTTCTCCCCTTCGCCGATGACGACCGTCCCGGCGAAGTTGACGGTGCCCAGGAACTTGCGCATCGCATCCACCGCGGCGCCGTCGGCGCCGAGCTTGTCGCCCTTGCCGATGAAAGGCACGGCGCGGATCGCGGCCGCCTCGGTCGCCCGCACCAGTTCCAGCGCGAGGTTGCGGTCGGGGTGGAGGAACAGGGTTCCGGTCTCGGTATCGGGAGTCACCACAGCATCCAAGAGGTTCGAGATGAACAGGACACGCCGGGTGGCGACAGCGCTCTGCCAGACTAGTGCCATGCCTATCGCGACCCCCGACCAGTACGCCGAGATGCTCGACACCGCGAAGAAGAACGGCTTCGCGTTCCCCGCGATCAACGTCTCGTCCTCCTCGACCATCAACGCCGTTCTGCAGGGACTGACCGAGGCCGGATCGGACGGGATCATCCAGGTCACGACCGGGGGCGCCGACTTCTTCGCCGGGCAGTCGGTCAAGGCCCGCGCCTCGGGAGCCCTCGCGTTCGCCGCGTTCGCCACCGAGGTGGCCAAGAACTATCCGATCACCGTCGCGTTGCACACCGACCACTGCCCCAAGGACGCCCTCGACGGGTTCGTGATGCCGCTCATCGAGGCCTCCGAGGCCGAGGTGAAGGCGGGCAGGCACCCGATCTTCCAGTCGCATATGTGGGACGGCTCGGCCGTTCCGCTCGGTGAGAACCTCGAGGTGGCGAAAGAGATCCTGCCGCGCATGAAGGCGATCGACGCGATCCTCGAGGTCGAGATCGGCGTCGTCGGCGGCGAAGAGGACGGCGTCAGCCACGAGATCAACGAGCACCTCTACACCACGCTGGATGACGCGGTCGCCACGGTCGAGGCGCTCGGCCTCGGCGAGCAGGGGCGCTACATGGCCGCGCTGACCTTCGGCAACGTGCACGGCGTGTACAAGCCCGGCAACGTCGTGCTGCGCCCCGAGTTGCTGAAAGAGATCCAGGACGGCATCCAGGCCAAGTACGGCACCGGCCCGCTGCCGCTGGACCTGGTGTTCCACGGCGGCTCCGGCTCCTCCGACGAGGAGATCGCGACGGCCGTGCGCAACGGCGTCATCAAGATGAACATCGACACCGACACCCAGTACGCCTTCAGCCGCTCGGTCGCCGACAGCGTGCTGAAGAACTACGACGGCTTCCTCAAGGTGGACGGCGAGGTCGGCAACAAGAAGGTGTACGACCCGCGGTCGTGGGGCAAGCTCGCCGAGTCGGCGATGGCGGCGCGGGTCGGCGAGGCGACCGCCCAGCTCGGTTCGAAGGGCCACTCGATCAGCGCACGCTAGTCCGGCAGCTGGAAACTCAGCTTGATGAACTCGTCCCTGCTCCATTGCAGGTCCTTCACCTCGGTGCCGAGGGTCAGATAGTACGGCGCCAGGTGCATGATGCGCCGGCCCTCGGGAAGCTCCATGTCGAGGCTGACCCCGACCGCCGTCGACCCGTTCTCGGCGCCGCGCAACTCGACCAGCAGCGAACCGGAATCGGTCCCCGGGGTGTCGAGGATCGCCTCCAGCAGTGCGCGCAGCGCCGTGCGCTGGGGGGCGCGCATCCGCGCGGCGCGACGCTCCGGATCGATCACCACGAGCCTGCTGTTCTGGGCGATCGAGTCGAGCCAGGTGACGTTCGACTGGGTGACCAGGTCGTCCCGCAACCGGCGCGCCAGCTGGCCGGCAAGCGCCCGGTCACCCGGTGAGACCTCACCGGCCGCGATCACCGACTCCAGGAACGGCACCGCGCGCGCCGTCAGTTCGGCCAGGCGCACCCGCTCGGCCTGCTCGACCTTCTCGCTGCGGGCCACATCGGCCGACACCAGCGACTGGGACCGCTTCTCGATGAGCGGCTGCATGCGGCTGACCACCACGTACGAGAAGGTGGCGGTCGCGACGATCCCGGTGATGATCGGCGACAGCATGATGAACACCGTCGCGACCGGACCCCACTCCGGCACGTCGTCCTGCACGATCAGGTAAGCCACCGGTGCCGTCACCGCGATCGAGCCGAGCCCGAGCAGGATCAGCGACCGGGCCGGCAGATACGGCGCCAGGCTCGCGAGCACCAGCGCGACCGAGAACGGCGCCGACCACAGGTCGATCGAGAACCGGATGTTGGTGTACCCGAGCGCCGACACCAGGAAGCCGAGGCTGCCCAGCCCGACCGCGATCGCCCCGGCGCGCCAGCTGATCCGGGTGCGCAGGGTGCGGGTGGCGACGTGCACGAACAGACAGCCGAGCGTCCCGAGGATCACCCCGGCGAACTGCAGGCGCGGGTTGCCCACCTCGATCCAGGTGATCGTGGCCATCGTGACGCCGTAGACGAGATTGAGTCCCGCGAACACCAGGGGCACGAACGGCCCGGTGAACCAGCTGAGCGGGTCGAGCTCGTAGGCCGAGAGTCCGGCGACCCGGCGCCAGGGCCGGCTCACCGGTGCGTCTCCCGGTGCGTCGATTCCGGATGCGGCGCCACGACCCGCAGGATCGGCACCGTCAGCACCACCGAGGTCCCGCCTCCCGGACTCGACCAGATCTGCGCATGACCGCCGACGGCGCGCAGGCGCTCCTCGATCGAGCCCCGCACGCCGAGCCGGTCGGGCGCGATCGCCGCCCTGTCGAAGCCCGCGCCCTGATCGGTGATCATGACCGTGATCTCGTCGTCGCTGTAGATCAGTTCCAGCTCGGCGACGGTCACCCCGGAGTGGCGCAGCACGTTCTCGAACGCCGCCCGGACGCTGCCGATGAGCGCTCGCGCCACCTTCGGTCTCAGCTTGTAGACCCCGCTGCCTGAGCCGGTCACGTGGATGGACAGCCCCCGCCACTGGAAGTCGCTCACCATGCGCATGATGTCGTTGCGCAGCGTGGCGTCCTCGTCGTCGGCGGTCGGGATCGACGTGGTCTGCGAGATCCACTCGGCGCTGCGCAGCTCGGCCATGTCGCGGCGCAGCCGGTCGATCGCCGCATCCTCGAGCGCGCCGGTGGAGTTGAGCAGGATCGCCAGGTCGTTCAGCACGGTGTCGTGCACGACCGCCATCGTCGCCTTCGACAGGTCTTCGCCCCGCGCCAGACGCTGGGTCTCGGCCTCGAGTGCGTCGAAGTTCGGCACCTTGCGGCGCTGGGCCGCCTGGATCACCGCGAACGTCGAGTAGCCGACGGTAGCGATCGCGAACACCATCAGCGGCCCGAACCCGGGACGGAACGGCACCCCCGCGATGATCGACGCCGTGAGGGCGACCGAGGTGGCCAGCACGAGCTGGAAGGCGCTCCACAGGATCCCGCTGAGGGCGGTGGCGGATGCGACGCTCACCGCGACGATCGCGAGCGTGGGACGGTTCACGAGATAGAGGTTGTCATCGAGCATGCCCGGGTCGCCGTCCAGCAGGATCAGCTCGTAGGCGAGGGTCGCCACGCAGGCGACGGCGAGGAACACCAGCACCACTTCGACGCGGCGCCACCTTGCCACCGCGGCGATGCCCAGCAGGATCACCGCGAGCAGCATCACCGGCAGCGGCAGGTCCGCACCCCGGCCCCGCAGCACCAGCGTCTCGATGAGCACCGGGAACGCCGTGATGATCGTGATCGCTCCGACGGCCCAGCCCATGCTGGCCACGGTGCCGTTGATGATGCGGGCGGCCAGGTCGCGCGGAAGGACGCGGACGCGCATGGCGACGCTCCTCCCTGACGCGCGGTGTCGGGTTCAGGGGAATGCTAGCGGCGGGCGCGGCCTCCGAGCCCGCGGTCATCGGCGTTGCCCGAGGAATCGGTGCGCAGCTCTTTGGGCAGCGAGAACATCAGGTCCTCGTGCGCGGTGGTGACCTCCTCGACGGAGGCGTAGCCGGCATCCGCCAGATCGGCGAGCACCTCCTGCACCAGCACCTCCGGGACGCTGGCACCGCTGGTCACCCCGATCGACCGGGCGCCGTCGAGCCACTCCTGCTGGATCTCGGAGGCGTAGTCGACCCGGTAGGCGGCGCGCGCGCCGTACTCCAGCGCCACCTCGACGAGACGCACGCTGTTGGAGCTGTTGGCCGAGCCGACGACGATGACGACATCCGCATCCGGCGCGACCTTCTTGATCGCCACCTGCCGGTTCTGCGTCGCGTAGCAGATGTCGTCGGAGGGCGGGTCCTGCAGGTGCGGGAAGCGCTCACGCAGCCGGCGAACCGTATCCATCGTCTCGTCGACGCTGAGGGTGGTCTGCGAGATCCACACCAGGTTGTCGGTGTCGGGCACCTGGAGCGTGTCGACGTCGCCGGGACCGTTGACCAGGATGGTGCGCTCGGGCGCCTGGCCCATCGTGCCCTCGACCTCCTCGTGGCCGGCGTGCCCGATGAGCAGGATGGTGGCGTCCTGTTTCGCGAACCGCTGCGCCTCGCGATGCACCTTCGTGACGAGCGGGCAGGTGGCGTCAATCGCGTCGAGCCCGCGCTCGGCGGCGCCCTGGACGACGGCCGGGCTGACGCCGTGGGCGCTGAAGACGATGTGGGATCCGGTGGGCACCTCGGCGACGTCGTCGACGAAGATCGCGCCGCGCTTCTCGAGCTCGGAGACCACGTGCACGTTGTGGACGATCTGCTTGCGCACGTAGACCGGGCTGCCGAACCGGTCGAGGGCCTTCTCGACCGCGATCACGGCACGGTCGACGCCGGCGCAGTACCCGCGCGGGGCGGCGAGCAGCACCCGCTTCTCGCCCGCGACCGGGAGGTCGGCGAGCCGGCCGCGCACCGCGGGCATGCGCGGAGCATCGACCGGGACCTGCCCGTTGGTGATCACCCGTCGATTCTACGAAGTCAGACCCGGTGGAAGCTGGCGAAGAACGCCTCGGCCCGCTCGTCATCGCTGTTGCCGGCGATCAGCTGGTACTGCACGCCGTCGCCCATCGCCAGGATCATCCGGATCGGTCCGACCGAGGTGTCGGCCCGGACCTCGCGCGCCGGCATGCCGTCGAGGGTGGCCGCCTCGGCCGAGATGAGCTGACCGCCCGGGACGTTGCCGATCGCCCCGGTCACCGCGCCGTCGAGCATCGTCTCGACATCGCCCAGCAACTCCTCGGGGAACCGGGCCGAGTTGGCGATGAGGGCCTCCTCGCCCTCCTCCCAGGTCACGGTGAGCAGTTCGACCTCGAACCCCTGCACCGGCAGGGTCTGCGACTGCTCGGCGGGGGTTCCGGGGAACACCACGCGGTAGCCGTACTCGGCGTTCTCGTACGAGACGCCGTCGATGTCGTCGACGGGGGCGTCCCCGCCCGTCGTCGCGCTCGGGCGCGGGTCCGCGGCGTTCTGGCCGAACCCGTTCACCGCCCAGAGGATCCCGGCGAGGGCGAGCACCGCCACCAGAGCCGCCGCCACGACGGTGATGAGGATGGTGCGACGCGATCGCGCGTCCGGTCGGGGATCGGCGTGCGTCATCCCCCGATCCTTCCACAGCGTCTCCGCCGTCCCCGGCGTGAACTACCCTGACCGGGTGACCGACGCCCCCGCATCCGCCCCCCGCGCCACCGGGGCCGAGCCCTCGACCTCCGAGACGCCATGGCCGGTCGCCGTCGTCGCCGCCAAGATCAAGGGCTGGATCGAGCGCCTGGGCACCGTCTGGGTCGAGGGCGAACTGGCGCAATGGAACGAGCGCAACGGCGCGGTGTTCGGCAAGCTCAAAGACCTCGACAGCGACGTGACGCTGTCCTTCCAGCTCTGGTCATCGACCCGCGCCAAGCTGAGCGAGCAGTTCGCCCAGGGCGACCACGTCATCGCCCTGGTGAAGACCGAGTTCTGGGTCAAGGGCGGCACCCTGTCGATGCAGGTGCTGCAGATGCGGCACGTCGGGCTCGGCGACCTGCTCGAGCGGCTCGAGCGGCTGCGCCGGCAGCTCGCCGACGAGGGGCTGTTCGATGCGGCGCGCAAGAAGCGACTGCCGTTCCTGCCGCACTGCATCGGGCTGATCACCGGCAAAGACAGCGACGCCGAGAAAGACGTGCTGCGCAACGCGCAGCTGCGCTGGCCTCAGGTGGAGTTCCGGGTGCGGCATGCGGCCGTGCAGGGCGACCGGGCGGCGGCGGATGTCGCGGCCGCCATCCGCGAACTCGACGCCGACCCGGGGGTGGATGTCATCATCGTCGCCCGCGGCGGCGGCGACTTCCAGAACCTGCTGGCCTTCAGCGACGAGGCCCTGCTGCGCACGGCGGCGGCCTGCGCGACGCCCCTGGTGAGCGCGATCGGGCACGAGGCCGACCGGCCCCTGCTCGACGAGGTCGCCGACCTGCGGGCCTCCACCCCGACGGACGCCGCGAAGCGGGTCGTGCCCGATGTCGCCGACGAGCTGGCGCGCGTCCAGCAGGCCCGCTCTCGCATCCGGTTGCGCGTCACCGGGATGCTGGGCCACGAGATCGACCGACTCGCCTCCCTGCGCACCCGCCCGGTGCTCGCCGACCCCGGCTGGCTGGTGACGCAGCGTTCCGAGGAGCTGACCCGCTGGGTCGCCCGCGGGTCGCAGCTGGTCGACCATGCCGTCGAGCGCGCCGAACGCGGGCTCGCCGAGCTCACCGGGCAGCTGCGGGCGCTGTCGCCGAAGCGCACGCTCGAACGCGGCTACGCGATCGCGCAGGGCGCCGACGGGCACGTGCTGCGCGGGGTGGCGGATGCGCGTCCCGGCTCCCCCGTCCTCCTCACCCTCCGCGACGGTGCGGTCTCCACCACCGTCGACGCCGACTCCGCCCCGGCGGAGGGGCGCGGTTAGAGTGGTCTCCGTGACCGCCGAGCCCTCCGATGTCGCCGCGCTGTCCTACGAAGAGGCCCGCGACGAGTTGATCCGCGTCGTCACCGAGCTCGAACAGGGCGCCGCGACCCTCGAGCAGTCCCTGGCGCTCTGGGAACGCGGCGAGGCGCTCGCCCGGCGCTGCGAAGAATGGCTGATCGGCGCGAAGGCACGCCTCGACGCGGCGCGCGCGAGCGCCGAATCGTGACCGACGACTCCGGCCGGCCCATCGTCGCCGAGCTCGGGCGTGCCGAGACGCCGCAGGAGGAGGCGGATCGCAAGGCCGAGGCCCGCCTCCGGCGGCGCGCGCGCCAGACCACGTTCAACCTGGTGCTGGCGCTGCTCGCCTCGCTCGCCGTCGTCGCCTTCATCGTGCTCGTCGTGGTGCGTCCCCAGGCGATCGAGATGCCCGCCGTCGACTACCGGCAGGCGGCACGCGACGCCCAGCCGGGATTCGACGCCCCACTCGCCGCACCGGCGCTGCCCGAGGGGTGGCGCGCCAACCGCGCCGGTCCGAAGGGCGAGGGCGACGAGCACACCTGGCAGATCGGGTTCCTGACGCCCGGCGGCGAGTACATCGGCCTCGTCCAGGGCCTCGACGCCGACGACCGGTGGATCGCCGATCAGACCGCCGACGCCGACGTGACCGATCGGGTCGACTACGGGGGCGTCAGGTGGACGACCTACGACCGCCGCGAGGTTCGCGACCCGGGCAATCTGGCCTACATCCTCGTCGCCGGTATCGGCAGATCGACCATCGTCCTCGGCGGTACCGCGAGCGATGCGGAGTTCGCGGCGCTGGCGACCGCCGTCGCCGAACAGCTGACGGCGGAATCGTGACCGAGCGACGCACGCCCGCGCAGGTCTGGCACGAGATGGAGCGCGGCAACGAGCGCTTCGTCGCCGGCGAGCCGCGGCACCCTCGCCAAGACGTCGAGCAGCGCGAGAAGCTGGCGGGCGGTCAGGCCCCGCACGCGGCGCTGTTCGGCTGCAGCGACTCGCGTCTCGCGGCCGAGATCATCTTCGACAAGGGCCTCGGCGACCTGTTCGTGGTGCGCAACGCGGGGCAGGTGATCTCCGACTCGGTGGTCGGCTCGCTGGAGTACGCGGTCGCCGTGCTCGATGTGCCGCTCATCGTCGTCCTCGGGCACGACGCCTGCGGTGCCGTCCAGGCCGCCATCGATCAGGCGGGGCCGGACGCCCCGCCGCTGCCTCCCCACATCGGCAGCCTCATCGCCCCGATCGCGCGGGCCGTCGCGCGGGTCCCCTCGCACGACCCCGTCGATGTCGGCCGCGAGCACCTGCGCGACACCGTCGCAGAACTGCTGGAGGCTTCCGAGCTGATCGGGGCGGCGATCGCCGCCGGTACGCTGGCAGTGGTGGGTGCGAACTACCGGCTCAGCGAGGGCCGTGTCGTGCCCGATGTCATCCTCGGCTCCATCTGAAAGGCCCCACGTCGCCGTGAGCACCTCCGAAGACTTCCGTATCGAGCACGACACAATGGGCGAGGTCCGGGTCCCGGCCTCCGCCCTGTACAGCGCGCAGACCCAGCGCGCCGTCGAGAACTTCCCGATCTCCGGTTCGGGCCTCGAGGCCGGCCAGATCGTGGCTCTCGCGCGCATCAAGCGCGCCGCCGCGCTGGTCAACAAAGAGCTCGGCATCCTCGACGGTGCGATCGCCGACGCCATCGTGGTCGCCGCCGACCACCTGATCGCCGGCGAGCACCACGACCAGTTCCCCGTCGACACCTATCAGACCGGCTCGGGCACCAGCTCGAACATGAACATCAACGAGGTGCTCGCCACCCTCGCCACCCGCGAGCTCGGGTCCCCGGTACACCCCAACGACCACGTCAACGCCTCGCAGTCCTCCAACGACGTGTTCCCCACCTCGGTGCACGTCGCCGTCACCGGCGCGCTCCTCAACGACCTGGTTCCGGCGCTCGAGCACCTCGCCCAGGCGCTCGAGGCCAAGGCGGAGCTCTGGGCAGGTGCGGTGAAGTCCGGCCGCACGCACCTGATGGATGCCACCCCGGTGACCCTCGGCCAGGAGTTCGGCGGGTACGCCCGCCAGATCCGCCTCGGCATCGAGCGGGTCCAGGCGACCATCCCGCGCGTCGCCGAGGTCCCGCTCGGCGGCACGGCGGTCGGCACCGGCATCAACACGCCGAAGGGCTTCTCGCAGAAGGTCATCGCGATCCTCGCCGAGACCTCCGGCCTGCCCATCACCGAGGCGGTCGACCACTTCGAGGCCCAGGGCGCGCGCGACGGCCTCGTCGAGGCGTCGGGTGCCCTGCGCACCATCGCCGTCTCGCTGACCAAGATCTGCAACGACCTGCGCTGGATGGGCTCCGGACCGAACACCGGCCTCGCGGAACTGCACATCCCCGACCTGCAGCCCGGGTCCTCGATCATGCCCGGCAAGGTCAACCCGGTGATCCCCGAGGCCGTCATCATGGTCGGCGCCCGCGTGGTCGGCAACGACGCCGCCATCGCCTGGGCCGGCGCCACCGGCTCGTTCGAGCTCAACGTCGCGATCCCCGTCATGGGGACCGCGCTGCTGGAATCCATCCGGCTGCTGGCGAACTCCAGCGTCCTGCTCGCCGACAAGACCGTCGACGGGCTCGAAGCCAACCTCGACCGCGCCCGCGCGATGGCCGAGTCCTCGCCCTCGATCGTCACCCCTCTCAACAAGGTGATCGGCTACGAGGCCGCCGCGAAGGTCGCGAAGCACTCCGTCGCGCAGGGCATGACGGTGCGCGAGGCCGTCATCGACCTCGGCTTCGTCGAGCGCGGCGAGGTGACGCACGAGCAGCTGGATGCGGCGCTGGACGTTCTCTCGATGACCCACCCCGCGTAGGCGGCCGCGGCGTAGCGTTGAGCCATGCGCGTCCTCAGCTACAACCTCGAGAAGAACAAGGCGGTCGGCGAACTGCTGGCCCTGATCGAGAGTCACGACCTCGATCTGCTCTGCCTGCAAGAGGTCGATTCCGCCGCCCTTCCCGACGAACTCGGCGCCATGCATCTGGTCGATCGCACGACGGCGAACCGGCTCGGGCTCGCGATCTACCACCGACGCGACCGCTACACGCCGCAGCAGACCGGCGCGTTCGCCCTCAAGAAGTCGCTGCACGACCGGATCGCCAAACCCGCCCACGAACGCCTGCTCGCCACCCGGTTGCTCGACCGCACGACCGACCACGAACTCGTCGTGGCGTCGTTCCACGCCGCCCCGCTGACCGCCCTCAACTCGCTGCGCCGGGCGCAGATCGCCGCCGCGCACGAGCGGCTCGCCGAGCTCGGCCCGGGGCTGCCGCATCTGATGGTCGGGGACTACAACTACCCGCTGTTCCGCCGCGGACTCGGGCGCTCGGTGGGCAAGACCGGCCACGACCTCAGCTTCAGCGACGGCCGCACCTACACCCGGTACAAGTTCCTGCGCGGGCACTTCGACTTCGCCACCAGCGTCGGTATGGTGATCAGCTCGGTCGAGACGCTGCCCAAGGGCGGCTCCGACCACCTGCCGATCCTGGTGACGGCGACCTACGGCCAGACCCCCGCCCAGCCGGTCATCGACCCTGCCAGCGTCACCGCCACCCAGTAACCCCCGAGCAGGGCAGGGCCGAACGGCAGTCGCGCGCCGGGACCCCGGGCGATGAGCACCACGAGGGCGGCGATGCCCCCGCCGAGGAACGCCAGCAGGGGCGACGCCACGGCGACCGCGAGGGTCGGGGACCCCAGGCCGAGCAGGGTCGCCAGTTTCACGTCGCCCATGCCGATGCCGCCGGTCACCCCGAGCACGAGCAGGAACCCGCCGAAGGCCAGGCCCGCGACCAGCGGCAGCCAGGATGCCTGCAGTGCGCAGCCGACGGCTCCGATGAGAAGCCCGGGCAGCACCATGCGGTGGGGAAGACGGTGCTCGCGCAGATCGACCCGGATCAGCTCGGGCGTGACGGCAGCGATGTACAGCGCGGTGAGCGCTGTCGGGCCGAGGCCGAGCGCGGCGATCGCGAGGAGCGCGAGGGCGGCGGCCGCCGCATCCGGCAAGAACCTCGGAACTGTCGCGGCGAGAGCGCGACCAACCGGCCGGAACCGGCCACGTGAGGCCGTTCTTCCGAGGTTGCTGCGCCGCACGCGCGGAACGCTACCCCGCGGTGCCCCACCACCGCGGGGTGCGTCCACAGGTTTCGACACGCGGCCTTCGGCCGCGACTCAACCCGCTCACGCGAGTTCGTTCGACTCCAGCAGTTCGGTGACGAGCGCCGCGATCGCCGACCGCTCCGACCGGGTCAGGGTGATGTGAGCGAAGAGCGGGTGGCCCTTCAGCGTCTCGATCACCGAGGCCACCCCGTCGTGCCGCCCCACCCGCAGGTTGTCGCGCTGGGCGACATCGTGCGTGAGCACCACCCGCGAGTTCTGTCCGATGCGCGAGAGCACCGTGAGGAGCACATTGCGCTCCAGCGACTGCGCCTCATCGACGATCACGAACGCGTCGTGCAGCGACCGGCCCCTGATGTGCGTCAGCGGCAGCACCTCGAGGATCCCGCGCTCCACCACCTCCTCCAGCACGTTCTCGCTGACCAGGGCGCCGAGCGTGTCGAACACCGCCTGCCCCCACGGGTTCATCTTCTCGTCCTTGTCGCCAGGCAGGTAGCCGAGCTCCTGCCCGCCGACCGCGTACAACGGACGGAAGACCATGATCTTGCGGTGCTGCTGCTTCTCCAGAACCGCCTCCAGGCCGGCGCAGAGAGCCAGCGCACTCTTGCCCGTACCCGCCCGACCTCCGAGCGACACGATGCCGATCTCCGGATCGAGCAGCAGGTCGATCGCGAGGCGCTGCTCGGCGCTGCGACCGTGCAGCCCGAACACGTCGCGGTCGCCGCGCACCACGCGCAGCTCGCCCTTGCCCACCACGCGGCCGAGCGCCGATCCGCGATCCGAATGGATGACGAGGCTGGTGTTCACCGGCAGGTCCTGAACCAGCCGGCTGGAGATGACGGCGTCGTCGTAGAGGTCCGCCATCTGCTCGCTCGAGACGTCGATCGACGCGATGCCGGTGTAGCCGGTGTCGACGGCGAGTTCGGCGCGGTACTCCTCCGCGGCGAGGCCGACCGAGGCCGCCTTCACGCGAAGCGGCAGATCCTTGCTGACGACCACGACATCCAGACCGTCGTTCGCCAGGTTCATCGCGACCGCGAGGATGCGCGAATCGTTGTCGCCCTGCTGCAGCCCCGAGGGCAGCACCGACATGGCGGAATGGTTGAGTTCCACGCGCAGCGAGCCTCCCCGGTCACCCACCTCCATGGGGAAGTCGAGGCGCTCGTGCTGCACCCGCAGCTCATCGAGCTTGCGCAGGGCCTGGCGCGCGAAATACCCGATCTCGGGGTCGTGGCGTTTGGCCTCGAGCTCCTGGATCACGACCACGGGCAGCACCACGGCGTGCTCCGCGAAACGGAAGATCGCCGACGGGTCGCTCAGCAGCACGGAGGTGTCGAGCACGTACGTGCGCTCCCCGTGCCCCTGCGTCGTCGTGGATTCGGTGGTCGGCCGACTTGCTGAGTTCGAGCGGGGCTGAGGCAAACGCTGCTCCATCCAGGTGACGCAACGGCCGTGTTGTGCTCTCCGGAGGCGAACTTACGTGGCCGCTCCGATCAGACGCCGTGCCTGATGACCCGAACGTAACCCCGGCGCGCGACGGGCCCGGCAGCGACACGCGCGGGCGTGTCAACGTTCAGCGGGATGCCGCGGTCGCGAACGACAGGAACGCCGCGCGGAGCATCGCGAGGGTCTCCTCGTCGGTGGAGACGTGTGCGCTGAGGCGCACGTGGCCGGCGCGCGCGGTCGCCGTGACGCCGTGGTTGTGCAGCGACGCGGCCAGCACCGTGAGTTGGTCGGGCTCGGGTTCGACGACGACGATGCCCGCACGCTCGGCCTCGGCGCGCGGCGACGTGACCGGCAGGGCGAACTCGTCGGCCAGGTCGATGATCTGCGACACCCGCTCGGCGATGCGACCGTTCACGGCGGGCACGCCGACGCCGGCCAGTTCCTCGAGGGCCGCGGCGAAGCGCGACTCGGCCACCGGATCCGGGTTGCTGACCTGGAACTTGCCCGGCCCGCGGGTGGGCTCGGGCACCTCGTCCATCGGGGTGCCGTCGACGTCGGTGGCGTTGAAGCCCGACCACACCGGCGTGAGGTGCTCCAGCGCTCGGTCGCTGAGCGCCAGGAACCCGGTGCCCCAGCCGGCGCGCGGCCACTTCTGACCCCCGGCGACGACGATGTCGGCGAGGTGGTACGGAGCGTCGACCACGCCGAACCCCTGGGTGGCGTCGACGATCAGCAGCCGGTCTCGGACCACCTGCCTGATGCCCTCCAAGTCGGCGAGATAGCCCGAGCGGAAATCGACGAGGCTCATCGCGACGGCGACCACCGCATCCGGCAGGTCCTGACCGCGGATGCCACCCGGCGTCAGGCGACCCGGTTGCGTGGTCATCCAGAACGGCTGCAGCACGCCGAGCGCCTGCGCAGCGCGGGTGGCGGCGAAGGTGAGGCTCGGGAACTCGGCCGGCGACAGCGCGAGCCCCCCGGTGATGCCGAACGCCGCGTGCATGAGACCCTGGCTGGTGTTGGGCTGGAAGACGATCTGGTCGGCGCGGAACCCGGTGAGCGACGAGACGGCCTCCTGCAGCCGGCGGTGCGGTGTCGTGTCGAGGATGCTGCCGAGCGAGCCGAACCGCGCGCGGGCGAGCAACGGCAGCAACGCCGCCTCCTCCTCGACGACGGCCGCGCCGACCGGGCCGAACCGGGCGAAGTCCAGGTAGCCGGGCTCCTCGTCGAACCGGGCCGCGAACGCCTCGATGCTCAGCGCCCCCACCGGCGCTCCCGCCCGGCGTAGTCGCGCAGCGCGCGCAGGAAGTCGACCTCGCGCAGGTCCGGCCCGAGCGCCTCGACGAAGTAGAACTCGCTGTGGGCGCTCTGCCACAGCATGAAGTCGCTCAACCGTTGCTCACCGCTGGTGCGGATGATGAGGTCCGGATCCGGCTGGCCCTGCGTGTAGAGGTGGTCGCCGATCAGCTCCGGGGTGAGGATCTCGGCCAGGTCATCGATCGAGCCGCCGCCTTTGCCGTGGGAGCGCACGATGCTGCGCATCGCATCCGCGATCTCACGGCGGCCGCCATAGCCGACCGCGAGGTTCACGTGGAGTCCCGTGTTCTGCGCGGTGCGCGCCTCGGCGCCGCGCAGCACGGCGGCGAGATGCGGGGGCAGGATCTCGGGGGTTCCGACGTGCTGGATGCGCCAGTCTGCGGCGCGCGAGAGGTCGTCGGCGAGATCGGCGATGATCTCGAAGAGCTGCGTGAGCTCGGCCTCGGAGCGGCCCGTCAGGTTGTCGGCCGAGAGCAGGTAGATGGTGACGACCTTGATGCCGAGCTCGTCGCACCAGCGCAGGAACTCGCGCATCTTCTCGGCGCCCGCGCGGTGCCCGTGCGCCTCGGTCTCGAGGGCGCGATCCCGGGCCCAGCGGCGGTTGCCGTCGATGATCATCGCCACGTGATGCGGCCGGGGCGCGTCGGCGAGCGAGCGCCGCAGTCGCGCCGAGTAGAGCCCATACAGAAGGCCCGGACCCCCGAAGCCTCTGCGTTCACGCACGCGACAACGTTACCCGTCTCACAGGGGACCCCCTGGGTGCACCCCGTACTGTTGCCGCATGTTCGCTGCGCGATCCGAGCCCACCACCGACTCCGGTCCCGACCTGCCGAACATCCCGCTGCTCGATGACGCCATCGACCACCAGCCCGAGCTGGAGAAGAAGCCCGCGTGGCGCGGCTGGATCCACGCCGGGACCTTCCCGCTGGCGATCGTGCTCGGCATCGTGCTCATCGTGCTGTCCGAGGGTGCGCCGGCGAAGATCGCCTCGGCGGTGTTCATGGCCAGCTCGCTGCTGCTGTTCGGCATCTCGGCGATCTATCACCGGTTCGACTGGAAGCCGACCACGAAGGCCGTCTTCCGCCGGCTCGATCACTCCAACATCTTCCTGCTGATCGCCGGCACCTACACGCCGCTCGCGATCGACGCACTCGAGTACCCGCAGAACGTGATCCTGCTGTCGGTGATCTGGGGTGGCGCGATCCTCGGGATCCTCTCGCGCATCTTCTGGCTGAAGGCGCCGCGCTGGTCATACGTGGTGCTCTACATCGCGCTCGGCTGGGCGGCCATGGTGTACATCGTCGACCTCGTGAACGCCAACGTCGCCACGATGGTGCTGGTGCTGATCGGCGGGGTCGCTTACACCACGGGTGCGCTGTTCTACGCGTTCAAGCGGCCCAACCCGGTGCCCGGGGTGTTCGGGTTCCACGAGCTGTTCCACTCGTGCACGGTGATCGCGTTCCTGTGCCACTGGACGGCGATCCTGCTGATCGCCATGAACCCGGTCACGGGGTAGCGTCGCGCTGCTCCTGCTCCAGTTGCTCGCGCACCTGGGCGCGGTAGTTCACCCGGCGGATGCGCCGCACCATGTCGATCACGAGCACCACGACCGCGAGCATCACCCCGATCGTGAGCACGAACCCCCAGACTCCCGGTGTCACCAGCTCGGTGTCGAAGTCGGTCGGGCTGGGGCTCGGGGTCGGCGAGGCGGCGACGATGTTCCAGATCACGTGCACCCTCCGAGAGCGAATAGCCCGATAGCGAATAGCCTGGACACCAGCGTAACCAGACCCGGAGGTACCCGTGAGCACGCCCACCGCCCTCGAGGCGCGGTACGGCCGCACCCCCGGTCGGCGGCGGCGCGGTCTCGTGATCGCGCTGCTCGCGGCGGCGGGCGTTCTTCTCGTCGTCGTCGCATGGGTGGTGTGGGTGGGGCTGTTCGGCCCGGCCTCCGGGCTCGACTCCCGCACGCTCGGCTACACCGTGCAACCCGGGGATGCGGCGGTCGAGGTGCGCTACGAGGTCACGGTGGATGCCGGGCTCACCGCTTCCTGCGCGCTGCAGGCCATGAACGCCGACTTCGAGATCGTCGGATGGAAGGTGGTCGATCTGACGGCAGCCGACATCGCGACCCGGCAGTTCAGCGAGGTGGTCAGAACCTCTGAACCACCTGTCACCGGCTTGATCTACCGTTGCTGGCTGACCTAGGCTTGCCCGAACAGACCGGCCACCGGCCGGTCTCTCTGTTTGTGTCGAAGCCCCGTTTGTCAGAAGGAGCTCTCCCATGACCGATGCGCCCGCCACCACGTGGCTGACCCAGGAGTCCTTTGACCGCCTCAGCGCGGAGCTCGAAGAGCTGAGCGGACCCGCGCGCGCCGACATCGCCAAGAAGATCGAGGCAGCGCGCGAAGAGGGCGACCTGAAGGAGAACGGCGGCTACCACGCTGCCAAGGACGAGCAGGGCAAGATCGAGGCCCGCATCCGGCAGCTCACCGAGCTGCTGCGCACCGCAACCGTCGGTGAGGCGCCCGAGAGCCACGGCGTCGTCGAGGTGGGCACCGTCGTCACCGCGAAGATCGCCGGAGACGAGACCCGCTTCCTGCTGGGCAGCCGCGAGATCGCCGACGACGCCAGCGACATCGACGTCTACCCGGCGACGAGTCCGCTCGGCCAGGCGATCCTGGGCCTCAAGATCGGCGAGAAGGCCACCTACACGGCCCCCTCGGGCAAGGACATCACCGTCGAGGTCACGAAGGTCGAGACCTACCGCGGCTGACCGCGGGACGGAGCGGGTTGAGTAGCGCCGAAGGCGCGTGAGCGGGTTGAGTAGCGCCGCCAGGCGCGTGTCGAAACCGCGCCAGCGGGTTGAGTAGCGCCGCCAGGCGCGTGTCGAAACCGCGCCAGCGGGTTGAGTAGCGCCGCCAGGCGCGTGTCGAAACCGCGCCAGCGGGTTGAGTAGCGCCGAAGGCGCGTGTCGAAACCCCGTGCACAACTCCGCCCGCCTGCTCGCCCTACCCGCAAGACTGCATCAATGTCCTGGGTCTACATCGTCGAGTGCGCTGACGGTTCGTACTACGTCGGCAGCACCCGAGACATCGATCGCCGGTACGAGCAACACGCCACCGGGCTGGGGTCGGAGTACACGCGCAAGCGACTACCGATCACCCTCGTCTTCGCCCAGGAGTACGACCGCATCGACGATGCCTACGCCCGTGAGAAGCAGATCCAGGGGTGGTCGCGAGCGAAGCGGCGGGCACTCATCGAGCAGAACTACGACTCGTTGCCGTCGTTGAGTGGCAGCCGGTACCGGCGCGAGTCGGCGGAGTGAGTGTGGCAGGGGGTGCTGGGTTTCGACACGCGCCTTCGGCGCTACTCAACCCGCTCACGCGGTTTCGACACGCGCCTTCGGCGCTACTCAACCCGCTGGCGCGGTTTCGACACGCGCCTTCGGCGCTACTCAACCCGCTCACGCGGTTTCGACACGCGCCTTCGGCGCTACTCGACCCGCTCGGCGTCAGAAGTCGACACGGGGGCGGTAGCCCGCCTCGCGCAGCTTGCCCAGCACGAGTTCGGCGTGCTCAGGACCCCGGGTCTCGATGTGCAGCTCGAGCTCGACCTCGCTGATCTGCAGTCCCCCGCCGTGGCGGGTGTGCAGGACCTCGACGACGTTCGCGTTCGCCTCGGCGACGAGTTCGGCCGTGCGGGCGAGCTGACCGGGGCGGTCCGGCAGCGGGATGCGGATGCGCAGGTAGCGCTCCGAGGCGATGAGACCGCGGCTGATGACGCGCTCCATCACCATCGGGTCGATGTTGCCCCCCGAGAGCACGATGACCGTCGGACCGTCGACCCGGTACTTGCCCGCCCTCGCGGCCGCCACCCCCACGGCGCCCGCCGGTTCGACCACGAGCTTCGCGCGCTCGAGCAGCACCACCAGCGCCTGAGCGGTGTCGTCGTCCGACACGGTGACGATCTCGTCGACGGTGTCGCGGATGATCGCGAAGTTGAGCTCGCCCGGACGCCCGACCAGGATGCCGTCGGCGATCGTCGGGGTCGTGGTGATCGCCACCGGCTCTCCCGCGGCGAGCGAGGGCGGGTACGCGGCGGCGTTCTCGGCCTGCACCCCGATGATGCGCACGTGCCTGCCCAGCTCGGGTTCGAGCTGGGCGAACGCGCTCGCCAGACCCGAGATGAGCCCGCCTCCCCCGATCGGGACCACCAGGTTCTCGATGTCGGGGACCTGCTCCAGGATCTCCAGGGCGAGCGTGCCCTGGCCGGCCACCACATCCGGATGATCGAACGGCGGGATCAGGGTGGCCCCGGTGCGCTCGGCGAAGTCGGCGGCGGCGCGCAGGGTCTCGTCGACGACGTGCCCGTGCAGCACGACCTCGGCTCCGTAGTTGCGGGTCGCCTGCAGCTTGGGCAGGGCCACCCCGAGCGGCATGAAGATGGTCGCCGCGATGCCGAGTTCGCGCGCAGCGAGCGCGACCCCCTGGGCGTGGTTGCCGGCCGACGCCGCGACCACCCCCGCGGCCCGCTGCTCGTCGCTCAGCTGCGAGAGCCGGTTGTAGGCGCCGCGGATCTTGTACGACCCGGTGCGCTGCAGACTCTCGGCCTTGAGGTAGACGTCCTGGCCGAGCAGTTCGCGCAGGTAACGCGACTTCTCCATCGGGGTGGTGTCGACGACGGCGGCGACCCGCTCACGGGCCTCCCGGATCTCGGCGAGCGTCGGGCCCGCCAGGGCGCGCTCAGTCGACACGGGCGGCCGGACCCTTGGTGGCGGGGACCAAATCGGCGACGGTGGGGTGCGGGTTGGTGCGCCAGTCGCCGCGTCCGACGTAGCCGATCGAGGCGTTCAGCACCGCGACCAGCGGGACCGCGAACAACGCTCCGGGGATGCCGGCGATGAACCCCCCGGTCGCCACCGCGAGCACCACGGCCACCGGGTGCACCTTGACGGCGTTGCCCATGAAGAACGGCTGCAGCACGTGCCCCTCGACCTGCTGCACGAGGATCACGATGCCGAGCATGATCAGCGCCGGGATCGGGCCGAGGTAGACCAGCGCGACGAACACCGCGAACACCCCGGTCGCCACGGCACCAACGACCGGGATGAACGAGGCCAGGAACACGGCCACCGCGATCGGGACCACCAGCGGGAACCCGCCGTAGAACAGACCCAGGATGAAGGCACCGAGTCCGATGCCGATCGCATCGATGGCGGCGACGAAGATCTGCACCTTCACGAACTGGGTCAGCGTGATCCAGGCGGCCTCGCCCCCGCCGATGATCGCGGCGCGCGCCCGCTGCGGGAACAGCCGCACGATCCAGTGCCACATGCTCCGGCCGTCTATGAGGATGAAGAGCGTCACGAACAGGGCGATGAGCGCACCGGCGAGCACGTGCCCGGCCGTCGACCCGACGGCGAGGGCGCCCGAGAACAGCGAACCGCCGTCCGACTGCAGGAACGACACCAGCTGGTCGACATAGCCGTTGATGTCCTTCTCGTCGAGGAAGAACGGATCGCCCGCGAGCCAGGCGACGAAGTCCTGGTATTTGTCGGTGGTCTGTTCGACGAGCTCCGGGATGCCGCGCCGCACCGTGATGACGATGACCGTGATGAGCCCGGCGATGACGACGAGCAGGCCGACCTCGCAGATCGCGACGGCGAGCCCCTTCGGGATGCCGCGGCGCTGCAGCCACTGGCTGAACGGCACCAGCAGGGCCGACAGCAGGATGGCCACGAACACCGGGACGGCGACATCGCGCAGCAGCGCGACGATCAGCCCGAACAGGGCGAGCACGGCGGCGACGGCCAGGATGCGCCAGGACCAGGCGGCGGCGATCCGCATGCCGGGCGACACCTTCTCGTTCACCTCGGCGTCGGTGAGGGGCGTCGGTCTCTTCGCGCGGATCGCCATGGAGGCAAGTCTAGGCAGCGCCGGACGCGTCCCCGACCGCGTGTCCGTGGGGCTGATTACGCTTCAACGGTGGACTCCGTCTCGCCCGCCGCAGCCCGGCGCATCGCGCTCGCCGCGCAGGGCTTCGGCCGCCCGCATCCGGATGCGGTGGGCACCCGCCAGCTGAACCTCGCGTTGCAGCGGCTGGCCGTCCTGCAACTCGACAGCGTCAACGTCTTCGAACGCAGCCACTACCTGCCGCTCTTCGCCCGGCTCGGGGCGTACGACAAGGCGTTGCTCGACCGGCTGACTTTCACCAAGAAGGGGCCATATCTGGAGTACTGGGCGCACGAGGCAGCGCTCATCCCGGTCGAGGACTGGCCGCTGTTCCGGTTCCGCATGCGGTTCTGGCGCGAATGGATGGACCGGACGATGCCGGACTGGTTCGCGGCGCATCACGCCACCCTCGACCGGTTGCGCGCCGAGCTGGCCGCGAACGGCCCGATGCCGGCCAGCGCGTTCGAGCGCGAAGCCGAGCGGGCCCGGGGGCCCTGGTGGGACTGGGACGAGGTCAAACGCGGACTCGAGCGCATGTTCCGCGTCGGCGAACTGGTCTCGGCGGGCCGCAAGAACTTCGAGCGCATCTACGCGCTGCCGGAGCAGGTGCTCACCCCCGAACAGCTCGAGCGCGACATCCCGGACGAGGAGGCGAAGTACGAGCTGATGAGGCGGTCGGCCGTCGCGCACGGCATCGGCACGCTGAACGATTTCGCCGACTACTTCCGCATCAAGCAGACCCAGGCCAAGGGCGCACTCGAGCGACTCGTCGACGAGGGCGAGCTCCTTCCGGTGACGGTGCCGGGGTGGGGCAAGCCCGCGTACCTGCACACGGACGCCCGCATCCCCCGCAAGATGGAGGCCGCGGCGCTGCTGTCGCCGTTCGACCCGGTGGTGTGGGAACGCGACCGAGCGCTGCGGATGTTCGGGTTCCACTACCGGATCGAGATCTACACGCCGGCGCACAAGCGCGTGTTCGGGTACTACACGCTCCCCCTGCTGATCGACGATGCCCTCGTGGGCCGCATCGACCTGAAGAACGATCGGCAGGCGAAGGTGCTGCGGGTGCAGTCGGCGTGGCGCGAGGACGCGGCGGCGTTCGACGTCGAGCGCGTGGTGCCGGTGCTGCAGGCGCTCGCGGCGTGGCAGGGGTGCGAGAGCATCAGCGTCGCGGATCGGGGAGACCTCGCAAGGGACCTCGCGGGGGCGCTGGGGGTGGGGGTCGAGGCGGCGGGTCTCGATACACCGGGTCTCGATACACCGGGTCTCGATACACCGCGCTGACGCGCGGCACTCGACCACCGGGCTGCGCTGACGCGCGGCACTCGACCAGCGGGGTTACATGCGGGTGGCGTTGTTGCGCAGGCGCGCGACCCGGTCGGCGATCGGCGGGTGCGTGCTGAACAGGCGCGACAGGAAGCCGGGACGGTTCGGGTCGGCGATCCAGAGGTGCGACATCGAGGTGTTGGTGCGCTGCACCGGCCGGCCGAACTGCCCGAGCTTCTCCAGGGCCGAGGCCAGCCCCTCGGGGTCACGGGTGGTCAGCGACGACGTCGCGTCGGCGAGGTACTCCCGCTGGCGCGAGACCGCCGCCTGCACCACGGCGGCGACGATCGGCGCCAGGATCGCCGCGACCAGGCCGATGGCGATCACGACGAGCAGCGCCGGCCCGCCGAGGTTGCTGTTGCGGCTGCGGCCGCCCCAGAAGATCATGCGGAAGATGATGTCGGCGATCAGGCCGATCGCGATCACCAGCCCGAACACGATCAGCGAGACGCGGATGTCGTAGTTCTTGACGTGGCCCATCTCGTGGGCCATCACGCCCTCGAGCTCGCGATCGTCCATGATCTCGAGCAGACCCGTCGTCGCCGCCACCACCGCGTGCTCCGGGTCGCGCCCGGTCGCGAACGCGTTCGGCGCCGGGTCGTTGATGATGTACACCTTCGGGGTGGGCATGCCCTCGGTGATCGCCAGGTTCTCCACGACCCGGTACAGCCGCGGGTTGTCGTCCTTCTGGATCTCGCGCGCCCCCGACAGCGCCAGGGTCTGCCGGGTGGCCATGAAGTACTGGAACAGGGCGTAGAGCCCGGCGATGACGATCGTGATGATCGCGATCGACCAGTCATCGAAGTACCACGCGACCAGCGACGCCAGGCCGCCGATGATGACCAGGAAGATCAGGATGATGAAGATCGTGTTGCGCTTGTTCGCTGCGATCGCGCTGTACATACGTTCATTCTCCAGGAGTGAGAGAAAGAGCCCGCTGTGAGGGGCGGGCTCTTTCGCGGATCTCGATACGCCGCGCGCGGCTACTCGATCACCGAGGGGTCAGAACTGGACGCGGGGCGGCTCGGCGATCGCGGCCGGCTCGTCGACCTCGAAGAACTCGCGCTCCTTGAAACCGAGGCTGCGGACGAACAGCGTGTTCGGGAACACCTTGATCTTGGTGTTCAGTTCGCGCACGCCACCGTTGTAGAACCGGCGCGACGCCTGGATCTTGTCCTCGGTGTCGACCAGTTCGCCCTGCAGCTGCAGGAAGTTCTGGTTGGCCTGCAGCTGCGGGTACGCCTCGGCGACCGCGAACAGGCTCTTCAGCGCCGACTGCATCATGTTCTCGGCCTTGCCGGCCTCGGCCGGGGTCGCGGCGGTCGTCGTCGCGGCGCGGGCGGCGGTGACGTTCTCGAAGACCTGCTTCTCGTGGGCCGCGTAGCCCTTGACGGCCTCGATGAGGTTCGGGATGAGATCGGCACGACGCTTCAGCTGGACGGTGATGTCGCTCCACGCCTCATCGACGCGGACGTTCAGACGGACCAGGCCGTTGTACGTCGCCCAGAGGTAGATGCCGACGATGACCACCAGCGCGACGATGACGAGGATGACGATCAGGAGTTCCATGCGCCGATCATACAGACGAGCGGCTCGAAAGCATCCCCCGCAGCCAGTGGTACGACGCCTTCGGCGTGCGCTCCAGGGTCGTGTAGTCGACGCGCACCAGACCGAAGCGCTGCGTGTACCCGGCGGCCCACTCGAAGTTGTCCAGCAGCGACCAGACGAGGTACCCCTGCACCCGCGGATCGGCGGCGGCCACCTCGATGTGCCTGCGCAGGTAGTCGATGCGACGCTGATCGTCCAGGGTGTCGTCGAAGCTCGCCCCGCCCTCGGTGATGATCACCGGGGGCAGGGCCGGGTAGCGCTCGGCGAGGTTCTCGAGCACGACGCCCAGGTACTCGGGGGCGATCGGCCAGCCGAAACCGGTCTGCTCGAACTCGGGCCAGTCCTGCAGGTGGAACGGCGCCCGGTCCATCGCCTCGGACACCCCGTCGGGGTTGCCCGTCCCCGGC
>DATMFW010000032.1:0-25098 GCA_035556655.1 Pseudolysinimonas sp.
ACCGGCGACCCGAGGCTGAGGAACTGCGCCAGCGCCAGGCCCGCGGAGACCAGGACGAGCAGCAGCGGTCCGAGCGCGGCGAGCACCGCGGCCCGGCCGGATTCGGCCCGGCCGGTCACGGGGGCACGCAGTTCGACGACGGTGACGATGGTGGCCAGGACCGCCGCGGCGACGGCGACCCCCGCGGCGACGAGCACCGGCACCAGGACGCCCTCCTCGGCCCGGATGCCGAGCAGGGGAAGTCCGAGGCGCAGCACGCCGACGGCCGCGCCGCCCCCGGCCGCGGCGCCGAGGGCCGCGACGGCCAGGGATTCGCGGGCGGCGGCTCCCGTCAGCGCGCGGGCGGAGGCCCCTCGCGCGCGCAGCAGCACGAACTCCGGCCCGCGTCCGGCGGCGATCGCGCGGGCGATCAGGCCGAGCACGATGGCTCCGGCCAGGGCCACGAGCACGAGAGGCAGTCCGAGCACCCCGGCGGCGACCGCCGACACCTCGGTGGCCCGTGCGACGGTCGCCGCGAGGTCTCCCGTCAGCGAGGCGCTGCCGCCGCCGGAACGCCGCAGCTCGGTGTCGAGCCGGGCGATCGCGTCGGCGAGCGCCGGAAGGCCCGCCGGGCCGAGCCCGTCGGCGGCCGGGATGATCGACCAGTGCGCCATCACATCGCGCAGCATCGTGGCATCGGAACGGTCGGTGAGCACCGAGGCGTCGACGAGCAGCGGGCCCGCCGCGTCGCCCGCGGCACCGGAGCCGATCGATGGATCGTCGAACCAGCGCGCCGCTGCCGCGTCCCGCGGGTGCCAGACTCCGGTGACGGTGAGCTCGCGTCCGTCGGGCAGGGTGAGCACCGCGCCGGGTGCGATGCCGAGGCGGGCGGCCGCCGCATCCGTCACCGCCGTCTCGGCGGCGCCCGAGGGCCAGGCGCCCGCGACGAGATCGGCGGCCTCGGTGACGCCCGGATCGACGAGGAGCAGCACGCGCGCCTCGGCGCCGTCGACGGTGACCGATGTCGAGGCGGACACGCTGCGCACCACGTCCGCGGCGACATCGCGCAGGGCGGTGGCGGTGAGCTCGCGGACGGCGGCATCCTGCGAGACCGCATCGGATGCCAGGGGCGCGATGATCCGGAGCGTCGCGGCCGCGGCTCCCGACTGCTGCACGAGGGTACGGGACCCGCTCTCGAGCACCGGGGAGACGGCACCGCCGAGTACCGCGAGCGCGGCCGAGACCAGCATCACGACGGCGCCGAACGCCGCCAGCTGACCGGACCGGGACCGCGCGCGGCGACCCGCGAATGCCGGTCGTGCCACGGTGCCTCCAGAAGACGCGAGCATGCTCGCTGCGTGCCCCCGGCAGGGATCGAACCTGCGACATTCAGCTTAGAAGGCTGCTGCTCTATCCACTGAGCTACGGGGGCGCGGATTCAGGCTAGCCGAGGCCGCGAGAACCGGCGCCGATCACATACATAACATTGATATATAGTTGCTCCTCGTGATGCACAGTCAGACCCTCGAGAACCTCCTCGTCTCCTCCAGCCGGCTGATCCGGCTCGCCGCGCAGGCCACCGGCAACGCGACCCCGTCGGCCGTCTGGCGCACCCTCGCCCTCCTCGACAGCGAGGGCGCGATGCGGGTCGGCGAACTCGCCGCCGCCAGCCGGATCAGCCAGCCCGGCATGACCCGTCTGCTCGGTGGAATGGTCGACGACGGCCTGGTGTCGCGCGGCGCCGACAGCGACGACTCGCGGGCCTCGGTCATCGGCATCACCGCCGCCGGGCACGAGGCGCTCGTTTCGTGGCGCCGGCAGATCTCCGACACCCTCGAGCCGTGGTTCGGCGCGCTCGAGAGCGACGACTGGGCGGCACTGGAGCGCGCCGCCGAGATCCTCGCCAGCCGCATCGCGGGCGAAGCGGTGGCCCGATGAGCCTGCTGCACCAGCCGCGCACGGTCTGGGCGGTCGCCTTCGCGTGCGTCGTCGCGTTCATGGGCATCGGGCTGGTCGATCCGATCCTGCCCGCCATCGCATCCGAGCTGCGCGCCACCCCCACCGAGACCGAGCTGCTCTTCACCAGCTACCTGCTCATCACCGGGCTCGCGATGCTCGTCACCAGCTGGGTGTCGAGCCGCATCGGCGCGCGGTGGACCCTGCTCGGCGGGCTCGCGCTCATCGTGGTGTTCTCGCTGCTCGCCGCGCTCAGCGGCAGCGTCGAAGCCGTCATCGGGTTCCGCGCCGGCTGGGGTCTCGGCAACGCGCTGTTCATCTCGACGGCACTGGCCACCATCGTCGGGGCGGCGAGCGGGGGCAGCGGGACGGCCATCATCCTGTACGAGGCCGCGCTCGGTCTCGGCATCGCCGTCGGGCCCCTGCTCGGCGGCCTGCTCGGATCGGTGAGCTGGCGGGGGCCGTTCCTCGGCGTCGCCGTGCTGATGGCCGTCGCGTTCGTCGCCATCATCGTCCTGCTGCCGCACGAGACGCCCGAGGAGCGGACGGCCCGAGCGCGCACCCGGTTGAGCGCCCCGATCCGGGCACTGCGCACTCCCGCCCTCGCCCTGCTCGCTGTCGCCGCGCTGTTCTACAACATCGGGTTCTTCGTGCTGCTCGCCTTCACCCCGTTCCCCCTCGGATTCGACGCGATCGGTCTCGGGCTGACCTTCTTCGGGTGGGGTGTCGCCGTCGCCCTCACCAGCGTCTGGGTCGCCCCGCTGCTCACCGCGCGCCTGCGCCGCACGACGGTGCTCGGCATCGTGCTCCCGCTGCTCGCGGCCGATCTGGTGCTGGCCGGGGCGCTGGTGTCGCAGCCGAGCGCCCTCGTCGTCGCCGTCGTCGTCGGCGGCCTGCTGCTCGGGGTGCTCAACACCGTGTTCACCGAGTCGGTGATGAACGCCACCGACCTGCCGCGCAGCGTCGCCTCGTCGTCGTACTCGGCCGTCCGGTTCCTCGGCGGTGCGGCCGCTCCCCCGCTCGCGGCCGCCCTCGCGGCGGCGGCCGGGGACTCGGTGCCGTACTTCGTCGCAGCCGCGTCGGTGCTCGTCGCGACCGTCGTGATCGTGGCCGGCCGCCGCACGCTCGCCCGCATCGACGGCGCCGCCCCGCACGGGATCGCCGAGGCCGAGGCCATCGGGCTGGGCGAAGCCGCCCTGACATGCCCTGTCGGTAGGGTGAGGACGTGGCCACCGACCTGCTCGTCTGGATCGACTGCGAGATGACCGGACTCGATCTCTCGGTCGACGAACTCGTCGAGGTCGCCGTCGTGATCACCGACTACGACCTGCGCCCGGTCGACGACGGGTTCTCGGTCGTCATCAAGCCCGACCAGACGGCGCTGGACAACATGGGCGATTTCGTCACGAACATGCACCGCGAGAGCGGGCTGCTCGACGAGATCCCGCACGGCAAGAGCCTGGCCGAGGCCGAGTATGAGGTGCTGGAGTACATCCTGCGGTTCATCCCCGATGCCGCGAGCGCGCCGCTGGCCGGCAACACCATCGGAACCGACCGCATGTTCCTGGCCAAGTTCATGCCCCGGATCGACGCGCACCTGCACTACCGCAGCGTCGATGTCTCGAGCATCAAAGAGCTCTCGCGCCGCTGGTACCCGCGGGCGTTCTTCCACGCTCCGACCAAGCACGGCGGCCATCGCGCGCTCGCCGACATCCTCGAATCGATCCGCGAACTCGAGTACTACCGCTCGATCGTGTTCGTGCCGCAGCCCGGACCCACCAGCGAGCAGGCGCAGTCCGCCTCGGCCGCGACGGTGAAAACATGGGCCCCGCGTTTGTCGTAGAATCGCTGAGTTGCCCGGCCCCGGCCGGACACGCCTGGTGGGTGTAGCTCAGTTGGTAGAGCGCTGGCTTGTGGTGCCGGATGTCGCGGGTTCAAGTCCCGTCATCCACCCCAGAGAACCGAGAGTGTCTGCGTACGTTCGCGCCCCGAAACCGCGACCGGGACGTTCGGCGATTTTAGTCACTAATCCGCTACAGTAGCCGCTATCAGCGCACCGGCCGGGTCGCGCCCGACCCCTCTGGAGGTTCGACCATGGCGGGGCCCTCTGCACCGACGACGCGGCCCGGCGTCACCGGGTACGACAGCACCATCCGCTTCTACGCCACTCGATATGTGCAGGGCGGCCGCGTGGTGTTCTCACTCGACCTGTCCCTGGCCCAGGTCGGCACCCTCATCCCGAAGCCGGACCCCGACAAGCTCACCCCGGGCAACCGGGCGATCCGCCCCCAGCACGCAGCCGACTTCGGCCGCTACCTCCGCATGCGCCCCGACTGGGTGGCCCCGAGCATCATCCTGCGCGCTCCGGACATGTTCGCGTTCGACGTGCAGACCGAGATCGAGGGCACGGACTTCGGTGTCATCTCCTTCCCCGTGCTCTCCATGACCGACGTCGACATCCTCGACGGCCAGCACCGCGTCCTCGGTATCCACCTCGCCCACGAGGCGATCGCCGACGAGCTGAACCGGGCCCGGTCGGCGAAGGCCCGTGCGCGACGCGACAGCGATGAGATCGCAGAGGTCGAGGCCGCCACGCGAATCCGCGAACTCGAGGGTCAGCGCGATCGATTCGCCGGCGAGCGGGTCACCATCCAGATCCACATCGCCGAAGACCCGATGGCGTATAGACGGATGTTCTTCGACATCGCCGACAACGCCCTCGGCATCACGGCCAGCGTGAAGGCGCGCTTTGACAACCGCAAGGTGGTCAACCGGAGCCTGGAACTCGTTCTCGAACACCCGCTCCTCCTCGGTCGGGTCGACCCCGAGCGGGACCGCCTGAACAACGCGTCGCCGTTCCTCCTGAGTGCCCGGCAGGTGTCGGAGGTGATCCGCACCGTCAACGTCGGGATCGACGGACGGATCAGCCGGCGCCAGGAAGCCGAGCTGCACGAGAGGATCGTCGCCGACCGGACCAGGGCCTACCTCAGTGCGCTCGTGGGATCCTTCCCCGACCTCCAGGCGGTCGTCGACGGCTCGCTGACGCCGGCGGATCTTCGGAGGACCAGTCTCCTCGGCAGTTCGCTGTTCGTCCGGGTGCTCGGCGGAATCTGGTACAACCTGGTGACGGATCGTGAATGGGATGGCGCGTCGGTGATCGACTTCTTCACGAAACTCGCCCCGCACATGAGTGGCCCCACGTACGCGACGTCGATCTGGCTGACCGAGACGCCGTACTTCGATGACGGCGTGATGGCTCCTCACGGCCGGCGTCAGGACATCGCGGGACTCGCCGGACTCCTGACCGGCTGGGCGATGACCGAACCGGAGTTCCTCGCCGAGAATCCTGAGCGACGATGACACGTACTGACTCCGCCCCCGACCTGCGTACCCGCGACGCCGTCGACGTGCCGTGGACGACAGTGGTCTGGAACGACCCCGTGAACCTGATGAGCTACGTCACGCACGTCTTCCGCACCTACTTCGGCTACCCGCGCGACGAGGCCGAGCGCCTGATGCTGCTCGTTCACCACGAGGGTCGTGCGGTCGTGGCGACCGGCCCGCGCGAAGAGATGGAGCGCCACACCGAGGCGATGCACGAGTACGGGCTGTGGGCGAGCGTGGTGCGCGCATGATCCTGCTCGAGTTCAGCACCGCCGAGCTGCAGCTGATGCGCACCCTGCTGGCGCAGTACGACGAGATCGTGCACGGCGAGAACGACCCCGTGCTGGCTCGGCTGTTCCCGGTGGCCTATCGCGACGATCCGGATGCGGCGGCCGAGTTCGCGCGCTACACCCGTTCCGGCCTGGTCGAGACGAAATCCTCGCGCGCGGGGGTGATCGCGGCCGCCGTCGCGAGCGACGAGGCCGCCCTGGTGCTCTCGGACGAGGATGCCGCAGCGTGGCTGCCGGTACTCACCGACCTCCGGCTGATCGTCGCCGAGCGGCTCGGCATCGTCCGCGACGAGGACGAGGTGCCGGACGACCCGCTCGGCGAGGTGTACCACTGGCTGGGTCAGCTGCAGTCGTACCTGATCGACGCGCTGGATGCCCTGACATGAGTATGCAGCTGGACGCGGAGGCGTTCGAGCGGATCGTCGTCGACGAGCTCGACGAGTTGCCCGACGAGATGGTCGACGGGCTCGAGAACGTGGTGTTCGTCGTCGAGGACCGCCCCGAGGACGGCTCGCTCGACCTGCTCGGCGAATACCAGGGCGTCGCACTCACCGAGCGGGGGCAGTACGGGTTCGGCGAGCTGCCGGATCGGATCGTGCTGTTCCGGGAGCCGCTGCTGGAGATCTGTGACGACCTCGACCAGCTGCGCGACGAGATCCACGTCACCCTCGTGCACGAGATCGCGCACTTCTACGGCATCGACGACGACGAACTGCACCGCCTCGGCTGGGCCTGAGCTCAGCGCCGGCGGAACCCCGCGAGGGCGGGGGCGAGATCGCGGAACGGCAGGTCGTTCACCTCGTCCAGCGTCGCCGCCAGGTCCGCCGGGATCGCCGCGTACCCGCTGAAGGCGCCGCAGATGCCGCCCGAGATCGCTCCGATGGTGTCGGTGTCGCCGCCGAGGTTGGCGGCGAGCAGGGCCGAGCGCACCGGGTCGCCCTGCGCGCGCACGAACAGCCCGACGGCCGCCGGCACGGAGTCGACGGTGGACACGCTCGCCCCGATGACGTCGTAGAGCTGCTGCAGGAACTGCTCGTCGTCGCCGGCGCTGCGCGCCAGATCCTGGGCCATCCGGGCACGCGCGGGGATCGAGGCGGCCACCACACGCTCGCCGCGCTGGGCGCCGAGAACCGCGGCCTCCAGCGCAACGGCGAGCACCGCATCCACCCGGTCATCGACGTCGCCGGTCGCTTCGGCCTCGACGGATGCGGCGACGGCCGCGGCGATCAGGCTCGCTCCCGAGATGGCGACGTCGGTGTGGTGGCTCATCAGCGAGGCCGCCTCGACCCGGTCGACGAGGGCGGGCAGGTTTTCGGGTGAGGAGATCAGGCCGACGGGGGCGATGCGCATCGCCGCGCCGTTCGTCTCACCGGTCTTGCCGGTCTCCCAGGGCGAGGCGCCGTCGCGCAGGGCCTGGATCGCGCGCGCGGAGCTCGGCCCGAGGAAGTTGCCCTCGCTGGCGCCCACCCGGTCGGCCCAGGCGACGAGGTGACGCGAGACGACCTCGGCGTCGACGGCACCGTCGGCGTCGACGATCGCACCGGCCAGCATGATGGTCTGCTGCGTGTCGTCGGTGATCTGGCCGGCGCGGTACCCGTCGACGACGAAGTGCCCGTCGGGTCCGGGAAGGAACCTGTCGATGCGGCCGAAGTGCGCCAGCACGCGCGCTCGCGGCCAGAGCTCGCCGGGCATGCCCATCGCGTCGCCGAGCGCGACGCCGTAGAACGAGCCAAGGATCCTGTCGTCGATGTCGGTCACGGGTGCCTCCTCGGGCGTCGGGTCGGGGTCACAGCGCGCCCCAGCCGAGCACGCGCAGCACCACGAGGGCGGCGAGCACCAGCACCCCGGCGGATGCGGCGATCACGTCGCGTGGTGCGGCGTGCAGTTCCAGCAGGGCGGTGGGGCGACGGGTCGCCCCGTAGCCCCTGTTCAGCATGGCAGCAGCGAGGTCCTCCGACATACGCACCCCGCTCGTGATGAGCGGGACCATGATCGGGATGTACGCCCGCACCCGGCCGATCAGCCCGCCGCGGTCGACTTTCGCTCCCCGCGCGCGCTGGGCGTCGAGCACCTGGTCGGCGCGGTGCTGCATGGTCGGGATGAACCGCAGCGCGGTCATCACGATGAACACGATCGGATGCGGCACCCGCGCCACGCGCATCGCCGCGACGAAGTGCTCGATCGGCGTGCAGCGCAGCAGCAGGGTGGTCAGCATCACCATGGTGAGGATGCGCAGGCCCAGGCTCAGGCCGTAGTACAGCCCGCCGAGACTGAGGGGCAGGCCGCCGTCCGGCAGCAGCGCGAACAGCACGGCGCGATGCGCCGGGTCGGCCGCGCCGTCGGCGTTGTAGCCGAACGCGGCGAACACGACGATGAACACCAGCACGAACCCGAGCGGTGCGATCAGCCCGCCGATCTCGCGCCAGCGGGCCCCGGATGACAGCAGCAGACCCAGCGCGATGAGCGTCATCAGCAGGTTCGGCAGCCAGTGCCCGAACAGGAAGGTCGCGGTGACGGCGAGCGCGAACAGCAGCAGCTTGGCCCGCACGTCCAGCCGATGCAGCAGGGACGTCCCGGGCTGGTACTCAATGCGCATGGACGGCCTCCTCGACGCCCCACTCGCGGGCGAACGCGGCGACCGTCGGCACGACGCGCGGGCAGCCGAGGCGCCGGGCGAGCTCGGTCACCTGGGGCGCGGTGAGCGTTCCGCGGGCGAGCAGATCGGCGTCGCCGAACAGCACGGCGGGGCTGGTGTCGGCGATCAGCGATCCGCCGGCGAACACCAGTGCGCGCTCGGCATGCTCGGCGACCAGGGTCATGTCGTGGGTGATCATGAGGATCGTCCGGCCCTCGTCGTTCAGCGTCCGCACCAGCTGCATCATCGCCTCGGAACCGCGCCGGTCCTGACCCGTGGTGGGCTCGTCGATGACGAGCACGTCCGGCGACAGGGCGAGCACGCTCGCCACCGCGAGACGCTGGCGCTCCCCCTTGCCGAGGGTGAAGGGGTGCCGGTCGGCGAGGGCGGCCATGCCGACCTGCTCGAGGACCGCATCGACGCGCTCGGTGGTGCGCGCCGCATCCCACCCGAGGTTGCGCAAGCCGTATGCGACCTCGTCGCGCACGCTGTTGGCGAAGATCTGGTGGTCGGGGTTCTGGAAGACGTAGCCGACCTTGCGGGCCAGTTCGCTGACGGTCCTGCCCTCGGTGTCCTCGCCCGCGACGCGGAGGGTTCCGCTGGTGGGACGCAGCAGGCCGTTCAGGTGCCGGGCGAACGTCGTCTTGCCCGCCCCGTTGCGCCCGAGCACGGCGACGAACTCCCCGGCGCGGACCGTCAGGTCCACGTCGGTGAGTGCGGCGACCCCTCCCGGGTAGACGTGCCCGAGCCCGCTTGCCTCGATGACCGGGTCTCCGTGCGCGCGCTCGACGGGTGCGCCGGGGGATGCGGTTCCGGGCCATGGCTCGATGACCTTCACGGCCTCGTCGAGGGTCACGGGCACCGAGCCGTCGCGGCGCCCGGCCTGCGCGAGCACGAAACCCGCCTCGGCCACCTGCGGGGCGCGGATGCCGGCCGCCTCGACCAGGTCGCGGTCACCGAAGAACCCGGCGGGCGGGCCGTTGAAGACGATGCGTCCCTCGACGAGCACGATGAGCCGGTCGGCCCAGTCGGCCACCAGTTCCGGTTCATGCTCGATGAGCACGACGGTCGTGTCGCCGGTCGCCGAGAGCTCGCGGACCACGTCGAACACCTCAGCGGTGCCGACGGGATCGAGTTCGCTCGTGGGCTCGTCGAGCACCAGCAGGTCGGAGTCCATGGCGAGCACGCCGGCGACGACGAGCCGCTGCTTCTGGCCGCCCGACAACCGGCCGGCGTCGCGATCCTCCAGGCCGGCCATGCCGACCAGGTTCAGCGCCGCACGCGCACGGTCGAGCACGACCTCGCGGGGCAGCCCGAAGTTGGCGGGGCCGACGGCGGCGTCATCGAGCACCGTGGCCCCGGTGATCTGGGTCTCGGGGTCCTGCATGACCAGACCGACGTGGCGGACCAGGTCGACGACGTCGCTGCTCAGGGTGGGCAGCCCGTCGACGACGAGAGATCCGGCCACCTCGCCCTCGTGGTGATGCGGGACCAGGCCGTTGAGCGCCATCGCGAGGGTCGACTTGCCCGCTCCGGTGGCGCCCATGATGGCGACGCGCTCGCCCGGCTGGATGCTCAGGCCGAGCGCGCTCAGTTGCCATTCCCCGCTGCCGGCGTACGAGAAGCTGAAGGCGTCGGCCGTGATGGCGGCGGTCATGCCGCCGCCAGGGTCGCGACGCGCGTGCGGGGCAGGTCGGCGGGCAGCAGCGCGAGGATGTCGGCCTCGGCCGCCGGATCGATCGCGGCGAGCACGCAGCTCGAGGGGCCGGCGGTCCGCGCCGGATCGAGGTCGTGGGGCAGGGTCGTCGCCGCGAGGCCCGCCGTCCCCGCCAGTTCGCCCAGCTCGTGCCCGATGCCGCGTGAACCGACCGGCAGCAGTTCGTGCGCATCGGGGTGGGCGGCGACGGCCGCCACCGTCTCGAGGGCGACCATCCGCCGGTCGCCGATCTCGACGACATCCTCCGGCGCCGACACCGGAGTGCCCAGGCACAGCACGAGGTCGCCCGCGCGGGCGCGGCCGGGCCGCAGGTGGTCGGTGGACGCCGTGGCGATCACGGTCACGCCGACACCCGTGGCGGTGGTGGGGACGTTGTCCTCCGTGCTGCCCGTCACCCGCTCGGGCCCGAGGCCCAGGGCGGCCACGACGCGACGGATCTCGTCGATCATCGCCGACCCCGTCGGCTCGAGCTCGACGCTGAGGGCGTCGACCACGAGCTCGGGGGTCGCGCCTGCGCACAGCACCTCGAGCAGCGGCACGCGCACGGCGAAGTGCGCGACCGTCGCCGGTGAGGCGGGGTAGCTGTCGCCGGGCTTGTCGCCGATCGAGCCGACCGAGTCGCAGGCGACGACGAGCGTGCGCCCGTCGCCGAGGTCGAGCAGGGTGAGATCGCGGATGCGGTGGACAGGCAGCACGGAGGACGCGGTCACTTCTCGGTGGGGGCGGCGGGCGCCGGGGCTGCGAGCTTCCCGGCCTTGCGCTCCTTGCCCTTGTCGCTGAGGCCGGTGGCGTCGAGCACCTTGACCACGGCGACGGCGATGATGACGTTGATCGCCGAACCGACGACCAGCGGCAGCACGAGCGCGGTGAAGGCACCGAAGCCCGCGATCGGGATGAGCAGCGCGGCACCGCCGACGCCGTTGAGGATGATGCCGACCGGGATGGCGACCCAGATGTTGATGCGGCGGGCGACCCAGCCGAAGGCACCGACCCACACGAACGTCGCCGCGGCGACGAGCAGGTGCACGGGCAGCGTCAGCGGGAACCCGGTGATGAGCGCCGAGAACATGTGCCCGAGTGCGCCGACGATCGAGCCCTCGACGGGACCGAACGCGGCGGCCGCCACGAAGCCGGGGGCCGAATCCAGGGCCACCGTGCCGGTGGGGCTCGGCAGCTTGATGAAGGCGCCGACGGCGCTCAGGGCGACGAGGATCGCGACGCGGGCGATCCGCTTGGGGGTGAAGAAGTTCTTCTTCGGCTTCGACGCGGGTGCGTCGGAGGCGGGGGTGGTGCTCATCGGGTCCCTCCTTTGGGTCCTGACTTCGATAGATGGATGTGGGGTGCTCAGCGCAGCTCGACGGCGGTGGCCGTCGGCACTGAGGTCTGTTCGGACTCGAGGTCGAGCTCGGCCCGGAAAGAGAAGCGGTCCGCCCGCAGGACCGATTTGACGGTCTCGAACTGGCGGCCGGCGGTGTCGCGGGTGGTGCGCTCGACGAGCAGAGCCGGGTCGCCCCGGCGCTGACCGAGCTCACCGGCCTCGAAGTCGTCGAGCACGGTGGCGGTCAGTCGCTCGGTGGCGTGCGCCGGGTGGATGCCGAGGACGTCGCGCAGGGTGGCGTACAACGAGCGGTCGGTCATGTCGACCTCGAGCAGCGGTGCGCAGAGCACCGCGGGCATCCACACGGTCTCGAGCGCGGCCGGGACGCCGTCGAGCAGCCGGGTGCGGCGCAGCATGACGGCGGTCTCGCCGCGCGCGTCGACCCCGAGCTCTGCGGCGACCGGGCCGGGCGGGCGGGTGCGGCGCAGATCGAGCACCCGGCTGCGGACGCGCAGCCCGCGCGCACCGAGTTCGCTGGTGAATCCGCTGACGGAGCGCAGGGCGCTCTCGACGCGCGGCTCGGAGATGTAGGTGCCGTCTCCCTGACGGCGGGTGACGAGCCCCTCGCGTTCGAGGCGGGCGAGCGCCTGGCGCACGGTCTGGCGACCGACGCCGAGCAGTTCGGCGATCGCGCGCTCGGTGGCGAGCTTCGCGCCGGCAGGCATGCGGTCGCTGCCGAGCTGGGCCCGCAGCGATTCGTAGAGCTGGTAGTACGCCGGTACCGGGCTGGTGGGGTCGATGGCGATCGCCTCGGGCACGACGACGTGCGGCGTGTCGCTCATCGTGCCTCCCTGTATGATTGGGTTGTGATTGGTTTCCCTACCCTGAACCAATCACAGCCCAATGTCAAGGCGACCCGATGTCACGGCGATCGGGACTCGACGATCACATCCGCGAGCGCACGCGGGTTCTCGCGGTCCGCGTGCGCGCGCTCCTGCTCGGCCCAGCTCTCCCAGTGCGCCGCGAACCCCGGCTCGCGATCGAGCGCGCGCTGCCGGCGCACCGCATCCGGGGCCTCGACCCAGATCGCGACATCGGCCAGCGCGCGCGATGCCCGGCTGATCGCCCCGCACCCCTCGATCACGATCGGCGCGTCCGGGTCGACCGGATGCCACTCCGCCTGCCGCCCCGACCCCCAGTCCCAGCGCCGCCACCCGGGTTCCTCACGCCGCAGCAGCTGCTCGTGCACCATGCGGCTCGCGGCCTGCAGTCCCTGCCACCCGGGATAGAGGTCGTCGAGACTCACCAGGTGTGCCCCGATGGCCGGCGCGATGACCCGGGCGAGCGAGGTCTTCCCGGCCCCCGAGCGCCCATCGATGAGCACCACCGTGCGGGTCGCGCCCACCCTCACCCGACGATCAGGTTCCATGAGCCCGTCACCACCGCCACCGCCGTCGCGATGCCCGCGAGCAGCGCCCCCAGGCCGATGACGCCCCACTCCCGGAGCCCGAACGGCGAGGGCCGCGCCCAGGTGCGCCGCATCCCGCTACCGAACCCGCGTGCCTCCATCGCGGTCGCGAGCGCACTGCCCCGCCGGATCGACAACACGAACAGCGCGAACGCCAGCCCCGCCAGCCGGCGCAGCCGCCCGCGATCGGCGACACCCCGTGCCCGGCGCGCGAGCTCGAGGGCGCGGCGGTCGTCGGCGAACAGCCCCACGAGCCGGATGCCGGCGAAGGCCCCCAGCACGAATCTCGCCGGGAGGCGCAGCACCTGCGCCAGCCCGTCGCCGAAGTCGGTCGGGTCGACCCGGGCGAACAGCACCACGGCCGGCAGGCCGATCGCGAGGACGCGCAGGAAGGTCGCCAGCCCGAGCCAGATCGAGCCGTCCGAGATCTGCACGAGGAACCACTCCAGGTGCATGCGGCCGGAGCGCTGCCCGTAGAGCACGATGGTGAGCCCGGTCAGCGGAGCCGCGATCCAGACGATCGCGGTGCGGCGCCAGAACTCGCCCCAGCGCAGGCCGGCGAACGGGAACAGCAAGAGCTCCAGTGCCAGCGCGACACCGGCCGACACCGGGTCGATGGTGAGGACGAGCACGAGGGCGAGCAGCAGCGCCGCGATGAGGCGGGCGACCGGGTTGACCGCACTCACAGCGCGAACCTCCGCGCGGAGAGCGCCTCGAGGAATCGCTCGTCGTGCGTCACGGCGAGCACCCCGCGGCCGTTCCGGCGCTCGGCGTCGAGCAGCTCCACGAGCGCGGCCCAGGTCAGGGAGTCCTGGCCGAACGTCGGCTCGTCCAGCAGCAGCACCCGCGGCGCCGTCGCCAGCGCCGTGCCGACCGAGAGCCGGCGCTTCTGACCCCCGGACAGCGTGAACGGGTGGGCGTCGGCGAGGGCGGCGAGGCCGAGGCGATCCAGAAGCGGGTCGACGATCGCGGCGACCGCGGCATCCGGAAGCGTCCCGGCACCGCGGAGGGCGCGCGGCCCGACGGCCAGCTCGTCGCGCACCGTGGTGGCGAGGAACTGGTGCTCGGGGGCCTGGAAGACCGAGCCGAGCCGCGGCAGCAGGTCGCGCGATCGCCAGCGGATCGGCTCGGGACCGGCGCCCCCTGCGAGCTCGGGCGAGGCGAGCACCCGCCCGGCGGTAGGGGGCAGCAGGCCGCCGAGAGTGAGCGCGAGAGTCGACTTGCCGGACCCGTTCGGGCCGGTGATCGCCAGCACCTCCCCCTCGGCCAGCGCGAGATCGAGGCCGGAGCGCACGATGCGGTCCGGAACCCGCGCGACGGCGAGGTCCTCGGCCGTGAGCAGCGTGGGACCGGGCCGCGGTGGAGGATCGAGCCGCGGCGCGGGCTCGTGCCCCGGCACCCAGACTCCCGCCGCCGCGAGCGCTGCGCCTTCACGGGCGAGCACGTCGTCGGGGGCGCCGTCGGCGAGCAGCCGCCCGTCGACCCCGAGCACGATCATCCGGGTCGCGACCCCCAGCCAGACCTCCACCCGGTGCTCGACGATGACCGCCGTCGCCCCGGTGCTCTGCAGCGCGCGCGCCACGGCATCCCGCACCTCGACGACGCCGGCCGGGTCGAGGTTCGCCGTCGGTTCATCCAGCAACAGCAGTCCGGGCCGCATCGCCAGGGCACCGGCGAGAGCGAGGCGCTGCTTCTGCCCGCCCGACAGCTCCGCGGTCGGATGCGTGAGCGCCACCCCGAGCCCGACCGCCTCCAGCGCGGCCGGCACGCGCCTCCAGATCTCATCCCGCGGCACCCCGAGGTTCTCGCACCCGAAGGCGACATCGTCGCCGACCCGGGCCATGACGGCCTGGGACTCCGGGTCCTGCAGCACCAGCCCCGCCCGGCCGGCGATGCTCAGCTCGCCCTCGTCCTCCCCGCTGTCCGCATCACCGAGCACCCCGGCGAGTGCGTGCAGCAGGGTCGACTTGCCCGAGCCCGAAGGCCCGAGCAGCAGGACCCGCTCACCCGGCTCGATGGTCAGATCGAGGTCGCGGATCGCCCACGCCCTGCGCCCGGCGTGCCGCCAGCCCCAGCCGCGGGCGCTAACGCTCGCGGCCGGGACCGGCGGCACGGTGTCAGACGTCGGAGCGCCCCTCGCGCCCGGCCGCGAACCGGTTCAGCGCACCCGTCGCGGCGAGTGCACGGGCCAGGGCCCATGACCCGATCCCGGCGATCACGATGCCCGAGACGATCGAGGTGACGATGTAGATGGTGGCGAAGGGCACATCCGCGCCCGGGTACCAGATCACCAGATCGTTGATCGCCGTCGCCAGCCCCGCCAGCGCGCCCGAGAGCATCGCGACGTACAGCCGGAAGTTGCCGTAGAGGAAGGCGAGGAACACCAGCTCGGCGCCGAGACCCTGCGCGGCGCCCGACACCAGCGTGAGCGGACCCCACTGGTTGCCGACCAGAGCCGACAGCAGCGCCGCGACGAGCGCGACGAACAGGGCGGCGCCCGGCTTGCGGATCACCAGCCCGCCGAGCACCCCGGCGAACAGCCAGCCGCCGTTGAACAGGCCCTGCAGTCCCGGAAGCAGCGCCTCCAGCGCGTGCCGCGGGATCTCGGTGCCGACGTTCCAGCCGACGAAGATCAGCCCCGAGGCGACCGCGATGACGGCGGCCACGACGATGTCGACGACGCGCCAGCGCAGCGAGCGTTGGGGGGTGGTGAGTGTTGTGGACATGAGCGTGCCTTTCGAGTGAAACGGCACGGGTTTCGAGATGCCTCCCTGCGCCGGCATGATCCGGATCAGGTTCGACGGTCGGAGCGTGGTTCGCTCCCTCTCAGCCCGGCCTACCGGACTCCCGTGTTCCCTGCCAGTCTAGCCAGGTGCCAGAGAACCTTCCCCTCCGCCGGCGTCCCATCGACATCTTCTTCGCCGTCATGTTCACGATCTTCATCGTGACCTCGTGCATCGCCGACATGCTGCCCACCCTCGGCATCGACTTCACCCGGCCCGACGGCACCTTCCTCGTCGACTCCAACTACTGGTACGCGCACGACGCCGACCCGCTGTTCATGAACGCGCCGGTCTGGATGCGGATCGTCACCGGTCTGTCGGCCTTCGTCTATCTGGCCTTCTATCTCATCCTCGTGCCGTCGCTGATCCGCGGGTGGAACCGCATCCAGCTGCCCGCCGTCATCTACGCCACGATGATCGCGGGGATCACCGGCATCATCGTGTTCGGGGTCGAGTTCTTCGGCGAGCCCGAGTTCCAGACCCAGAACCCGGCGAAGTTCCTGGCGTTCAACCTGCCGTACGTGGTGATCCCGCTGCTGCTGCTGATCCGGATGCGCAAGCCGATGCCGTTCACGCGCACGTTCTGACGCGCCACGACCTCAGCGCTGCACTGCCTCCGCGCCGGCGACGCGCTGCGCCACCCAGATCGGGATGATCGACACCAGCACCAGCACTACCGCGATCACATTGACCACGGGCGCCTGGTTGGGCCGGAACAGGTTCTCCAGGATCCAGATCGGCAGCGTCTTCACGCCCGAGCCCGCCGTGAACGTCGTGACGATGATCTCGTCGAAGCTCAGCGCGAACGCCAGAAGACCCCCGGCCAGCAGCGCCGAGCGCAGCTGCGGGAAGGTCACCAGCCGGAACGTCGTCCAGAGCCCGGCACCGAGGTCCGCCGAGGCCTCCTCGAGCGAGCCGCCCATCCGGCGCAGCCGGGCGATGACGTTGTTGAACACGGTGACGATGCAGAACGTCGCGTGCGCGACGACGATCGTGAGCAGGCCCAGGCGCAGGTCGAGGACCGTCCGGAAGGCGTTGTTCAGTGCGATGCCGGTGACGATGCCGGGAAGCGCGATCGGGAGGATGACGAGAAGCGACACCGCATCCCGCCCGAAGAACCGGTAGCGCTGCAGAGCGAGCGACACCAGGGTGCCGAGCACGAGCGCGATCGCGGTGGCCAGCAGCGCCACCACGACCGAGGTGCCGATCGCCGAGAGCGCGCCCTGGTTGGTGAACGCGCGCTGCCACCACTCGAGCGTGAAGCCGGGAGGCGGCCAGGTGAGGGTCTGCGACGTCGAGAACGAGTTGACGAGAACGATGCCGAGCGGCACGTAGATGATCGCCAGCACCAGGCCGGTGATGACGCCCAGCGTGATGCGGGCCGGTCTGCTGATTCTCATAGGTTGTCCAGGGCTCCGGTGCGGCGCACGGCGAGCAGGAACACCGACATGATCACGACGGGGATCAGCGCGACCGCCGCCGCCAGCGGCAGGTTGTTCGCCGTTCCGATGTTCGTGTAGACGAGGTTGCCGAGCAGCTGGTTGGCTCCCCCGACGATGTTGACGGTGATGTAGTCGCCGAGCGACAACGAGAAGCTGAAGATGGCGCCCGCGATGATCGACGGGGTGAGGATCGGCAGCACCACCTGGAAGAAGGTGCGGCCCGCCTTCGCGCCGAGATCGCCGGAGGCCTCCAGCAGCGAATCGGGCACGCGCTCCAGCCCCGCGAAGATCGGCAGGATCACGTAGGGCAACCACAGATACGCCAGCGTCATGATGACGGCCGGCAGCCCGTACCCGGGACCGTCCAGCCCGAACGGCCGCAGCGCCCAGTCGACGATGCCCCCCTCGGAGAGCACCGAGCGCCAGGCGTACGCCTTCACCAGGTACGAGGCCCAGAGCGGCATCAACACCGCGATGACGAGCGCGTAGCGCAGCCGCGGGGAGGCGACCTTGGCCATGAAGTACGCGATGGGCAGCGCGATCACGATGTCGACCACGGTCACCAGCACCGCGATGCCGAGGGTGCGCAGGGTCACCGTGTGGTACAGCGACCCGGTGAGCACCGTGATGATGTTGTCGAGCGTCCACTCGGTGCGCACCTGACCGGTGAAGGTGTCGGTGGTCCAGAACGCCGTGATGAGCAGTGCGGCGAGGGCGGCGATGTACACCAGCCCCAGCCAGAGCAGGGGTGCGCCGAGCAGCAGGCCGAGGCGGGTCCTCGGCCTGCTGCTCAGTGCGACGGACAGCCGCCGCGCAGACGTGGCGGTAGTCACCTAGCCCTTGATCTCCTGCCAGGCGGCGGTCCACTGCGCGTAGTCGGTGCACTCGACGTCGGTGCGGCCGTCCAGGCACTCCTTGATCGGAGTCGACCAGTACCAGATCTGCGACGCGTACTCGGCGTCACCGGCGTGGTACGCCTCGCAGTCGTCACGGAAGTTGCACGCCTCCTGGCTGGAGGGCGCCTCGCCGAAGTACGCGGTCGCCGTGGCGTTCGTCTCCGGGCTGGCGATCCAGTCGAGCCACGCGTAGGCGCAGTTCGGGTGCTCGGACTGCGACGAGATCATCCAGGTGTCCGACCAGCCGGTCGCGCCCTCCTTCGGCAGGTACACCTCGGTGTTGCCCGTCGTGATGGAGTTCTGGATGACCTGCCAGGTGGTGCCCACGACCGAGTCGCCGGTCTCGAACGCCTGGATCTCTTTCAGGTAGTCCGACCAGTACTCGCCGATGTGCTGGCGCTGGGCCTTCAGCAGGTCGACCGCCGCGGCGAGCTGGGTCTCATCCAGCGCGTACGGGTTCTCGATGCCGAGGTCCGGCTGCGTCGCCATCAGGTACACCGCCGCGTCGGCGATGTAGATCGGCGAGTCGTAGGCGGTCACCGCGCCCGAGTTCTGGCCGGCGTCGTCGAACACGGCGCTCCAGGAGTCCAGCCCGCCCGGGAAGATGTCCGTGTTCCACATCAGCAGGTTCGCGCCGTAGCCGTGCGGCACACCGTACGGCTGGCCGTCGACGCTGTTCCAGGACTGGTTCTTCAGGAAGTCGAAGATGCCGTCGTAGTTCTCCAGCAGGTCGACGTTGACCGGCGCGACATCGCCCGCGGCGACGAGACGCAGGGACGCATCCCCGGAGGCGGAGACGACGTCGTACTCCCCCGACTTCATGAGGTTGAGCGCCTCGTCGGAGGTGCCGAAGGTCTTGACGGTGACCTCGCAACCGGTCAGCTCCTCGAATCCGCTGACCCAGTCGACGGCGGGGTCGTTGCTGCCGTCCTCGACGTAGCCGGGCCAGGCGAGGATCGAGACCGCGCCCTCCTTCTCGCCGAGTTCGGTCGGCATTCCGCCGGTGTCGCCTCCGCCGCCGTTGCCGGCGGTACCGCAGGCCGTGAGCAGCAGTGCGCTCGCGAGAAGTGCACCGCCCGCTGTGATCTGGCTTTTCATGCGTTCTCCGTTTCTCTTGTTGAGGGGTGAAGTTCCCTGACGTCGTCGGGCGACCAGCTGGCGATCACCTTCGCGCCTCGAGTGTCCTGGTTCGCGCCGCCGACGTTCTGCTTCAGCACGTTGAGCCGGTAGCCGCCCTCGAGGTCGACGAGCACCCGGGTGCTGGTGCCGAGGTAGATGACCTCGCTCACCGTGCCGGCGATCCCCTTGCCCGAGGACGACAGCGTGATCTTCTCGGGACGCAACGAGCGCGGCCCGTCGGCGTTCAGCATCCGCTCGGCCTCGTCGGCGTCGAACAGGTTGGAGGTCCCGACGAAGTCGGCGACGAAGGGCGACACCGGGTTCTCGTAGATCTCCTGCGGGGTGCCCAGCTGCTCGATGCGCCCCTCGTTGAACACCGCGATGCGGTCGCTCAGGGTGAGCGCCTCCTCCTGGTCGTGGGTGACGAAGATGAAGGTGATGCCGAGCTCGCGCTGCATCTCTTTCAGCTCCACCTGCATGCCCTGCCGCAGCTTGAGGTCGAGGGCTCCGAGCGGTTCGTCGAGCAGCAGCGCCTTGGGCTCGACGACGGTGGCGCGGGCGAGCGCGACGCGCTGGCGCTGACCGCCCGAGAGCTGGGTGGGCTTGCGATCGGCGAAGGCCTCGAGGCGCACGGATGCGAGGGCGTCCAGCGCACGCCGGCGGCGTTCCGCGCGCCCCACCCCGCGCACCCGCAGGCCGTAGGCGACGTTGTCGAGCACGTTCATGTGCGGGAAGAGCGCGTAGTCCTGGAAGACGGTGTTGACGTCGCGGTCGAACGGAGCGCGCTTGGTGACGTCGTCGCCGAACAGCTCGATGGTGCCGGCGCTCGGCTGCTCGAATCCGGCGATCAGCCTCAGCACGGTGGTCTTGCCCGAACCCGACGGACCGAGCATCGAGAAGAACTCGCCCGCCCGGATGTCGAGGTCGAGCGCGTCGACCGCCGTGACGGCGCCGAAACTCTTGGTGAGTCCCCGCAGCCGGATCGCTGGTGCGTCAGTCACTATCGAGCCTCCTCGCTCTGTCACACATCAAATCATATGGAACCAGATGTCATGCAAGTACCGGCGATGTTACGGTCGGATCACATGCCCCAGTCGATCCGGACGTCCACGAGCGCAGGCGCTGTCGTCTTCGCTCCGCTCGAGGGCGCTGGGCGGGCGGAGCTCGTCGAACGGCGGCTGACCGACGCGATCGTGCTGGGGCTGCTCAGCGATGGCGAGAAGCTGCCCAGCGAATCCGAGATGGCCAGGCGCTTCGGGGTCGCCACCGTCACCGCGCGCGAAGCCCTCGAATCGCTGCGCGACAAAGGACTCGTCGACACCCGGCGCGGACGGGACGGCGGCAGCTTCGTCACGGCCGGGCGCGACCGCACGCGGCGGGTGCTGGATGCCCGGGTGCGGTCGCTCTCGCGCGTGGAACTGCGCGACATGGGCACCTACTACGCCGCGATCGCGGGGTCCTGCGCCGCGCTGGCCGCGGACCGCTCCACCGAGGACGACCTCGAACGCCTGCGCGCCATCTCGCTGGTGCTCGACGACGACGAGACCGCGGCGCGGCGGCGTCAGGGCAGCGTCCAGCTCGAGATCGCGGCACTGTCGCAGTCGCCGCGGCTCGTCCGCGAAGAACTACGCATGCAGGCCGAGTTCGCCCCGCTGCTCTGGCTCTGGCTGCGTGAGCCGGAGTATCGTCGGCGCAGTCTCGACGCCCGCACCGCGGTTCTGGATGCGCTGGCCGCCGGAGACGCCGACAGCGCCCGCGAGCGCACGGTCACCCTGGTGGCCGAGGCGATCGAGTGGCTGCTGGCGACCAAGAGCGACCTCGAGGAGCAGGCATGAGCGTGAGAACCGAGACCGACGCCGTCGCCGTCGTCGACACCACCTTCGACGACGTCTTCTCACTCGTCGACGGATGGCGCGAGCAGATCGAGCGGCACGTCGCCTCAGCCGAGCCCCGCGTCGCCGACATCGACGACCTGGTCGAACGGCTCGTCGTGCCCGACCTGTCCCGTGACGGAGCCCTCATCATCGGCGCCGGATTCGTCGCGCAACCGGGCTTCCTGCGCGATGCGCCCTGGCACCTCGCCTGGTGGCTCGGGCACGCGAACACCTTCGGCGTGACCGGGCCGGCCGCCCCCGAGCTGCGCCGGCTCGTCGCCGTCGAGGACGAGGACTCGGAGAGCTTCCGGGACTACACGACGCTCGAGTGGTGGCGGGTGCCCGCCACCACGCACGAACGCCACATCACCGGCCCCTACGTCGACTACCTGTGCACCGACGATTACACGCTCACCTCGACGATGCCCGCCTTCCACGACGGCCGGATGATCGGGGTGGTGGGCGCGGACCTCTACGTCAACGACATCGAGCGGGCGTTGCTGCCGGCCGTGCGCGGGGCGGGACGTCACGCGGCGCTGGTGAACGCATCCGGTCGGGTCGTCGTCGCGAGCGACAGCTCGCGGCCCACCGGGTCGCTGATGCGCCGCGACACCTGGGGCGAGCACGACCGCGTCGTGCCCTGCGCCAACGGACTGACGCTGCTGATCGACGACTGAGCGGGTTGAGTAGCGCCGAAGGCGCGTGAGCGGGTTGAGTAGCGCCGAAGGCGCGTGTCGAAACCCAGCGTCACCCCACGCGGTTTCGACCCGCCGCTGCGCGGCTACTCAACCCGCTGAGCGTCAGCCGCCGATGCGCACCATCTTCTTGTTGACGAACTCGTCCGCCCCGAACCGGCCGAGCTCACGACCCGAGCCGGAGCGCTTGATGCCACCGAACGGTAGCTCCGCACCGTCGGCGAGCACGACGTTGACGAACACCATGCCGGCATCGATCTTGTCGGCGACCCGCAGCGCCTGCTCCTGGTCGGTGGTGTACAGGTACGAGCCGAGCCCGAACGGGGTGTCGTTGGCGAGCGTCACCGCTTCGTCCTCGTCCGAGACCTTGTAGACGGCGGCGACCGGCCCGAAGAACTCCTCGTGGTAGGCATCCATGCCGGGCTTCACGTCCGCGAGGACGGCCGCCGGGAAGAACGCGCCGTCGCGCTGACCGCCCGCGACGAGGGTCGCCCCCTGCTCGACGGCACGGTCGAGCTGGCCCTGCAGGGTCTCGGCCGCGGCGAGCGACGAGAGCGGGCCGAGCACGGTGTCGGCGGACGTCGGGTCTCCGGGTGCCGCCTTGGTCAGTTCGGCGGTGAACTTCTGCAGGAACTCCTCGTACAGGGAGTCGATCACGATGAAGCGCTTCGCCCCGTTGCACGACTGACCGCTGTTGTCCAGGCGCGCGCCGACAGCGGCCTCCACGGCAGCGTCGAGGTCGTCGGTGCTGAGCAGGATGAACGGGTCGGATCCGCCCAGCTCGAGCACGACCTTCTTCAGGTACTTGCCGGCGAGCTCGGCGACGGCGGCACCCGCGGCCTCCGACCCGGTCAGCGAGATGCCCTGCACCCGCGGGTCGGCGATGACCGGCTCGAGCTGGCTCGACTTGGCGAACACGTTGACGTAGGCACCCTCGGGGAAGCCGGCGTCGAGGAAGATCTGCTGCATCGCGGCTGCCGACTCGGGGCACTGCGAGGCGTGCTTGAGCAGGATCGTGTTGCCGATCACCAGGTTCGGGCCGGCGAAGCGCGCCACCTGGTAGTAGGGGAAGTTCCAGGGCATGATGCCGAGCAGCACGCCCAGCGGCCCACGGCGGATGAAGGCGGAACCCTCGCCGTCGAGCAGTTCGATGGGCTCGTCGGCGAGGAACGCCTCGCCGTTCGTCGCGTAGTACTCGTAGATCGCGGCGGCGAAGTCGACCTCGCCGAGGGCCTGCTCGATCGGCTTGCCCATCTCGCGCACGATGATCTCGGCGAGCTGCTCGCGGCGCTCGGTGTGCAGGTCGGCGACCTTCTGCACCAGCTTCGCGCGCTCGGCGACCGTGGACTTCCGCGACCAGTTCGCATAGGCGTCCGCTGCGGTGTCGACGGCCTTCATCAGGTCGGCGTCGGAGATCGTCGGGTACTCGGCGACGGTGTCGCCGGTCGCGGGATTGACGACGGCATAGCTCATGGGTGTCTCCTCATCATCGGGGGCTGCCTCGACTCTACGACGAGGCACCCTGCAAGAGCACGCGGCGCAGCACGGCTCGCTCGGCGAGCGACCACGCCGACGAGATCGCCAGATACAGGGTCGCGGCCAGGGGCAGGAACGCTGCCGCCAGAACCGTGATGAACGGCGCGTACCCGAGCGCCCGGGTCAGGCCCGCCGGCGCCCCCGCGGTCGGCAGGGCCGGTGCATGGCGAAGAGCGAACCGGCGTGCCAGCACGGCGATCACGATCAGCACGACGATGAGAGCGGCGAACACCAGATCCGACACCGCGATGCCGGCCGCGAGGTCGGCGAGGTGCCGGCCGAGCGGCGCGCCGAACAGCTCACCCGTCAGCAGCACATTCGGAGCGCCGGCGATCTGCGGCGACGCGAACAGCGCATAGACCAGCGTCAGCACGGGCGCCTGCGCGAGCACCGGAAGGCACCCGGCGAAGGGCGACACCTTCTCGGCCGCGTAGAGAGCGAGGGTCTCGCGCTGCAGACGCTCCGGGTTGCGGGCGAAGCGCTTCTGCAGCAGCGCCAGTCGCGGGGCGAGGCGGCGGCGGGCCCGGTCGGCTCGCGCGAGCGAGACTCCGACCGGGATGAGCACGGCTCGGACCGCGATCGTGACGAGCACGATCGCCCCCGCGGGGGTGACCACCGCCCCGAGGGCGGCGAGGGCCACCGAAGCGGCGGCGAGAAGGGCGGACAGGACAGGCAGATCGAAGATGTTCACGAGGGTGCTCCCGAGGGTCGCGGATGACAGGGGTCGGCGTGACCGCCCCTGCGCGCGAGCGCGGGGTTATGCGGCCGGGGGGAGGGACCCCGGCGCCCGGGAGCGGGAGTGGCCCGCCGCATCCGGGTGCGAGGAGGCGGGAAGCACCCGCAGCATGATCGCGTGATCCCGGGACCGGCCGCCCACCGCACGCGAACGCGGAACCGCGACGGCGACCGCGGGGGTCGCGACCCAGACGGCGAGCGCGAGAGCCGCCGCAGCGAGCAGCCCGACGGCCGGTAGGGCCGACCAGAGCAGCTCGGGGATCATGCCCTCAGGTTAGCCCGACCAGGACTCGGTGACGAACTTCGCCAGCCAGCCGAGCGGCTCGACGGACTCGCCGCCACCCGGGCGGATCTCGAAGTGCAGGTGCGGGCCGGTGCTCGCACCGGTGCTTCCGACGCTGCCGAGGATCTGGCCGCGCTTGACGACGGTTCCGACCGCGACCGTCTGCGAGCCGTAGATCATGTGCCCGTAGACGCTCTGCACCATCCGGCCGTCCACCTCGTGCTCGATCACCACGTGCTGGCCGAGTCCGCCGTCGCTTGCGGACTGCACGACGACGCCGTCGGCGATCGCGTGGATCGCGGTGCCGTATCCGGGATCGAAATCGACCCCCTGATGATCGGACGAGCAGCCCCACGAACACGGAGCCACCCGCCAGCCGAACCCGCTGCTGATGTCGCTCGACGGGGCGATCGGCCACTGCACGGGCGTGTATTGCGAGATCACGAACTCCTCGCGGGTCGCCACGGGCGAGAACGAGTCCACGGGGGTGGTCAGCTTCTGCGAGGCGGCGGTGAAGGCCTCCTCCTTGAGCGTGACGGCGGATGCGGGGAGGTCGTGCACGGTCACCGTCAGCATCGAGACGACGGCCGCGCCGATGGCGAGGGAACGCCTCTTGCGGAACGAGGTCACGGGGGTGGTCACGGTCACAGGGGTATTCACAGCAGAAACGCACTTTCCTGGTCGGGTGCACGCGGATGTGCACGAGACGCACGGGGTGCGTCTTCGATAGGGGGTAGGGCCCTCGTCTGTGAGTGAGGTCCGGCGGGTGCAATCACACCGGGTACTCCGTAGGCCGGTAACGATCGTGCAACAGGACTCTGGACGTTGACTGGCAGTCGGGTGCTCACCCCCCGGCTAACCTCGTCATCCATGCAGCTCTGGCCAGGAAACGCCTACCCCCTCGGGGCCACCTTCGATGGGACGGGCACCAACTTCGCGCTGTTCAGCGAAGTCGCAGAACGGGTCGAGCTGTGCCTCTTCGACGACG
>DATMFW010000033.1:0-128100 GCA_035556655.1 Pseudolysinimonas sp.
CTCGCTCGATCGCGGCCTCCACCGCGGGCCAGCTGCGGAAGAGCAATGAGGCATCGACCCGAAGCGAATGCCGGCCCTCGCGGGTGATCTGGAGATCCTTGGCGCGATCGGCGTGGAAAGTGGACTCGTGAAAGCGGCGACCGTCGAGCTCGAGCGCCACCGCATCCTCGATCACGAGATCGATGGAACCGAGGTCACCCACGCCCACCTGGCTGCGGACGCGCCATCCGCGGCGGCGGCACCTGACCCGGGCGACGCTCTCGAGGATGCTCTGGGACCGCGGGTCGACCCAGTCGCGAAGAACCTGCAGGTCGGCGGGCAACCGGAGCAGGATCTCTTCGAAGCGGAACAGGTCGAGCCGCCCGGCGCGATGAGCCCAGTCGAACAGCGGAACGACGACCTCGAGGGGTTCGTCGAGCGCGGACTGCACCAGCGCATCCGCGAGCGCCACCCGTGTGAGCGTGCCCCCGTGGGTCTCCACCCAGTGGATGCGCGTCCCGGGCGGGTGCTCGATCGCGGTCGCGTGTCTCGCAACGGCGACGTGAAGGAGGGCCGGCGGCTCTCGGAGCCACGCTCCCATGAGGTGGAGTGCGGACACGCCCGTCAGTCGTCCGCCGACGGCGAGGGCGCGGAACTCGGGATCGCCCGGGCTCCGCGTCGAATACACGCCGCGGCGCGGGCGACGCACCCGCCCCCACGCTACGGCGCGGCCGAGGTATCGGTCGCGGAACCCCGCTCGACGCAGGTCGGCGACGAGCGCGTATCCCCCGCGCGACTCGATCCACGCCTCGAAATCCACCGGGAGAGCATGCTCTCTCGCGATGCCTGCTCCCGCGCCGAGATCCGGGTCTGGACAGAACCCCGCGCTCGAGTCCGCGGTGGAGGAGGCAGCAAGCTCGGAACTGCGCCCCGCACACGCGCGGTGGGAGCGCGACCTCGCGCCCCCGAACCCGTCAGATCCGAGGTTGCTGACCCGCGGGGACGGGCTGCATGGCGGGGGGTGCGAACGTCCCCACGCGGGCGACGCCGGCGCGGGGCGCCAGCCATGACATCCAGAGCACCCAGAGGGTCAGGGTGACGACCGAGATCGACGGGCCGATCGGGCCGGAGGTCTCGGCCTCGTTGATCGTGGTGCCGAACACGCCCGAAGCCAGCAGCAGGAACGACGCGATGTTGTTGACCGTGTGCATGGCGATCGCCGCCTCCAGGCCGCCGGTGCGCCAGACCACGATCGCGGCGGCGATGCCGAACAGCGCGACGTCGACGAGCCCCCAGATGTCGTAGAAGTGGGCCGAGGCGAACAGCAGGCTCGGCACCAGGATCGCGACCGGCACGAACCGCACCCATGCCCCGAGCGCCTGGGCGAGCAGCCCGCGGAACACGTACTCCTCCGCCGCCGCCTGGAACGGCGTCAGCACGAGGACGATCACGGCACACACCGCGAAGGTGGCCAGGGGCGTCGAGGGCGGCAGCGGCCACTCCCCCTGCAGCCCGCCGATCACGAGACCGGCGCCCAGATTCAGGGCCAGGATCAGCGCGGCCGGTCCGAGCGAGATCAGCATCCACCGCCACCGCAGCCGGAACCCGACGGAATGCCGCACCGAGGTGGGGCGAAGACCGACGGTGAGCATGGCGAGCTGCACGGCGGGGAGCATCAGCGCGATGCTGACCAGAGCGAACGCGATGAGCAGCGGGGAGGCGGCGTCGATGACGCCGAGCTGCCCGAGGTCGGTCTGCAGATGCGCGAGGGTGTCGATGCGGATGTCGCCCGTGACGATGCCCACGACGATGAACACCACGGCCGCCGCGACCGACAGGACGAGGTAGTAGACGAGGCCGACGACGATCGCCACCAGCGGCTTCCACCACCGGTAGCGGGGCAGGGTGCGCAGCAGCCGGTGGTACTCGACCGGCTCGTGCGGGGTCACGCTCCGAGCAGCCGTTCGGCCAGATAGCCGACGAGCGTGTCGAGCGGGATGCGCTCCTGCGACATGGTGTCGCGCTCGCGCACCGTCACGGCCCTGTCCTCGAGCGTGTCGAAGTCGACGGTGACGGCGAACGGGGTGCCGATCTCGTCCTGGCGGCGGTACCGGCGGCCGATGGCGCCGGCGTCGTCGAACTCGATCATCCAGTGCGCGCGAAGCGTGTCGGCCAGCTCGCGCGCGACCGGCGAGAGCTGCTCGTTGCGCGACAGCGGCAGCACGGCCACCTTCACCGGCGCGAGCCGCCGGTCGAGCCGCAGCACCGTGCGCTTGTCGACCCCGCCCTTGGTGTTGGGCGCCTCGTCCTCGGAATACGCGTCGACGAGGAAGGCCATCAGCGCGCGGGTGAGGCCGAACGCCGGCTCGATCACATACGGGATCCAGCGCTCGTTCTTGGTCTGGTCGAAGTACGACAGGTCGGTGCCCGACTTCTCGGAGTGGGTCTTGAGGTCGAAGTCGGTGCGGTTGGCGACCCCCATCAGCTCGCCCCACTCGCTGCCCTGGAACCGGAAGCGGTACTCCAGGTCGACGGTGCGCTTGGAGTAGTGCGAGAGCTTCTCTTCCGGGTGCTCGTAGCGCCGGATGTTGTCGGGCGAGATGCCGAGGTCGAGGTACCACTTCTCGGATGCGTCGATCCAGTACTCGAACCAGCTCTCGTCGGTGCCCGGCTCGACGAAGAACTCCATCTCCATCTGCTCGAACTCGCGGGTGCGGAAGATGAAGTTGCCCGGCGTGATCTCGTTGCGGAAGCTCTTGCCGACCTGGGCGATGCCGAACGGCGGCTTCATGCGCGCACTGGAGAGCACGTTGGCGAAGTTGACGAAGATGCCCTGCGCCGTCTCCGGCCGCAGGTAGGCCATCCCCTCTTCCTCCTCGACGGGCCCCAGGAAGGTCTTCAGCAGGCCGGAGAAGTTGCGCGGTTCGGTCCAGGACCCGGGCTGGCCGGTCTCCGGGTCGTTGATGTCGGCGAGGCCGTTCTTCGGCGGGTGGCCGTGCTTGGCCTCGTACGCCTCGATGAGGTGGTCGGCGCGGTATCGCTTGTGGGTGTGCAGCGACTCCACGAGCGGATCGCTGAACACCTCGACGTGCCCGCTCGCCTCCCACACCTGCCGCGGCAGGATCACCGAGGAGTCGATGCCGACGATGTCGTCACGGCCCTGCACCATGAACTTCCACCACTCGCGCTTGATGTTCTCTTTCAGCGCGGTGCCGAGCGGACCGTAGTCCCATGCCGAGCGCGAACCCCCGTAGATCTCCCCCGCCTGGTAGACGAATCCACGGCGTTTGGCGAGCGAGATGATCGAGTCGAGAGGGTTCGGTGTTGCCACCCGTAGAGCCTACCGGGGCGTGACTAGGCGCTCGGTGCGTCGACGGCGCCGCCGAATCGACGGGCGCGCCGGGCGTAGAGCTCGACCGCCTCCCAGAGCTGGACCCGCGAGAAGTCGGGCCACAGCGTGTCGAGGAAGACCATCTCGGCGTACGCCGACTGCCAGAGCAGGAAGTTCGAGGTGCGCTGCTCGCCCGAGGAGCGCACGAACAGGTCGACGTCGGGCAACTCGTGCGTGTACAGGTGCTTCTGGATGGACTTCTCGGTGATCGGGGCGCCGGTCGCGACCATGGTGCGCACCGCATCCACGAGTTCTTGCCTGCCGCCGTAGTTGACGCACATCGTCAGGGTGAGGGTGGAGTTGTGCCGCGTCAGCCGCTCGGCGAACTGCAGCTCGTCGATCACCGAACGCCAGAGCCTCGGCCGGCGGCCCGCCCAGCGCACCCGCACCCCCCAGTCGTTGAGCTGGTCGCGCCGCCGGTGCAGGACATCGCGGTTGAACCCCATGAGGAAGCGCACCTCGTCGGGGCTGCGCTTCCAGTTCTCGGTCGAGAAGGCGTACACGCTGAGGTGCTTCACCCCGATCTGGATCGCGCCGGCGACCACGTCGAGCAGCGCCGCCTCGCCCGCCCGGTGCCCCTCGATGCGGGTGAGGCCCTGGCGGTTCGCCCACCGGCCGTTGCCGTCCATCACGATGGCGACATGCTCGGGCACGGCGCCGGCGGGCAGGGCGGGCGGGTAGAGGCCCGTCCAGTCGATCGGCTTGAAGTCGACGGCGTCCTTGTGGGTCTTCGCCACCGGGCTCATGCGGGCACCCGGTCCTGGTGCTCGAGCGACCTCAGCCCGCGCTCGAGGTGGTACTGGGTGTACGCGGCGGTGACGCCGGACGCCTGGTCGCGGGTGCGCTGATCGGAGTCCTCCGCGGCATCCCAGTCGCCGGCCAGCAGTGCGCCGAGGAGTGAGAGGGTCGCCGGGTCGAGGCGAGCCGCGCCGGGGGGCGCCACCGCATCCGCCACCACGCCGCCCAGTTGCGGGACGAACGCGGTGTGCGGTCCGGCAGCACCGGTGACGGCGCAGTCGACGAACGACGGAGCCCAGCCCGCGATCGACAGCGCCCGCAGCAGGTACGAGTCGAGGGTCATGCCGGGGGTGTGCTCTCCGCGGGCGAGGGAGCGCAGCGCCCCGACCAGCAGCAGGTAGTGCTGCAGACCGGCTTCGTGCTCGGTGAGCCGGTCGGCAGCCTCGACCATCGCATGCGCGGCCGTGTAGCGCGGGTAGTCGTCGACGATGTCGGCACCGTACGAGCCTGCCGAGTCGGCCTGCTGCACGATGTCGAGCGTGCGCCCGACGTAGAACTGGGCGTCGACGACCATGAACGGCTCGAGCCGCGCGCCGAATCGCGACCCGGTACGGCGCACGCCCTTGGCGACGGCGCGGATCTTGCCGTGCTGCCTGCTCAGCATCGTCAGGATGCGGTCGGCCTCTCCCAGCTTGTGCGTGCGCAGCACGACGGCTTCGTCACGGTAGGTCGGCACCCTCCCATCTTCCCCCGCCCTACTGTTATTCACGTGGATGCCGGGCTCGACGTGTTCCAGACGGTGCGACCGCGGCTGTTCGGCATCGCGTATCGCATGCTGGGCAGCGCGTCCGAGGCAGAGGACCTCGTGCAGGATGCCTGGCTGCGCTGGCAGGGCACGAACCGGGATGCCGTGCGCGAGCCCGCCGCGTTCCTCGCGACGATCGTGACCCGGCTCGCGCTCACCGCGCTCGACTCCGCCCGCGCACGCCGCGAGGTGTACATCGGGCCGTGGCTTCCCGAGCCGGTGCTCACCGCCGACGATCCGGCGCTCGGCGCGGAGCGCGCCGAGGCCCTGTCGCTGGCCGTGCTGACGCTGCTGGAGAAGCTGGCCCCCGCCGAACGCGCCGCGTTCGTGCTGCATGAGGCGTTCGACTACCCGTTCCGGCAGGTGGCGGAGGTGCTCGAGATCAGCGAGGCGAACGCCCGCCAGCTCGCCAGCCGTGCCCGCGCGCACCTCGACCGCGAGCGGGCTGCGCCGGTCGACCCCGCCGAGCAGCAGCGGCTGCTGGCGGCGTTCATCGAGGCGGCGCAGAACGGCGACCTCGAGGCGCTCGAGGCGGTCCTGGCCGAGGACGTGGTGGCCCTGTCGGACGGCGGAGGGGTGGTGCTGGCGGCCCGTAGACCGGTCGCAGGCCGGCAGCGCGTGGCCCAGTTCCTGCTCGGGGTGCTGGAGAAGTTCGCCGCCGATGTCGACAGCCTGCCCGCCCAGGTCAATGGCGAACCCGGTTTCGTCGGGGTGCGCGACGGCGAGCCGATCGCGGTCTGGACGGTCGAGATCGGGGCGGGCGGCATCCGGCGTTTCCTCAACGTGATGAACCCGGCGAAGCTGTCACGAATCCCGCTGCCGTCCGGTCCTAGCTGACATGACCATCCTTCTGACCGGCGGGACGGGACGGCTCGGCCGCCCCACCGCCGACGCCCTGCGTTCCCGCGGACACGACGTCCGCATCCTCAGCCGCCGTCCCGGCGACGACCACACCGTCGGCGACCTGACGACCGGCGCCGGGCTCGACGCCGCCCTCGACGGTGTGAGCGCCGTCGTGCACCTGGCGACCTCGCGCTCGAAGGACATCGGCCAGACCCGCACGCTGCTGGATGCCATGGCCGGCTCGGGCACGCACCTGGTGTTCATCTCGATCGTCGGCGTGGACCGGATCCCCTACGGGTATTACCGCGACAAGGTCGCCAGCGAGCAGGCGATCGAGGCGTCAGGGGTTCCGTACACGATCATCCGGGTGGCGCAGTTCCACGGCTTCGTCCACGAGGTGCTCGAGGCGCAGAAGCGCCTGCCGGTGACCCTGGTGCTGCCGGTGTCGGCGCAGACGATCCACATGCCGGAGGTGGCGCAGCGCCTGACGGAGCTCGTCGAGGCGGGACCGTCGGGCCGGGTCACCGACCTCGGCGGACCCGAGCAGCTCACCCTGCAGGAGTACGCGCGGCAGTGGCAGGCCGCGCGCGGGGTCAGCCGGCCCATCTGGACGCTGCACCTGCCGGGCCGCACCATGGCGGCCTTCCGCGCCGGACATCACATGCCGGGGCTGCCGGGGGCCGGCACGGTGACCTACCGCGAGTACCTGGCCGGTGCTACGAATGGGGAGTGACCGGCGCGCTCTTCACGATCCCCCTCTGGGCTGACCTGCTCGCCGTCGCGGTCGGCAGCCTGCAGGGTGCGTTGTTCGCGGCGCAGTTCCGTGACCGGAGACTCGACCTGCTGGGCGTCGCCCTCATCGGCATCGCGACCGGATTCGGCGGCGGCATCGTGCGCGACGTCCTGCTCGGGCAGGTGCCGGCCGCGCTCGACAGCAACGGGTACTTGCCGGTGGCCACCGCATCCGCCCTCGCGGGGATGCTGCTGGAGCGCCTGTTCCAGCGACTGCGGCACCTGATCACCGTGCTCGACGCCCTCACGATCGGGCTGTTCGGCGCGATCGGCACGACGAAGGCTCTCGCGCTCGGACTCCCCGAGATCCCCGCGATCTTCCTCGGGGTGATCTCGGCCGTGGGCGGGTCGATCCTGCGCGACATGCTGCTCAACGTGCCGATCGCGCTGATGAGCGTCGGGTCGCTCTACGCTGTCGCGGCGCTGGCGGGTTCGGCGAGTCTCGTGCTGCTCGTGGGACTCGGCGCCGACATCCTGATCGCCGCCGCCGTGTGCGTCGCCGTGACCTTCGTCGTGCGGGTGCTCGCGGTCCTGTTCAAGTGGACCCTGCCCGAGCAGATCGCGATCCGGCGGCGGCAGCGGCCCATCGCGCCGGGCACCGGGAACATCCCGCTGCCCGGCGACGGCCGGGACTAGGCGCTACTCGCCCAGTTCGATGACCGCGGTGGCCGGCCAGGTCACCGACACCGCGGCACCCGGTTCGAGTTCGGCGGCGCCGGCACCGCTGCGCACGACGAGCACGCCCAGATCGGTCTCGACCTCGTACTGCAGGGTGTGGCCGAGGTAGATGCGCGCCCGGATCACGCCGCGGCGCCCGCCCGAACGGGTCACGGCACCGAGTTCGATCTGCTCCGGGCGGATCGCGACGCGCGCGCCGTCGAGCTGCAGCGTGTTGAGCTCGCCGACGAAGTCGGCCACGAACGGGTCGGCCGGGGTGCCGTAGATCTCGCGCGGGGTACCCACCTGCAGGAGGCGGCCGTCGTTCATGATGCCGATGCGATCCGACATCAGGAGGGCCTCCTCCTGATCGTGCGTGACGTAGACGAAGGTGGTGCCGAGGCGTTCCTGGATCGACTTCAGCTCGAGCTGCATGCGCTTGCGCAGCTTGACGTCGAGCGCGCTGAGCGGCTCATCGAGCAGGAGCGCGCGCGGGCGGTTGACCAGGGCACGGGCGAGCGCCACGCGCTGCTGCTGGCCGCCGGAGAGCTGATCGGCACGCCGGTCGGCGAAGGCCGTGACGCCCACGGTCTCGAGCATCTCGTCGACGCGATCGTCGATCTCGGCACGCGGCACCCGACGCACCTTGAGGCCGTAGCCGACGTTGCGCCGCACCGTCATGTGCGGGAACAGCTCGTACTTCTGGAAGACCAGGTTCACCTCGCGCCGGTGCGCGGGGATCTCGGTCACGTCGCGACCCTCGAGCCGGATGCTGCCCGCGTCGGGGAACTCGAACCCGGCGAGCATGCGCAGCGTCGTGGTCTTGCCGCAGCCGGAGGGCCCGAGCAGCGAGAAGAACTCGCCCTGCGCGATGGTGAGATCGAGGTGCCGGACGGCGGGAGCCGATCCGTAGGACTTCTCGATCCCGATGAGCTCGATCGCGGGACTCGCGGTGTCGGGGGTGGCGCTCACAGGGATTCCTTCGAGGTTCGTCGGGCGGAGATGAAAGCGAGGGCGGATGTCGCCACCAGCAGCACGGTCCCGATCGCGTTGATCGAGGGGTCGAGCTTCACGTTCAGCCGCCCGTACATCATCAGCGGGAGGGTCTTGTCCTGGCCCGCGGTGAAGAAGGCGACGATGAACTCGTCGGCCGACAGCGCCATCGCCAGGAGCATCGAGCCGAGCACGGCCGGCAGGATGATCGGCAGCGTGATGGTGCGGAACGCGTGGAACGCTCCGGCCCCGAGGTCGCGGGCTGCCTCGATCAGCGAGAACCGGAACCGGTCGAGCGTCGCCGAGATCACCAGCAGCACGAACGGCAGCGACTGGATGATCTGCCCGGCGATCGTGGCTCCGAGCGAGAAGCCGACCCCGAGTTCGCGGTAGTACACGGCGAGGCCGATCGCGTACAGCAGGGCCGGGAACGACATCGGGATCATGGCGAAGAACATGACGGCGCCCTTGGCCCGTGCGTTGAGCCCGACGATGCCGAGCCCGGCCAGCGTTCCCAGGATCGCGGTGACGAGCCCGGTGGTGACCGCGGCGATCGCCGAGCGACCCATCGCCCGCAGGATCTCGACGTCGGTGAAGATCTCCTCGTACCAGCGCAGCGAGAAGCCCTGGAACGGGAAGGCCATGCGCGGGCTGGCGTGGAAGGAGAACAGCACCACGATGGCCAGCGGGACGAAGAGGAAGAGCAGCACGAGGGCGACGTAGAGGATCGACGCCCACGGGGTCCGGCGCCAGCGCGCGAGCCTCCTCATCGGATCCACCGCCGGACGAGGGTGAACATGGCTCCGAGCAGCAGAGCGAGCACGACGACGAGCGTGACGGCCAGCGCGGATCCGAGCGGCCAGTCGAATCCGGCGCCGAATTGGTACGCGATGCGGTTGCCGATCATCTGGTCCTCGGTGCCGCCGAGCAGTTGCGGTGTCAGCCATTCGGCCGCCGTCGCGATGAAGGTGAAGACGAATGCGACGGTGACACCGCGCAGGGCGAGAGGCAGCACGACCTTGCCGGCGGCCCCGAGGCGCGACGAGCCGAGGTCCTGCGCGGCCTCGATCTGGCCGGGCCCGACGTTCTGCATGGCTGCATAGATCGGCAGGATTCCCAGCGGCAGGTAGAAGTTGATCATCGCCACGACGATGGCGAACTCGCCGTTGCGCAGCAGATCGAGGGGTTCGCTGATGATGCCGGTCGACATGAGGGCCGAGTTGGCGATGCCCTCGGCGCCGAAGATGCTGCGCCAGGCGTAGATGCGCACGAGGTACCCGCCGAACATGCTGACCAGGACGAGGAAGTACAGCACGGCCCGGTGTGCGCGCAGCGTGTAGGTGATGACGTACGAGTAGAAGAACCCGACGACGGCGATGGCGAGCGCCGTGATCGCCGAGATCCGCAGGGTGCGGGCGAAGTAGGTGCGATAGACATCGCTCGTCCAGGCGGTGACGTAGTTGTCGAGCGTGAACTGCGGGATGAAGTCGAAGTTCTCGGTCGTGTAGAAGCTGTAGACGACCAGCAGGATCAACGGCGCACCGAAGAGGGCCGAATAGTAGACCGATGCCGGCGCCAGCTGCAGAGCAGTGACGATGCGGTTCGGTTTCATTCGGCCCTCTTCTTGTTCAGTGCACTACGGGGTCAGCTGCCCGAGGTGATCTGCTCCCAGGCGTCCAGCCAATCCTGGTAGGTGGTGACGCCATCCGGCACATCCTCCTGCGGGATCATCGGGCCGAACACCTCGGTGTTGGGGTCGAGAACGGCTGCCTCGTAGTCGTACACGTCGGCGGGGCCGCCGGCCGTCGCATCGATGGCCTCGGTGTTGACCACGCCCGAGATGAGGTTCTCGGCGATCTGCACCTGGGCGTCGACACCGATCATCTGGTCGATGTAGAGCGCGGCGCACTCGGCGTTCTGGGCGGTGGTCGGGATCGCGATCGCGTCCCACCAACCCGTGCGGCCCTCATCGAAGTAGCCCCAGTCGAGCGTGACGCCCTTCTCTTCGGCGGAGGCGACCTGCGCCTGCCACCCGTTGATCACGAGGTCGACGTCGCCCGAGACCATGCGGTCGGTGGCGTCCTGGTAGTTGGTGGCGAACGCCGCGGCGTTCTGCACGAGGGTCTTGGCGGTCGCCGCGACCTCTTCCAGCTCCTCCGGCGAGTAGTACGGGGCGTCGAAGCCGAGCGCGTTGCCGATGAAGTAGAAGCTGCGTCCGGGCGAGTTGAACAGCACGAAGCGGTTCTTCCATTCCGGCTTGGTCAGGTCGAGGATCGAGAGACGATCGTCGACGATCTCGGCCTTGTCGGGACGGTAGACGAACGGCCCGTCCCCCCATGCGATGGGAGCGCCGAACACGGTGCCCGCGGTGTCGCGGATGTTGGAGTTCTCGGCCATGCCGGGAACCATGTCGGCCCAGTTCTCGAGCCGATCGGTGGGCAGCGCCTGGAAGATGCCGCCTTCGATCATGCGCTGTGCGTCGTCCTTCGTCATGGTGGCGAGGTCGAACTGCTGACCGGACTTGATGGCGGCGATGAGCTGCGACATGTCGGTCGTCGACGTGGTCTGCAGGGTCATGTCGTGTTCCTTGCGCCAGTCGGCGAGCTCCTGGTCGCCCTGCTCGCCGTCGAGCCCGATGAAGCTGAGCGTGACGCCGTCGCAGGCGGTGGGGTCGATCGGGCCGGAGCCCGTCGGGGTGTCGCCGCCCCCGCCGCCGGCACTGCAGCCGGCGAGGACGGTCGTGAGGGTGAGCGCCGCTGCTATTGCGCCGCTGCGGATGACACGGTGGGACATTGACTCTCCTTGGGGTGAAGGGGACGATGCTGACTCAGAGCCTAGGACCTAAGTACTAAGCTGTCAACGAAACAAGCCCAGCGGTCACGCGACCGGCTCCCGCCGGCCGCTGCGCAGCGACCTCGACGCTGCCTCCAACACTGCGAGAGTCGCCTCGACGGTCTCGGCGGCCGCCCGCGCGGGCGCGCCGCGCACCGCGGCCACGAAGTCCGTCAACTGGGCGCGGAAGCCCGCGGCCAGCACGTCGAGCTCCTCCCCCTCGTAGACGGTCACGCCGTTCAGGGCCAGAGAGCGATAGCCGGTGAACAGCAGCGTGCCCGCCTCCCCGATCACGAGCAGGTCGTGCAGCGCGTGCCGACTCGTGAAGGACTGCGCGATGACCAACCGGCCGCCTCCGTCCAGATCGGCGAGCAGGTCGACGCTGTCGAGACCGCCGAAGCCGGGCACCGCGGATCCCCCGCGGCACAGCACGTCGGTCACCCGGACGCCGAGCAGCTCGAGGACCAGATCGACCGAATGCGAACCCCAGTGATGCAGCAGGAAGTCGGCGCCCTCCGACCACCAGCCGGCGGCCTCCGAACGGTGCTCGACCCGGCGTTGCACGATCTGCTCGATCACTCCGAGCGCCCCCGAGCGCACGAGTTCCCGCGCCGCGGACACCGTGGGCAGGAATCGCACGACCTGGCCGCTGACGAGCACGCGGTCGGCCGCGCGGGCATGATCGACGAGGACCCGCAGTTCGGCCCGCGAGGCGGCGATCGGTTTCTCGATGAGGGTGTGGAGTCCGGCATCGAGCGCCTCCGCGCCGATGCGGGCATGGCTGGATGTCGGGGTCGCCACGATCGCGGCATCGGCCGGCACCGCATCCAGCGCCGCCGCCAGATCGGGTGCCACGACGACGTCCCGCTCCCCCGCCCGCTCCCGCGCGGCATCGAGATCGGGGTCGGCGATCGCGACGAGCTCGGCGTCCGGGACCGCGTCGATCGCGCGCAGGTGATCGGCGGCGATCTTGCCGGCGCCGACCAGCACGATGCGCACGGGTTCAGGCACGCGACATCCCGTCCCGCCGGAGCGGGTAGCCGATGCGTTCCACCATCTTCCGGGCGGCGTCCTCGACCGCGGCGAGGGCTGCCTGCTCGTCCACGCCCGTGATCGTGCCGTCACGCAGCACCACGCGACCGTCCACGACGACGGTGCGCACCGTGCGCGAGCCCGCGGCGTAGACGAGGTTGCGGAGCGGATCGTGGCGCGGGACCAGCTCGGGTCGGCCCGCCGCGTGGATCACCAGATCGGCCCGCTTTCCCGCCTCGAGCGAACCGGTGCGCGCTCCGAGCCCGGCGGCCCGCGCGCCGCCGACCGTCGCGATCCGCAGCGCGTCGGCCGAGTTCAGGGCCCCGCGATCGCCCTCGAGCGTGCGGCTGAGAAGGACCGCCTGCTGCGCCTGACGGAAGACGTCGAAGACGTTCGACCAGTTGCTGGAGTCCGAGCCGAACCCGAGCGATCCCCCGTCCCGCCAGAAGCGTGCGTGCCTGCTCGACAGCACGATGCGATGGCCCCAGATCATCGAGGCGACCGGCGCCCACGACAACCCGGCCCCCGTCGCCAGGAGCACCTCGACCTCGCGATCGGACAGCAGGTTGGCGTGGCTGAGCAGCAGGGACTCGTCGACGACGCCGAGCGCCTCGAGCCCGAGCACCGGATCGGTGCCGAACATGCGGGTGAGCTGCTCGTGGTCGGACGCCTCATACGCGTGGTGCATGTTGAGGATCGCCCCGTGCCGGGCGGCGAGTTCCTTGGAGTGCTGGATCAGGTCGGGACTGGCGGTGCCGAGCCCGCGCAGGGCGATGTGCCCGGTGACGAGGGCGTCGGGATCGGCGTTTCGCCAGAGCTGTCCGCCGACGATCTCGAGCGCCTGGTCGAGGTTCTGCGGCTCGCGAGAGGAGCGCGCCGGTTCGGCGGCTGTACCGTTCATGTCCCAGATGAACCCGTCGGGCTGGTCCATGAGGAACGGGTCGGCGAGGATCGCGCGGATGCCGATGTCGTTCGCGGCGCGTGCGGCCTCGTCGGGGGCGAACACCGATCCCGCCTCGACGAAGCAGGTGGTACCGTTGCGCACCATCTCGATGGCGGCGAGCTGCACCGCCAGATGCTCCTCCTGCTCCGTGACGGTATCGAGATAGGCCCGCGTGAAGCGCGGGAACATCTCGTCCTCGGGCACATCGTCGGCGATGATCCCCCGGAAGAGGTGGTACGCCGGGTGTACGTGGGTCTCGACGAGACCGGGGTGCACGGGCGCGCCTCCGGCGTCGATCTCGGCGGCCGGGCCGTAGCGCCGCGCCAGATCGGCGTCGTCGCCCACCTCGAGGATCTCGCGGCCGGTGATCGCGATCGCGCCGTCCGGATGGACGGTGTCCGCAGCATCCATCGTGAGCACGTAGCCGTGCCGGATCAGCAGATCGACCGGCGTCTTCTCGGTCATCGCCCCGGCTCCGGGATGGCGGCGGCGAGGCGCTCGAGCTCGTCCACCGTGTTGTAGATGTACGGCGACACCCGGAGCACTCCCTCACGGCCCCAGACGTGGAAGCCCTGTCCGGCCAGCCGGGCGGCGACGTCCTCGGCGTCGGGCATCGGGATGGTCACGATTCCGACTCTACGGTCCGGTTCGGCGGGGCCGGCGTCGATGCCCCGAGCACCGAGCCCGGCGACCAGCGCGGCCGTGAGCTCCGCCGTGCGTTCGGCCCGTGCCGCGGTGCCGAGCGTCTCGAGGAAGGCGAGGCTCTCGACGAGGACCGCCAGACCGAGGTAGTTGGGCATGCCGTCCTCGAGGCGGCGGGCATCGGGATGCAGGAGGCTGCGCTCGAGCCGGTCGCCGGCGAACGGGTCGGCGACACCGCGCCATCCGCGATAGGCGGGCTCGCGGTCCGCCATGGTGCGCGGATTGCGATGCACGACGGCGAGGCCGTGCGGGCCCAGCAACCACTTGTAGGTTCCGAACACGAGCACGTCGATCGCGTCGAGCGGCAGCTCGAGCAGGCCGGTCGATTGGATGCCGTCCACGATGAGGACCGGCCCGCCCTGTCCCAACAGGGCGCGAAGCGCCGCGATGTCGACCCGGCGCCCGGTGAGGAAGCTGACCGAACTGACGATGACGGCGGCGGTCGCGTCGTCGACGCGCGCGGCGAGCTCCGCCTCCCCGGCCGTCGTGCCGATCGCGGGGACCAAGCGCAGTTCGACTCCGTTCTCGCGCAGCCGGTGGCCGGTGACCAGGGCGCTCGGGAACTCGCTGTCGAGCATGACGACGTTGGACCCGGGCGCGATGTCGGCGAGGCTCACGGCGACATCGAGCGCCCGGCTGGTCGAGGACACGAAGGCGATGTCGGCAGCATCGCCGCCGAGCAGCCGGGCGACGGCGGCACGCGCCTCGGTCTCGATCTCGGCGAGAGCGGGGCGACCGAGCGCTCCCCGGGTCTTCGCCTCGGCGTAACGGGCGAGAGCGCGGTCGGCATCGCGCAGCCAGAGCCCCTCGGCCGCGGTGTTCAGATATGCGGCCGGACCCTGCCAGCCGAACCGCGCCCGGATCTCTTCCCATGCGACCTGCGACATGCTGCTAAGGTACCAGAACAAAAGACCTAGGTCATGTGTCCGATCAACCGGAACGGAGTCGAGATGGCAGTCGCCCACGATGCCGTGCGGCACGACGCGCACGCTCACATCTGGCGTGACCCCCGGCATCCCGACCGCGTGATCCCCGGCGTCGACGGGGGCGTCGAGGCGCTGCTCGCCGACATGGACGCGGCGGGCGTCGCCCGCGCCGCGGTCATCACCCCGCGCTCGATGGGCTGGGACGACGAGATCACCCTCGAGGCGGCCCGGGCGCATCCCGTCCGGCTGGTCGCCGTCGTGCGATGCAACCTCGACGATCCGGATGCGGCGGCCCGGCTCGAGGATGCCGTCGCCGCCGGTGCGCGCGGCCTCCGCATCGCGGCCGACGACGGACCCCTCGCCCGACTGCTCGACGACGACACCATCGCGGTCCGCGCCGTGCTGCAACGCACCGGGCTCCCGCTCGCCCTGCACGCCTACCCGACCGACTTCGATGTGCTCGAACAGATCCTCCACGCGCTACCCGGGCACCCCATCCTGCTCGATCACGCCGGCCGGCCGGACGTCGCGGCCGGCACCGGCGAGCCCGGATTCCGCCGCGTGCTGGCCATGACCTCCCACCCCGGACTGCATCTGAAGACCCCGGACGTGCCGTTCTTCACCCCTGCGAACGGCACGCCCGGTGACCTCGTCCCGTTCCTGACCGCGATGCTCGAGACCTTCGGCCCAGAGCGGGTCGTGTGGGGGTCCGACTGGCCGCTGTGCGTGAGCGCACACGCCTATGCCGAGGTCACCGCCCCCGTGACCGACGCGCTCAAACCCTTCTCCCCCGCGGAACGCGCGCTGGTATGGAGTGGCAACTTCGATCGGCTGTACGGATGAGCGGAGGCGAACAGGTGACCTGGATCCGCGCCGGTGCGGCGGTGATCGACGGCGAACTGGTGACCGACCGGGCCATCCGGATCGTCGACGGACGCGTCGCCGAGATCACCTCGGGTGGACGAGCGCCCGCCGAGGCTCTCGCCGCATCCGGTGCGACGCTAATCCCCGGCTTCATCGACGCCCACGCCCACCTCAGCTTCGGCTACGCCGATGATCACGAGACGGTGCGCAGCATCGCCGAGCACAGCAGCGTCGCCGACCTTCAGACGCAGATCCGGCGCCACGCGCGGGAGTGCCTGGCCGGCGGAGTCACCACCGTGCGCGACTGCGGCGATCGCGACCTCGTCAGCCTCGCGGTGCGCGACGAGATCCGGCGTGGCGAGATCCCCGGGCCGGCGATGCTCGCCGCGGGGCCGCCGGTGACGACGCCGGGCGGCCACCTGAACTGGTGCGGCGGCGCGCTCTCGGCCGACGCCGACATCGCCGCGGCCGTCGACCGTCTGGCGGATGCCGGCGCCGACCTCGTCAAGGTGCTGGCGAGCGGCGGCGGGATGACCGCCGAATCCGACCCCCACCACCCGCAATTCACCCGCGAGCGGCTGGAGTCCCTGGTCGGCCGCGCACGGGAGCGCCGGCTGCCGGTCGCGGCCCATGCGCACAGCACCGACGCCATCGCCCTCAGCGTCGCCGCCGGCGTCAGCACCATCGAGCACTGCAGCTGGAAGGGTGCCGACGGAACCACCGATCTGCGCCTCGACCTCGTCGACCAGATCGCCGCGCAGGGGATCGCCGTCGTCCTCACCATGGCCGGCATCCAGCGCGTCCTGCTGCCGGGCGACCACGACCCCGCGCACGTGCAGAGCGCACGGGAGAGTTCCGCGACCGGGGACCTGGTCGGCGACTTCGCGTGGGCGCGGATCATGCGCGAGCGAGGCTGCGAACTGCTGATCGCCAGCGACGCCGGCGTGCGGTTCACGCCGTTCGCGGGCTTCATCGACTCGGTGCGCTGCGGCATGGTCGCTCTCGACCTCAGCGCCGTCGAGGCCGTCGCCCTGGCCACCGCGGCACCCGCACGTGCACTCGGCATCTCCGGGCAGGCGGGCACGATCGCCGAGGGCCGGATCGCCGACCTGGTTCTGCTCGACGGCGTGCTGACCGCATCCGCACGCGAACTGCCGGGCATCGCGGCGGTCTGGTCACGCGGTCACCGGGTTCCGGCGACGGCGTAGCCGGTCAGCTCTTGCGCGAGGCGTCGACGCTCGCGCGGACGCGGTCGAGGTGCGCGGTCATCAGACGCTGGGCCGCCTCGCCGTCGTGCGCGGCGAGCGCGTCGAGGATCGCCCGATGCTCGGTGTCGCTCGTGGCATGTGAGCCGCCCGTCGACTCGGTGGCCGCAAGCCCCTGCTCACGCTCGATCGTCAGCGCATCGAAGAGGGCGTCGACGGTGGCGCTCACGAAGCTGTTTCCGGCGGCTCGCGCGACCGCCGAATGGAACTCGACGTCGAGTTCGGACCGGGTGACGGGCTGGGCAGCGCCCTCGATCCGGGCGAGCAGACCCTCCAGCTCGGCGAGCTTGCGCTCGGAGATGCGGGTGGCGGCGAGGGCAGCCGAGGCGCCCTCGAGCATCCGACGGAACTCCAGGAGGTCGCCGAGTCCACCGTCGGGGCTGTCGACCAGCAGTTTGAAATACTGCCGGACGGCGACCGGCGGCAGATTCGCCACCTCGCTGCGCCTGCCCTGCTGGGTGCGGATCACCCCGAGCTGGCTGAGCATGCGCAGCGCGTCGCGCACCACCCGCATGCTCGCCCCGTAGGTGCGGGCGATCTCCTGTTCGGACGGTAGCGGGTCGCCGTCCTTCAGGCCGTGCTCGCGGATGTGTTCCACCAGTTGGTCGGCGAGTTGCGTTCCCAGGTACGGCGCTCCGAAATCCTTGGTGAGCATGGGTCCAGTCTAGGACCCGGCCAGCCGACTAGTACCTAAGACGGAAGTTCAGGCGCGCGAGAGACGCGGCGCGAGCCAGGCGGCCTGCCGCAGCCAATGGAACTCCATCCCGCCCTCGTGTCCATTGAAGGGATACACGGCCAGTTCGCGATCCGCGCCGCCGTACGCGTTGAACGCCGCGTAGACGCTCGGCGCAGGCACGATCTCGTCGCGCAATCCGACCGAGAACAGCGCGGGGGCGCTCGCGCGGGTGGCGAGCGTGGCCGCATCCAGATAGGAGAGGGTCGTCAGGGCACGGTCCGCGCGGTCGCGGTGCACCGAGAGGTACTGCACGAGATCGAGCATCGGTGCGACGGTCGCGGCACGCAGGCTTCCCGGGATATCGCACAGGAACGGAACGTCGGGCATCACCGCGGCGATCCCGTCCGCCAGCGCAGCGGCCGCGAGCGCGCTCGCCCCGCCCTGACTGATCCCCGTCACCGCGACCCGGCCGGCATCGACGAACGGCAGGTCGCGGACCGCGTCGACCAGCAGAGTCGCGTCGGTGAACAGCCGGCGGTAGAAGTGGTCCCGCGGGGCGTCGAGCCCGCGCGTCACGAACCCGGGTGCGGCAGGCCCCGACCCGTGCGGATCCGGCGTGTCGCCGCCGTTGCCGAGCAGACTGCCCTGCCCGCGGTTGTCCATCACGATGTGCACGTAGCCGCAGATCGCCCAATGCACCCGCTCCCCCGGCACGCCGCGACCGAAGCTGTACCCCCGGTACTCGATGACCGCCGGGGTGTTCGCGGCGCCGCGCGGTGCCGCCACCCACGCCCGGATCGGCTCGCCGGAGAACCCGCTGAACGTGAGGTCGAAGATGTCGAGCTCGGTCACCGGCGAGTCCACCCGGGTCAGCACCGGAGGAACGGCCACCGCCCGCGACGAGGCCAGGGTCTCGGCCCAGAACGCGTCGAGGTCGGCCGGGACCGGGAGGTCGGGACGATAGTCCTCCAGCCCGGTCACCTCAGGCGCTGACCAGCTCGCGGTCGGGCGTCTCGGTGCGGATCGCGCGGTTCACCGCCGAGACCACGGCTTTCAGGGATGCCGTGGAGATGTCGCCGTCGATCCCCACGCCCCACAACCGCTTGTCGCCGACCTGCAGCTCGACGTAGGCCGCCGCGAGCGCGTCCCCGCCCTCGGACAGCGTGTGCTCCACGTAGTCGTAGAGCCGGATCTCGTGGCCCTGCGCGCCCATGATCGCCAGGAACGCGGCCACGGGACCGTTGCCGATGCCCTGCGACTCGTCGACCTGGTCGGCGACGCGCAGGCGCACGTCGAGTTGCACGGAGCCCGACATGTCGCTCGCGGTGCGGGTCGACAGCAGCTCGTAGCGGCCCCACTTGTCGTCCGGCTGATCAGCGGGCGCCGGCAAGTACTCGTCCTGGAAGATGCCCCAGATCTGCTCGCTGGTGACCTCGCCGCCCTCGGCATCGGTCTTGGCCTGCACGACGCCCGAGAACTCGATCTGCAGACGGCGGGGCAGATCGAGCGCGTGGTCCGCCTTCAGCAGGTACGCCACTCCCCCCTTGCCCGACTGGGAGTTGACCCGCACGACGGCCTCATAGCCGCGACCCAGGTCCTTGGGGTCGACCGGCAGGTAGGGGACCGCCCACGGCAGCTCGGAGACCGGGCGTCCCTCGGCGGCCGCCGCGGCATCCATCGCCTCGAAGCCCTTCTTGATCGCGTCCTGATGGGATCCGGAGAACGCCGTGTACACGAGGTCGCCCGCCCACGGGGAGCGCTCGTGCACCTTCAGCTGGTTGCAGTACTCGGCGGTGCGGCGGATCTCGTCGAGATCGCTGAAATCGATCATCGGGTCGATGCCCTGGGTGAACAGGTTGATGCCCAGCGCGACGAGGTCGACATTGCCGGTGCGCTCGCCGTTGCCGAACAGGCAGCCCTCGATGCGGTCGGCACCGGCCTGATAGCCGAGCTCGGCCGCGGCGATCGCGGTGCCCCGGTCGTTGTGCGGATGCAGCGACAGGATCACGTTCTCGCGGTGGTTCAGGTGCCGCGACATCCACTCGATCGAATCGGCGTAGACGTTCGGGGTGGCCATCTCGACGGTGGCCGGCAGGTTGATGATCACCTTGCGCTCGGGCGTCGGCTCGAAGATCTCCAGCACCTGGTTGCAGACGTCGACGGCGAACTCGAGCTCGGTCCCGGTGTAGCTCTCGGGGCTGTACTCGTAATAGACCGTCGTTGCGGGAACGGTCTCTTCGTACTGCTTGCACCACCGCGCGCCCTGCAGGGCGATGTCGATGATGCCCTGCTTGTCGGTGCGGAACACCACATCGCGCTGCAGGATGCTCGTGGAGTTGTACAGGTGCACGATCGCCTGCTTGGCGCCCCTGATCGCCTCGTAGGTGCGCGCGATCAGCTCCTCGCGCGCCTGGGTCAGTACCTGGATCGTGACGTCGTCGGGGATCAGGTCCTCATCGATCAGCTGGCGCACGAAGTCGAAGTCGGTCTGGCTGGCCGACGGGAACCCGACCTCGATCTGCTTGTAGCCCATGTTCACCAGCAGGTCGAACATGATGCGTTTACGCTCGGGGCTCATCGGATCGATGAGCGCCTGATTGCCGTCGCGGAGGTCGACGGCGCACCAGATCGGGGCTCGCGTGATCTCGGCGTCGGGCCAGGTGCGGTCCGGCAGGTCGGTGACGAACTGCCGCGAGTACGGCGTGTAGCGGTGGATCGGCATGCCGCTCGGCTGCTGGGTGTTCTTCATGGTCTGGGGCTTCCTCTTGGTTCAGTCTCGGAAACAGCCGACGACGAACTCCGCGACGAGGGAGGCCGTTGAACTAGACCTCGTCGCGGCAGCTAAGAAGGAGCACGCCGGAGAGCACGGGATCAGGGTAGCACTGCCTGACGGATGACTCGTGCGGAACGTTGGGTGGTGGCCGTCCGGCGCCGTGCTCAGACTGAGGACATGACACAGCGACGTCTTCCCGCCCTGCTGACCGCCGCCGGCGGCATCGCCCTGCTCGCCGGCTGCGCCGGAGGCCCCGCCGTCACCCCCGGAGCCGGCGGACCGGCCGGCACCGGCGACATCGGTGACATCGGCGTGGCCATCGCCGCGCCCGGCGAGGTGACCGGCCAGGGCACCGTGATCCAGGTCGGCGACGCCGCGCCGCAGCTGTGCCTCGGCCCGGTCGCCGAGTCCTACCCGCCGCAGTGCTCGGGCCCCGAGATCACCGGCTGGGACTGGGACGCCGTCGAGGGCGACGAGTCCTCGGGCGAGGTCACCTGGGGCGCGTACGCGCTCACCGGGGGCTGGGATGGCACGACCTTCTCGGTGACGAGTTCGATCATGCTCGCCCTCTACGACCCGATGCCGTTCATCGACCCGCTGCTGGATCCCGGCAACGCCGGCGACACCGCGCAGGCCGAGCTCGAGCGCATCCAGACCGGACTGCACGAGTCGGCGCCGTTCGAGGTGCTCAGCTCGTGGATCGAGAACGGGTACGTGTTCGCCTCGGTGATCTACGACGACGGGTCGCTGCAGGCCTGGGCCGACGAGAAGTATCTGCCGGACACGGTGGCGATCCGCCCGGCGCTGCGCGACGTGGAGTAGGCCAGGGTCCGCACGGACGTGCGTGACAGAGCGTGACAGCGCCGCGACAGAACGGTGCTGTCACGCTCGCCCCATGACCAATGCGATCGAGGCACACGGCCTCACCAAGCGATTCGGAAAGACCAGGGCCCTCGCCGGGATCGACCTCGAAGTCGGCGAGGGCCGGGTGCTCGGGGTGCTCGGCCCGAACGGCGCCGGCAAGACGACGGCGGTGCGGATCCTCGCCACGCTGCTGCTGCCCGACGCGGGCACCGCGCGCGTCGGCGGGTTCGACGTCGTCAAGGAGCCCTCGGCGGTGCGCCGCGTCATCGGGCTCACCGGCCAGTACGCGAGCATCGACGAGGACCTGACCGGGGTCGAGAACCTCGTGATGATCGGGCAACTGCTCGACCTCTCCCGCGCCCAGGCCCGCGTCCGGGCCGATGAACTGCTGGCCGAGTTCGAGTTGACGGACGCCGGCCGGCGCCTTGCCAAGACCTACAGCGGCGGGATGCGGCGGCGCCTCGATCTCGCCGCCTCGCTCGTGGGGCGTCCCGCCGTTGTCTACCTCGACGAGCCGACCACCGGTCTCGACCCCTCGAAACGGGACGATGTCTGGGAGATGGTCCGCCAGCTCACCCGACAGGGCACCACCGTGTTGCTCACCACCCAGTACCTGGAGGAGGCCGATGCCCTCGCCGAGGAGATCACCGTCATCGACCACGGCCTGGTGATCGCGCACGACACCCCGCACGGGCTGAAGCGTCAGCTGGGCGGACAGACCCTCGAGGTCCGCCCGGTCCACGTTGCGGACCTGGATGCGGTGACGGCGCTGCTGGCCGAGGTCGGCACCCGCGCTCCCGAGCGCCCCGCAGCGGACCTGGTGTCGGTCCCGGTGGCCGACGACACCGCGCTGGTGACGACCGTGGCGAAGCTCGCCGAGGCCGGCATCGCGGTCACCGAGCTGTCGCTGCACCTGCCCTCGCTCGATGAGGTGTTCTACGCGCTCACCGGGCACGAGACGGGAGAGGCCGACTGATGTTCCGCGACACCCTCGTGCTCGCCCGGCGCACCGTCACCAAGATGCTGCGCAACCCCGAGCAGTTCCTCGATGTCACCCTGCAGCCGATCATCATGACGGTGCTGTTCGTGTTCATCTTCGGCGGCGCGGTCGCCGGCGACACCACCGACTACCTGCAGTTCGCGTTGCCGGGGATCATCGTGCAGACCATCATGTTCACCGCGATGACCATCGGGGTGAACCTCAACACCGACCTCAAGAACGGTGTGTTCGACCGCTTCCGCTCGTTGCCGATCGCGCGCTCTGCGCCGCTGTTCGGGGCCGTCGCCGGCGACATCGTGCGGCACAGCATCGCCGTCGGGGTCAGCCTGTTGTTCGGGGTCGCGATCGGGTTCCGGTTCCACACCCCGTGGTACTCGGTGCTGCTCGCCGTCGTGCTGATGGTGGTGTTCGCCGTGAGCCTCAGCTGGCTCTCCGTGCTGGTGGGCATGCTCGCCCGCAGCTCGGGCGCGGTGCAGGGCCTGTCGTTCCTGGTGGTCTTCCCCCTCACCTTCGGATCGTCGACCTTCGTGCCGGCCAGCACCCTGCCCGACTGGCTGCAGGGCTGGGTGTCGGTCAACCCGGTGACGCACGTCATCGAGACCATGCGCGGGTTGCTCGTGGGCGACTCGGTGATGGCCCCCGACACCACCCTCGGCGGCGAGATCATCTGGGTGCTGGCGTCGTGCGTGGTGCTGGTGGCGGTGTTCTTCCCGCTGGCCGCCTGGGCCTACCGCCGCAAGATCTGACGCAGCGTCTCCGCCGCGCCCTCCGGCCCCGCCCCCGTGTTCTCCAGCGCGGGGGCGGGGCCCGGTGCGCCGAGGCCGAGCGCGTCGCGCAGCAGCGCTTCGGCGGGGTCCCGCGGGTCCGGCGACCCGCGGAGCGCCACGGCGACTTCGAGCGCACGTCGCGCATCATCGGGGCGACCGCGGTCGAGGGCGAGGGCTCCGACGGCGAGCGCGATCCCGGCCATGATCGGATGGTCACCGCTTCCCACCGACGACTCGGCGGCCGCCCGCAGATGTTCCTCCGCGGCCGCCAGATCGCCGCGCAGCCGTGCGAGCGTCCCCCGCGCGGACTCGGCCATCGCGACCAGCTGCAGCGGAACACCCGGCCACTCGGCCAGGGCGGCGTCCAGACCGGCGAGGTGCGGTTCCGCGGCATCGGCGTCGCCACGGGCCAGGTGCACCGTCGCCACCGCCGCCCGCGCCATCACGAGGGCGCGCGACGACCCCGTCGCCAGCGCCCCCTGCAACTGGGCCTCGGCGCGGGCGATCGCCTCCTCGTCGCGCCCGAGCCGCAACAGGATGCCGATCGAGGAGCCCTGCTGCTGTTGCAGGTCGAGCGATGAGGTGATCAGACGCATGGTCTCGGTCGACTCGTCGTTGAGCTGCAGGGCGAGCTCGAGCTGCCCGTCGAGCATGAGCCACTCGGCCCGCATCTGCCTGGCCAGCGACAGGCCCCAGAGGTCGCCGTTCCGGGCGAACAGCTCCATCGCCTCCGCCGCGGACTCGCCGAGTTCATCGATGGCTCCGCGGTTGTGCGCCATGGCAGCGCGCATCACGGTGACCATGCCCCGCGGCCAGTCCTCCAGGGACTCATCGAGGCCCTCGGGGATCGTCACCGAGACCGGCCAGTCCCCGGCCGCGAGCGCGGTCTCGAACGCGGCCAGCAGCACCGGCAGCACCTGAAGCAACTCGTGGCGCCGACCGCGCGCCGCCTCCGCGATCTCGTGCATCGCCCGGCGGGTCTCGTCGTCGAGCTTCGGCTGGTCGACGCGCTGCGAGGACGTGTCGCCCGGACCATCGGGCGCGAACATCCGCGCCATCAGGCCGATCGCGTGCACGAGCAGGCCCTCGTCGGTGGTGAGATCCTTCGCCAGCGGCATCGTGGCGAACAGCCAGCCGATGGCCTCCTCGTTGCGGTCGCGGATCACCCAGTACCAGGCCGTCGCCGCCGCCAGGCGCACGGTGTCGACATCGCGCCCGGCGTCGATGCCGTATCGCAATGCGGCCGAGATGTTGTCGTCCTCGGCATCGAACCAGGCGATCGCCTCGAGCACGCCGGACCCGCGGATGACGCGGTCGCGCAGTTCGGCCTCCTCCGCCATCCGGGCCAGCTGGATGCCGCGCTCACCCTCGAGGTCGCCGCGCTCGCTCAGCCGCTCCAGCCCGTACTCGCGGATCGTCTCGAGCGCCCGGAACCGGCCACCGGAGCGCTGGAGCAGTGACTTGTCGACGAGGGCGTCCAGTGCCTCCCGGCTCACGCCATGAGCGGCCGCCGTGGCAGCGGCATCGGAGGCGGCGACCCCCGCGGGATACAGCGCGAACGCCGTGAGCATGCGGCGCTCGGGCTCGGTGAGCAGCTCCCAGCTCCAGTCGATCAGGGCGCGCAGCGTCTGGTGGCGCGGCAACGCCGTCCGCGGACCGGTGGCCAGCATGGCGAACCGGTCGTCGAGCCCGGCGTCGAGCTCGTCGAGGCCGAGGGTCCGGGTACGGGCGGCCGCCAGCTCGAGCGCGAGCGGCATCCCGTCGAGGCGGTCCCTGATCCGGGCGGCCGCCGGTTCCTCCGCGGGCTCCAGGGCACTGCCCCGGGCGGCCAGCACCCGGGCGGCGAACAGCTCGCGCGCGTCGTCCTCGGCGAGCGGCCCGAGCGGCACGATCGCCTCGCCCTCGACACCGAGCGGTTCCCGGCTGGTGGCCAGCACACGCAGGCGCGGCAGCGCGCCGAGCAGGTCGTGGGCGATCACCGCGGCCGCGTCGACGAGGTGCTCGCAGTTGTCCATGACCAGCAGCGCGTCCCGCCCGGCGAGCGCCGACAGGGCCCGCGCGCGCGGCGAGACCGGGGCGGAGGTCTGCTCGGCGCCGCGGACATCGCGTCCGAGCGCCCCGACGAGCGCCGTCCACACCTCGTCGGCGGCCACCGGCGCGAGCTCGACGAGGACGGCTCCGGCGGTGTGGCGGGCCACCTCGAGCGCGAGCCGGGTCTTCCCCGCCCCGCCCGGACCGAGGATCGTCACCAGGCGCGACCTGCCGAGCGCACCGCCCACCGCCGCCAGCTCTCCGGTGCGCCCGATCAGCGTCGTCAGCGGCGCGGGTATCGCGGACACCGGGCCGGCGAGTCCGGAACCGGCGCCACCCGCCAAACGGGTCGCCGCCTCGCGGTCGCGGCGCAGGTCGCGCTCGAACCAGTCGTAGCCCTCGCCCGGGGTCCAGGGCTCCCCCGTCCAGAGACCCAGCGCCGTGGCGGCGAGGGCGGCCGCCTGCTCGGGCGGGGCGGCGGATGCGGCGGCCACCGCATCCTGGAACCGGATCGCATCGACGTCCTCGCGCGCGATCGCCAGCCGATAGCCGCCCGGCGCCGACAGCAGCAGATCGGCGGGCAGCTGCGGGCGAAGCCGGGTCACCAGCGACTGCAGCGACGCCTTCGGGTTCTCGGGCGGGTCCTCCGGCCAGAGGTCCTCGGCGAGGGCGCGGTAGCCCACCACGGTGCCGGGGTCCAGGGCCAGCCGGAACAGCAGCCCGCGCTGCCGGTCCCCGACGATGGGCACCGGCACGCCATCGTGCTCGGCGGACCAGCCGCCGAGCACGTCGATCCTCACGGATCGAGGATAGGCGCGCGGGTCACTCCACCGACAACGCCGTGATCGGCGACACGCGGGTGGCCCGGCGGGTCGGGGCCCAGCTGGCGATCGCGGTGAGCAGCGCCCCGCCGCCGACCACCACGGCGAAGATCACCCACGGCACGGCCGGCAACACCAGACCCGGCGACCCGTACATCGACCCCAGCAGGGACTGGGCACCCGCCCAGCCGTACAACCCGCCGAGCACGACGCCGAGTACCACCGCGGTCAGGGTGAGTTGCGCGCTCTCGGACAGGATCATGCGGCGCAGCTGCTGCACCGAGAACCCGAGGGCGCGCAGCAGGCCGAGCTCTCGGGTGCGCTGCAGAACGCTCAGCGACAGGTTGTTGACCAGCCCCACGGCGGCGATGATGCCGCTGAAGCCGATGAGCACCGAAAAGATCGTCACCATCGCCGTGAGCATCTGGTCGATCCCCTGGTACACCTCCGGCTGTGCCGCCTGGGCGGCCAGGATGATCTGCTGCCAGGTGGCCATCGCGACCCCGAAGGTCATGAGCAGGGTGACCCCGATGACGAGACCGATGGTGGCCCGCGAACTGCGCTGCGGGTGCCGCAGGGCGTTCTCGGCCGCCAGGCGGGCCGGCGCGGAGGATCCGAGCAGACGCCCGACCAGGCGCAGGGCCGGCGGCATGACGCGGTCGGCGGCGAGCACGATCCCGGTGAACGACACGATGCCGCCGACCAGGCCGATGAGGACGCCGAGCGGATTGACCAGCCCGACCAGGATGCCCAGGGCGAGGAACGAACCGCCGAGGATCACCGCGACCAGGGCCAGGGCGTTCCGCGCCGGGCGGCGGATCACCTCCTCGCGGCTCAGCTCCTCCGAGCCGCCGAGCGCCTGCAGCGGCGTGACGGTGAGCACCCGGCGCGAGCCGACCCAGGACGCCGTCCAGGTGGTGAGGATCACGCCGACGACCGGCAGGATCAGCACCGGATCCCAGTACCCGTAGGAGTTCTCCGGCACGATGCCGACGACGATCGACAACCGACCGAGGCCGAACGCCGCCGCCGTTCCGACGATCGCCCCGATGACGGTGCCGGCCAGGCCGACGAACAGGCCCTCGGTCGCGATCGCGCGCCGCTGCGACCCCGCGCTGGAGCCCAGCAGCCGCAGCAGGGCGATCGAGCGGGCCCGCCCGGCGACGATGGTGGCGAAGGTGTTGGCCGTGATGATCGCGCTGACGTAGACGGCGATGACGATGAACACGATCGCGACGATCGAGAGCATCACCGCGGCGGTGTTGCTGGACCCGGTGACGTCGTCGCCGGCGATCGCCGCCGACATGAACCCGGTGATCTGCAGCAGACCGACCCCGAACGCGGCGCTGAGGGCCGCGACCAGCACGCTCGGGATGTGCTCGCGCAGCGGCGTGCGCACGGTCGAGGGTGCCGCGCTCATGCCGGCACCTCCATGGCGAGCATGTAGGCGCTGATCTCGGCGGCCTCCATGCCGGCCCGGTCGTCGGCGAGCTTGCCGTCGGCGAGGAACAGCACGCGGTCGGCGAAGCTCGCCGCGATCGGGTCGTGGGTCACCATCGCGATGCTCTGCCCGTACTGCCGGCTGGCGCTCTGCAGCAGGCCGAGCACCTCGCGCCCGGTGCGGGAATCGAGGTTGCCGGTGGGCTCGTCGGCGAACACCAGCTCGGGGCGGGTGGCGAGCGCGCGGGCGATCGCGACGCGCTGCTGCTGCCCGCCGGAGAGCTCGTGCGGGCGGTGACGCAGGCGACCGGACAGGCCGAGGGCGGTCTCGAGCTCGTCGATCCAGCTGCGCTCCGACGCGGTCGGGCGCCGGCCGTCGAGCTCGAAGGGCAGCAGCAGGTTGCCCTCGACATCGAGCGTCGGCACCAGGTTGAACGACTGGAAGACGAAGCCGACGTGGCGGCGGCGCAGCACCGTCAGCTGCGCGTCGGACATGTCGCCGATCTCGGCGTCGCCGAGCCACACCTTGCCGCTGGTCGGGGCGTCGAGGCCGGCCATGATGTGCATGAGCGTGGACTTGCCCGAACCCGACGGGCCCATGATCGCGGTGAACTCGCCCCGGCGGATGCCGATGCTCACATCGCGCAGCGCATCGACGCGGGTGCCATCCTTGCCGTAGCTCTTGCTGAGGTTCTGCACACGGGCGACGAGGCCCATGTCGGTCGAAGTGATCTCCATGACATCGACGCTACGCACGCCGCCTCCGCCGCGGATCGGGCTGCGGTCGCGGCCTCGTCATCCGCGAGGATGATCGTCAGTCCACCAGCCGGTGCTCGAAGGCGTACACCACCAGCTGCACCCGGTCGCGCAGACCGAGCTTGGACAGGATGCGGCTGATGTGCGTCTTCACCGTCGCCTCGCTGAGGAACTCGCCGGAGGCGATCTCGGAGTTGCTCAGGCCGCGCGCCGCGAGCAGGAAGACCTCGCGTTCGCGTGCCGTCAGCGTCCCGAACTCCTCGGGCTCCGGCACCACCGCGGCGCGGGAGTCGAAATGCTGGAACAGCTCGCGCGTGGCCGAGGGTGCCACCACGGCGGTGCCGGAGTGCACGGCCCGGATCGCGGCGAGCAGGAACTCGGGATCGGAGTCCTTCAGCAGGAACCCGCTCGCGCCGCCGCGGATGGCTCGCGTGGCCGCCTCGTCGAGATCGAAGGTGGTGAGCACGATGACGCGCGGGGTCGCGCTGCCGCGGGCCACCGCATCCGCCACGATGCGCTCGGTGGCCTCGATGCCGTCCAAGACCGGCATGCGGATGTCCATGAGCACCACGTCGGGCGTCACGTCGGCGACCAGCTGGATGCCCTCGCGGCCGTTGCCCGCCTCTCCCACGATGGTGAGGTCGCTCTGGGAGTCCACCAGCATCCGGATGCCGGTGCGGAACAGCGCCTGGTCGTCGACCAGGGCGACGCGGATCGCGGCGCTCATGCCCCGGCCCCCGCCGCGACCGGCTCGACCGGGGCCAGCGGATGCGCCGGCAGCCAGGCGTGCACCTCGAATCGTCCCGTCTCGGGCCCGGTCGTGAGATGCCCGCCGACCAGCAGCGCACGCTCCGTCATGCCGGCCAGGCCGTGACCGGCGGATGCCGAGCCCGTCTTGATCGCGCCCGTCCGCCCGGTCGGCGCCTTCAGCGCGCTCGAGATGAGCAGGTCGAGTCCGTGCGGGGTCCACCCGAAGCGCACCAGCACCGGCTCGGCGGTCTCGGCGTGCCGGAGCGCATTCGTCAGGGACTCCTGCACGATGCGGTAGACGGCGAGCTGCTGGGAGGTCCCCAGTGCGAGCGGGGTGCCGGTGACCTCGCTCGAGATGGTCAGACCGGCTGCGCGGAGCTGCTCGAACAGACGGTCGAGGTCGACCAGGGTGGGCTGCGGGCCGTCACTCTGCGCGTGCCGCAACTGGGCCAGCAGCAGGCGCACGTCGGCGAGCGCCTCGCGTGCCGTCGTCGAGATCGTCACCAGGGCGGCCTCCGTCGCCTTCGGGTCCTTCGAGGCGATGTACCGGGCGCCGTCCGCCTGCGCGACCACGACGGCGAGGGAATGCGCCACGACATCGTGCATGTCGCGGGCGATGCGCGTGCGCTCCTGCTCGGCCACCACCTCCTGTTCGGCCTCGACGGCCGCGCGGCGGTTGGCCCGCGAGCGCAGCACCGTGCTCCAGAGCAGGCCCATCGTCCAGGACAGCAGGAACGCCACGAGCGAGGTGATGAAGACCAGTCCGGCTCCGACCACCGTGCTGCGCAGGTTGAATACCGCCGATAGGTCGCGCCCGACCAGCTGATCGAGCACCTCCGGAAGGGTCACCGAGAGCGTGATGACGGCGGCGCCCGCGAACGTCGAGATGAACCCCGCCCAGCGCACGGTGCGCGACCCGTAGGCGGAGCTGGCGTAGAGCACCACGAGGATGGCCAGGTTCGAGAAGTGCGGCGGCACGTCGGCGATCACCTGCAGCAGCGCCACGACCCAGGCGATGATCAGCGCGAGCGCCGGGCCCAGCCGGCAGAACACCAGGGCGGCACCCATGCCGACGATGACCGGCAGGGCGCGGGCGTCGCCGCCGTACTGGATCCACACCCCGAACAGCACCAGCAGCGCGGGCACGCTGATGTCCACGGCGAGCTGCCGGGCGGTCAAGGTTCGGAACATGTTCCCCACGGTAGGTGCAGGCCGACGGTCGCGCACGCCGCCCCGGCGGAAATCGTTCCCGCGGCGCGACCTCGTCATCCTGCCGATGTACGCCGCCCTGCCCCTATCCTGGTGCGACGAACTCGCGACCAGCACTGGAGCCCGCCATGATCCGTTCCGCCCGCGCGACCCTCATCCTGCCGCTCGTGCTCGCGGGCCTCGCGCTCACCGCGTGCGGACCCGGGTTCCCGGTCAGCGACCCGGCGCCCGACCCCCAGCCGACCGAGTCCAGCACGCCGCCGGAGCCCGCCGGCCCGGTGTTCGCCCTTCCGGCGGATTGCGACGAGATCGCGTCGGCGGCGACGCTCGCCTCGGTGTTCGGAATGGTGGAACCGCGCGACCCGGCCGATCTCACGCGGCCGGCGCCGGCATCCGCCACGAAGCAGCTGACCTGCTCGTGGTTCGCTGGCGACGTGACCGGCGGCGACGTCATCTACTACGCCACCACGCAGGCCGCCGCCGAGGCCTACCTCGAGGTGGTGGCCGCCGATGGCTACGCCTGCACCGAGGCACTCGAGGGCACGCGATGCGACCGGACCACGACCAACGCCGAGTTCGGCACCACCGGCATCGAGACGGTCTTCACCCGCGACGACGAGTGGATCTACATCGGGACCTCCAACCTCGAACCCGCCCCGCTGCTGCCCGACATCGTCGCGACGGCCTGGAGCTCCTGACCCGCACTACAGCCGGCGCGTGAGCGGCGACAGGAAGTCGATGTACGCCGTCCAGGCGCCGTCGGCGGAGTGCGAGGGGTAGATCTCGATCGCGAGCCGGGTGAACGCGTGCTGGTACTCGCCGTCGAGGTAGTAGTCGCGCGCCCCGTAGTAGGACTCGCCCGACGGGGTCCCGGGCGTGAAGTCGTCGAAGAGCTTCTCGTACCCGGAACCCTCCAGAGCCCCGCCGAACGCGTCCAGTTGCTCGAGCGTCATCTCGTAGGAGGTCAGGTTCAGGAAGGTCTCGCCGTCGTCCTGCACCCAGACGTCACCGCAATCGGCGCTCGCCCCCGAGGCCTCGAACTCGGCGGCCGGGAAGCCGTCGACCCACGTCCACGGCTCCTCGGGGGCACCGTCGCAGTGCGGCAGCTCCTCCCACCCGGCCGGGGCGCCCGCCGCGGGCGTGGCGGGAGGGTCGGTCTGCGGTTGCGGCGGCTGCTGCGGCGCAAGCGGCGTCAGCAGCGCGCACCCGGCGAGCAGCACCGCGGCGGCACCGCCGGTCAGCAGGGTCAGGGAGCGGCGCATCGGACCTCCTCGTTTCGCGGCGTCAGAAACCCAGGCGGCCGAGCTGCTTGGGATCGCGCTGCCATTCTCTCGCCACCTTGACCCGCATCGACAAGAAGACCTGCCTGCCGACGAGCGTCTCGATCTCGGCACGCGCCCGGGCCCCCACGTCCTGCAGGCGCGAGCCCTTGTGCCCGATCACGATGCCCTTCTGGCTGTCGCGCTCGACCCAGAGGTTCGCGTAGATCTCCAGCAGGTCCTTGTCGTCGCGATCGACCATGTCGTCGATCGTCACCGCCAGCGAATGCGGCAGCTCGTCGCTCACCCCCTCGAGGGCCGCCTCGCGCACGAGCTCGGCGATCCGGGATTCGAGGGTCTCATCGGTGACCGCGTCCTCGGGGTACAGGGCGGGTCCGTCCGGCAGCAGGTCGATGATCGCGCCGAGCAGGACATCCAGCTGGATGCGGTTCGCCGCCGACACCGGGACGATCGCCTCCCACTCGCGCAACTGCGACACCGCGAGCAGGCGCTCGGCGACCACGGGCCGGGCGACGGCGTCGATCTTGGTGACGACGGCGATCTTCTTCGCGCGCGGGAAGGCGTCCAGCTGCTCGTTGATGAACCGGTCGCCGGGGCCGATCTTCTCGTCGGCGGGGATGCAGAACCCGATCACGTCGACGTCGCCGAGGGTGCTGGTGACCACGTCGTTGAGCCGCTGGCCGAGCAGGGTGCGCGGCCGGTGGATGCCCGGGGTGTCGACGATGATCACCTGACCGCCCGGCGCGTGCACGATGCCCCGGATCGCCCGGCGCGTGGTCTGCGGCTTCGACGAGGTGATGGCCACCTTCTGGCCGACCAGTGCATTGGTGAGGGTCGACTTCCCGACGTTCGGGCGCCCGACGAACGTCACGAAACCGCTATTCATCGGCGTCCTCGGTACCGAACGCGTCCTCCGCCGAGATCAGCGTGTCGTCGCGCTCGACGATGAGGGTGCGCAGCTGCTTGCGCCGGCCCTCGACCCGCTCGGCGCGCAGTACCAGGCCCGAGACCACGGCCCGGTCCCCCGCCGCCGGCAGGCGACCGATCGCCTTCGTCAGCAGACCGCCCGCCGAATCGACGTCCTCGTCGTCGAGTTCGATGCCGAACAGGTCGCCGAGCTCGTCCTTGGGCAGCCGGGCGCTGACCCGGAAGACCCCGCTTCCGAGGTCGGAGATCGCGGCGGCGCCGGTGTCGTACTCGTCCGAGATGTCGCCGACCAGTTCCTCGATGAGGTCCTCGAGGGTCACCAGCCCGGCGATGCCGCCGTACTCGTCGACGACCATCGCCAGATGGGTCGACTCGCGCTGCATCTGCCGCAGCGTGTCGTCGGCCTTCTTCGACTCGGGCACGAACAGAGCCGGCTTGGCGAGATCGCGCAGCGTGGTGCGTTCGGCACCGCGCGGCTGTTCGTGGTGCAGGCGCGCCACATCGCGCAGGTAGAGGATGCCGCGGACCTCGTCGGCGTCTTTGCCGACCACGGGCATGCGCGAGACGCCGGTCTTCAGGAAGCGGTCCATGGCATCCCCCACCGACTCGACATCGTCGATGGTGACCATGTCGGTCCGCGGGATCATCACCTCGCGGACCACCGTGTCGCCCCACTCGAAGATCGAGTGGATGAGCTCGCGATCGTCCTGCTCGAGCACGTCGGCTTCGGCCGCCTCGTCGACCATGCTGAGCAGCTGCTCCTCGCTCGAGAAGGCCTGCGCGCCGGGGCGCCCCGGCGTCACCCGGTTGCCGATCGCGACCAGGGCCGCGGCGAGCGGGCCGAGCAGCACGCGCGCCAGATGCACCGGGAACGCGGCGTACCGCATCAGGCCGCGGGCGTGGGCCCGGCCGACCGAGCGCGGGCTCGACCCGACGAGCACGAACGAGACTCCGGTCATGATGAGCGCCGCGATGAGCAGCACCCACCACCAGTCCCCGATGACACTGACCAGCGCGAGCGTGACGAGCACCGCGGCCGTGGTCTCGGAGGTCACCCGCAGGAAGTTGGCCGCATTGACGTGCGAGGGCACATCGGCCGCGATGGCCAGCAGCGAGCGCTTGGCACGGCTGTCCTCGGCCAGTTCGACCAGGTCGGCGCGGCTCAGCACGCCGAGCGCCGCATCCGCGGCCGCGAGCAGGCCGCCGAACGCGACGAGCAGAACCGAGACCGCGAGGAAGACGCCGATCATGCGCGGCCCCTACCGTCGTCGCTCGGCGAGCGTGAAGCCGATGAGGATGTCGCGCTGGATGCCGAACATCTCCTTCTCGTCCTCCGGCTCGGCGTGATCGAACCCGAGCAGGTGCAGAATGCCGTGGGCGGTCAGCAGCAGCATCTCATCCATCGCGGAGTGCCCGGCGCTCTCCGCCTGGGCGATCGCGACCTGCGGGCAGAGCACGATGTCGCCGAGCAGCCCGGCCGGGGTGACCTCGTCCTCACTGCCGGGTCGCAGTTCGTCCATCGGGAAGCTCAGCACGTCGGTCGGGCCGGGTTCGTCCATCCACTGCACGTGCAGCTGTTCCATAGCGGCCTCGTCGACCATCAGGATCGCGAGGTCGGCATCCGCGTGCACGTGCAGGTGGTCGAGGGCGAAGGTCGCAAGGCGCTGCAGCGCACCCTCGTCGACCTCGGCGCCGGATTCGTTGTTGATCTCGATCGACACGTCAGCGCTTCCGCCGTGCGCGGTCGGGGCCGGGCTGCGGCTTGTCGGTCTGCTCGCGAGCAAACCGTTTCGCCTGCGACAGCTCGTCGTACGCGGTGTACGCGTCGACGATGCGCCCGACCAGCGAATGCCGCACCACATCGTCGCTGGTCAGGGTCGCGAAGTGGATGTCGTCGATGTCGGCCAGCACCTTGGTCACCAGGCGCAGCCCGCTGGTGCCGGTCGGCAGATCGACCTGGGTGATGTCGCCGGTCACGACCATCTTGGTGCCGAATCCCAGCCGGGTGAGGAACATCTTCATCTGCTCGGGCGTGGTGTTCTGCGCCTCGTCGAGCACCACGAACGCGTTGTTCAGGGTCCGGCCGCGCATGTAGGCCAGCGGGGCGACCTCGACGGTTCCGGAAGCGAGCAGCTTGGGCACGAGCTCCGGGTCCATCATCTCGTTGAGCGCGTCGTAGAGCGGTCGCAGGTAGGGGTCGATCTTGTCGGTCAGGGTCCCCGGCAGGAAGCCGAGGCGCTCCCCGGCCTCCACCGCCGGCCGGGTGAGGATGATGCGGTCCACCTCTTTGCGCTGCAGCGCCTGCACCGCTTTGGCCATCGCCAGGTAGGTCTTGCCGGTTCCGGCCGGGCCGATGCCGAACACGATGGTGTGGTGGTCGATGGCGTCGACGTAGTCCTTCTGGCCCAGGGTCTTCGGGCGGATGCTCTTGCCCCGGCTGGTGAGGATCGCCTGGCTGAGCACCTCGGCCGGGCTCCCTTCGCCGCGCTCGAGGATCCGCGCCGAGCTCGTCACGTCGACCGGGCCGAGATCGGCGCCGTTGCGCACCATCTGGATGAGCTCGCCGACGAGACGCTCGGCGGCCGCCACCTGATCGGCGGGCCCCTCGAGCGTCACCTGGTTGCCGCGCACGAGCACCGCGACCTCGGGGAACTGATGCTCGATGGTGGTCAGCAGCCGGTCCTGAGGGCCGAGCAGCCGGACCATGGCGACGCCGTCCACCTGCAGTTCTGCATGCGCATCAGAGTCTGCCAAGGGAGCCTTCCTCTTGCGTGCCGCCCGCGAGGACGTGGGCGTGCACATGGAACACGGTCTGCCCGGCGTCGGCGCCGGTGTTGAAGACGAGACGGAACTGTCCGTTCGCGTGCTGCTCGGCCAGGTTGCGAGCGGTGCCGACGATCTCGGCGAGCAGCTGGGGGTCGGCGGCCGAGAGCTCCCCGACGTTCGCCCAGCGGCCCTCCTTCGGGAAGACCAGCAGGTGCACGGGCGCCTGCGGGGCGATGTCTCGGATCGCGAGGATCCGGTCGTTCTCGAACACGATGTCGGCCGGGATCTCGCGCGCGACGATGCGCTCGAAGATGCTGGGTTCGGTCGGCATGCACCTAGCTTAAGGCTCGTCCTCCCCCAGCGCCCGATCGTGATGGATGCGGTGTCGGGCGCGCGGCCTCTACCATCGCCCGAGCCGCGCGTTCAGCACGGCGAGCGCCGCCGGCCCCGCGGTGCTCGTGCGCAGCACCTCGGCACCCAGCCGCACCTGCGTGCCGAGCAGGTCGAGCTCCCGCGGTGAGACCCCGCCCTCCGGTCCGACCACGAGCGTGATGCGTTCGTGGTCATCGAGCACCACGTCGCTCAGCCGCGTGAGGGCCGTCGGCTGCAGCACCAGCACCAGGCCCGGAAGCGCCGCGAGCTGCGCCGCCGCCATCGGTTCGGCCACCTCCGGGACGAAGGCCCGGATCGACTGCTTGCTCGCCTCGCGCACGATCGAGCGCCAGCGCTCCCGGCCCTTCGCGGCCTTCTGCCCGTCCCAGCGGCTGACCGAGCGCTCCGCCTGCCACGGGATCACCCCGCTCACGCCGAGTTCGGTCGCCGCCTGGATCGCCAGCTCGTCACGGTCGCCCTTCGCCAGGGCCTGCGCGAGCCAGAGCTGCGGCGTGGGGCGCTCCTCACGCCGGACCACGTCGACCTCGAGCTCGAGCACGCCGTCCGCCGTCGACGTGACCCGGCCCTCGACGATCAGTCCCGCCCCGTCGCCCACCGCGAGCTGCTCCCCGGTGCGCACCCGCGCCACGGTGATCGCATGCCGGGCCTCGTCGCCGGCGATGCGCACCCGGCCGGCGGCGGCATCCGCCTCGCGGAGGCCGGGGTGAAGGTACAGCGAGGCCATCGCTCAGACCCCGAGGAAGCGGTCCCGCAGCTTCGCGAACAGACCCTGCTGGAACGTCGAGAACTCCGGCGGCACCGGACGGCGCGAGGCGGCGAACTGGTTCATCAGCTCGGTCTCTTTCGAGTTCAGGCGCACCGGGGTGACCACCTGGATGCCGATCTTCAGCTCGCCGCGCCCCCCACCGCGCAGACGCGTGATGCCGCGGTCCTTGATCGTGACGATGTCGGCGCTCTGGGTGCCCGGCTTGATCTCGATCGCGACGTCGCCGTCGAGGGCGGCGAGGGTCGCGGTGGTGCCGAGCACCGCATCCGTCATCTGCACCTCGAGGGTCGCCAGCAGGTCGTCGCCGCTGCGGCTGAAGACCTTGTGGTGCTTGACCTTCACCTCCAGGTAGAGGTCGCCGTTCGGGCCGCCCGCCGGACCCGCCTCGCCCTCGCCCGGCAGGTGCAGGCGCATGCCGGTGTCGACGCCCGCCGGGACATCGACGTGCACGGTGCGCTTGGCGCGCACGCGTCCCTGGCCGGCGCAAGTCGGGCACGGGTTCGGGATCACGGTGCCGTAGCCGCGGCAGGTCCCGCACGGGCTCGAGGTCATCACGTTGCCGAGCAACGAGCGCATCGCGCGCTGGATCTGCCCGCTGCCGCCGCAGATGTCGCAGGTGACCGGCTGGGTGCCGGGTGCGCAGCACGAACCGTCGCAGGTCTCGCACATCACCGCGGTGTCGACCTCGAGGTCGCGCTTGGTGCCGAACACGACCTCGTCGAGGTCGACCTCGATGCGCAGCAGGGCGTCCTGGCCGCGCTCGCGCCGGGACCGCGGACCCGTCGTGCGACCCTGTGCGGCACCGAAGAAGCTCTCGAAGATGTCGCCGAACCCGAAGCTGCCCGCCCCGCCGCCGAAACCGGCATTCGGGCCGAGGTCGTACCGCTCCCGCTGATCCGGATCGCTCAGCACGTCGTAGGCGTGCGTCACGCTCTTGAAGCGCTCGGCCGCGTCCTCGCTGGGATTGACGTCGGGGTGCAGCTCACGCGCGAGCTTGCGGTACGCCTTCTTGATCTCCTCCGGGGTCGCGTTGCGGTCGACACCGAGGACGTCGTAGTGGTCTGCCACGTGTGTGCTTATTCCTCTGCGAGCAGCCGGGTCAGGTAGCGGGCCACGGCCCGCACGGCCACCATGTTGTTCGAGTAGTCCATCCGTGTCGGGCCCAGCACCCCGAGCCGGGCGACGCTGCCGCCCGATGCCGTGTAGCCGGTGGCGAGCACGCTCGTCTCGCCCAGGCCGAAGTCGGCGTTCTCGCGTCCGATCCGCACCTCGACGCCGTCCTCGTCGATCTGCATCTCGCCGAAGAGCCGCAACAGGGTCACCTGCTCTTCGATCGCCTCCAGCACCGGGAAGATGCTGCCGCTGAAGTCGCTCTCGGTGCGCGCCAGGTTCGCCGCGCCGGCCATCACCAGGCGGTCCTGACGGTTGGCGGCGATCTGGTCCCCGAGGCTGCGGGCGATGTCGGCCGCGACGGAGCGGCGCTCGGGTGCCACGGTGTCCGGGATCCCACGGAGGGTGACCGCCGCATCCGCCAGCGCCTGCCCGTCGAGCGCGGCGTTGAACGCCGAGCGCAACTGCGAGAGCGCGGGCTCGTCGAGGCCGTGGATGCCGTCGATCAGGTGCTGATCGACGCGCCCCGTGTCGGTGATGAGAACGGTCATCAGGCGGCTCGGCGCCAGCGCCACGATCTCGATGTGGCGCACCCGCGCGTTGCCGAACGAGGGGTACTGGGCCAGGGCGACCTGGTTGGTGAGCTGTGCGAGGTGCCGCACGGTGCGCGCCAGCACGTCGTCGAGATCGACGGCCTGTCCGAGGAAGGTCTCGATCGCCTGACGCTGGCCGGCCGACAGGGGCCGCAACTCGGTGAGCTGATCGACGAAGACCCGGTAGCCCTTGTCGGTCGGCACCCGGCCCGACGAGGTGTGCGGAGCGGCGATCAGCTCCTCTTCCTCCAACTGGGCCATGTCGTTGCGGATCGTCGCCGCAGACACCCCGAACGCGTGCCGTTCGACGATGGTCTTGCTGCCCACGGGTTCACGCGACGCGACGTAGTCCTGCACGATGACCCGGAGAACCTCGAGGCCGCGTTCGGAGACCATCCGATGCACCGCCCTTCCGCGTTTGGCACTCTGCCCCTGGGACTGCCAAGTCTAGCGCGACACGCTGTTACCGAACCGTTGCACCCACCCCGCGGCACCGCTACTTTGTGCATGTGCTCTCCCCGGGAGGGGGTGGGCACTCCACTTCCACCGAAAGGCACGACACACATGACTGAACCCGCCCCCGCCGCGCCGGCTCCCGGCGCACCGCTCTCGGAGGCCGAGGACAAGCAGTGGGCGTCCTTCGCTCACTTCGGGAACATCATCCTGCTGGTCCCCGCGCTGATCATCTGGCTGGTCTTCCGCTCGCGCGGTGCCAAGACCAACGTCGAGGGCAAAGAGGCCCTCAACTGGACGATCAACGTCACGGGCCTCTACATCATCATCCAGATCCTGTCGTTCATCCTGCTCTTCGTGGGAGGCATCGGCGCGATCATCGGTGTGCTCGGCTGGATCCTGCTCATCGTCAACCTGATCTTCGCCATCCTCGGCGGCGTGAAGGTCAACGGCGGCGGCAGCTACCGCTACCCGGTCAACATCCGCTGGATCAAGTAACTCAGCGAGACCATCGAGAGCGCCGGACCGCAAGGTCCGGCGCTCTTGGTTTAATGCCCACATGAGCGATACACCCCCCGCCGAGAACGCCCCGCCCCCGCCGGCCGCCCCGGCCGCGCCCGCCCCTGCGATGCAGGTGCCGCTCAGCCCCGAGTCCGAGCGCACGCACGCGATGTTCAGCCACCTGATCTCGCTGCTCGCGCTGCTGGTGTACCTGCCGTGGGTGCCCGCCCTGATCTGGTACCTGATCGACAAGGACCGCGGGCCGTTCGTGCGTGCGCACACCGCCACCGAGCTGAACTTCCAGATCACGATGGTCCTGGCCATGGTCGCCGGCGTCCTCCTGTCGGTGATCGGTGTCGGCGTGCTCATCGTCATCGCCGTGCCCATCCTGCAGATCGTGTTCGGCATCATCGCGACGGTGAAGGCGAACTCCGGTCAGTGGTACACCTACCCCATCGCGATCCGCTTCGTCAGCTGACCGGCCGGGCCGGCTCAGGGCAGGAGCCTGCGCACCACGGCGTCGGCGAGCAGCCGGCCGCGCAGGGTGAGCACGACCCGGCCCGCGAGCGCGCTGCGCCCCTCGACCAGCCCGTCGGCGATGAGACCCGCCACCGCGGTGCGACCCGCATCGTCGAGTTCCGCCGTCGGAAGGCCCTCGGCCAGGCGCACCCGCAGCAGGACCGACTCGGTGTGCCGGGTCGCGGTGTCGAGGGTCTCGCGGCCCGCGGCGGGTGACACGCGCTCGGCCAGGCGCTGGGCGTAGGCGGCCGGGTGCTTCACGTTCCACCAGCGCACACCCCCCACGTGGCTGTGCGCGCCGGGGCCGACGCCCCACCAGTCCTCTCCCGTCCAGTACGACAGGTTGTGCCGCGATCGGTGCACGGTGTCGCGGGCCCAGTTGCTCACCTCGTACCAGGCGTAGCCCGCCGTGGCGAGCACCGCATCCGCCTGCTCGTACAGATCGGCCGCCAGGTCGTCGTCCGGCGCCGGTACCTCGCCCCGGGCGATCTGGCGGGCCAGCTTCGTGCCCGGCTCGACGATGAGCGCGTAGGCGCTGAGGTGGTCGGGCTGCTGGGCGAGGGCGAGGTCGAGCGAGCGCTGCCAGTCCCCCGTGGTCTCGGCCGGAGTTCCGTAGATCAGATCGAGACTCACCTGCAGCCCGGCCGCGCGTGCCCACGCGACGACCTGCGGGATCCGGTCGGGGTCGTGCGTGCGCTCGAGCGTGGCCAGCACGTGCGGCACCGCGGACTGCATGCCGAAGCTGACCCGTGTGAACCCCGCCTCGGCCAGTGCGGCGAGCGAGCCGGCATCGACCGAGTCGGGGTTGGCCTCGGTGGTGACCTCCGCATCCGGGGCGAGACCCCAGGCATCGCGGATGCCGGCGAGCAGCCCCGCGAGATCGGCCACCGGCAGCAGGGTGGGGGTTCCGCCTCCGAAGAAGACCGTCGACACCGGCCGCCGCGGAGCCCCCGTGGCCTCGAGCACCCCGCGCGCCATGGCGATCTCGGCCAGCGCCTGCCCGGCGTAGTCGGACTGTCTCACGCCACGGATCTCCGAGGCGGTGTAGGTGTTGAAGTCGCAGTACCCGCAGCGCACCCGGCAGAACGGAACGTGCACGTAGACGCCGAAGTCGCGAGCGTCCCAGCCGTCGTTCACGCTCCCCGGCAGCAGGCCGTCCGCCGGTGCGGGGTCGGCGAGCGGAAGTGCCGAGGGCATCAGGACGGCGTCGCGAACGCCCAGGGGGTGGTCTGTTCGCTCACGCCCGTCAGTCTAGGCAGGCTCGCCCGCGATCGGCCGCGCCAGGGCGCGCTCGTACCGGCCGGTGTAGACCTCCTGCATGAGGCGCACGATCGGGTAGCCGACCCAGAACACCCAGTTCGCGGGTCGTGAGAACGCCCGGATGGTCAGCCAGACCGAGTCGTCGTCGCGGTATTCGATGATGAAGGACTCCTCGCCGTGCTCGGGGTGGCCGGGCAGCGTGCCGTATGCGAACCCCTTACGCAGCGGTTCGTCGATCACGTAGACCACGCGCGCCGGGACCGGGAAGGGGTACAGCGGCACGCGCATGATCGCCGTGTCGCCGGGGCGCAGCATCGGGGTGCCGTCGGAGGAGAACACCTGCTCGGCCGGCTCGCTCGACGCCGGGTGCACCGGAGTGCCATCGTCGTCGAACGCGACGGGGACGTAGGTTCCCGCTGTCACCTCGGCGGGGGCCTCGAGCGGGGTGACCCTGATGCCGGCGCGACGCTGGATGCCCCAGGTCATCGCCTCGACCCAGGCGTGCTCCCAGCGCGCCGCGCCGTGCCCGATGCGCACCCGGCGCTCGACCGGACGGAAGCCCTTCGGCGGGTACTGCAGCAGATCCTTGGCCTGCGTGCCGCCCACCGCGCCGTAGGTGACGGGCACCTGCCAGAGCGCGCCCGCATCCATGCCGATCAGTCTAGGAGAGTGCGCGGATGCCGAGTCCGGGGTGCGCGAGGCAACAACCTCGGAACAGCCGCCCGGAATGGGCGCGCCACTCCGGGTATCAGGCCCGGCACGAGCCTCAGTTCCGACGTTGCTGCCCGGCTGGGGCTACTTCTTGTCTTTGGCCTTCTCGACGTCGCCTGAGAGGGCGGCGATGAACGCCTCTTGAGGAACCTCGACGCGCCCGACCATCTTCATGCGCTTCTTGCCCTCTTTCTGCTTCTCGAGCAGCTTGCGCTTGCGGGTGATGTCGCCGCCGTAGCACTTGGCCAGAACGTCTTTGCGCATGGCGCGGATCGACTCGCGCGCGATGATGCGGGCGCCGATCGCCGCCTGGATCGGCACCTCGAACTGCTGGCGCGGGATCAGCTCGCGCAGGCGCCCCGTCATCAGCACGCCGTAGGCGTACGCCTTGTCGCGGTGCACGATCGCGCTGAACGCATCGACCTGGTCGCCCTGCAGCAGGATGTCGACCTTCACCAGGTCGGCCTCCTGCGACCCCGCCGGCTCGTAGTCGAGCGAGGCATAGCCCTGGGTGCGGGACTTCAGGTTGTCGAAGAAGTCGAACACGATCTCGCCGAGCGGCATCGTGTAGTGCAGTTCGACGCGGTCCTCACCGAGGTAGTCCATGCCGTTCATGGTCCCGCGGCGCGACTGGCAGAGCTCCATGATCGTGCCCACGTAGTCCTTCGGGGCCAGGATCGACGCCTTGACGACCGGCTCCTCCACCTTCGCGATCTTCGTGTTCGACGGGAACTCGGAGGGGTTGGTCACGGTGTACTGCTTCTTGTCCTCGGTGGTCACCTCGTAGATGACGCTCGGTGCCGTGGTGATCAGGTCGAGGTCGAACTCGCGCTGCAGGCGCTCCGTGACGATCTCGAGGTGCAGCAGACCCAGGAACCCGCAGCGGAAACCGAAGCCGAGCGCGACCGAGGTCTCCGGCTCGTAGTTGAGCGCCGCATCCGAGAGTTTCAGCTTGTCGAGCGCGTCGCGCAGGTCGGGATAGTCGCTGCCGTCGATCGGGTAGATGCCCGAGAACACCATCGGCAGCGGCTCGGTGTAGCCCGGAAGCGCCTCGCTCGCCGGCTTGGTCGCCGTGGTCACGGTGTCGCCGACCTTGGACTGCCGCACGTCCTTCACACCGGTGATCAAGTAGCCCACCTCGCCGACGCCGAGCCCCTTGGACGGGGTCGGCTCGGGACTCGAGACCCCGATCTCGAGGATGTCGTGCGTCGCTCTCGTGGACATCATCTGGATGCGCTCGCGCGGGTTCAGCTGCCCGTCGACCATGCGCACATAGGTGACCACACCGCGGTAGGAGTCGTAGACCGAGTCGAAGATCATCGCGCGGGCCGGGGCATCGGCCACGCCCACCGGCGCGGGGATGCGCTCGACGACCCGGTCGAGAAGCGCCTCGACGCCGGTGCCGGTCTTGCCCGAGACCCGGAGCACGTCGTCGGGGTCGCCGCCGATCAACTGGGCGAGTTCGCGCGCGTACTTGTCGGGATCCGCCGCCGGCAGATCGATCTTGTTCAGCACCGGGATGATCTCGAGGTCGTTGTCGAGAGCCAGGTAGAGGTTCGCGAGGGTCTGCGCCTCGATGCCCTGCGCGGCATCCACCAGCAGGATCGCGCCCTCGCAGGCGGCGAGCGAGCGCGACACCTCGTAGGTGAAGTCGACGTGACCGGGGGTGTCGATCATGTTGAGGGCGTAGGTGGTTTCGACAGGCTCAACCACCGAACTCGCCCAGGGCATTCTGACCGCCTGGCTCTTGATGGTGATGCCGCGCTCGCGCTCGATGTCCATGCGGTCGAGGTACTGGGCGCGCATGTCGCGCTCGGCGACGACTCCGGTGATCTGCAGCATGCGGTCGGCGAGGGTCGACTTGCCGTGATCGATGTGCGCGATGATGCAGAAGTTACGGATGCGCGCGGGGTCGGTGGCAGCCGGAGCGAGGGGCTGCGAGGCGCGCGGAGACATAGCGCTCCATCTTCCCACGTGCGAGAGCCCCCGAGCGCGGTGCGCTGCGGGGGCTCTCTCGGTCTCGGGCTTACAGGTCCCAGAGGTCCCAGGCGCCGATGTTCGCCATGTCCCAGGGAGCGAACGCGCCCCAGATCGCCAGCGGGGCGAAGAACGCCACGCCCATGATGGCCAGCAGCAGCCAGCCGAAGGTTCCGACGAACCCGAGCACGAGGCCCCAGTTCGCCATCAGGCGCGAGCTCGGCTCCTTCGAGCGCGACACGAATCCGAAGACGATCGCGCCGGCCGAGAGCAGCCACTGGCCGAGGATGATGCCGGTGATGCCGAGGACGAGGGCGGTGATGCTGAACGCACCGTAGCTCGCCGGGGTGGCGGTTGCGGGGGCCGGAGCGCCGAGCTCGGGCTGGGGGGCGGATGTGGTGGAGGTCGTGGTTGCCATGACCCCAGGCTAGAAACCGGCGCCCCCGGCGCCCATGGGGCTAACCCCCGGAACGCCGGAGGATGTCCCGAAGCGCCGGCTCGAGGTCGGGGAAACGGAAGACGAAACCCGCATCGAGCAGGCGCTGGGGCAGCACCCACCGGCTCTTGAGGATCAGCTCGGTCTCGGTGCGGATCGCGACCGCGCCCAGTTCGAGAGCGAAACGCGGCAGCGGGATGCCGACCGGCATCCCGAGCACGCGACGCAGGGTGGCCATCACCTCGCGATTCGTCGACGGGTGGGGGCTGGTGATGTTGATCGCCCCGTCGAGGTCGCTGGTCTCGAGGAACTCCATCGCCGCGAACACGTCGTCCAGGTGCACCCAGCTGAAGCGCTGCGCTCCCCCGGCCTGCGCTCCGCCGAGGCCGAACCGGGTGAGCATCACGAGCGGGGTGAGTGCCGAACCCCTGCCGAGGGTGATCGCTGTGCGCATCGCCACCTGCCGGACACCGTCGCGGGCCGCGTCGAAGAACGTGTGCTCCCACGCGGTCGCGACATCCACCGAGAAGCCATGCCCGAGTTCGCCATCCGTCTCGGTCTGCGGTCGGTCCTCGGCGTGCCGGTAGATCGTCGCCGTGCTCGCGTTGAGCCAGAGCGGGGGCGGACTCTCCGCGGAACCCACCGCTCGCCCGAGCTCGGCGGTGGTCTCCAGCCGGGACCGGAAGATCTCTGCCCGGTTGGCCGCGTTGTAGCGGCAGTTCACGCTCTTGCCGGCGAGGTTCACCAGGACGTCGGCGCCGTCGATCAGCCGGGTGATCGCGGCGGTCTCGCCCCAGAGTGCATCGGCATCGCGGCGCCCGATGGTGCTGACCCGGTCGCCGCGGGCTCGGTAGAGCTCGGCGAATCTCGTTCCCATGAACCCGTGCGCCCCGGCGATGACGATCTGCCGCATGCCGCCAGGCTAACGTGGGCGGATGCCGACCCCCGACTTCATCATCGGCTTGCGCGAACTGGTGGGTCACCACCCCCTCTGGCTGTCGGGGGTGACCGCCGTCGTGGTACGCGGGGACGAGGTGCTGATGATCCGGCGCGCCGACAACGGGCGCTGGGCGCCGGTGGCGGGCATCATCGAGCCGGGCGAGCATCCGGCCGACACCGCCGAGCGCGAGGTCCTCGAAGAGGCCGGCGTCGTCGTGGAGGTGGAGCGCATCGCCGGCGTCGATGTCAGTGCTCACGTGGGCTACGACAACGGCGACGAGGCGCAATACCTCGTGATCGTGGTGCGCTGCCGATGGGTCTCGGGTGATCCGTACCCGGCCGACGGCGAGGCCACCGAGGCCCGCTGGGTGCCAGCGGAGGAGCTGGGCGGGCTCGAACCCGCGCTGTCGGAGGCCTCCCTGCGGCGCATCGGCTGGGCCCTGTCGGAGGAGCCCGCGGCCGCATTCCGCCGCGCGTAGTCCTCTGGTAACGTAGACCCTTGGTTTTGCGTGCGGTTCCCCCGCGCGATTCGCCGACAGCGTTCCTCTACCGCTGCGGCATCTACCGATCCCGTCGAACGAAGGCAACTCAACGCATGGCGAACATCAAGTCGCAGATCAAGCGCATCGGCACCAACAAGAAGGCCCAGGAGCGCAACAAGGCCGTCAAGAGCGAGCTCAAGACCGTCATCCGCGCCACCCGCGAGGCCATCGAGGCCGGCGACAAGAAGAAGGCCGCCGCGGCCCTCGTCGTCGCCACCAAGAAGCTCGACAAGGCCACCAGCAAGGGCGTCATCCACGCCAACCAGGCCGCGAACCGCAAGAGCGCGATCGCGAAGCAGGTCGCCGCGCTCTGAATCGCCGCCCTACGAGCCGCCGCCGCTACCCGCGGCGGGACAGGTTCTCGACGAGGCGTTCGAGGGCGTAGACCGGGTCGCGCCCGCCGCCCTTCACCTGCGCATCGGTGTCGGCCAGCGCTTCGATCGCGCGACCGAGACCCTCATCGCTCCAGCCCCTGAGGTCGCGCATCGCCCGCTCGACCTGCCAGGGTGCCAGCCCGAGGCGCGATGCGACCTGAGCGGGCGGCCCGCTGCTGGCCGAGACCTTGGCCATCGTGCGGATCTTGCTGGCGATCGCCGCGATCATCGGCACCGGGTCGGCGCCCGAGGCGAGGGCGTGCCGCAGCAGGCCGAGCGACTCGCCGTGCCGCCCGGCGATCGCCGCGTCGGCGACCGCGAAGGCATTGGCCTCGACCCGGCCGCCGTAGTACTTCGCGACGAGCTGTTCGCTGATCTCGGCGTCGGTATCGGCGAGCAGCTGGCGGCAGGCCGCCGCGAGCTCGGCCAGATCTTCTGAGAAGGCGTCGACCAGGGCGCGGACCGCACCCGGCGCGATGCGCCGGCCGGCCTGCTGGAACTCGGCCCGCACGAAGTCGGTCTTGTCGCTGTCGCGTTTCAGCTCGGCGCAGACCACCTCGATCGCACCGCCGGTGCCCGAACGCAGCGCATCGAGCAGCTTCTTGCCGCGGACCCCGCCGGCGTGGCGCAGCACCAGGTAGGTGTCGTCGGCCGGGGCGTCGAGATAGGCCAGCGCCTCCTCCAGGAACAGGTCGCCGGTCTTCTCGACATTGGCGACGCGGATGAACCGCGGCTCGCCGAACAGGCTCGGGCTGGCCAGGGTCAGCAGTTCGCCCGGGGCGTAGTCGGCGGCGTCGAGCTCGGAGACCTCGAGCGTCGGATCTTCGGCGCGCAACGTGTCGCGCAGCAGCCGGATCGCGCGGTCGGCCAGCACCGGCTCGGTGCCGGAGACCAGCACGATCGGGGCGGGACGGATCGCGTCCCACGCGAGCTGCGGGATCGCGACCTTGCTCGTCGCGCGCTTCGCCGGTGCCGCCATGAGGCCAGCCTACGGCGCGGGTGCGACGCCGGCGCGCTCGCTCCAGACCCGGATGCCGTCCGCCCCGGGCGCGACGAGGATCAGCCCATCGAGGTCGGTACGCAGCGCCCGGATGCCCACCGCCGACAGGATGCCGAGCAGCTTCGGCGTCGGATGCCCGTAGTCGTTGTCCGCACCCACCCCGATGAGCCCGACCCCCGCGCCCAGCGCCTCATAGAGCGCCGCCGCCTGGTCGGCCGAGCCGTGGTGGGCGACCTTGACCACATCGACCCGCGGCACCCCGCCGCGACCGAGGAGGCGCAGCTGCGACTCCTCACCGAGGTCGCCGAGGAACAGCGCATCGAGCGGACCGTCGACCAGTAGGGTCACGCTCGCGGCGTTGCCGGGCGCCACGCCCGTGGGCGGCGGCCACAGCACCCGCCAGCTCAGGTCTCCGAGGACTCCGGCGTCGCCGGTCTGCACCGGGGTGACCGTCGCACCTCCCGCGGTCAGGGCGTCGGCGATCGCGGTGTCGCCCGCATCCGAGACCGGCCCGATCAGGACGCGGTCGACCCGGCCGATCACCGCCTCGACGCCGCCCACGTGATCGAGGTCGTAGTGGGTGAGCACGAGCAGCCGGATGCGCCCCACCCCGAGCGCGTCGAGGCAGCCTTCCAGCGCCTCGGGTTCGGGTCCGGTATCGATGAGCGCGACATCCGCACCGCTGCGCAGCACAGTCGCGTCGCCCTGCCCGACATCGCACATCGCGATCTGCCAGTCGCCGGGCCGGCCGGTCACGGTGACGATGTGCCCGCCCGCGAGGACCCCGAGGTAGGCGATCGCCGCGACGGCGAGGACCCGGCGCAGCCGGCCGCGCAGCCGCGGCGAGCCGGCCCGCAGGATGAGCAGGATCACCAGCAGCGTGAGCGCGAGCAGCAGCACCATGCCGGGCGGTCCGACCGGCCACGGGCTGCGGGCGCCGGGCAGCCCGGCGGCGAAGGTCGCGACAGCGGCGATCCAGCTGGCGGGGAGCCAGGCCAGCCACGCAGCCACCGGCGCCAGCGGCGGCAGCAGTGTCGCCAGCAGGCAGGCGATCAGCCCGCCGATGGTGGCGAGAGGCGCCGCCGGTTCGGCCAGGGCATTGGCGGGGACGCCGTAGAGCGGCAGCGCGGGATCGAGCAGCAGCAGCACCGGCTGGCAGGCCAGCTGCGCCGACACCGGGATCGCCACCAGCAGCGCCAGCCAGCGCGGCAGGAACGGCGCGAGCCGGTCGGCGAGCGGCGAGGCGAGCACCAGCAACCCGGCGGTGGCCAGAACGCTGAGGGCGAAGCCGTAGCTGCGGGCGAGCCAGGGATCGGCGATCAGCAGGCCGATCACGGCGACGCACAGCACCGGGATGCCACGGCCGGGCCGCGAGGACGCCAGGGCGATGAGCGCGACGGCCGCCATGACCGCCGCTCTGACGACGCTCGGCTCGGGCGTCACCAGCAGCACGAATCCGGCCAGGGCCGCCATCGCCGTCGCCACCCGGGTCAGGCGTCCGAGCCCCAGAGCGGCGGTCGCCGCGAAGACCAGGGCGACGACGATGACGCAGTTCGAGCCCGAGACCGCGGTGAGGTGACTGAGCGAGGCGACCTTCATGTCGGCATCGAGCCGCGCGCCGACCGCCGAGGTGTCGCCGATCGCGAGACCGGGAAGCAGTCCGGCGCCCGGTCCCGGCAGCCGGGCGGCGACCTCGGCGAAGCGCTCACGCAGCGCCGCGGTCACCGCGAGCGGTCCGGCCGCCTGCCGCATCACTCGCACCGTGTCGTCGGCGAACAGCAGGAACGCCATGTCGTCGCCGGCGTCCGCGGGCTCGAGGTCTCCGGTCGCGACCACCGTGTCGCCGATGCGCACCGCGGGCAGGTCTCCGAACACCAGGACCGGTGAACCCGCGGCGTGCGCGGGGACCCGGCCGTCGACGACTCGACCCGTGATCTCGAGCTCGAGGGTCACCGGCCCGTTCGCGCCGGAGAGTTCCGGAGGTTCGCGCCGTACCTGCCCGGCGGCGACGGCCGTCAGCACCACCGCCGTCGCGACCAGTGCCAGTGCCAGGAGTGCGGCACGACGGCGCAGCAGCATGCTCACGAGGGCGACCGCCCACGCGAGGGTGACGGCGATGCCGAGCCCGTCCCGGCATCCGATCGCGATGCCTGCGGCGAGCCAGGCGGCCACGGCGGCGGGCACCAGCCTCAGGTCGCGGCTCACACGGTCACGAGGTCACGCAGCCGGTCGAGGGTCGAGGCCCCGATGCCGGGCACGTCGAGAAGATCGTCGACGCTCGCGAACCGGCCGTGCTGCTGGCGCCAGTCGAGGATGCCCTGCGCCTTCGCCGGGCCGATGCCCGGCAGGGAGTCGAGCGCGGAGAGATCGGCGGTGTTGAGGTTCACCCGCCCCCCGGCCGCCGCGCCGGCGGCCGGGGCCTCGCCGAGGGCCGGGACCAGGATCTGCTCGCCGTCGTCGAGCGGCCGGGCCAGGTTCAGCGCGGCCGGGTCGGCCTCGGGAGTGAACCCGCCGGCTGCGGCCACCGCATCGACCCCGCGGTCGCCGGCGTGCAGGGCGTAGAGCCCCGGAACCGTCACCTCGCCGAGGATGTGCACGTAGATGACACCGGCCGGCGCCAGGGAGCTCGGAGACGGGCCCGGTGCGATGACCGACGTCGTGCCGTGCGGAGTGAGCGCCGTGATGAGCACGGCGATGCCCGCCCCGGCCAGACCGAGCACCACGAGGGCGCCCGCCCGCAGACTGCGCCGAGCGGGATCGGGGACGGGCGCCGGACTCACCCGGGGAGGTTACGAGAGCCGGGGTGCGGGCACGATCCGGTGCGGGATCAAGCGGGGAGCCATCCGGCGATGCCCCGCTGTGAGCGAGAAGCGATCAGCCCTTCGTGGCGATGTTGACCACGCGCGGGGCGCGGACGATGACGTTCACGATCTCGCGGTCGCCGACGGCACGGGCGACCCCGGCCGTGGCCCGGGCGAGGGCCTCGAGCTCCTCCGCGCTGATCGTCGGCGAGACCTCGAGCTTGTCGCGCATCTTGCCGTCGACCTGGACGATCGCGGTCACCGACTCCTCCACGAGCAGCGTCGTGTCGGGCTTGCGCAGCCCGGCCGCCGACACCGAGCCGTGGTAGCCGAGGCGCTCCCACATGTCCTCCGCGGTGTGCGGGGCGAACAGCGACAGCAGCACCGTGACGACCTCGATCGCCTCGCGCACGGCGGGGTCGCCGGCTCCCGGACCGGTGTCGATCGTCTTGCGGATCGCGTTCACCAGCTCCATCAGGCGCGCCACGACGACGTTGAACTTGAACGCCTCGAGCAGACCGGGGGCATCGGCGAGCAGGTGATGGGTCTGGCGCCGCAGCGCCGTGTCGCCGCCCTTCCACTCGACCTCGGGTTTCGAGGTGACCTCGCCCGACACACGCCAGGCGCGCGCCAGGAACTTCGAGGCACCGGCGGGCGAGACGTCGGCCCAGTCGATGTCGTCCTCGGGCGGGCTCGCGAACGCCATCGTCAGGCGGATCGCGTCGGCGCCGTGCGCGTCGAGCTCGGAGGCGAACTCGACGAGGTTGCCCTTCGACTTGCTCATCGCCTTGCCGTTGAGGATCACGCTGCCCTGATTGAGCACCGCGCTGAACGGCTCGGTGAACGAGACATAGCCGAGGTCGAACAGCACCTTCGTGATGAAGCGCGCGTAGAGCAGGTGCAGGATCGCGTGCTCGACACCGCCGACGTACTGATCGATCGGCGCCCACTTCTCGGCCTCCGCCGGGTCGAACGCCCGGTCGGGGTCGTTCGGGTTCAGGTAGCGCAGGAAGTACCACGACGAGTCGACGAAGGTGTCCATGGTGTCGGGGTCGCGCCGGCCGCCCGGGACCGTGACCCAGTCGGTCGCGGCACCCAGCGGCGAGGAGCCCTTCGGCTTCAGGTCGAGCCCCGCCGGATCGGGCAGGGTCACCGGCAGCTGGTCCTCGGGGACCGGGGTGAGCGAGCCGTCGTCGCCGTGGATGATCGGAATCGGGGTGCCCCAGTACCGCTGGCGCGAGATCAGCCAGTCGCGAAGGCGATAGGTCTTGGCGGCCCGCCCCGCATCCGCCGCCTCGAGCAGTTCGATGACGCGCTTGATCGCGTTGTTCTTGCTCAGACCGTCCAGCGGGCCCGAGTTGATCATGCGCCCGTCGCCGCCGAGCGCCTTGCCGGTCGCGACCGGGTCGAGCGGCGGGACCTCGCCGGACTCGAGCATCTCGGGCGTGATGATCGGCAGCGCACCCGTCGACGGCGCGTTGGTGTCGACGACGACCCGGACGCCGAGTCCGAACTTCAGCGCGAAGTCGAGGTCGCGCTGATCGTGAGCCGGCACGCCCATCACGGCACCGTGGCCGTAGTCGGCCAGCACGTAGTCGGCGGTCCAGACCGGGATGCGCTCGCCGTTCAGCGGGTTCACGGCCCAGCGTTCGAGGGGGATGCCGGTCTTCTCGCGTCCCGCGTCCTGGCGCTCGATCTCGGTGGACTTCTGCACCTGCTGCAGGTACTCGGCGAACGCCGCCTGCACCTCGGGGGTCGAGCCCGCGGCCAGCTCCGCGGCCAGCTCGGAGTCGGGGGCGACGACCATGAACGTCGTGCCGAACAGCGTGTCGGGGCGGGTGGTGAACACGGTGACCGGCTCGTCGCGACCCTCGATGACGAAGTCGACCTCGGCGCCCGTCGAGCGACCGATCCAGTTGCGCTGCATCGCCAGCACCTTGCTCGGCCACGAGCCCTCGAGCTGGTTCAGGTCATCGAGCAGCCGGTCGGCGTAGTCGGTGATCTTGAAGTACCACTGAGTGAGCTTCTTCTTCACCACGACCGCACCGGAACGCTCGGACGTGCCGTCGGGAAGAACCTGCTCGTTGGCCAGCACCGTCTGGTCCACCGGATCCCAGTTGACCCAGCTGTCCTTGCGGTAGGCCAGCCCCTTCTCGTACAGCTTCAGGAACAGCCACTGGTTCCACTTGTAGTACTCGGGGTCGGAGGTGTGCAGCTCGCGGCTCCAGTCGAAGCTGTTGCCGTAGCGCTTGAACGACGCCTTCTGCTGCGCGATGTTGTCGTAGGTCCAGCCGCGCGGGTCGATGCCCCGCTTGATCGCGGCGTTCTCGGCCGGGAGCCCGAACGAGTCCCAGCCGATCGGATGCAGCACGTTGAAGCCCTGCAGCCGCCAGTAGCGGGCCACGATGTCGCCGTAGGCGAACGCCTCGGCGTGCCCCATGTGCAGGTCGCCCGAGGGGTACGGGAACATGTCGAGCACGTACTTGCGCGGACGCGTGTCGCCCGGATCGTCGGTCGCGTAGGGCTTGGTCTCTTCCCAGCGCGCCATCCACTTCTCCTGGATGCGCGCGAAGTCGTACTCGACGGCGTCGTCGGTGGTGCCGTCGGGGGTCGCGTCGTCGCTGTCGTGCTGGGTCACAGGGTCAACTTCCGTGCAGAGGGGGTCGGTTGCCGTGGCGACGACAGCGATGGCGTCGCGGCTCAGTGATCCAGAGTAGCGACCCCGAGGGCGGCGAGCAGCGCCGCGGCCTTCAGCCGGGCCTCCGCGACCTCCTCGCCGGGGACCGACAGCGCCGTGATACCCCCGCCCGTGCCGATGCTCGCACCCCGGTCATCGAGCACGATGCTGCGGATCGTCATCGCCAGATCGACCCGGCCGTCGCGACCCAGGTAGCCGAACGCGCCGGCGTAGAGACCGCGAGCGCGCCCCTCCAGCTTCTCGAGCAGCTGTGTCGCCCGCAGCTTCGGCGCCCCGGTCATCGATCCGGCCGGCAGGCATGCCCTGATCGCGTCGATGCCGTCGAGTCCCTCGCGCAGGGTCCCCTGGATCGAGCTGACCAGCTGATGCACCTGCGGATAGCTCTCGACCGCGAGCAGGCTCGGCACGGTGACACTGCCCGGATCGCTGACCCGCTGCAGGTCGTTGCGCATCAGATCGACGATCATCACGTTCTCGGCGCGTTCCTTGTCGCTGGCCAGCAACTCGTCCCTGAGGCGCGCGTCGGATGCGGTGTCCGGGTCGCGCGGCCGCGTCCCCTTGATCGGGTGGGTGCGCACGATCGCCCGCTCGCCCGGTTCCACCTCGAGGAAGCGCTCCGGGCTGGAGCTCAGCAGGCTGATTCCGCCGATGCGCAGCAGGGCACCGTGGTGGCTGGGACTCTGCGCCCGCAGGCGGGCGTACACCTCGACCGGGTCGAACTCCCCCGCCACCTCGACCTCGGTGGTGAGGCACAACTGGTAGGCCTCGCCGTCACGGATGGCCTCCTGGCAGGCCAGGATCTTGGCGATGTACCCGGCGTCGGTGTCGCGCCAGACGGCGAGGTCGTCGCGTGCCGGCGCAGCCGGTGTATCGACACACTCGGGATCCGCGCGGTCTCGATACTCCGCGAGGCGGCTGTTCGCCCACCGGACCCAGTGCTCGTGCTCCTGCCACGACTCGCCGAGGGCGAGCAGCTGGGCGGTGCCGTCCGCGTCCACCGCGACCGCGCGATCCACTCGCAGGAACGCCGCATCGGGGAAGCGCGGTCGCCGCGCCACCTCGACGCCCATCGTCTCGCCGCGCAGCTCGTACCCGAGCCATCCGACGAGTCCCAGCCGGAACGGCGGGGCGTCGGCGTCGGCCTCGGGGACCGGGCCGGCCAGCTCGGCCCGCACCGCATCCAGCACCGGGGCGGACGGTGACCAGCGCTCGCCCGAGCCGAGATAACTGGTGCCGGCCGGGCCGCTGTCGAGCCAGAAGACGTCGGTGTCGTCGCCGTACAGCGCGGCGAATACGCCGGCCGCCGAGAATCCTCCTCCGAGCGGATGGCGCAGTAGGCGCAGCGGCATAGCCTGATCCTATGAGCGCGGCCCCGGTCTCCCTGTGGCGGGACGGAAGGCTGGAACCGCGCGAGGACTGCGACGTGCTTCCGGCGACGATCGAGGCCGCCGACTCGTGGCTCGTCGCCGACGGCGCCGTGCGCGCGCTCGAGCTGCATCGCAGCCGTTTCATGACCTCGATTCCGCGCGGCCGGTACCCTCAGCTGGACCCGGGAGTGTTCTGGGAGGCGAGCATCGCCGCGATCCCGCGCGAGGGTCTGTGGTTCCCGCGGGTCGAACTGCGCACCCAGCTGCTGACCCCGCAGTTGCTGATGCGCCTGCGCGAAGCCCCCGAACTGCGGCGCTCGATCGTGCTGCGCACCCATGCCGGGCGCGATCCGCGCCGCGCCGCGCGGTTCAAGGGACCGGATCTCGAGGCGATGACGCGGCTGCGCACCGAGGCGCAGCGGCACGGGGCCGACGAGGCCGTGCTGCTCAGCCCGCAGGGGTTCGTCGCCGAGGGGTCGACGACGTCGCTGGCCTGGTGGCGCGGCGACGCGCTCTGCGTGCCCGCCGGCGACATCGAGCGGATCGACGGGGTCACCCTGCGCTCGGTCCTCGCCCTGGCGACGGCCATGGGCATCGATGTGCTGCACGAGTCCGTGACCCCGGCTGAGCTGGAGGGGCTCGAGGTGTGGGCGCTGAACGCGGTGCACGGCATCCGCATCGTCACGTCCTGGGTCGACGGCCCGGCGACCGCGGAGGAACCCGGGCGGTTCGCCGCATGGCAGGCACGCCTCGAGGCGCTGCGGAGGCCGCTGCCGTGACCCTCGTCAACGACCTGCTCATGTGGGTGCTCGACCTGGTGCAGTCGGTCGACCCGCTCGCCCGCATCCTGCTGGCCGGGCTCGGAATCCTGCTAGAGACCTCGCTGCTGGTCGGGCTGATCGTCCCGGGCGACTCGATCGTGCTGGTCGCCAGCACGGGGATCGACCACCCCGCGCAGTACGCCGGGATGCTGGTGGCGGTCATCGTCGGCGCCCTCTGCGGCGAGAGCATCGGCTTCGCCCTCGGCAGGTTCTTCGGCCCGCGCATCCGGGACTCCCGACTCGGGGCGCGCATCGGCGTGAAGAACTGGCACCGGGCCGAGTACTACGTCGACCGCCGGGGCGGGATCGCGGTCTTCGTCTCGCGGTTCCTGCCGGTTCTGCATTCGCTGGTGCCGGTGACCGTGGGGATGAGCACCATGAGCTACCGGCGCTTCATCTCCTGGACGGCTCCCGCCTGCGTGATCTGGGCCGTCGCGTACGTCACCGTCGGGTGGGTGGTCGCCGGCGGTTTCCGTGCCCTGCAGCAGCAACTGCACTACGCCGGCTACCTGTTCGTCGGGGCGATCGCGCTGTTCGTGGTGCTGGTGCTCGTCGGCAAGAAGCTGATCGAGCGCCGGGAGGCCCGGCACTGGTCGAGCCCCGGCGACGGCGACGCCAACACCCTCGACGACTAGCAACGGGGCCGATACGGACATTCCGGGCGAGTGCGATCGCCCCGTTGGTCCGTATCGGCCCCGGATGCTGCTAGAGCAGACCCTGCGCGGTCAGCCAGTCCTTCGCGACCTGCTCGGGCGAGGGCTTGTCGTCGCCGGCGCTGATCTCGTTGAGGCTCAGCAACTCGTCGGTGGTGAGCTTCTCGGAGACCGAGTTCAACAGCGCGGCGAAGTCGTCATCCGCGAACTCGGCGTTGAACAGCGGCACGATGTTCTGCGCCGCGATCAGGTTCTTCGGGTCGTCGAGCACGACGAGGTCGTTCTGCTTGATCGACGGGGTGGTGGTGTAGATGTCGGCCACCTGGATGTTGTCCGCCAGCAGGTCGCTCAGCGTGCCGGGGCCGCCGTAGTCGTCGATCGCCTTGAACGTCCAGCCGGTCACCCCGTAGACCGACTCCAGGCCGGCACGCCCGTACGGACGGCCCTCGAACTCGGTGTTGGCACCGATGGTGATCTCGGAGGCGATCCCCGCGAGATCTCCGATCGAGGTCAGACCGTGCTCGGCCGCGAACTCCGGGGTGACGACCAGTGCGTCGGCGTCCTCGGCCGGGGCGCTCTCGGCGACCGCCAGGCCGTTCTCGGCCACCACATCGGGCAGCGCCGCATCGACGTCCTCGGAGGAGGTCGCCGTGGCGCCCGTGTCGAGGCCGTAGAGCAGGTTGCCGGAGTAGTCCGGAATCAGGTCGATCGAGCCGTCCTGCAGCGCCGGGATGAAGGTCTCACGCGAGCCGATGCCGGCCGCGTAGTCGACCTCGTACCCGTTGGCGGCGAGCACCTGCCCGTACAACTGAGCCAGGATGTCGCTCTCGGCGAACCCCTGCGAGCCGATCGTGATCGCCGTGGTGTCACCCCCGTCGCCGCCTCCGTCGAGCGGATCGGCAGCACTGCAGGCGGCGAGTGCCGCCGTGAGTCCGAGTGCGGCGACGCCGGCGAGAACGCGCGTCTTCCGTGTGAACATCAGAGATTTCCTTCCGTGGTGGGTGTCCGGATGATCGCCGGCACTCGGGACGAGCGCCGCTCTCTGGTGCTGGCGGGACGCGCCCGGCCGCGGGACACCCCGCGCGGCTGGACGAGCTTCTGGGCGACGGCCAAGAGACCGTCGATGGCGAGCGCCAGGGCGGCGACGAGCACCGCTCCGACGACCGCCAGGGTGTAATCGCGACGGGCGAGCCCCTCGATCAGGTAGCGACCGAGGCCGCCCTGGGCGACATAGCCGGCGACGGTGGCGGTCGCGATGACCTGCAGCGTCGCCGAGCGGAGGCCACCGAGCATCAGCGGCAGCCCGAGCGGGATCTCGACCCGCCCGAGGATCTGCCATTCGGACATGCCCAGCGCCCGTGCCGCGTCGACCGGTTGCCGGTCGACCGCCTCGATGCCGGCGTACACCCCGGCCAGCAGGGGCGGCACGGCGAGGACCACGAGCACCGCGATGAGCGGCGCGAGACCGAGGCCCGCCAGCAGGACGATGAACAGCAGGAAGCCGAAGGTCGGCAGCGCCCGGGCCGCCGAGGTGAGACCGATGACGAACGAACGGCCTCGTCCGGTGTGACCGATGAGCAGCCCGAGCGGCACGGCGATGAGGATGGCGATCCCGACGCTCAGCCCGGTATAGAGCAGGTGGTCGGCGATCCGCTGGGCGATCCCGGGGTCGCCCGCCCAGTGCGCGGGGTCGAGGATGTACGCGAAGGCATCGGCAAAGAAGTTCATGCCGCCCTCCCCGCGCGCCGCGACCAGGGCAGCAGCAACCGCCCGAGCAGCACGAGCACGATGTCGAAGACCGCTGCGATGAGCAGCGTGAACACGATGCCGATCACGATCTCCTCCGGGAACGCCCGCTGATAGCCGTTGGTGAACAGGTACCCGAGGCCGCCCTTGCCGATCAGCGCCGCGACGCTCAGCAGGCTCACGGTGCTGACCGAGACCACCCGCAGATTGGCCAGCAGCACGGGGCCGGCGAGCGGAAGCTGTACCGTCCAGAACCGGGACGCTGCCGCGAAGCCCACGGCGGTGGCCGATTGCAGCACGTCGGGCGAGACCGAGCCGAACCCGTCGATCGCCCCGCGCAGCATCATCGCGATCGCGTAGAGGCTGAGCGCCACGATGACGTTGAGGTCATCGAGGATGCGCGTGCCGAGCAGCAGGGGCATGACGACGAAGAGCGCGAGCGAGGGGATCGTGAACACGATGCCGAACACCGTCAGCAGCAGGCCGCGGAGCCAGGCGAACCGGCTCGCGACCCAGCCCAGCGGGATGGAGGCTGCGAAACCCACCAGGATCGGGATCGCACTCAGTCGCGCATGTTCCGCGGCGAGTCCGAGCACCAGGCCCAGGTTGTTCCACAGCCAGACCATCAGGCGTCGCCGGCCTGGTCGGTCTTGTTCGAGATGCTGCGCGACCGCGGGCTGGCGCTGCCCGAGGCCAGCTTGCCGCCGGGCGCCGAGATGACGCCGACCGGGTAGCCACCCGCATCGATCAGCACGCGGTCGTCGCCGCGGCCGCGCCGCTCGCTCGCGATCAACCGGCGCTTGCCCCGGTCGGAGCCGATGAAACTCGCCACGAAGTCGTTAACCGGCGCGGCGAGGATTTCTTCCGGCGTGCCCTGCTGCACGATGTGCCCGCCGGATTCCAGGATGACGACCCGGTCACCCAGCAGGAAGGCCTCGTCGATGTCGTGGGTGACGAAGACGATCGTCTTCGCCAGCTCGCGCTGCAGGCGCAGCACCTCTTGCTGCAGATCGGATCGCACGATCGGGTCGACGGCGCCGAACGGCTCGTCCATGAGCAGGATGTTGGGGTCGACCGCGAGGCCTCGTGCGACACCCACGCGCTGCTGCTGGCCCCCCGAGAGCTGTCCGGGGTATCGCTCGGCCAGCGACCGGTCGAGCCCCACGGTGTCCATCAGTTCCCGTGCACGCTGGTGCGCAACCGGCCGCGGGACACCGGTCAGCCGCGGGACAGTCGCGATGTTGTCGATGACCCGGCGGTGCGGCAGCAGGCCGGAGTTCTGCATCACGTACCCGATGCTGCGCCGCAGCCTCACCGGCTCGACGCCTGCGATGTCGTGGCCGTCGATCTCGATGGTGCCCGAGGTCGGGTCGACCATGCGGTTGATCATGCGCAGCAGGGTCGTCTTGCCGGACCCGCTCGACCCCACCAGGACGGTCACCTGGCGGGCCGGGATCTGCAGGCTGAAATCGTCGACGGCGAGGGTGCCATCGGGGAATCTCTTCGACACGGAGCGGAACTCGATCACGGCGGTGCGCTCCTCGACGATCGGGCGCGCCGGGGCGGCGCGCGACGGTTCAGTCGAACATTATTCGCAGCCACCGTCAACGCAGCCGGAAGACCGGCCCCGCGCGGAGATGCCGGTCGTGCTCAGCGCGCGACGGCGCCGAAATGCGGCTCGAGCAGAGCGCGAGTGGCCTGCGCGCCGAGAGCCAGGTAGGCCTCCGAGCCATGCGGATCGAGCACGAAGGCGTGCGCGGCGATCGCATCCGAGGCGATCACGGCGGCCTCGAACGCGGCGCGGGCCTCGTCCGAGGAGTCCAGGCCGAAACGCTCCACGATCGCCCGGAACATCTGGTCGGCGAGCACCGAGTACGCGGGGACCTCGGTGGTGGGGCGCAGGTCGAGCACGTCTCCGTAGCGCAGCGACGCGAATCCGGGCTCGCTGCGGAACGCCTCGACGAACAGGCCGAACGACGCGGTCAGTGCCGAGTCCCAGTCGCGGTGCTGCTCCGAGCGCAGTTCGGCGAGCACACGGTCGGTCATGCGCTCGGCATTGCGGGCGGCCAGGCTCTGCAGCACGGCGATGCGGTCGGGGAAGTAGCGGTAGACGGTGCCGATCGAGGCGCCGGCACGCTCGGCGACCATGGCGGTGGTGAGGCGCTCGTACCCGATCTCGTCGACGACCCGGGCCGCGGCGTCGAGCAGGGCGGCAAGGCGTGCGGTGCTGCGCGCCTGCACGGGCTCATTGCGGATCAACGCGACGGCGTCGGTACGGGTGGACAGCTGTGTCTCGGGCACGATGCATCTCCTCAGGCCTGATCGCGCCCACTCTAGCGCTCCGTCGCTCGGTGTCCGATGAAAACCGGCGCGTGACACACTGGAGCGGATGACCAGCGCCCCGCACTTCGCGGCACGGATCGAGGATGCCGTGCACCGGTTCCGCGAACGCCGGGGCCGCAAGCGGGGTCTTGTGCCGACGATCGTGCCATTCACCGGCTACGGCGGGGACGGCTGGGTGCGGGTGCTCGGCCGGGTCGTGCTGCTGCGCCCGGAGGACGGTGACGATCAGCAGGATGCGTTCACCAGCATCCGCGGCTGGCGCAGCTTCATCAACGTCCACGTCCGCGACATCGATGTGACGGTCACCTCCGGGCGAACGCGGCGGACCATCCGCGCCGATCGGGGCGGGGTGCTGGATGCGCATATCGAGGCGACGCTCCCGCCCGGCTGGCACCGCATCCGGCTCTCGATCCCGGGCGGGCACGCCGTGGAGGCCCCGGTGTTCATCGTCGACGAGTCGGTCGGGGTGGGCCTGGTGTCGGACATCGACGACACCGTCATGGTGACCGCACTCCCCCGGCCGTTTCTGGCGGCGTGGAACACCTTCGTGCTCGACGAGCACGCCCGCACCCCGGTCGCCGGCATGGCCGTGCTCTATGAGCGCCTGACGCGCGCCCATCCGGGCATGCCGGTGGTCTACCTCTCCACCGGTGCCTGGAACGTGGTGCCCACCCTCAGCCGGTTCCTCGGCCGCAACCTCTACCCGCGCGGGACCCTGCTGCTGACCGACTGGGGTCCGACGCACGACCGCTGGTTCCGCAGCGGACCCGAGCACAAGCGCCTCAACCTCGAGCGACTGGCGAGTGAGTTCCCGGGGATCCGCTGGATCCTGGTCGGCGACGACGGGCAGCACGATGAGCGCATCTACGCCGACTTCGTCGCCGCGCATCCCGCCGGCGTGGCCGCCGTGGCCATCCGGCAGCTCACCCGCGGCCAGGCGGTCCTCGCCGGCGGTCGCAGCGGCGGAGAGCCCCATCCGGGCGGTGTACCGTGGATCTACGCTCCGGACGGCGCCGGGTTGAGCGTTCGACTGTCGGAACTGGGATTGCTGGAGGCGGAGCCGCGGTGAGGTCACGTTTCGACGACGGCAGCGCCGGCGACGCCGACTACGGCACGATCGGCAGCGGCTACGCCCGCATCCGGCAGCCCGATCCCCGCATCGAGGCGATCTTCTGGGCGGCGCTCGGCGACGCACGCAGCGTCATCAACGTCGGGGCGGGCGCCGGGTCGTACGAGCCGCGCGATCTCGAGGTGACGGCGATCGAGCCCTCGGCATCGATGCGCGCGGAACGCCCCGCCGACCGCGTCCGCGCGATCGACGCGACCGCCGACCACCTGCCGTTCCCCGACGACGCGTTCGATGCGGCGATGGCCAGCGTCACCGTGCATCAATGGCCGGATCTCGAGGCCGGCCTGCGCGAGATGCGGCGCGTCAGCCGCGGCCCGGTCGCGATCCTCACCTTCGCGCCGGAGGGCGGCGACCCCTGGTGGCAGCCGGTCTACGTGCCGGAGCTCTACGCCGTCGAGGCGGCGCGCATGCCCGCCATCGACCGGATCGCCGCGGCCCTTGGCGGCGACGTCGAGGTGCAGGTCGTGCCGGTTCCCGCCGACTGCACCGACGGCTTCGGGCAGGCCTTCTTCGCGCGTCCCGAGCGCACGCTCGAGCCGGAGGTGCGCCGAGCGATGTCGGCCTGGAGCTTCGTCGACGACGCGGTCGTCTCCCGCTACGAGCGCGAGCTCGGCGACGACCTGGCCTCGGGGGCGTGGGACGAGAAGTGGGGCCGCTTCCGCGAGCTCGCCTCGTTCGATGTCGGCATGCGTCTGGTGATCGCCCGGCCGTGACCGCAGCGGCTCGCTGCGGCTGGCGGGGCTCGGGATCGACTCGGCCGACGCGCCCTCTCCCGCCGAAGCCGTCCGCCGGTCGCTGGCGATGCAGGGCCAGGACCTTCCCGGGGTGCTCTGGTCGGTGGGGCTGCGGACGCCCGGGCGACGGCGGCCGACGTCGAGACGGCGTACGAGTCCGGCGCGTTCGTCAGGTCGTGGCCGATGCGCGGGACGCTGCACCTTCTCGCGGCCGAGGACCTCGGGTGGATGCTGACCCTCACCGGCGCCGAGCTTCTCGCCGCCTTCGAGGTGGGGGCCTGTCGACCGCCGGCCAGCGCGGCATCCACACGCTGGGGCAGCTCGCCCAGACCGGCGTGCTCGTGCAGACCGGCCGCGACCGCTGGGCGCTGCTGGAGGAGTGGGTGCCGTCCCCTCGCCGGCTTCCGCGCGAGGAGGCGCTTCGCGAACTCGCCCTGCGCTGGCGGACGAGCTCGAACAGGTCGAGGCAGACGGCCGCACCTACCACCATCGCCCCGGGCTCCAGCCCGCCGCGCGGGGCGTGCATCTGCTGCCCGGCTTCGACGAGTTCGTGCTGGGTTATACGGACCGCACGGCCCAGTTGGCACCCGAGCACGCCGGCCGGACGGCGATCACAGTCCGGGTGTCGGCGTTCGACACGTTCGGCGCCGCGACGATGCGGGCCGTGCGTCGACGCCTCGACGCGTATGCGGAGTTCCTGCAGACCGAGGTCGTGCTCGCCGGCTGAGCGTTCGCGCCGCGGTCAGTCGAGCGGCGGCACGTGGTCGAACCAGGTCAGACCGGCGAACTCGGGGATCGCGAGGCCGAACGACAGCGGGTCGGCCGCGACGACGCTGCGCAGGCCGGAGCCGTCGACACCCTCGGCGATCATGACGGCCAGCCCGCCCTGGCTCACCGCCGACTTCGCGAACCGGGTGATGATCAGCCCCTGACGGGCGCCCAGCACCTCCCAGTGCGTGCGCACGACGAGGCCGCGCGCGCCCTTCGGCCGCCAGGTGAACCCGTCGCCGTGCCAGTGCTCGGTTCCCAGGATCGTCTTGCGCTTGCCGTCGGGTTCGGTGAACTCGGAACGGGTCGACAGAGTCAGCGGGCGGTCACGGAGCACCGCGTACTCGAACACCGGGTCGCGCCGCTCGCCCGACAGCCACACCGGGTCGTTGGTGGCCGTGACGCTCCAGCGGCCGGGCATCAGGCTCGCGAGCGCGGTCTCGTCGTCGAAGGGCTGCATGTCCCCTCAAGGCTAACCGCCCGGGCCCCGCGCGCCCGTTACCCTGAGCCATGGCCCGGCTGCGCGCGCTGCTGCTCTCGACCCACCCGGGACCCGGCGGCGCCGTAGCGGTCATCGCGGTCCTGCTCGCCATCACCGCGGGCCTCGACGTCTGGCGCGTGGCGCTCATCGGTCTGGTGATGGTGCTCGACCAGGCCTCCGTCGGACTCTCCAACGACTGGATCGACGCCGACCGCGACCGCGCGGTCGGCCGGACGGACAAACCCGTGGCGCGAGGAGACATCGCCCCGCGGCTGGCACGCGACGTGGCCATCGCGGCCGCTGTCGCATCCGTCATCGCGTCGGTGCCGCTCGGCGGGGCCGCCGTGCTGGCCCACCTGCTGTTCCTCACCGGGGCATGGGCGTACAACGCGGGCCTGAAGAACTCGGCGATCTCGGTGCTGCCCTACCTCGTGTCATTCGGCACGCTTCCCGCGATCGTGACCCTCGCGCGCGATCAGCCCGCCCTTCCCGCCTGGTGGGTGGTCGCGGCGGGAGCACTCCTCGGCGCAGGGGCGCACTTCGCCAACGTGCTGCCCGACCTGGAGGACGACGCCGCCACCGGGGTGCGGGGGCTTCCGCACCGCATCGGCCGGCTCGCCTCGCTCGTCACCGTCTGGATCGCGCTGCCGGCCGCCGCGCTGTGCCTCGCCCTGGGCATCGGGCCGGCCACGCCCCTCGCGATCGGGGGTCTCGTCGCCTCGCTCACCCTCGCCGCGGCGGGACTCGTCGCCGGGCTGACCCGCGCGCCGAGCCGGGCCCTGTTCCGCCTGGTGATCGCGGCGGCGCTCGTCGACGTGGTGATGCTGCTGATCGGGGGGTCGCGGGGACTGTGAACCATCCGGGCCTCCGTCTCGTTGTCCCGATGAGAGCGGGGAGGCGCGCGCGATGAGAACCGACGAGGCGGAGGCGTTGCGCGCCCTCGCCGACGCTCACTCCGCCGTGCTCTGGCGCTATGCGGTCCGCCTGACCGGCGACACCGCCGGGGCCGACGACATCGTGCAGGAGACGCTGCTGCGCGCCTGGCGCACCCCGCGCATCCTCAGCCAGCCGCCCGAGAGCACGCGGGCGTGGCTGTTCACCGTCGCCCGCAACCTGGTGATCGACGAGTTCCGCAGCGCCCGGCGACGACACGAGCTGCCCACCGGCGACCTTCCGGAGACCGCCGAGCGGGACCGCACCGACGGGCTGTTCGAGGCGCTCCTGGTCGAGGAGGCCCTCGGCGGGCTCGCCTACGAGCACCGATCGGTCATCGTGCACAGCTACTACGGCGGCCGCAGCATCGCAGAGACGGCTCGCGAACTCGGGATCCCCGAGGGCACGGTGAAGTCCCGGCTGCACTACGGACTCCGGGCCCTGCGCCTGGCACTGCAAGAGAAGGGGGTGACGCGATGACCGGGACGGTCCATGCGCGCTTCACCGAATGGGATGCCGCCTACGTGCTCGGCGCCCTCTCCCCCGCCGAGCGCCGCGACTACGAAGACCACCTCGACGGCTGCGAGCGCTGCCGGGCCGCGGTCACCGAACTGAGCGCGATGCCGGGGCTGCTCGGGCGCCTCGGCACCGAGCGCGGGCTCGCTCTGCTCGAGGAACCCGAGCTCGTGGCGCCCCCGGCGGATCTGGTGCAGCGGGTGGAGGCTCGCGAGCGGCGCCGGCGGAGTCTGCGTCGCATCCGCCTCACCGCGGGGCTGGCGGCGGCCGCCGCCATCGCCGCAGTTCTCGCACTCGTGCTGCCCTCGATCATCGCGCCGTCTCCCGCGTTCGCCGCCGACATGGTCGCGACGGCTGCCGAGGTGCCGGTCGAGGCGCGCGTCGCGCTCACCCCAGAGGGCTGGGGCACGCGCATCGACATGGATTGCCGGTACCACCCGCCCGGTGGACCCGACGGCGGATACGGGCCGGTCGAGTACTCGATGTGGGTGATCGATCGCGCCGGCGCATCCAGTCAGGTGTCCACCTGGACGGTGTCCTCCCCCGATCCGATCCGGGTGAATGCCACGACGGGTCTCGACCTGGCGGAGATCGCCGGCGTCGAGGTGCGCGACGCCTCCGGATCTCAGGTGCTGCTGGCCGCCGAGGTGCCGGAGGGCACAGGGTCCTGACCCGGCTGCGACTCGTTGCGGATGCCGGCCAGAGACACCAGGCCCCCCGCGATCATGAGACCCGCCGTCACGATCGCCGCGCGGTGGAACCCCTCCAGATCGAGCCTCCCGCCCACGATGAAGCCGATCATCGCGATCACGATCAGGCCCGCGACCCGCGACACCGCGTTGTTCACCGCCGAGGCGATGCCCGAACGCTCGGTCTCGATGGCGCCGAGGATCGCAGCCGTCAGCGGGGAGACGGTGACGGTCAGTCCGATACCGAACAGCAGCACCCCCGGCAGGACCTGCACCCAGTAGTCGAAGTCCTCGCGCACCAGCAGGAACCACAGCGCCGACAGTCCCATCAGGATCGGGCCGACCGTCATGAACAGCCGCGGCCCGTACCGCCCCGCGAGGGCCCCGGCGCGCGAACTGCCGACGATCATGATGATCGTCACCGGCAGCGCGGCGAGACCCGCCAGGGTCGCGGGCAGGCCGGCCCCCTCCTGCAGGTAGATGCCGAGCGCGAAGAAGTTGAGCGACAGCGCCCCGTAGATCAGTGCGGTGGCGATGTTGCCCGCCCAGAAGTTGCGCACCCGGAACAGCGACAACGGCATCATCGGCTGCGCCGCGAACCGCTGCCGCACCAGGAATGCGGCGAAGGCGAGGATGCCGCCGATCAGGGTGACGAGGATGACGGGACTGCCCCAGCCCAGGTTCGGTGCCTCGATGAGGGCGTACACCGCCCCGCCGAGTCCCACGGTGCAGAGCACCGCACCCGCGACGTCGATCCGCACCCCGGGACGACGGGTGTCGCGGTGGCCGAGCACCGCCAGCAGCACCAGCGTCGCGGCGATCGGCAGGATGTTGATGAGGAACACGAACCGCCACGACAGGAAGTCCACGAAGAGGCCGCCGAGCAGCGGGCCGATCACGGTGGCCACGCTCGTCATCCCGGTCCAGACGCCGATCGCGCGGGCCTGCGCGGCCCCGCGGAAGTTCGAGGTGATGAGCGCGAGCGAGCTGGGCACGAGCAGCGCGCCGGCGACGCCCTGTGCGGCACGCGCGACGATCAGCAGCTCGGGAGTGGGCGCCAGGGCGATCGCGATCGAGGTCACCCCGAACAGCACGAGCCCGATGCGCATCACCAGAATGCGCCCGAAGGCATCGCTCAGCGAACCCGCCACCAGGATCAGCGCGCCGAGTGTGATCAGGTACGAGTCGACGACCCACTGCTGGGTCGCGATGCCGCCGCCGAGTTCGCGCATGATCGCCGGGAGGGCGACGTTGACGACGGTTCCGTCGAGGAAGGACACGAACGAGGCCAGCACCGCGATCGTGACCACGAGCTTCTGATCGCGATTCATGGCCACACGCTACGCCTCGACGGCCGACACCACCGCGGCCACCGCCGCCGGGTCGTCGAGGATGCGGAAGTGCCCGACGACGGGGATCTCGACGTTCCTGGCGCCGTCCAGGTGCGACCCCTCGGGGATGTTGGGGTCGAACCGCGGGAACACCGAGGTGATCCGGGCGTTGGCCTCGAGCGAGCCGGTGAGGGTGCGGATGACCTCGTCGGTCGGGAGGAACGCCTTCATCGTGCGCCAGGGCGTCCAGCGCGCCATCGCCGACCCTCCGAAGGGCGAGGCGACGGCGATCAGCCGGTCGACCCGGCCGTCGGGATCCCCTCCGGTGAGCACCTGCTTCCCGATGAGCCCGCCCTTACTGTGGGCGACCAGGGCGACATCGCGCAGATCGCGCCGCGTCAGCAGATCGGTCACGAGACGCGCCGACTGCGGGATCGTCAGGGTGTTGATGCCGAGCGCGGGAACCGTGTGCACCGGGTGCCCCGCCGCGCTGAGCGCGTCGCCGATCACGCGCAGGAAGTGCCAGGTCTCGTAGACGCCGGGGATGAGCACGACCGGCCGGCCCGATCCCCCCGCCCAGGCCCGCGGCACCCGGGTGGTGAGGGTCCCGGCCCGCACCCGGAGCGCGTTCGGGTAGTCCCGCAGCAGGTGCAGGGCGTGCGCGGTCGGCCTCATTGCTCCAGCCACCCGCGGATGTGCTCGGCGATCATCACCGGATCGGTGTGCATGATGACGTGCGGCCCGCGGACCGCGCGGAACTCGACCCGGCCGGACAGCGTGCTCAGCCGGTGCGCCCAGGTGCCCGACACGATCGGATCGCGATCCCCGTTGACGATGAGCACCCGGGCGGTCAGCGCCGGGATCCGGTCCTCGATGCGATCGGCGAGCATGTACGGCACCTGCCTCATCAGATACGGCACCCCGCACCGCAGCAGGTAGTCGGTGAGCGCGATCCCCGTCACGACCGGTGGCTCGCGTAGGCCGTCCCGGAGCAGGTCGGCGGTGGCCCGCCAGAAGGTCCGTGCCCGCGGCTCGAGAGTGGGCGCCATCAGCACGATGCGGTCGGAGACCTCCGGATGGTCGCGGGCGAGCATCGAGACCACCTGCGATCCCCAGGAATGACCGAGCAGCACCGCGTTCTGCAGGCCCGCGCGGCGCAGCACCGACGCGAGCACGCCGGCGTGGTCGGCGATCGTCACGTCACGGCGCGGGTCCGGTGCCGCCCCATAGCCCGGCAGGTCGACCAGGTAGACGGCACCGTGGCGGGCGAGCTCGGCCGCCAGCGGCTGGTAGTAGCGCGAGGACACGCCGATGCCGTGGACCAGGACGAACGCGCGGTCGCCGTCGCGCGGCTCGTGTCGCACCGGGAAGCGCTTCACCACGATCGTCAGGTCTTCGTGCACCTGCCTGCTGGTGTGGAACACGGCCCCGCGGACCATGCGCCGGCGGTACGTCGACTCCTCGCGCTCGGTGTACCCGCGCCGCCGGCCGGGGCGGGGCGGCGAGGCGGTGGTCATCCGGCGATTCTAGGAACCCTCGGCGAGAAGTTCCCGGACCCGCGGGATCACCTGGGTGCCGTACAGCTCGATCGCGGTCATCAGGTGCTCGTGCGGCAGCTGTCCCGTGGAGTACTTGAGGTCGAAACGCTGAACGCCCAGATCGCGCACGGTCTTCGCGATCTTCTGCGCGACGGTCTCCGGCGAGCCGGCGTGCAGCGCCCCGGTGGCGATCTCCTCGGCGAAGCGCTCGCGCGTGGTGGGGGGCCATCCGCGCTCGGCGCCGATGCGATCCACCATCTTCTTGTGGTGCGGCCAGAGCAGTTCCGCCGCCTCCTCGTCGGTCGCCGCCACGAAACCCGGGGAGTGCACCGCCACCGGGAGCGCCGGGTCCTTGCCCATCTGCGCGAGGGCGCGGTGATAGAGCTCGACGTAGGGCGCGAACCGCGCAGGCTCGCCCCCGATGATCGCGAGCACCAGCGGCATGCCGTAGTGGGCCGCGCGCACGACCGACTCGGGGCTGCCGCCGACACCCACCCAGGTGCGGATCGACCCGGAGGCCGTCTTCGGGAACACCTGCTGCTCCACCAGTGGCGGCCGGATGCTGCCCTGCCAGGTCACGGGGCCCTCGGTCAGCAGCCGGCTGAGCAGGTCGATCTTCTCCTCGAACAGCCGCTCGTAATCGGCCAGGTCGTAGCCGAACAGCGGGAAGGACTCGGTGAACGAGCCGCGCCCCAGAATGATCTCGGCCCGCCCGTTCGACACCGCATCGAGTGTCGCGAACCTCTCGAACACCCGGATCGGGTCGTCCGAGCTCAGAACGGTCACGGCCGTGCCGAGCCGGATGCGCGTCGTGCGCCCCGCGATCGCCGCCAGGACGATCTCGGGTGCGGTCACGGCGAAGTCGTCGCGGTGGTGCTCGCCCACCCCGAAGAAGTCGACGCCGACCGAATCGGCCAGCACCGCCTCCTCCACGACGTCGCGGATGACCTGGTCGTAGGCGACGGGCTGGCCGTCCTGGCCGACGGTCCTGTCGCCGAAAGTATCGAGTCCGAACTCCATGGCCGATGCAACCGCCCCGAGATGGGTGGCATTCCACCGCGGTATCTGACTTTTCCTATACCCTGTTCCGCCGGGAGGCAGGGTGACCGAGTTCGTCGTGCTGGACGCGGTGAGCGTCGCGACGATCGCGCGCGCCGCCCGCGACCTCACCAGCTGCGACGGCGACCTGGGCATGCTGCCGGATGCGGTGGCCGGCGCCCTGCGCGCCCTCGGTGACGCAGAGTTGTGCACCGCCGCCCGTGACGCCCTCGGCGCCTACGCCGTCGAGCTCGACGAGATCGCCGAGGCGGCGGTGCTGCTCGATCAGCACGAACACGAGATCGAGCACCAGCTGCGCTGGTGGGGAGAGCGCACGACGGTGCTGGAGTCCCAGCTCACCGGCCACCCCGCGGACGATGTCGACGTGGTGCGCGAGCTGGCGCTCTTCCGCGGCCGGATCTCGGGTGCCGAGACGATGCGGCGGCATTACGTGCAGCAGCGGTCGGGGCTGCTGCAGCGCCACCGGGCGGCCGACACCGACTGCGCGCGCCGGCTCGGCGAGTGCTGATGCGGAGCAGCGCCGGGATCCTGCTGCATCGCCCCGCCCCCTCCGGTGTCGAGGTGTTCATCGCGCACATGGGCGGGCCGTTCTGGGCGGGCAAGCACGAGCGGGCCTGGTCGATCCCGAAGGGCGAGACCGACGGCGACACCGACCTGCTCGGCGTGGCGCTGCGGGAGTTCGCGGAGGAGATCGGCGTGCCGGCACCCGCCCTCGACTACCGGGAGCTCGGGACGTTCCGGTACTCCTCGGGAAAGGTCGTCACCGTGTTCGCCGCAGAGGCACCCGGTTTCGAGATCGACGAGGTCCGCAGCAACACCTTCCAGCTGGAGTGGCCGCCGCGCTCGGGACGCATGCGGGCCTTTCCCGAGGTCGACGCGGCACGGTGGGTGCCCCTCGAGGAGGCGCGGCGGCTCCTCGTCGCCGGCCAGGTGCCGGCGCTGGAGTTGCTCTAGTCGCGGGAGACGACGCGCAGGGTGAGTTCGCTCATCACGATCGCGGCGAGATCGTCGAGGGTCTGCAGGTCGTCGAGGGTGAATGCATGCGGCTCGGTGTCCATCGCGAGCAGCATGCCGAGCACCGCGCCGCCGGGTTCGACGATCGGCGCTCCGGCGCAGGCGCGCAGGCCGAAGTCGCCGGTGACGAGGCGATGCGTGCGCAGGCGCGCGTGCTTGGTGGTGTCCGGCACCGCCCACGGCTCGCGGTGGGTCGCCACCTGGGCGCTGACCTCCGGAAGCAGCTCGAGCTGGCGCAGCTCGGTGCCGTGCCGGGATTTGAACCACAGACGGTCGGAGGCGAGGATCGTGATCAGCGCGATCGGCACCCCGAGCGCGCGTGCGGCGATCGCCGTCACCCGGTCGAATGCGCCCTCCGGCTCGGTGTCGAGGATGCGGTAATGCTGCACCGCGTCGAGTCGCTGCTGCTCGTCGGGCGGCTCGGTCTCACCGGCCTTGTGCCGGGAGCTCGCCGCGATGACGGCCTGGCGGAAGGCGACGGTCAGCTCGGCGATCGCCGGCCGCGCGGCCGGGTCGCGCGCCAGCATGCTGCGCAGGATCGCCGTCCAGTCATCGGGCAGGTCATCGGGCACCTCGGGATCCGCCGTCAGCCGGGCCAGCGCGGAGGTGACCGGATCGCCCGGGAACGCCACCCGGCCGGTGAAGCACTGCAGCAGCACCAGCCCCAGCGAGTAGACGTCGGTGGCCGTGGTGATCTCGCCCCGGCTCGCCTGCTCCGGACTCAGGTAGGCCGCCGTCCCGGTCGTCGAGTCCCCGTCGCCCGAGGGCCGTGATCCGGTGGAGCCGAGCGCGATCCCGAAGTCGCCCAGTCGCGCGCGGGTGCGGAACGCCGACGTGCCGTACTCGACGAGCATCACGTTCGACGGGGTGATGTCGCGGTGCACGACGTCGTGGGCGTGCACGTACTCCAGCGCCTCGGCCAGGTCGTAGGCGATCTCGCTGATCTCGCGGGGGTTGAACCGGCGCTGACGCAGCGCCTCGGCGAGGTTGGTGCCCTCGACCAGCTCCATGACCAGGAACGGGTGGGGATCATCGGGTGTGCTGTCGTCGATGCCGACATCGAGCAGGGTGATCAGACCGTGGTGGCTCAACTGGGCCAGCACCCGCGCCTCGTCCTGGTGCCTGATCAGGTCGTCATCGGCCGCCGCCCGGTAGAGCTTGACCGCGACATCCCGGCCGAGCGCTTCATCGGTCGCGCGATACACGGTCGCCATGCCTCCGTGGCCGATGATGCTCACGGGGCGGTATCGCCCGAGGAGGGCCGGAATGGGGTCGTCGTCGGGCGCAGGGTCCAACGGGTCCTCCTGGGGTGGGGCGGTCGTTTGTCACCCTACAGAGTGCTGCCGATCCGGCCGGGGGGATTGACAGTCGCCCGAAAGGGGACCTGTTCCCGGCTGCGGGCGGGTGATAGCGTCACACGACTCTGTGGGGGGAGACCAGATCGTGAGCACCCGTGTGCGCGCCGGGGCAACGGCGGCGAAGGCCCTCGTCGCCGTGCTGTTCGCGGCGCTGGTCGTCGTCGGGTTCCCGGTCCCCGCCGCCCACGCAGCCGCCGGCATCGACTTGACGCTGACGGTGACGACGAAGGCCGGCTCGGGCATCGCGGGGCTCAACGTGTACGCCTACGAGGTGCGCCACCACACGATCGTGGGCGACGGAGTCCGTGCCGCCTACGTCGGCGGCAACAAGACCTACACGGTCAGCCTCGACACCGCGAAGGACTACACGTTCTATTTCGACGCACCCGGCGCCACGACCACCGCGTTCGATCAGTACTGGGGCGGCAGCACGTGGCCGGAGGAGGCACGGGTCTGGGACTGGGACGACCCCGGCCTCAACGGCAGGCTCACGCTGAATATCGCACTGGCCACCAACTCGACGATCACCGGCAAGGTCACCGGATCCTCCGGCAAGGCCCTCTCCGGCATCTCGGTGTACCCGTGGCGCTTCGACGGCAACGGCTGGTTCCGGCTGGCGAACGCCGTCGCGACCACCAGCTCGACGGGCGTCTACACGATGCGCAACCTCGAACCGGGCAGCTACCGCCTCGAGTTCTCGCCCCCCAACACGACGGGGTACCTGAGGGAGTACTCCGGCAACACCACGCTGCGTGACGCGGCCGCGCCGGTCATCGTCGGGCTCGGCGCGACCGTCACCTCGAATGCGGCCCTGACCACGGGCGGCAGCCTGAGTGGCACGGTGAAGATCTTCAACGACGACATCCTGTACTCGCCGTACGGCATCACGGCATTCGCCTTCCGGGTGATCCCGTCGGGACCCGACGCCGGGAAGATCGACACCGAGATCGCCTATGCCGGCAAGCCCACCGGTCGCGACGGCAAGTGGACGGTGAACGGACTGCCCGCCGGGGCGTACAAGATCAAGCTCTACGACACCGCGGCCAGCGAGTTCGTCGACAAATGGGTCGGCAGCACGGCGATGAATCCCGCGGGATCCGACACCGTCGCCGGCGCCGTTGCGTACTCCGTGCAGGTCGGCAAGACGACCGTGACCACCGGAAGCCCGCGCCTGGACTACTACGACACCCTCGCCAGCACCACGATGGAGCTGAACGTCCAGGATGCCGCCGGCGCACCGCTCGGTGACGACTCGGTGGTCTACATCGAGTCCATGAGCGGAGAGGACTTCTTCTTCCAGTCGACCGCCGACTTCGGCCTGCGCGGGGGGAACCTCAAGCTGCTCTTCATGCCCGAAGGCGACTACAAGGTGTGGATCGACCCCGACGACGCGATCAGTCAGCCCTTCATCGGGACCCGGAGCATCGCCGCCGGATCCGCCTCCAACACCTGGAACATCCCCCTCGCCCCCCTCTCGCCCTTCTCCTACTCCGTGCCGGCGACCGAGACGCACTCCTCGACCGCGGTCGGCTCGCTCATCACCGTGAACCGCGGAAAGACCACGCTGGACGACGGTGTGTCGCCCGACAGCAACGTCGAGTACACGTATCTCTGGTTGCGGGACGGCAACCCGATCTTCGGCTCGCAGTCGCGGACCACATCGAGCTACACCACGACCGGCGCCGACCTCGGACACCAGGTGAGCGTCATCGTCCGTGCCGAGGCGTTCGGCTACCCGCCGGTGTTCACGGCCCTCGACGTCGTGGTACCGACCATGGCGCCGGCACCGCAGAGCGTCGCCGGCGATCCGCCCACCGTGAGCGCTCCCGCGGCGGCGGTTCCCGGCTCGACCCTCACCGCTCGGCCCGGCACCTGGAACACCGCGGGACTGACATTCGCCTATCGGTGGCTGCGCGACGGGGTCGAGATCCCCGGGGCGACGGCCCGTACCTACAAGACCGTCCTCGCCGACGCCGGCCATGAGATCGGATTCGAGATCACCGCCTCGAAACCGGGCTACGCGACCGGGGCGGCCGTCGCATCCGCCGCGGCGGTGCCGATCGGCACGCTGGCCGCGCCCCGGCAGACGAAGGCGGCGAAGTTCACCGTGACCGCCGTCGCGGGAGGCGTGAAGGTCGTCGCCTCCCCCGGGACCTGGTCGCCGGCGCCGAGCTCGTACGGCTACGCGTGGAAGGTCGGCGGGGTGGACGTCGGCACCTCCTCCTCGACCCTGCTCTGCGTCGTCGAGGGCACCCCCGCCTGCGAGAACTCGGGGCTCGCGATCGAGGTCACGATCACCGCACATCGCCCCGGGTACGCCGACGGTGCCCGGAACGTCGTGGTGCGGAAGGGCACGCGGGTGCCGACGACCCACTCGGCCGGCTTCGTGTACGACTCCACCGCCGGCGGCCACCCGACGATCGGGGCGAACACCGACCCCGCGCAACTGGGTCATGTGCTGAGGGTCACGGACCCGGTCTACGGCTACCCCGCCGATCGCCCCGGCGCGCAGTCGCGCAGCTACCTCTGGCAGCGCCTGGTCGGATCGAAGTGGACGACGATCTCCAAGGCCACGAAGGCGACCTACGTGCCGGTCGCGGCCGATGTCAACCGGCAGCTGCGGGTGCGCGTGATCACCACCTCCGGCCTGTACCCCTCGGTGACCCAGTACCTCCTCGCGGGCACGGGCAAGACCCGGCTCGACCTGCTGAACGGCGCGGCACCGGCGGTCGCCGTGCAGGGCACCGCCCTGGCCGGGACCACCAAGAAGGCGCTGATCACCGGCGCCTGGCCGGTGTCGGGGGTCACCCAGAAGTACCAGTGGTACGTGTGCTCGACCGGCTGCACCGACCCGTCGCCGACCTGGACGCCGATCAGCAAGGCGACCTCGGCGACGTTCGTGCCCGGCGCGGCGTACAACGACCGGTACCTCTCGGTCGCCGTCACCGGCAGCAAGAGCGGATACGCGTCGCGGAGCGTGCGGTCGGAGGCGTTCGCGATCTCCAGCGACGCCGACCCCGACGCCATCACGGCGTTCACCGACCCGACATTCGCCTCGGGGGTGTATTCCGGACAGGCGGTGGTCGGCAAGGCACTGACGGTGAAGCCGGTAGTGCTCGATCGGACGGCGGGCGTGACGCGACAGTACTCCTGGACGCTCTGCGACGCCGCCGACTGCAGCGGCGTCAAGAACGCCGCGGGCGTCACCACCAAGCCCAGCATCGTCCCCGACGGCATGTGGCTCGTCGCCGGCGAGCCGCGCTGGCTCCGGGTCGAGGAGCAGGTGTCGCTCGGTGGTGTGCCGATGCTCTGGCCGACGAGCACGACGCTGCCGCTCGTCGCGGGCACGTGGGCCCCGACGAAGCCCGCGAGCCTGTCGGCGTCGACGACGATCGCGCCGGGCACGACCACCTGGACGCTCCGCGCCGCGACCTGGCCGGCGGCGACGTACAACACTGTCGCGACCTGGTACGTGGGGACGACGGCATGGAGCAACGACACGACGTTCGCGCGGGCCCCCGGAAGCGAGCCGGTGTACGTCGAGGTCGTGACCACGCGCACCGGCTACCTGCCGGTGAAGAGCGTCCTCGTCGCACGCAAGGGGGTGCTGGCCGCCCAGCCGAAGGCGATCAGCGGAGCGCGCTACGGCGATACCCTGACCGCCCCCGCCGTCACGATCCCGGTCGCCGCGGGGTCCAAGATCGCCTACCAGTGGTACTCGGGCACCAAGGCGATCAAGAAGCAGACCAAGGCCACGCTGACACCGGGGACGGCCTACATCGGCAAGGCGCTCAAGGTGAAGATCACGGTGACCTCGCCGTACTACGCCACGGCGTCCTACTACTCCACCCCCGTCACCCTGGGCAGTCACCTGGCCGCCACGGGCGCGCCGGTCATCGTCAGTCCCCCGGCCGGCGCCGCGCCGGGCGCCAAGCTGACCGCGAACCTGACCGGCTTCGGACCGGGCCTGAGCTACAGCTACCTCTGGGAGCGCAGCGCCGACGCAGGGACCACCTGGGCGAAGACCGGCACCGCGTCGAGCTACACGGTGCTGACGAGCGATGTGACCAAGCAGCTCCGGCTGCGGGTGGTCGCCAAGCGCACCGGGTGGACCGCCACGGCGTGGATCGCATCCGCCCCGGTGACGGTCGGGTATGGGCCGGCGCTCGCGCTGACCGCACCGTTCGAACTCAGCACCCCGGCGAAGGTGGACGTCCCCCTCGTGGCATCGACCGCGTGGAACACCACTGGGTACGCCCTGACCTACAGCTGGACCCGCAATGGCGTGGCGATCCCGGGCGCGACCGGAGCGGCGGTGACGCCCACCGCATCCTGGCAGGGCGACCTGCTGCAGGCGCACGTGACGGCCACGAAGGCGGGATACCTGCCGGTGACGGTCTCCTCGGACACCGTGGTCGTCGGTGCCGGGAACCCGCCGAGCGCGACGGTCACCATCGCCCGCAGCGGCACGGTGCTGACGGCGACCCCGGCCTGGAACGTCGGAGGAGTCACCTTCGGATACGAGTGGACGGCGTCGACCGCGCCGGGCGTGGTCGCCGGTACCGGCGTCGCGTTCGACATCGCCGCGTATCCGACCGGCACGACCCTCACCGTCACGATCCAGGGAACCAGCCCCGGGTACTCCGCGGTGACGGTGGTGAAGACCTACAAGAAGTAGGGTCGCCGCATGACCACGGAACCCCTGCTCGACTCCGGGCAGCTCAACTACGGCTCGTACCTGCACCTCGACGAACTGCTGAACGCCCAGCATCCGGCGAGTTCGCCGGCGCACCACGACGAGCTGCTGTTCATCGTGCAGCACCAGACCACCGAACTCTGGCTGAAGCTGATGATCCACGAGCTGCGATCGGCCTGCGAGCGGTTCGCCGCCGACGACCCCGCCACCGCCCTGAAGCGCCTGGCGCGGGTGAAGCACATCCAGGACACCATGACCCAGCAGTGGTCGGTGCTGGCGACCCTGACCCCCTCCGAGTACTCCGAGTTCCGCGGGACGCTCGGCACGTCGTCGGGGTTCCAGTCCTACCAGTACCGGGTGCTGGAGTTCTTGCTGGGCAACAAGAACGCCGGCCTGCTGCAGGTCTTCGACAAGCAGCCCGCCGCGCATGCCGCGGTGAAGGAGGCCCTGGAATCCCCCACCCTGTACGACCAGTTCCTGCGCTGGGCGGCACGGCACGGTCTCGCGGTCCCGCGCGAGATCCTCGACCGCGACGTCACCCAGCCCTACCGGCTGAATGAGGCCCTGATCGACGTCTTCGCGGGCGTCTATGACAACCCCGACGAGCACTGGGCGATCTACGAGACCTGCGAAGAGCTCGTCGACCTGGAGGACAACTTCCAGCTCTGGCGCTTCCGTCACCTCCGCACCGTGCAGCGCACCATCGGCATGGGCACCGGTACGGGTGGCTCTGCCGGGGTGAAGTTCCTGGAGCGCGCGCTGTCGATCACGTTCTTCCCCGAGCTGTTCGAGGTGCGGACCCGCATCTCCGCGCTGTGAGCACCGACTTCCACGTCCACCTCGAGCTCGTCGATCCCGCCCTGGTCGCCGCGGGCGGGCTGACCCGGGTCGTCGACCTCGGCTCCTCCCGGGCGATCGAGGTGCCCGGAGTCGAGGTGCTCAGGGCGGGGCGGATGCTGACCGCGCCGGGAGGGTACCCGAGCGATCGCGCGTGGGCCGCATCCGGGCTGTTCCGCGAGGTCGCGGACGGCGAGGCGGATGCGGCGGTCTCCGAGCAGGTCGCCGCCGGCGCCGCGCTCATCAAGATCGCCCTCAACGCCGAGGCCGGGCCGGTCTTCTCCGACGCGATGCTGGATGCGGTGGTCGCCTCCGCCCGCACGGCCGGGCTACCGGTGGTCGCCCACGTCGAGGGCGCCGGCCAGGCCGCACGCGCCGCCGCCGCGGGGGTGGATGTGTTCGCCCACGCCCCCTGGAGCGAACGCCTCGATGATGCGCTGATCTCCCGGCTGGCGACGCGCGTCACGTGGATCAGCACACTCCGCATCCATCGGGGGCCCGACCGCGAGCGCGCGATCGACAACGTGCGGCGCTTCCACGCAGCGGGCGGGCGCATCCTCTACGGCACCGACATGGGCAACGGACCGGCGTCGGGCGGGGTCGAGCGGGACGAGCTGGACGCTCTCCGAGAAGCCGGTGTCGAATACCTAGAACTACTAGATACCTAGAGCCGCAAGGTATACGCTCACGGGCGTGAACATCGACAAGGACCTCGTCGCCGCGATGGCGACGCCCCTCGTCCTCGCGATCCTCGCCGAGGGCTCGAACTACGGGTACGCGATCCTCAAGCGCGTCCGCGAGCTGTCCGGGGGCGAGCTGCAGTGGACCGACGGAATGCTCTACCCGCTGCTGCACCGCCTCGAGCGGCTCGAGTTCATCCGCAGCGAGTGGGGCACCTCCGACACCGGACGCCCCCGCCGCTACTACGAGATCACGACCGCGGGCCGCGCCCAGCTCGCCGAACAGCGCCGCCAGTGGGCGGCCGCCACCCGCACCCTCGGCGGACTCTGGAACCTGACAGCACAGGGAGCAGGAGCATGACCATGAACGACCTCGACACCCGGATCGGCGAATGGCGCACCGCTGTGCTCCGCAGCCGCAGCGTCGACGCGGCCGATGCCGACGAGCTCGAAGAGCACCTGCGTGAGCAGATCGCCGACCTGCAGACCGCCGGCCTCAGCAGCAGCGAGGCCTTCCTCATCGCCGTCGGGCGGCTCGGCGAGGTCGACGCCGTCAGCGCCGAGTTCGCGCGCGAGCACAGCGACCGGCTGTGGAAGCAGCTCGCCATCGCGCGACCCGCCGAGGGCGGGCGGCGCTCGTTCGTGACGATGCTCGGGTTCGCGGCTCTGGCCGTCGTCGCCATCCAGGTGGCACGGCTGCTCGCCACGACCTCCGACGGCAGCGCCAGCCAGGTGTTCGGGGACCCGACCGGCGGGTGGTTCCTGCGCAATCTCGGCCTGTTCGTGCTGCCGGTGCTGGCCGGCTACCTGGCGGTGCTGCGGCGGATGCCGTGGCCGCGCATCGCGGGGATCGCCGGCCTCGTCGCCGTGGTCACCATCGTCATCAACCTCTTCCCGTACGTCCCCGGATCCTCCAGCGAGACGCTCGTCGGACTGCACCTGCCCGCGCTGCTGTGGTTCGTGGTCGGCGCCGTCTACGTCGCCGGCGAGCTGCGCTCGTCCGCCCGGCGCATGGACTTCATCCGATTCACCGGCGAGTGGGCGATCTACTACACGCTCATCGTGCTCGGCGGCGGCGTGCTGACGGTGCTCACCGTGCAGGTGCTGGCACCGATCGCCCCGGAGGCGATCGGCGAGGTGCTGACCTGGGTGATCCCCTCGGGCGGCGCCGCGGGAGTCGTCGTCGCGGCATGGCTCGTCGAGGCCAAGAAGAGCGTCGTGGAGAACCTCGCACCCGTGCTGACCGCGATCTTCACGCCGCTGTTCGCCGTCATGCTGCTGGTATCGGCCGCCGGTTACCTGATCGCCGGCATCGGGCGGCGATTCGACCGCGAACTGGTGAGCGTCTTCGACGTCATGATGCTCGTGGTGGTCGCCCTCGTGGTCTACGGGATCTCCGCGCGCGGGACCGGACGCGGTACGCGCACCATGGACGTCATCCGGCTCGCCGCCGTGATCGCGGCGATCGTGCTCGACCTGCTCGTGCTGGTGTCGATGTTCCTGCGCATCGGCGATCTCGGAGTCACCCCCAACCGCGTCGCCGCCCTCGGCCTGAACCTGGTGCTGCTGGTCAACCTCGCCGGCTGCGCCTGGCTCGGCGTGAGGCAGCTGGCCACCGGCGGCTCCGGAGTGCGACTGGAGCGGTGGCAGACGTCGTACCTGCCGGTCTTCGCCGGCTGGTTGCTGCTCGTCGTCGTCGCGATCCCTCCCCTGTTCTCGTTCGCCTGAGGGGGTCTAGCCTGACGGCATGACCGACTCCGCCGTCTCGTCTCCGCTCACCTCGTTCGCGAAGGGCCTGTGGTGGCTCGTGCTGCTGCGCGGCGTCCTCGCCATCGTGTTCGGCATCATCGCGCTGCTGGCGCCGGGCGCCGCACTGACCGCCGTCGCCATCGTCTACGGGGCGTACGCGCTCGTCGACGGGCTCGCCGCGATCGTGCATGCCCTGCAGTCGCGTGGCACCAACCCGCGCTGGGGCTGGATGCTGGGCGCCGGCATCGTGTCGGTGCTGGCCGGCCTCGCGGCGCTCATCCTCCCGGGTCTGGTCGGGGCTCTCGGCGGGCTGGTCGTACTCTGGACGATCGCGATCTGGGCCGTCGTCTCGGGTGTCATGGCGCTGCGCTCCGCGGGCGGATCCGCTGGACGCGCCCGCACCTGGGCGATCGTGGCCGGCGTGCTCAGCCTGCTGTTCGGGGTGGTGCTCGCGGTCGCGATCCTGGTGAACCCCGGCGCGACCCTGCTGAGCCTGATCTGGACGGCCGGCGTCTGGGCCGTCATCTTCGGGGTGCTGCTCGTGGTCACGGCGTTCACGGTGCGCCGTGCCGTGGCGACGGCGGCGTGATGACTTTCGACCCAGAGGAGGCGCGGCGGCGTGTCCTGCCGGCGCAGCAGGAGAAGATCGCGGCGCATCAGCGCATGATGGACGAGCTGGACGCCGCGATCGGCCCAGCGCTGGATGCCATCGCCCGCAACGACTACGCCGACGGCGGCACCATCCAGTACGAGGACATCGACTTCGCCGATGTCCGGAACAGGGGTGTCACCGACCGCGTCCAGCGGGTGGCCCGGATCATCGGCGAGTACGCGTACGATTCGGACGGCCCGCGCGTCCAGGGGGATGAACACGCGACCGGCCTTCATCGCGCTGCCGGGCCTGCGTTCTCGGGGTGGATCTGAGGGGACTCGAACCCCTGACCCCCTGCATGCCATGCAGGTGCGCTACCAGCTGCGCCACAGACCCTCGGTCACCGTACTGCGGGAAGCAGCGAAGGCAACTGGATCAGATTACTACATCTCGGCGGCATGGGGAGCCGCCGGCAGGTCGAGCGGCAGCGCCGGGCAGTCCTTCCAGAGGCGCTCGAGCGAGTAGTACATGCGGTCCTCCTCGTGGAAGACGTGCACGACGAGATCGCCGAAGTCCATCAGCACCCAGCGGCCCTCGGCGCGACCCTCCCGGCGCAGGGTCTTCACGCCGGCCTCGTTGAGCTTGTCCTCCACCTCGCCGGCGATCGACTGCACGTTGCGCTCGTTCCGCCCGGTGACGAGCAGGAAGACGTCGGTCAGCGGCAGCGGCTCGGACACGTCGAGCGCGACGAGGTCCTCACCGGACTTGTCGTCGGCCGCGCGCGCGGCGATCTGCAGCAGCTCGAGGGAGCGAGGGGAAGCCGGCACGCGTCAGAGCTGCCCGGTCGCGACCAGGACGATGAACAGGGCGCCGACGATGACCGCCATGCTGGTGGCGGCGACGATGAGCGCGGTGAGGCCGCGGGTGCCCTTCGGTTTCACGGTCTGGATGACCCCGCGCGAAGACGTGTGGGTACTCACGGCCTTGATCGCCCGTACCGGCTGAGAGTCGGTGGATGCCACCTGGCTGTCGCCCGGGTCGAGAACGTGATCGAGGTCGGACTCGTCGAGCTGCGCCGGAAGCGCACCGGTGGCGGAGAGGCTCGGCGGCAGCGAGATCGAGCCGGTGACCATGATGTCGCCGGTGCCGATCGGCCCGAAGTCCTGATTCGGGATCGAGGGCAGCACGAGCGCACTCGTGGTGATCGCGCCGCTCGTCGCCCCGATGTTGCGGGCGAGCGGTGCATCGCCGACCTGCGTCTCGTCGTCGAGCTGGGCCTGGGTCGACCAGTGGCCGGTCGGCGGCGTCGAGGTCGTCGGCTCGGGAGTCGACTCCGGGGTCGAGGCCTCCGGGGTCGAGGCCTCCGGGGTCGGGGCCGAGGTGAGCTCGGGCTCGACCACGATCTCGGCGACCACGACCTCGGGCTCCGGGGCCGCTGCGGGCGCGGGCGGCTCGTTGAGCACCGGGACGGGGCCGAGGGCCTCCGGGGCGATCCTCGCCGGCCCTGAGGCCACTGCGGGGGCGGATGCGGGCGCTGGCGCCGCGACGGGAGGCGCGGCCGGAGGAGCGGGGCTGACGGGAGTCTCCGCCACCGGCTCGGGCTGCGGGGCGGCACGGCGGCCGCGGGACGGCTGCTCCATCGACGGCGGTTGATCGAGCGGCACCTGGCCCGTGCGGCCGGTCAGCTGATCGAACTCGGCGACCGCCGAATCGAGACGGGTGGACGGCGCGGCGAGCGGCGTTCCGGGATGAGCAGGTGCCGCATCCTCGGGGGCGGCCGTGATGCCGTGGGCGTCCCGCAGGGCGCGCAGCTCGCGGCGGGTCAGGGTGTGCTCGACGGGCTCGGCGTTGTCCAGAGCAGACGGTTGAACGGTCTCGGCGGACGGCTGTGCCACCGGCGCCGCGGCAGGATCGGCGCCGGCATAGTGCGGGGCCCAGGCGGGAGCCGCCGCGCGGCGGCCCTCCGGGCTGAAGTCACGCGGACGGTAGCTGCCGTCGGCCTCGGGGGCCGGCGCCTCGTCCGGAGTGCGCCGGGTGCGCAACCCCGGTCCGTCGTAGTCGGGCACCGGGATGCGGCCCTGCGTCGTGTAGGTCAGCGGCTCGGCCGGAGCGGCGGGTGCGACCGGCATCGGAGGCGGCCCTGCCGTGGGGACGACGGCAGCGGGCGCGGAGTCGCGCTCGCTCTGCCGGACCGCTCGCCGCGAATGCAGCGGCGGGTCCTGAAATGTCGTCATGTCCTACTCCGGTATAGGTGGTGCTTGGAGATGTATTGCACGACACCGTCGGGGACCAAGTACCACACCGGGAACCCCCGGTCGACTCGCGCACGGCAATCGGTGGAGCTGATGGCCAGCGCGGGCACTTCGAGAGAGCTTACGCCCTGCTCCGGGAGACCGCGAATACTCAATGCGTGTCCCGGGCGGGACACCGCCACGAAATGGGCGAGCTCCCAGAGTTCGTCGTTGTCCTTCCAGTCCAGGATCTGAGCCACCGCATCCGCGCCCGAGATGAAGAACAGATCGGCGTCCGGCCTTTGTTTACGCAGGTCACGCAGGGTATCGATCGTGTACGTGGGGCCCGGCCGATCGATGTCGACCCGGCTCACCGTGAACCCCGGATTGGAGGCTGTGGCGATCGCCGTCATGAGGTAGCGATGCTCTGCCTGTGAAACCCCTGATTTCTGGTACGGCTGCCCCGTCGGGACGAAGATCACCTCGTCGAGGTCGAAACTGCGCTGGACCTCGCTCGCGGCGGCCAGGTGGCCGTGATGGATGGGGTCGAAGGTCCCACCCATGACGCCGAGACGAGGGCGTCGAGCGGGAACGGTCACGGCGAGCGGTCCGGGGTGCGGAGACGACTAGTGGTGACCGCTGTGCTGGTCGGCAGCCGAGGTCTTGTCGCTGTGACGATTGGCGACGTCGCGGTAGCTCCACGTGACGAGGGCGAGCACCAGGAAGATCGCGGCGGCGATGCCGGCGAACGCGATCGGGGGCATGATCAGCGGCGCGAGTTCTTCCTCGTGTTCGGCGATGACCGTGGCAATCGACAGCATGCGTCCAGCCTAGCCCCGCACCTGCCCGGAACCGCGCACGATCCACTTGGTGCTCGTCAACTCCGGCAGCCCCATCGGACCGCGTGCGTGCAGCTTCTGAGTCGAGATCCCGACCTCGGCGCCGAACCCGAACTCGCCGCCGTCGGTGAAGCGGGTGCTGGCGTTCACCATCACCACCGCCGAGTCGACCTCGGCCAGGAAGCGCTCGGCCCGCCGCATGTCGTTGGTCACGATCGACTCGGTGTGGTGGGTCGAGTAGGTCCTGATGTGCTCGAGCGCGTCGTCCATGCCGTCGACGACGGCGACCGACAGGTCGAGGCTCATGTGCTCGGTGGCGTAGTCCTGCTCGGTGACCGGGTCGGCATCGGGGAAGATCGCGCGGGCACGCTCGTCGGCGTGGATCGTGACCCCCTCGGCGCGGAGCGCCGTCAGGACCGGGGGCAGCAGGCGGGCGGCCGCCCCGGCATCCACCAGGAGCGTCTCGAGGGCGTTGCACACGCTCGGACGCTGCACCTTGGAGTTCACGGCGATCTCGACGGCCTGCTGCACGTCGGCGCTCTCGTCGAGATAGACGTGCACGACCCCGGCACCGGTCTCGATGACCGGCACCTTCGACTCGCGGACGACGGTGTCGATGAGTTGCGCGCTGCCTCGCGGGATGAGCACGTCGACCAGGCCACGGGCCTGCATGAGCTCGGTCGCCCCGTCCCGGCCGAACTCGTCGATGGTCTGCACGGCGTCGCGCGGCAGCCCGGCGCCCTCCAACGCCTCCTGGATGAGTTCCACGAGCACCCGGTTGGTGTTCTCGGCCGCCGAGCCGCCGCGCAGCACGACCGCGTTGCCGCTCTTCAGCGCGAGGGCGGCGATGTCGATGGTGACGTTCGGCCGGGCCTCGTAGATCGCGCCGACGACGCCGAATGGCACCCGCACCTGGCTCAGCTGCAGCCCGTTGGGAAGGGTCGAGCCGCGCACCACTCCGCCGACCGGGTCGGGCAGGGCGATGATCTCGCGCACCGCTGCGGCGAGCCCGGCGAGACGCCCGGCGTCGAGGCGCAGGCGGTCCTGGAGCCCCTCGCTCAGACCGTTCTCGCGCCCGGTGGCCAGGTCGAGCTCGTTGGCGGGCAGGATGCGCTCTGCCCCGTTCTCGACGGCGACCGCGATCGCCTCGAGGCCGGCGTCCTTCGCCCCGGAAGCCGTGGTCGCCAGAGCGATCGAGGCCGTGCGGGCGGTACGCAGCTTGTCATCGAGGGTGAGGGTCGTCGCGGTCGCGGGCATGCGGCGATTCTAACGACGGCAGAGGTGTCCACAGACGCGCAGGTGGACCTCCCGTGTACGTCTCAGCCGCCGTTGGCCCGCGAGAGGATGGAGAGATGCTCTCCCGAACGCCCCGGCCCTGGCTCATGCTCGCCGCGGGAGTGCTGGCCCAGGCAGCCGCGAGCCTCGTGCAGGCCACGCCGGCCTTCCTCATCCCGCTGCTGCACACCCGGCGCGGCCTGAGCCTCGCCGAGGCCGGCCTGATCGCCGCAGCGCCCAACGTGGGAGTGCTCCTCGCGCTCGTGGCGTGGGGCGCCGCCACCGACCGGTGGGGCGAGCGCCGGATCCCGGTGCTCGGCCTGGCACTGACCATCCTCGGCGTCGCCGGCGCCCTCGTCGCCCCCGGCTACACGGCGCTCGGCCTGGCGTTCGTGGTGGCGGGCATCGGATCGGCGAGCGTGAGCGCCGCGAGCGGGCGCGTGGTGGTCGGCTGGTTCCCGCCCGAGCGCCGCGGCCTCGCCATGGGCATCCGTCAGATGTCGCAGCCGCTCGGCGTGACGCTCGGCGCCCTCACCGTCCCGCCCCTGGTGGCGGGGGGCACCCTCGAGCCGGCCCTGTGGTTCGGCATCGCCCTCGTGGCGGCCGGGCTGGTCTGCTATGCGCTCGTGGTGGTGAACCCGCAGCGGCCCCCGCGGCCGGTGGATGCGCAGGGCCGCCCCGCGAATCCGTACCGCGGAGATGCGGCGCTGGTCCGCATCCACACCGCGTCGGCCCTGCTCGTGGTGCCCCAGTACGTACTGGCGACGTTCGGGCTGGTCTGGTTGATCGCCGACCAGCACTGGGAGGCGATGGTGGCGGGCGTCGTGGTCGGGCTCGCGCAGTTCCTCGGCGCCCTCGGCAGGATCGCCGTCGGCGTGCTGAGCGACCGGCTGGGGTCGCGCCTGCGTCCGTTGCGCTGGGTCGCGCTGGCCGGCATCCCGTTGCTGCTGCTGACCGCGGCCGCCGGCGCCGTGCACTGGCCGGCCGCCGTGGCGATCAGCTACATCCTGGCCAGTTGCGTGTCGGTGGCCGACAACGGCCTGGCCTTCACGGCGGTGGCCGAGATCGCCGGAGCGCACTGGTCGGGCCGCGCGCTGGGCGTGCAGAACACCGGGCAGTTCGCGGCCGCCGCGCTCGCGACCCCGCTCGTGGGGGCGCTGATCGGCGTCGTCGGCTATCCGGTCGGATTCGCGCTGACGGCGCTCGCCCCGCTCATCGCGGTTCCGCTGGTGCCTCGGGACGCGCCTCGAACCACGTCCCGGTGAGTTCGCCCGACAGGGCGCGGGCGACGTTCGGGGTCGAGGTGAGCAGCACCGGGGTGCCCGCGGCGGCGGCGAGCTTCGCGGCGGCGATCTTGGTGCCCGCTCCACCGGTGCCGACCCCGGCGGCGCCGATGTCCCCGAGCTCGACCCCTGCGAGGTCGTCCTCGAACGCGACGAGCGCGATCGGCTCGGCCCCGGGCTCCGACGGCGGTTTCGTGTACAGCGCGTCGACGTCGCTCAGCAGCACCAGCAGATCGGCCGCGATCAGCTCGCACACCATCGAGGCGAGCCGGTCGTTGTCGCCGAACCGGATCTCGTGGGTGGCGACCGTGTCGTTCTCGTTCACGATGGGCAGGATGCGAAGGCCCAGCAACCGCTCCATGGCGCGCTGGGCGTTGCTGCGCGGGGTGGGATGCTCGAGGTCGCCGGCGGTGAGCAGCACCTGGCCGGCGAGGATCCGGTACCGGTCGAGAGAGGTCTGGTAGCGCCACATCAGCACGTTCTGGCCGACGGCGGCGGCGGCCTGCTGGGTGGCGAGATCGGTGGGCCGTCCGTCGAGGTTCAGGAACGGGATCGCGGTGGCGATCGCCCCCGACGACACCAGCACGACCTCGGTGCCTCGCGCGTGGGCGGCGGCGAGTGCATCGACCAGGGGGTCGATCTGCCCGGCGTTCGCGCCGCTCACCGATGAGGATCCGACCTTCACCACGATGCGTTTCGCGCTCAGCACCTCGGGCCGTGCCGTCATTCGTCCTCCGCCCACAGTCCGGCCTCGCGCTCGGCCTCGAGCTCGGCGCGCGCAGCGGCCTTGGCGTCCATGCGCTCGAGGTACTCCCCGCGGCGCTGCCCGCGGGTCGGACGCCGGTTCTCGTCGAGACGGGCATCGGTGCCGCGCGGAGAGCTGATCAGCTCGGCCGCCGAGGTGAGCGTCGGCTCCCAGTCGAACACCACGCCGTCGCCCGGTCCGATCATGACGGCTGCTCCGGGTGTCGCCCCCTTCGCGAACAGCTCGTCCTCCACGCCCAGCTTCGCCAGCCGGTCGGCGAGGAACCCGACGGCCTCGTCGTTGGTGAAGTCGGTCTGCTGCACCCAGCGCTCGGGCTTGGCCCCCAGGATGCGGAACACCGGCTCGGTACCGCCCTCGAGCGTCACCTGGAACTCGGCTTCGTTCACCGCCTTGGGGCGCAGCACGATCCGGGGGGTGCTCTCGGCGGCGAGCAGGCGCGCGGCACGGTCGGCCTCGACCAGTTCGGCGAGGGCGAACGAGAGCTCGCGCAGGCCGGCACGGCTCACGGCGGAGATCTCGAACACCCGGTACCCGCGCTGCTCGAGTTCCGGCTTCACGAAGTCGGCGAGCTCCCGCGCGTCGGGGACATCGATCTTGTTGAGCGCGATGAGCTGCGGCCGCTCCAGCAGCGGCAGCTGACCCTCCGGAACCGGGTAGGCGGCGAGCTCGCCGAGGATCACGTCGAGATCGCTCAGCGGGTCGCGCCCGGGCTCGAGGGTCGCGCAGTCGAGCACGTGCAGCAGCGCCGAGCAGCGCTCGACGTGGCGCAGGAACTCCAGCCCGAGCCCCTTACCCTCGCTGGCGCCCTCGATCAGACCGGGGACATCGGCGATCGTGTAGCGGGAGTCGCCCGACTCGACCACCCCGAGATTCGGGTGCAGCGTGGTGAAGGGATAGTCGGCGATCTTCGGCTTCGCGGCGCTCATCGCCGCGACCAGGCTGGACTTGCCGGCGCTCGGGTACCCCACGAGCGCGACATCGGCCACCGTCTTCAATTCGAGGCGGACATCGCCCTCCCAGCCGGGGGTTCCGAGCAGTGCGAACCCCGGAGCCTTCCGCTTGGTGGTGGCGAGCGCCGCGTTGCCGAGGCCGCCCTGCCCGCCGGGCGCCACGACGAAGCGCATGCCCGGCTCGGAGAGGTCGGCCAGCTGCTCGCCCGTCGCGCTGGAGACCACGGTCCCGAGCGGCACCGGCAGCTCGAGCGAGTCGCCGGCGTACCCGCTGCGGTGATCGCCCATGCCCGGCCCGCCGTTGCCGCTGGAACGGTGCGGACCCCGGTGATAGGCCAGCAGCGTGGTGACCTGCGGGTCGGCGACCAGCGTGATGTCGCCGCCGTGCCCGCCGTTGCCGCCGTCGGGTCCGGCGAGCGGCTTGAACTTCTCGCGCTTGACCGACACGCAGCCGTTGCCGCCGTGCCCCGCGCGCAGGTGGAGCGTCACCTGGTCGACGAAGGTCGCCATGGCTGCTCCTTTCCGGCAATGAGAAAGGGCGGGCACGATGCCCGCCCTTTACTCGGTGATCGAGTAGCCGCGAAGCGGCGCCTCTACTCGGTGATCGAGTAGCCGCGAAGCGGCGTATCGAGATCTGGCGGGCTACGCCGCCGGGACGATGTTGACGACCTTGCGGCCGCCCTTCTGGCCGAACTCGACGGCACCGGCCGCGAGAGCGAACAGGGTGTCGTCGCCGCCCCGGCCGACGTTCACGCCGGGGTGGAAGTGCGTGCCGCGCTGGCGCACGAGGATCTCGCCCGCCTTGACGACCTGGCCGCCGAAGCGCTTGACGCCGAGGTACTGCGCGTTCGAGTCCCGGCCGTTGCGGGTCGAGGATGCGCCCTTTTTGTGTGCCATGTCTCTATTACCTCGTCGCTACTTGATGCCGGTGATCTTGACGCGGGTCAGCTCGGAGCGGTGCCCCTGGCGCTTCTTGTACCCGGTCTTGTTCTTGAACTTCTGGATGACGATCTTCGGGCCGCGCTCGTTGCCGAGCACCTCGGCCGTGACCTTGATCTTGGCCAGGTCCTTGGCGTCGTGGGTGATCTTGTCACCGTCGACGTGCAGGACCGGGGCGAGCTCGATGGTGCCGTTCTTGTCGGCCGCGATGCGATCGAGCACGACGATCGAGCCGACCTCGACCTTCTCTTGACGGCCGCCGGCGCGCACGATTGCGTAAACCACTGGAGTTCCTCACTGCTGGAAAGATTGCGGGTGCAGAAGTCGCGGCCTCGGGCCAGCGCACACCAAGGGTCAATGATAGCCCGGATTCCGGCGGAAGTTCAAACCTCGTCGAGGGCGCCCACCGGGGTCGTGCGCGGCGGGTGGGCCTGCAGCCGTCCCCAGAGCAGCAGGGCCGCCAGCGGCACCACGACGAGGCCCTGGATCAGGATGGTCAGCGCCGGCGGAAGCGCCAGCCGCACCGCCTCGATCAGCGCGCGCGGGATGTTGCCGAGAACACCGTCGAGGCCGACGAACAGCACGGCCGGGACGGCCACCAGGAAGGTCAGGGCCGCCCCGATCACGGCGGCCAGCAGAGAGCGCGTGACCACGTGGGCCATCCGCAGTTGCGGTGCCACCGGAGCGAGTTGCCAGAACGACAGGAACACCCCGATCGCGAACGGGACCGGCGCGCCGAGGGTCACCGGGAGCCCGGCGGGGATCACCAGCCCGATGTAGGTCAGCGGATCCTGCGAGTACGCCGGGTCGGTGACGATGAACGCCAGAGTCGTGAGAATGCTCTGCCCCACCAGCACCAGGTACACCCCGAGGGCGGCGAGCAATGCCGACCCCGCTCCTGGCCGGGTCAGGGCGGTGACGGCGGCGTCGGGGAGGTCGCGCGTGGCCATGCCGCCGAGCCTAACCGCGTCGTACGCTCGGACACGTGATCCTCATCGACGAGGCCGTCTGGCCCGCACACGGCACCGTCTGGGGTCACCTGGTCAGCGACACCTCGCTGGATGAGTTGCATGCGTTCGCGCGCGCGGCCGGCATCCCCGAGCGCGGCTTCGACAACGACCACTACGACTATCCCCGCGAGCGGCGCGAGGAGCTCATCGCCCAGGGTGCCGTCCCGGTGTCGGGGCGGGAGTTGTTGCGGCGGCTGCAGGCGGCCGGGCTGCGGGTGCGACAGGTCGATAAGCGCTGAGCGGGGGTCTCGACACGCGCCCGGAGGGCGCTACTCGACCGGCTCAGGCGCCCGGAGGGCGCTACTCGACCGGCTCAGACGCCCGGAGGGCGCTACTCGACCGGCTCGGCGGGCGGGGTCTCGGGGGTGACGACGGCTCCGGCGCTGCCTGCTCGCCGCGAGCGCCTCGAGCGACCGGTGCCCGGCGGCGCCGGCTCGGGGAGCGCCTCGAGCACCGACCCCAGGATCTCCTCCGCGTCGGCCGTGCTGACCTTGCGGGCGGATCGCGGAGCCTTCGCCACGGGGATGTCGAGGATCTCCACGACCGTCTCGGCGGCGGCCTCGGCGACCGGCTCGACAGTCGGGATCGACTCGGTGTGCGGCACCGTGCTCTTGGCGATCTGGGCGAGCGCGTTGCGCACGTCCTCGGTGATGGCGTGCGTTCCGGTCGAGCCGTGGCCGTTCTTCGGTGCCGCAGCGGAGCCGCCCCGGCCACGTCGGCCGCGTGACGAGCCGCCGCCGTTGCCACGGTCTCCGCCGCCCTCGTTCTGCGGTGCACGGTGCTTGAACACCGGATCGTGGTGGACGATGATGCCGCGCCCTGCGCACACCTCGCAGGTCTCGCTGAACGACTCGACGAGTCCCAGGCCCAGCTTCTTGCGGGTCATCTGGACCAGCCCGAGCGAGGTGACCTCGGCGACCTGGTGCTTGGTGCGGTCGCGGCTCAGGCACTCGACGAGTCGTCGCAGCACGAGGTCGCGGTTGGACTCCAGCACCATGTCGATGAAATCGACGACGATGATGCCGCCGATGTCGCGCAGCCGCAGCTGGCGCACGATCTCTTCCGCGGCCTCCAGGTTGTTCTTGGTGACCGTCTCCTCCAGGTTGCCGCCGGAGCCGACGAACTTGCCGGTGTTGACGTCGACGACGGTCATCGCCTCGGTGCGGTCGACGATCAGCGAGCCGCCGGAAGGCAGCCAGACCTTGCGATCGAGCGCCTTCTCGATCTGCTCCGAGATGCGGTACTCGTCGAACGAGTCGGTGGTGCCCTCGTACGGCACCAGCCGGTCGGCGAGGTCGGGGGCGACGGCGCCGACGTAGGACGAGATCGTCTCCAGCGCATCGCTGCCCTCGACGACGAGCTTCTGGAAGTCCTCGTTGAAGACATCGCGGACGATCTTGATCAGCAGGTCCGGCTCGCTGTGCAGCAACGCGGGAGCCTGCTGGGTCTCGACCGCGTGGCTGATCTCGGCCCACTGCGTGGTGAGCCGGTTGACATCGAGCGTCAGCTGCTCTTCGGTGGCGCCCTCCGCCGCGGTGCGCACGATGACGCCGGCGTCGTCGGGCAGCACCTCTTTGAGGATCTTCTTCAGCCGCGCGCGCTCGGTGTCGGGGAGCTTCCGGCTGATGCCGTTCATCGACCCGTTCGGCACGTAGACCAGGTAGCGGCCCGGCAGCGAGACCTGGCTGGTCAGGCGCGCACCCTTGTGCCCGACCGGATCCTTGGTCACCTGGACGAGCACGCGGTCGCCGGGCTTCAGCGCCAGCTCGATGCGGCGCGCCTGCTGTCCCTTGGAGCCGTCGCTCTCGGCGGCGGCCTGCGCGGCCTCCCAGTCGACCTCGCCCGAGTAGAGCACCGCGTTGCGGCCCCGGCCGATGTCGACGAACGCCGCCTCCATGCTGGGCAGCACGTTCTGCACCCGGCCGAGGTACACGTTGCCGATCAGGCTGGCATCCTGGGCGCGGGCGACGTAGTGCTCGACGAGCACGCCGTCTTCGAGCACCCCGATCTGGATGCGGCCGTACTTGCTGCGGACCACCATCACCCGGTCGACGCTCTCGCGCCGCGCGAGGAACTCGGCCTCGGTGATCACCGGGCGGCGACGTCCCGCGTCGCGCCCGTCGCGCCGGCGCTGCTTCTTGGCCTCGAGCCGGGTCGAGCCCTTGACCCGCTGCGGCTCGGTGATCGGCTCGGGCTGCTTGCGCGGCTGACGCACCCGCACCGTCGTGTTCGGCGCGTCCTCGCCCTCGCGAGGGCCCTCGCCGCTGCGGCGCCTGCTGCGCCGGCGCGAGGTGCCGCTCTGCTCGTCGGCGTCGCGCTCGAGCGCGCCCGGGACAGGCGTCGGGAGGTCGGGCGCCTGGAACACGACCGAGAACGGGGATGCCGGGGCCGGGGCCGCCGCGGGCGGCGCGTCCGCATCCGCCGCTTTCGCGGTCTTCTTCGAGCTCCCGCGGGCCGGCTTCTCGGTCGCGGCGTCGCCGGCGGCCTTCTTCCGCGACCGCGGGGTCTTGGCGGGCGTGTCGTCGCCCGGGAGCTCGACCCCCGTCGCCGAGGTCGCGCTCACCGCGGTCGCGGCCGACTTGGGGGCGGTGGCGCGCTTACGCGGGGTCTTCGCGGGGGCCTGCGCCGCATCCGAGACCGGATTGTCTGAATCGGTGGTACCGGCCATCTCTGGCTCCTCGTCCGGCTGGGCGGCCGCGCTGCCCGCCGGGTACTCTCGTGCGGTGGTGCGCTGACGCGGACCCCGCTAATCCTTTGCCTTCTCGACCCTCCTGCGGGTCGCTGCGCCCTCTCACGGCGCCCGCCCTCTCACGACGGTTCGCAACTGGCCATGCGTCGCGGTGCGGTCGTTTCGCACTCGCGGCCCGGAATGTGCCACGTCGGCACTGCCCGGTAAAGCTTCATGTGGTGCCGGATCGGGCGCGGCCCGAACGGCTGGGTCGATTATCGCACGTCGAGCGATACTCGGCGTCATCCGGGCCGGGGATTGCCATAATCGGCGCATGAGCGAAACCGTCACCGACGTCCGCCGACCCTGGGCCCTCGCGGTGTTCCTGATCGTGACGGGGGCGCTCGGGTGGTGGGCGGCGTTCGCGCTCACCCTCGACAAGTTCGCGCTGCTGGCCGACCCCGACGCGGTGCTCAACTGCAACTTCAGCCCACTCGTGCAATGCGGCAAGAACCTCGACTCGTGGCAGGGCGAGGTGTTCGGCTTCCCCAACCCGCTGCTCGGGCTCGGCGGGTTCGTCGCACCCGTCGCGGTCGGCGTGGCGCTGCTGGCCGGTGCCCGCTTCGCACGGTGGTTCTGGATCGCGTTCAACGTCGGTCTGGCCGGCGCCCTGGCCTTCGTCATCTGGCTGATCTCGCAGAGCATCTACGTGCTCGGAACGCTCTGCCCCTGGTGCATGCTCGTCTGGTCGGTGACCATCCCGCTGTTCTGGGTGGTCACGCTGCGCAACGCCGGCGAGGGCGTCTTCGGCGGCCCGCTGCAGGGAGCGGGGCGCGCGCTGCTGCCGTGGATCGTGCCGATCACCGTGGCGTGCTACCTCGTCGTCGCGGTGCTCGCGCAGCTGCGCCTCGACGTGCTGCGTGCGCTGTTCGCCTGAGCGCGCCCGGTAAGCTCTCAGCCGATTCCTATTCCCGACCCCGAGACTGCGAGCCGTGCCCCAAGAGCGACTGACCAAGAACCAGCGGCGCGAGGCCGCCCGTGAGGCCGCGCGCCAGCAGCGCGAGAAGCAGAAGCGCCGTGAGCGCCTCATGCGCTGGCTGATCCCGACCGTCGCGACGGTGGGCGTGCTGGCGGTCGCCGCGGCCGTCGTGTGGGCGTTCGTCATCAACGCCCCCGCGCCGCAGTCGGTCGCCGGGCCGCGCAACATGATCAGCGACGGCATCCTGTTCGAGGGCGTCGACGGAAAGGTCACCCCGGTCGAGACCGGCGGCATCTCGCCGACCGGCGAACCGCAGCCCACCGAGACCGAGGACGACGGCCTGGCGCACATCGTGACCTACGTCGACTTCTCGTGCCCGGCCTGCAAGGGCTTCGAAGAGACCTACAGCTCGCTGATCCAGGAGGTCGTGGCCTCCGGTCAGGCCACCCTCGAGGTGCACCCGATCGCGATCCTGGACCGCGCCTACGCCGGGTCGCGGTACTCCTCACGCTCCAACAACGTGGGCGCCTGCGTCGCCGACCTGGCACCGGACAGCTTCCTCGACGTCATGGCCGCCATGTACGCCCAGCAGCCCGCCGAGGGCACCACGGGTCTCAGCAACAAGGAGATCATCGACGTCGTGCACGGCGCCGGCCTCGAGGACGACGCCGTCGACGAGTGCATCGAGGGCGAGACATTCGGGCCGTGGGTGACCGCGGCGACCACCCGGGCGAGCAGCGACCCCGACCTCATCCCCGCCGGGGCTCAGGGACTGTCGACCCCGACGATCGTGGTGAACGGCGAGCTCTGGGACCGCAACGTCGACGTGATGCAGTTCATCCAGTCGAAGATCACCGCGACCGAAGAGACCCCCGCCGGCTGAGCCGGGCCACCACCACGGCGGCCGATCCCAGCAGCAGCAGGCCGAGGGCGACGGCGATCGCCGGGAGCGGGTCCGCACCGGTGAGGGCGACAGTTCCGGCGGCCGGCCGCACGGTGATCGAGGTCGCGGCCGACACCGCGGGGTCACTGCGCAGCGTCGCGGTGATCACGTGGGTGCTGGCTGACGGGAAGCTCACGCTCATGCCCGAGATCCGGTCCGACGGATGGTCGCTGGTCAGGTCGACCTCGGTGGCCAGATCGGGGATGGGGTTGCCGTAGGCGTCGTCGCCCGAGACCGCGACGGTGATCGTGTCACCCTGGTCCACGGCGGTGGCCGAGGGGATCATCGCCAGTGCGACCGCCTCACCGGGCTCGACGGTGACGTCGGTGCTGCCCGTCACCGACGCGTCGGCGGTGAGGGTCGCGGTGACCGTCGTCACGTCGGCGGGCGTCGCGCCGGCGACCGTGAACAGGATGCTCGCCCCGGTCACGGTGTCGGCGGCGCCGTTGCTGGTGACGAGCGTGGACTGCGCGCTGACGTCACCGAGGTGGGCGCCGCCTGCGGCGTACGCGTCCACCTGGAAGGCCACGACATCCCCGGCGCTCACCGTGGGGTCCGCGGGAGTGAGGACAAGGTAGCTGCTCCACTGCGCGAAGACCGTGACCGGGAGTGCGGCACCGGTCGCCGAGCCGGGGATGACCGAGGTCGTCGTGAACGCCGATCCCGTGCCGTCGGCGCTGGTGTTCCACCCGTAGAACGAACCGAGCGTCGACACCGGGTCGGCCACGAACGTCCGGTCGCCGTCGTCGAACGTCGCGGCGAGCACACGCCTCGTCGAGGGCACCGGTGCGGACGGGTCTTGCGTGTCGAAGGCCACCTGGTAGTGGTGCCCCGTGATCGAGGCGACGGTGACCGAAGCATCGGCCAGGGTGATCGAACCCAGGTTGTCGACACGGCCGGCCCCGGCGAGCGTCCCGGGCCCCGTGATCACGCCGCTGGCGGCCACGGTCACGTTCTTCCCGGCCGGAATCGTCAGGGTGCTGCCCGCGGGCAGGATCAACTCGCCGGCCACCGTCAGTGTGCCGAAGTACGAGGTCGAATCGACCGCGAACCCGCCCGCCCCGGCTCTCGCCGTGACCGTGGCGCTCGAACCGATCTCGACGGTGCTGGCGAAGAACGGGTTGCCCAGCCCCGGACCACGTGCCCCGCCCGTCGCGACGACGGTGCCGCTGTCGATGCGGAGACTCCCGCCCGCGCTCACGTCGCGGAAGCCGATACCGCCGGCGTCCTCGCCGCCGGTAGCGGTGATGTCGCCGCCGTCGATGACGATCGTGCCCATGGCGGCTCCCCCGCCGCAGCCGCCCGAGAAGCCGATACCGGGTCCGTGGAGCGGCCCCGCGGCGGCCACGATCTGCCCGCCCGTGATCTCGATCGATCCCGCGAGCCGGCCGCAGACGCCCGAGCCGATACCGGTTCCGCCCTGGTCGCCGCCTCGGGCGTCGATGACCCCACCTTCGATGGTGATGGCGAGCCCCGACCCCGCGGGGTTCCCGCCTCCCCCGCCGATACCGGCCGCGTTGTACCCGCCGACCGCGGTGATGTCGCCATCGCGGATCGTGATGTCGGTCCCCGAGCCGCCCCAGCCCGCCCCGATCCCGGCGCCGCCGGTGGCTCCGCCGGTGGCCTCGACCACCCCGCCGTCGATGACGATGGTGCCGCCGCCGTTGTTCTGGGATCCGCCGATCGCCGCCGAGAACGTACCGCCTCCGGCGACCACGTGGCCCTCGTCGATGATCAGCGTCGCGCCGTTCGTGCCGATGCCCGGCCGGGAGGCGGCGGACGACGTCGCGGTGAACGTACCGCGGGTTGCCGGGGCGGTGCTGTCGGTGATCGTGAAGGTGACCCCCGCGGCCAGCGTGATGGTGTAGGTCGTCAGATCGGACCCGGCCAGATCGAGGGTCACGCTCCGCGGGATGGTCAGCACCGCATCGAGCACCGTGACGTCCTGCGTGAGGGAGATGACCGGATCGGTGCCGGAGCTGAGGGCCAGCTTCAGGGCGCCGGCGTCGGCGACCGCCGCCGCGTAGGCCGGTGAGGGCGTCGCGGCCAGGCCGAGCCCGGCGAGGGCGGCGAGCACAACCACCGCGAGGACTCGTCGAGGGCGTGCAACAACTCTGTGACCCGTCCCTGACATGTCCCGAGGCTACCGTGACCGCGGTACGTTTCCGTCGCCACAGGCCCCGACGTGCCGCGCATGGGGGGCCGTTGGGGACGGAAAAGCGCTCGGGCTGGCGGTCAGGCGAACCAGAGCGCGAGTTCGCGCGCCGCCGACTCGGGCGAATCGGACCCGTGCACGAGGTTCTGCTGGACCTTCAGACCCCAGTCGCGGCCGAGGTCGCCGCGGATGGTGCCGGGAGCCGCCGACGTCGGATCGGTGGTGCCGGCGAGCGAGCGGAACCCCTCGATCACCCGGTGCCCGGCGACACGCATCGCCACGACCGGCCCCGACTGCATGAACTCGACCAGAGGCTCGTAGAACGGCTTGCCCTCGTGCTCGGCGTAGTGCGCGGCGAGCAGTTCGCGGTCGGCCTGCAGCATCCGGACATCGACCAGCTGGTAGCCCTTGGCCTCGATGCGGCGCAGGATCTCGCCGGTCAGGTTGCGGGCCACGCCGTCGGGCTTGACGATGACGAGGGTCTCTTCGATGGCGGTCACGAGGGTTCTCCTTCGGGGGTGGACGATTCGGGGGCGGAGCGGGCGGCGTCGATGTGCCGGCCGCGGGTGAAGCAGAAGATCCAGAACAGCGTGAAGCCCGCGCCGACCAGGTACATGACCGGCAGCAGGAGTCCGAGCGCGATCAGCCCAGCCTGCAGGACCCAGCCGAAGCCGATCCCCCACGCGAAGCGCACGACGCGGGTCGTGGCGAGCAGCACGAGGATGGCGACCGCGGCGGCGGGCAGCGCCACCCAGGCCGGGAACGCCGGCTCGAGCACCTTCAGCCCGAACGCCACGAGTCCGGCGAAGAACAGCACGACGGCCTCGATGACGAGCACGATCGACAGCAGCGACTCGGTGACCGAGCGGGGGCGTCTGGACACGCGCTTCGCGCTCCTCGACGAGCTCATGCCTTCCAGCCCTCCTCGGCGGCGATGCGGATCGCGTCGCCGACGAGCGTGATGGATCCGGTGACCAGCACCGCGCGCTTCGGGCCCTCCAGCGCCCAGGCCCGCGCCACCGCGAGCGCGTCGGAGAAGTAGCCGAACCCCTGCACCACCGGGGAGACCGCCGACACCAGCTCGGTGAGCTCGTCGACCTCGATCGCGCGCTCCGAGCTCGACCGGGTCACGAAGAACTGCGTGGCCACCGCGGCGAGTTCGGTGACGATCCCGTGCGCATCCTTGTCGGCCAGCACACCCAGCACGATGGTGATCTCGTCGAAATCGAAGTACTCGGTCATGGCCGCGGCGAGCGCCGCCGCGCCATGGGGGTTGTGCGCGGCATCGACGATGACCGTGGGTGCCACACCCACCAGCTGCAGGCGACCCGGGGACGTCGCGGTCCCCAGCCCCTCGCTCACCACGTCCATCGACAGCGCGCGGGATCCGTCCCCCAGGAACGACTCGACGGCGGCGATGGCGACCGCCGCGTTCTGCGCCTGGTGATCGCCGTAGAGCGGCAGGTAGACCCCCTCGTACCGCCCCGCACGCCCCCGGATGTCGAGCACCTGACCGCCCACCGCGACGGTGGTGGACTCCACGGCGAAGTCGAGCCGCTCGATCGCGAGCGACGCCTCGTCGAGGCGCGCGGCGTCGCGCAGCTCGTCCATCGCATCCATCGACTGCATGGCGGTGACCACCGACGCGGCCGGCTTGATGATGCCGGCCTTGGTGCGGGCGATCTCGGCGACCGTGTCGCCCAGCCTGTTCTGGTGATCGAGCGCGATCGGCGTGAACACGGCGACCTGCCCGTCGGCGATGTTCGTCGAATCCCATTCCCCGCCCATGCCGACCTCGAGCACGATGACGTCGACCGGGGCATCGGCGAAGCAGGCGAACGCGAGCACGGTGAGCGCCTCGAAGAAGGTCAGCGGTTCCTCGCCGGCCGCCTCGAGCTCGGTGTCGACGATGAGCAAATGCGGCTGGATGTCGTCCCAGTTGCGGGCGAGCGCCTCGTTCGTGATCGGCTCGCCGTCGATGAGGATCCGCTCGTTCATGCGCACCAGGTGCGGGCTGGTGAGCAGTCCGGGCTTCAGGCCCGACGCCCGCAGCAGCGACTCGATCATGCGGCTGGTCGAGGTCTTGCCGTTCGTCCCGGTGATGTGCACGACCGGCGCCGAGCGCTGCGGATCGCCGAGCAGCTCGGCGACGCGGCGCGTCGGCTCGAGCCGGGGGCGGATCTGCGCCTCCCCCACCCGCTCGAGCAGCTCGCGGTAGACCTCGTCGGCCGCGTCCTCGAACTCCAGGTCGTCGCTCACGCACGCTCCAGGTCGATCGACATCTCGCCCTCAGCCTCGCTGGCCTGCAGCGACGTGGCAAGCGTCTCGCCCGCGATGAGGTCGCGGTGCGCCTCGATGGCCGCGACCGTCGCCGCGTCGGCGGTCAGGGCCAGCCGGATGCGATCCCCGACCTCCAGCCCCGCGTCGCGCCGCGCCTGCTGCACCGCACGCACGACATCGCGCGCGAGACCCTCGGCCTCGAGCTCGGGGGTGACGTGCGTGTCGAGCACGACGAATCCGCCGCCGGGCAGGAACGCGATGGCGCTGTCGGGGTCGGCGGCCTCGAGTTCGAGGTCGTACTCACCCGGCTGCAGCGCCGTGCCGCCCGCCGTGACGAGGTCGCCCTCCGCACTCCAGTCGCCCGATTTCGCCGCCTGGATGATGCGCTGCACGTCCTTGCCGACCCGCGGGCCGAGTGCACGGGCGTTCACGGTGAGCCGCCGGGTGATGCCGAAGTCGCCGAGGCTGGATTCCTGCAGCTCGGCGATCTCGACCTGCTTGACGTTGAGCTCGTCGCGGAGGATCGCGGCGTAGCCGGCCACGTCGGGCCCGACCACGGTGAGCTTCGCCAGCGGGAGTCGCACCCGGAGCTTGCGGGCCTTGCGCAGCGCGCTCGTCGAGGACGCGATGGCCCGCACCGCATCCATCTCGGCCACCAGGGCCGGGTCGCTCGGGAACTCGGCGGCAGCGGGCCAGTCCGCGAGGTGCACGCTCCGGCCGCCGGTGAGGCCCTTCCAGATCTCCTCGGTGACGAGGGGCAGCAGGGGCGCCGCCATGCGGCACATCGTCTCGAGCACGGTGAACAGCGTGTCGAAGGCGTCCGCGTCGTCTCCCGCCCAGAACCGGTCGCGGCTGCGGCGCACGTACCAGTTGGTCAGCACGTCGCCGAAGTCGCGCAGCGCATCGGCCGCGAACGGGCTGTCGAGGTCGTCGAGGTGCTCGGTCACCTGCTCGAGCACCTCGCGGGTCTTGGCGAGGATGTAGCGGTCGAGCACCTGCGCGCTGTCGGTGCGGCGCGTGGCGGTGACGCCCGCGGCGTTGGCGTAGAGCGTGAAGAAGTAGTACGTGCTCCACAGCGGCAGCATGAGCTCGCGGACCCCGGCGCGGATACCCTCCTCGGTGACCACGAGGTTGCCCCCGCGGATGACGGAGGACGACATCAGGAACCAGCGCATCGCATCCGCGCCGTCGCGGTCGAAGACCTCGGTGACATCGGGATAGTTGCGCAGCGACTTCGACATCTTCTGCCCGTCGTTGCCGAGCACGATGCCGTGGCTGAGGGCGCTGGCGAACGCCGGCCGGTCGAACAGCGCCGTCGACAGCACGTGCATCAGGTAGAACCAGCCGCGGGTCTGCCCGATGTACTCCACGATGAAGTCGGCGGGGCTGTGGGTGTCGAACCACTCGCGGTTCTCGAACGGATAGTGCACCTGAGCGAAGGGCATCGACCCGGAGTCGAACCAGACATCCAGCACGTCCTCGATGCGCCGCATCGTCGATTTCCCGGTCGGGTCGTCGGGGTTCGGCCGGGTCAGTTCGTCGATGAACGGGCGGTGCAGGTCGGTCGGGCGGATGCCGAAGTCGCGTTCCAGCTCATCGAGCGACCCGTAGACATCGACCCGCGGGTAGGCGGGGTCATCGCTCTTCCACACCGGGATCGGGGAACCCCAGTACCGGTTCCGGCTGATCGACCAATCGCGGGCGTTGCTCAGCCACTTGCCGAACTGGCCGTCCTTGACGTTCTCGGGCACCCAGGTGATCTGCTGGTTCAGCTCGCCCATCTGATCGCGGATCTCGGTGACCCGCACGTACCAGGACGACACCGCCTTGTAGATCAACGGGTTGCGGCAGCGCCAGCAGTGCGGGTAGCTGTGCTCGTAGGACTTCAGCTGGAACAGCCTGCCCTGGTCCTTGAGCATGCCGGTCAGCGGCTTGTTCGCATCGAACCAGTGCTGACCGGCGACCTCGGCGACGCCCGGCAGGAACCGGCCGCCGTCGTCGAGCGACAGGATCACGGGGATGCCGGCCGCGGCGCAGGTCACCTGGTCGTCCTCTCCGTAGGCCGGCGCCTGGTGCACGATGCCGGTGCCCTCGCCGGTGGCGACGTAGTCGGCGACCAGGATCTGGAACGCGTGCTCGCCGTACTCCTCGCGGTAGAAGTCCCAGAGCGGGTCGTAGCGCACGCCCGCGAGATCGGCGCCGCGCACCGTCGAGGCGATCTCCGCATCCGCCCGCGTCTGGTAGCCCAGCTCTTTCAGGTAGGCGCCGATCGTGTCGGCGGCGAGCAGGTATTCCGCGACGCCGTCGGCGGAGCGCACCACCGCGTACTCGATGTCCGGGCCCACCGCCAGCGCCGCGTTGGTCGGCAGGGTCCAGGGGGTCGTGGTCCAGGCCAGCGCCTGCACGCCGGTGAGTCCCAGGGCCTCGGCGCGTTCCCCGACCAGCGGGAAGGTGACCGTCACCGACTGGTCCTGGCGCATCTTGTAGACGTCGTCGTCCATGCGCAGTTCGTGGTTGCTGAGCGGGGTCTCGTCGTTCCAGCAGTACGGCAGCACCCGGAAGCCCTCGTAGGCCAGGCCCTTGTCGTACAGGGTCTTGAAGGCCCAGATCACGCTCTCCATGAACGTGATGTCGAGAGTCTTGTAGTCGTTGTCGAAATCGACCCAGCGGGCCTGGCGGGTGACGTAGTCCTCCCACTCCTTCGTGTAGTGCAGCACCGATTCGCGGGCCTTGGCGTTGAAGGCGCCGATGCCCATGTCTTCGATCTCGTGCTTCTGGGTGATGCCGAGCTGGCGCATCGCCTCGAGCTCGGCCGGCAGGCCGTGGGTGTCCCAGCCGAAGCGGCGCACCACCTGCTTGCCGCGCATCGTCTGATAGCGCGGGAAGAGGTCTTTGGCATACCCGGTCAGCAGGTGCCCGTAGTGCGGAAGGCCGTTGGCGAACGGCGGGCCGTCGTAGAACACCCACTCTTCGCGGCCATCGCGCTGCTCGACGCTGGCGCGGAAGGTGTCGTCCTTCTTCCAGAACGCCAGGATGCCGCGCTCGATCTCCGGGAAGTCCGGGGATGCGGGGATCTGGGGGTACATCGGTCTCCTCGTTCTCGGATGAGGACGACTCTCGCCGCGGTACCACCTCGATTGCCGGGGTCTCGACAGGCTCGACCACCGACCACTCTTGACTCGCTGTGACGGGCTACCCCGCTCGGTTCTAATCCCCTCGCGGGTTTCTTCCGAGGACTCCCCGGTGATGGCCGGTTCGCAGTCTGTGCCGTCGATTCTAGCGCCGCCCGGGAATAGAACCGTGCGCCGATAGGCTCTGGTACTCGTGACCATCACAGACAGTGGCAAAGTGCCAACCACTACGTCGTCCTCGGTCCAGACCACCCGCCGGGTCGCCTGGGCATCGCTCGTCGGAACCGCTCTGGAATCCTTCGACTTCTACGTGTTCGCCTACTTCAGCGCGTACTTCGCGGGTGCGCTGTTCTTCACCCCGCTGGGCGATGTCGGGCAGACCGCGTCCGCGTTCGCGACCATCGGGGCGGCCTTCCTCGTCCGTCCGCTCGGGGCCGTGCTGTTCGGCCATCTCGGCGATCGGATCGGTCGGCGCAAGACGCTGCTCATCACGATCGCGATCATGGGCATCGCGACGGGTCTCATCGGGTTCCTGCCGGTGTTCGACCAGGTGGGCTGGCTCGCGCCGGTCCTGCTCGTCGTGTTGCGCCTGGTGCAGGGCATCTCGCTCGGCGGAGAGTGGGGCGGCTCGATCCTGGTCGCCACCGAGCACGCCTCGCAGAAGCGGCACGCGTTCTGGGCCGCGATCCCGCAACTCGGGTCGCCGATCGGCTCGACCCTGTCGGCCGTGGCCTTCATCGTCATGGTGCTGACCTTCAGCCAGGCGGACCTGGCGGCCTGGGGCTGGCGCATTCCGTTCCTCATCGCCCTGCCGCTGCTGCTGGTCTCGCTCTACCTGCGCTGGTCGATCACCGAGACCCCGGTCTTCGCGAAGATCGCGGCCGAGAACCGCCGTGCGCGTGTGCCGGTCGCCGAGGTGTTCCGCACGAAGCCGCTCGCCGTGCTCATCGCGATCGGGGCGGCGCTGCTCGGCATCGGCTCGTACGCGCTGATGAACACGTACACGATCAACTACGGAACCGACAAGCTCGGCTTCAGCTTCATGGACCTGCTGATCGCGACCTCGATCGGGGCGCTGCTGCAGCTGATCACCATCCCGCTGTTCGGCCAGCTCGCGGCACGCATCGGGTCGGCGCGCGTGGTGTTCTGGGGCGCGGTCGCCACCCTGGTGGTGACGTTCCCGATGTACTACCTGCTGCAGTTCGCGACGTTCCCGATCCTGGTGGCGACGATGATCATCGGCGGCATCTTCCCGACGGCGGCGTGGGCAGCGCTCGGCGGGCTGATGAGCGACCTGTTCGGCGGACGCGTGCGGTTCACGGCGCTGTCGGTGGCGTACAGCATCGCGGCCGTGATCACCGGATTCATCCCGAACTACACGCTGGCGATCTCCGAGGCGACGGATGCGGCATGGTGGCACCCGGGGATCATCCTCGCCGCGCTGTCGATCATCACCGCCGTGGCGGCGTTCGCCGCGGGCCGTCGCCGCGCGGAACCGGTCGAGGCGGCCTAGCCCCGCTTCGCCGCGTAGGCCGTGAGCAGCCCGGCGGCCGTGGCGGCGTCGTCCACCGTGACGATGACCGCCCGGCCGTCGCGGCGCTGCACCTCGAGCGCCTCGCCGCCGCGGGTGACGATCCCGAGCCGGCGTCCCAGTCCGAGCCGGATGCCGTAGCCGCCGAACTCGCCGAGCGGCACGACGTCGGTGACCCCGGCCGCCACCACATCGGCGGTCGCGACGCGGTACATCGGCCAGCCGAGCGCCGCGCGGACCGTCAGCCCGGAGGGGTCGACCCGCACCCGCCAGGAGACCGTGCCGAGCAGCGCGAGCGACAGCACGACGGGGACGACGACGAGCCACCAGGACCCGGTCGTCCCGATCGCGAACGCGACCCCGCCCGTTGCGAGGACGACGGTGGCGACAAGCGCGACGAGCACCCCGGCCGAGAACCGGGCGTGACCGACCCAGACCACGCGCTCGCCCGGGGCGAGCGGGACCGAGGTCCCGGGTTCGCGCATCGAGCGCCCGGCGACGGAGCGCGGCAGGACCAGCCAGCCGAGCGCGGCGAGCGCGAACGCGACGACGGCTCCGATACCGATGAAGGCTCCGATCGGCTGCGCTCCGGTGGCGCCGTCGCGCTGGAGGGCGACCGACGACAGCATCGCGTAGGTCACGAAGAACCCGACGAACAGGGCCGAGACCAGCAGCACCTTGTGCGTCGCGGTCGGGCCGGCCGGGGTCATGCTGCGCGTCGCGATGATCGTGAAGGTCACCGGGAGTGCGACGCCGACGACGGCGAGCATCAGCGGCATGGTCCACGCCGGGCCGAAGGCGTCGGGCTCGCCGCTGAAGCCCCAGTGGGTGGCGATCTCGGCCGGCATCGCGGGCAGCCACGCCAGCAGCACGCCGACGCCGATCGCCACCAGCGTGAGGGGCAGGATCAGCCCGACCAGGGCGATACGGAAGGTGAGCCGGTTCATCGGGTGTACTCCTCGGTGATCAGGGCGACCAGGGTTCCGGCGCCGACACCGCGCCGACGGGCCTCGCCGACGAGCTCGCGGACCGCCTCGAGCAGTTCCGGTGCCAGCGCGGCCCCCTCGGCGATGACGGCGCCACGACCGCGGCGCAGGTCGACGAGGCCCTCGTCGCGCAGGGATTGGTAGGCCTTCAAGACGGTGTGGATGTTGATCTCCAGTGCCGCCGCGACGTCGCGTGCTCCGGGCAGGCGCTCGCCGGCTCTCAGCCCGCCGCGGGCGAGTTCGGCGCGGACGGACGCGGCGAGCTGCTCGAAGATCGGGACCGATGAGGCCGGGTCGATACGGAGGAGCATGGTCGTCATCCTATTGTTCTATTTGTAATAGCACAACTTTCGATGTCAACCTGGCGCCGGGCCCCGCTCGTCGCCAGAATGAACCCACCGAGAGGACGATCATGAGCGACGACACCCCGACACAGCGTTTCGAGGTCCAAGAGGACCTGCAGGAGGAGAAGCAGAAGTCCCGCGGCCTGATGATCGCCTTGATCGCGGCCGCCGGGCTGCTGATCGCGACACTCATCGTGCTGGTGATCATCCTGCTGCCCAAGGGCAGCGGAGATCCGCAGGCCGGTGACACGCAGAGCCCCGAGCCGGGCATCAGCGAGACGCCCGCCCCCGAACCGACGGTGAGCGAGGTCCCGACCCCGAACGCCGAGCCCGAGCCCACCCAGCAGCCGCAGCAGCCGCAGCAGCCCTCCGGGCCGGCGATCACCAGCTTCACGGTGTCGCCGGGAACCGTGTACTGCAACACGCAGGCCCCGGTGCAGCCGCAGAACCAGTACCTCAGCATCAGCTGGAGCACCGTCGGGGCCGACGAGATCCGCATCGGGACCTACGACCCCTACGGCGATTACTCCACCCGGTACTACAACCTGCCGCCGAACGGCAATGCGAGCTCGATCGGGCAGGACGTGATCTACCAGTGCCCCGAGGCGACCCAGACGTGGCGCATCGAGATCGTCGCGAACGGAAAGGTGTTCAAGAAGGAAGTCACGATCAAGAACAAGGGCGACCTGCAGTAGGACACCATCGACGACGGCCCCGTGGAGTTCGCTCCGCGGGGCCGTTCGCGTTTCCGCGAGATCCGTCATCCGACCGATGGGAGAGAGGGCGACCGATTTCTATCGTGAACCTGTCAACCCGCGCGACCACCTCATCCGTCGCGTGAGTGACGCAGCACCCACAGACCACACAGATAGGACGACACCATGACCACCACACCGATTCCCACGGGGCCCACCGGGCCCATCTCCACCGGGCCCAGCAAGCTGCTGATCGCACTCATCGCGGTCGGCGGAGTGCTGCTGCTCACCATCGTCGCCGTCGTGTTCCTGCTCATCGGGCAGAACTCTGGCGGAGGCACCATCGACTCCGGGGACGCGGCGCCCACGCCGACCGTCACCGAGACCCCCGCCACTCCGGTCGCCGAACCGACCGACGAGGTCACCGACGACGGCGGCCAGGACCAGGGCGACGGCGGCCAGCAGCCGGCGCCGGTCGACAACTCGGTGCGCTTCACCAGCTTCAGCGCCGACCTCAAGGTCACGTGCGACTCGCAGGCCGACGAGAAGGCCCAGCCCAAGATCTCGTGGGCGAGCGCCAACGCGGTCAAGGTCTACTGGACGCCGAACAACCGCGAGGCGAACGCCGAGAACGGCTACCAGGTGCCCAAGAGCGGCAACCAGAACGACATGTCGATCTCGAAGGGCGAGGGCGAACGCTACGAGTTCCCGTGCAACCACCGCCAGACCTTCGACACCACCATCACGCTGGTGGGAGCCGATGGCAAGAAGGTCAGCAAGACCGTGACCTTCACCGACGTGAACTGGGGAATGAGCAGCGGCGACGACGACGAGTGAGTCGCTCGAGCAATGCCGGAGGCGGGGCCGCGCGGTGCGGCCCCGCCTCGTCGCGTGAGACCCTTCTCATAGTCCCCCTTCGGCGCCCCGCCGGGTGGATCATGTCCCTATGCGAAACGGCCTGCTGATCGGCGTCGTCGCGGCCAGTGCCGCGGCGGTCCTCGCCGCGGGCGGATCCGCCTTCGCGCTCGGTACTCCACCGGCCGACATCGCGGCGCAGGTGCAGGACCTCGAGCCCGTCGTCGAGGGCACCTGGACGGCCGTCCCGCTCGACCCGCGGGTATTCGCCGGCGGAGCCGTCCCCGTGACCAGCGGGGCGACCGGCATCGGGAACGTCACGGTGCGGGATCAGGTCTCCGCGGCCGGCCCCACGCCGTCCGCCGGGGATTCCGCGCCCCGGCCCACCGGCACACCCGAGGCCACCGGCGCTCCGGAACCGACTGGGACGCCGGGCCCTGCCGGCACCCCGGGCGACATCGAGCACCCGGCCAAGCCCGGCAAGCCGGACAAGCCCGGCAAACCCGACAAGCCCGAGCACCCCGCCAAGCCCGAGCACCCGGCGAAGCCGGACAAGCCTGGCAAACCGGACAAGCCCGGGCACCCGGACAAGCCGGAGAAGCCCGAGAAACCCGCCAAGCCCGAGAAGCCGGCCAAGCCCGAGAAACCCGGGAAACCCGGCGCCGACTCCTGACGCCGAAGATGAGAGTCCTCTCATCTGAATGGTGGGCGCCTCTCATCTCCACCGCACAGGATGAAGTCAAGAGGAAAGACTCCGGGGGAAGTACCGGCCGCCGATTCGGGTTCGGCGGTCTGGGAAAAACAGGAGTTGAGCGGGTGCGGTTGGGTTCGCACCCGCTCTCCTTGTTTAACGCCCCGCCTGGACCAGGCGGTACCCGGCACCGCGCACGGTCTCGATGCGATCCGGCCCGAGCTTCGCGCGCAGGTACCTCACGTACACGTCGACGACGTTCGACCCGGGGTCGAAGTCGTACCCCCACACCCGGCTGAGCAGTTGCTCGCGGGTGAGCACCTGGTCGGGATGACGGAAGAACTCCTCCGCCAGAGCGAACTCGCGCGCCGACAGGTCCGAGACCTGGCCACCACTGCTGAGCCGCCTGCTGCGCAGATCGAGGCTGGCATCCCCGTGGGTGAGCACCTGGACGACCTCCCCGCCCGGCCGGCCACGCATCCGCAGCTTCACCCGTGCGAGCAGTTCGTCGAAACGGAAGGGCTTGGGTATGTAGTCGTCGGCTCCGCCCTCGAGCCCGGCCAGCGTGTCGGCCGGCGAGGTCCGCGCGGTGAGCATGATCACCGGCAGGTCGGCGTCGACGACGCGCAGCCGCTTCAGCACCTCGAATCCGTCTATGCCGGGCAGCCCGACATCGAGCAGCACCAGGTCGACCTCCTGCGTGACGGCGTGGGCGAGAGCGTCGCGACCGTTGCCGACGACCACGCACGAGAACCCCGCGGCCCGCAGGCCCTTGCTGACGAAGCTCGCGATGCGCTCCTCGTCTTCTGCGATCAGGATGGTCGGCATCAGCGCCTCCGCACCGTCGTCCGCGGTAGTTCCAGGCCGATCCTGCTGCCCGCGTCCCCCGAACGCACCATCACTCGCCCGCCGTGCGCGGTCATGATGCCGCGGACGATCGACAGCCCGAGCCCCGAGCCGACGATCCCGCGATGCGTGTCAGCCCGCCCGAACCGCTCGAAGATACGATCCCGCGCCTCCGGCGGGATTCCGGGACCGGTATCGGCCACCCAGAACTCCACCGCATCCGCCGTCTCGGACGACCCGATCGTGATCGGCGACCCCTCCGGCGCGTACTTGGCAGCGTTGTCGACCAGCTGCAGCCAGGCCTGGGTGATCTTCGCCACATCGACCGAGACCGCTGCGGTCGCCGCCGGGCCCAGCACCCACCGATGACCGCGGATCACCCGCGCCTTGTGGAAGATCTCGCTGGTCAGGGCATCCGCCGGTACCTCGCGGCGCGTCAACTCCGCCGAGCGGCTCTCGGCGAGCGCGGCGATGCCGTCGATGAGCCCGCTCATGCGGTCGAGTTCGTCGATGGCCAGATCGCGTGTGGATGCCACATCGCCCGGGTCGGACGGGTCCAGCAGCTCGAGGTGGCCGCGCACGATCGTGACCGGCGTCTTCAACTCGTGCCGCACGTCGTCGAGCAGGTGCTGCTGCGAGGTCAGGGCCGCATCGAGCCGGTCGAGCATCTCGTTGACGGTGCGGGTGAGGTCGGAGATGTCGTCGCTGCCCTCCACCGGAATACGTTCGGACCGGTTCTCCCCCGTGATGCTCTCGGCCGCCTCGCGGAGCCGCCGCACCGGGGCGAGCAGGCGACCGGCGACCAGCCAGCCGACGAGTCCGATGAGCAGCAGGGCCGCCGCCGCGACGCCGGAATAGGTCAGCACCGCGCTGCCGAGTTCGCCCAGCTCGGCGTCGATGTCGATGGCGGCGATGTAGACACCCGACACCCCGTCGCCGACGGTCAGAGGCAGCACCAGGTAACGCAGGTGGCCGGCCGCCGAGGTGACCGTGCCGATCTTGACCGACCCCGCCGCGGCATCGCCGATCATGCGCTCGAGTGCGACCAGGTCGTCGTCGAGGCGGAACCCCGCCCGTCCCGCAGGGACGAAGGAGGGGACCCCGTCGAGGATCCCGATCGAGGACTCGTGCGTGCCGACGGGGACGCGGCCGACGACAGCGGCCATCGCATCCGCCGTCGTGGCGAAACCGCCGTCGTCCGCCGTACCCGGCCCGTCGACGCCCTGCGCGCCGGTACCGCCCTCGACGATGAGGCGTACCGCGGCGACGCGTTCGCTCAGCCGCGCGTCGATCTCCTGCAGGATGCGAGCACGCTCGACGAGGAACGTCACCGCCCCGGCCATCACCATCGATGCCGCGGTGACGAGCAGCACCGTGGCGAGGATGCGCGAACGCACCGACCAGGGCGGCAGTCGTCGCCGCTGTTCCATGGACCCCAGTATCCTGGAAGGACACTCAGGCACCTCAGCATCGACACGGTGCCGCACATAGCGAACCGAAAGCAGCAGATGACCGACGCGCACGCCATTCCCGACAAGCCCGCCCTCGAAGGGCTGGAGGCGAAGTGGAGCGAGGCCTGGGAGCGCGAGGGCACCCACCGGTTCGATCGCGACGCCGCCCTCGCCGCCGGCTCCGACGCCGTGTACAGCATCGACACCCCGCCCCCGACCGCGTCGGGCAGCCTGCACATCGGGCACGTGTTCAGTTACACCCACATGGATCTGGCCGCGCGCTTCCAGCGCATGCGCGGTAAGCATCTGTTCTACCCGATGGGCTGGGACGACAACGGCCTGCCCACCGAGCGCCGCGTGCAGAACTACTACGGCGTGCGCTGCGACCCCACCTTGCCGTACGACCCGGCGTTCACGCCGCCGTTCGAAGGCGGCGACAACGCCTCGAGCAAGGCGGCCGACCAGCTTCCGATCTCACGGCGCAACTTCATCGAACTGTGCGAGCGACTCACGGTCGAAGACGAGAAGCAGTTCGAGGCGCTCTGGCGCGACCTCGGCCTGAGCGTGGACTGGTCACTCAGCTACCGCACGATCGACGCGCACTCCCAGCGCGCCGCCCAGCGGGCCTTCCTGCGCAATCTCGCCCGCGGTGAGGCCTACCAGGCCGACGCCCCCACACTGTGGGATGTCACGTTCCGCACCGCCGTGGCGCAGGCCGAGCTCGAAGACAAGGAACAGCCGGCGGCCTATCACCGGGTGTCCTTCCACCGGCCGGACGGCTCCACCATCGAGATCGAGACCACGCGGCCGGAACTGCTCCCGGCCTGCGTGGCGCTCGTGGCGCATCCGGACGATGAGCGCTACCGGCCGCTCTTCGGAACGACGGTGACCACGCCGCTGTTCGGCGTCGAGGTGCCGGTGGTCGCGCACCACCTGGCCCAGCAGGACAAGGGTTCGGGCATCGCCATGATCTGCACCTTCGGCGACGTCACCGACGTGGTGTGGCAGCGCGAGCTCGACCTGCCGATCCGCGCGGTGATCGGCCCCGACGGCCGGCTGCTCGCGGAAGCCCCGGCGGCCGGCCTGTTCAGCGACGCCGGGCGTGCCGCCTACGGCGAACTGGCCGGCAAGACCGTGTTCAGCGCGAAGGCGCGCGTCGTCGAGCTGCTGCGCGAGTCGGGGGATCTGATCGGCGACCCGAAGCCCATCACCCACCCGGTGAAGTTCTTCGAAAAGGGCGACAAGCCGCTCGAGATCATCTCGACAAGGCAGTGGTACATCACCAACGGCGCACGCGACGAGGCCCTGCGGTCGTCACTGATCGAGGCGGGGAACGAGATCGCGTTCCATCCGGAGCACATGCGCGTCCGGTACGAGAACTGGGTCGGCGGCCTCACCGGCGACTGGCTGATCTCGCGGCAGCGCTTCTTCGGTGTGCCGATCCCGGTCTGGTACCCCCTCGATGCCGATGGTCAGCCCGACCGCGCCCACCCGATCGTCCCGTCCGAGGACGCGCTCCCGGTCGACCCGTCCTCGGATGCCGCCCCGGGCTACGAGGAATCGCAGCGCGGGCAGGCCGGCGGCTTCGTCGGCGAACTCGACATCATGGACACCTGGGCGACGTCGTCCCTCACCCCGCAGATCGCCGGCGGCTGGGCGGTCGACGACGAACTGTTCGGCCTGGTGTTCCCCTACGATCTGCGCTCGCAGGGTCAGGACATCATCCGCACCTGGCTGTTCTCCACGGTGCTGCGCGCCCGCCTCGAGCACGGGTCGATCCCGTGGAGGCACGCCGGGATATCCGGATTCATCGTCGACCCGGACCGCAAGAAGATGTCGAAGTCGAAGGGCAACGTGGTCACCCCGGCCGGCATGCTCGAGGAGCACGGGTCGGATGCGGTGCGCTACTGGGCTGCGTCATCGCGCCTCGGGACCGATGCGGCCTTCGACCCGCAGAACCCGAAGCAGATGAAGATCGGACGGCGCCTGGCGATCAAGGTGCTGAACGCCGCGAAGTTCGTGTACTCGTTCGGAATGGCAGAGAGCAGCGTCGAGACCTTCGCCCCCCTCGATGCCGACATGCTCGCCGAGCTGGCGGTCGTGGTGCGCGAGGCCACCGCGGCATTCGAAGCGTACGACCACGCACGGGCCCTCGAGGTCACCGAGCAGTTCTTCTGGACCTTCTGCGACGACTACCTCGAGCTCGTGAAGGAGCGCGCCTACACCGGTGACGCCAGCGCGGTGACGGCGCTGCGGACCGCGGTCGATGTGATGCTGCGCCTGCTGGCACCCGTGATCCCGTTCGCCACCGAGGAGGTCTGGCGCTGGACGCATGACAGCTCGATCCACCACGCCGAGTGGCCCGTCCTCGACGCGGAGGCTCCCCGCGGACTGCTGCCGGCCGTGAGTGCGGCGCTCATCGGCATCCGCCGCGCGAAGACCGACGCGAAGGCGTCGCAGAAGACCGAGATGCTCTCGGCCACCCTGGCCGGGCCCGCGCTGCTCGCCGAGGCCGTCGACGATCTCACGGCCGTCGGACGCATCGCCGAACTCGCCCTGATCGAGGCGGACGAGGTCGCCGTGACCGACGTCGTGCTCGCGGAGCAGCCCGAGGCGTGACCGTGCGGGCGCAGAATGGGGGCATGGTCCGCATTCTCGCCGCGCTCGCCATGCTCGTCGTGCCGGCAGGCTGCACGCCCGGCCCGTCCGAGCCGCCGAGCCCGTACCTGACCGCAGCGCTCGGCGCCGACGGCCCGGGGACGGCGCCCGGTCCCGGCATCTACCCGCTCGTCCCGGCCACCCACGCCCACGTGCAGCTGTCGTGCCCGCTGATCCCGGCCGTGCACTACGACCCGGCGGCGATCGACCCCGAGAGCGTGGCCGGCGCCTACGTCTGCACCACGCGCCCGTACGCCGACGCCCCCGACGGCACCCCGCAGATCGAGGAGTTCGTCGACCGGGTCGCCGACGCCGACCTGCCCGGGCTGCTCGAGACCTATGCGGCAGCGGACGCCCCGCGCACCGACGAGCCGTGCGAGTTGTCGCTGCACGACCCGCTGGTGGTCTGGCTGCATCACGGCGACGAGCGCATCACCCCGGTCTACGCGCCGCAGGATCCGTGCGGCTTCCCGACGGCCGAGGCGGTCGCGACCTACTCCGGCCTCGAACTGCACCGGGTGCTGGTCGCGCGCGAGAAGATGAAGGTATGACCCTGCAGATCCGTCCGGTCGCGCCCGGTGACCACGATGCCTGGCGTGAGCTCTTCCGGGACTACGGCGTGTTCTACGAGGCCCAGTTCGACGACGCGGTGTTCGACGGCGTCTGGGGATGGCTGATGGACCCACAGCACGAGGTGTCGGCCCTGGTCGCGGACGACGAGGGCGCGCTGGTCGGTTTCGCCCACATCCGCCGCGTCGCGGACACGTTCACAGCCGGGCCGAGCTGGTTCCTCGACGACCTCTATGTGCTGCCGGAGGCGCGCGGGCGCGGGGTGGCCCGGGCGCTCATCGAGCGCGGTTACGCGGATGCGACGGCAGCCGGGGGCGGCACGTTCCGCTGGATCACCGCGGCCGACAACGAGACCGCGCAGCTGCTCTACGACCGCATCGCCACGCGGGCCGGCTGGGTCATGTACGAGAAGGAGCTCGGCTGATGCAGCTCGGCACGAGGTGGCCCGTCGGGCAGACGCCGCCGGATCGTCTGCCGGCCACGGTGGTCGCGGCGATCGCCGAGGTCGAGACCGAGCTGGCGGACGTCGACACCGCGGCCTGGCGCTGGACCCTCACGTGGTTGGAGGGCCGCCCCGTCGTCGAACTCGACGATGGGACGACCCTCCGTTACGACCCGCTCACCGATACGGTCGGCCGCACAGAAGCCGACTAGGTCACGGGCCGCGTCTGTGTCACCGGCCGCGCCAGCCCTGCTGTTATCGCAGCAGGTGGTACATGCCGGTCAGGGCGTCGCGGCGCCCCTCGACGGCCGCGTCGTGGGCCAGTTGCTGCGCGTAGCGCTGCACCATCTCGTCGTGTTCGACGAGCCGCGCCGAGCGCGATCCCCAGCGCTCGAGCGCCCGCCCGACCCGCACCGCGAGCCACGGCACGCCGCTGATCTCATATGTCATCGCCATCGTCTCTACTCTCTCGCTCATCAGGCATTCTTCTTTCGACCACCGACATTTCCGTCGGCCTTCGCGCCCCGCACGATGGGGAACGCGTTCAGCTGGATCTGCACCGGGATCGCACCCGGTGACGGGGTCTTCTTGTAGGCGTCGATGTACTTCCAGAGCACATCGTCGATGTCGCTCACGAGCGCCTTCAGTTGCTCGGGCAGCAGGCGCAGGTTGACCGTGTCGATCACGGCGACGTTCCATTCCTCGCCGAACACGTCGTCGCCTTCCGCGACGTACTCGTGAAACACCATGTCGCGGCCGCGGAGCGATTCATCCCCCAGCAGCCGGGCGGCGAGCCGGTCGGCGCTTCCGGGCGGGAAGTCGGCCGGGTCGGGCAGGCTGATCGCACCGGCCTTGCGCTCCCACCAGCGCTCCCGGGCATTGCCGTGGCCCTCTTTCTCTTGCACGAGCCCGACCTTCTCCAGTTGACGGAGGTGGTAGCTGGTCACCCCGCTCGACTCGCCGAGCCGCTCCCCCAGCCCGCTGGCGGTCAGGGGCCCGAACATCGACAGCTCATCGAGGATCCGGATGCGCAGCGGATGCGCCAGGGCCCGCAACTGGTCGTTGTCCAGCGTGGGACCGTGTTTGGGGTACGGCGACTCGCTCATATCGCAAAGGTACCTTTGCAAGAGTTTCTTTGCAAGAGTTTCTTTGCAAACGGGTCTTTGCGAAACCCCGTCCTAGGCTGGGCGGGTGACCGAGCTCGACGCCGCCAACCCGTTCGCCTCGCCCAGCACGCTGCCGTACGGGCTGCCGCCGTTCGCCGACATCCGCGACGAGCACTACGAACCGGCGTTCGAGGCCGGGATGCGGGAGCAGCTCGCCGAGATCCAGGCGATCGTGCGCAAGCGCGACGCCCCGATCTTCGAGAACACGTTCGAGCCTCTCGAGCGCAGCGGTCAGTTGCTGGCGCGGGTCGAGAACGTGTTCTTCAACAGGTCCTCGGCCGACTCCAGCGCGTTCACCGACGCGCTGGAGGAGAAGCTCGCCCCGAAGCTCGCCGCCCACACCGACGCGATCATGCTCGACAGCATGCTGTACGCACGCGTGAAGGCCGTGTACGAGCAGCTCCCCCAGGACGATCGTCTCACCGCGGAGCAGCGCTACCTCGTCGAGCGCTGGTACACCGAGATGACCCTCGCCGGCGCGGGTCTCGACGACGCCGCCAAGGCGCAGCTGACGGCCCTGAACTCCGAGCTGTCGACCCTGACCACCCGCTTCGAGAGGAACCTGCTCGCCGACACCAACGACCTCGCCGCGCACATCACCGACTCCGCCGAGCTGGCGGGGCTCGACGCCGGCGAGCTCTCGGCCGCGGCGCAGGCCGCCGCCGACCGCGGGCTCGAGGGCTGGCTCATCACGCTGGTGCTGCCGACCGGGCACCCGTATCTGGCGACCATGAGTCACCGGCCGACCCGGTCGGCGATCATGGCCGCCTCGCGCGCACGCGGGTCGCGCGACAACGCGCACGACAACCGGCCGGTGCTGCTCGAGATCGTGCGGCTGCGCGCCCGGCGCGCCGCGCTGCTCGGCTTCCCCGATCACGCCTCGGTCGTCACCGCCGATGAGACTGCGCAGAATCCGGATGCGGTGGCCGCCATGCTCCGCCCCCTCGCCCTCTCTGCCGCGAAGAACGCGCGCGAGGAGCAGGCGGAGCTCGACGCCATGAACCCCGAGGAGGTGCTCGAGGCCGCGGATTGGGCGTTCTACACCGAGAAGGTGCGCCAGGCGAAGTACGACATCGACACCGCGGCATTGCGACCCTGGTTCGAGGCGGAACGCGTCCTGCAGGACGGGGTGTTCTTCGCCGCTACGCAGCTCTACGGCATCGCGTTCACCGAGCGGCCGGATCTGGTGGCCTACCACCCCGACGCGCGGGTGTTCGAGGTGACCGATGCCGACGGCACCGGGGTGGGCCTCTACGTACTCGACCTCTACACCCGTGACTCCAAGCGCGGGGGCGCGTGGATGAACCCGCTGATCTCCCAGAACGCGCTGCTGCAGCATCCGGTGGTCGTGGTCAACAACCTGAATGTGCCCAAGCCCGCCGCGGGCGAGCCCACCCTGCTCACGTTCGATGAGGTGTCGACGTTCTTCCACGAGTTCGGCCACGCGCTGCACGGGCTGTTCGCCCGGGTGACCTACCCCAAGCTCGCGGGCACCAACGTCTACCGCGACTTCGTCGAGTTCCCGAGCCAGGTCAACGAGATGTGGATGCTCTGGCCCGAGGTCCTGGCGAACTACGCCAGGCACCACGAGACCGGCGAACCGGTCGATCAGGGGGTCGTCGACCGCATCCGGGCCAGCGAGACATTCAATGAGGGGTTCGCGACGAGCGAGTATCTCGCCGCTGCACTGCTCGATCAGGCCTGGCACACCCTCGACACGACGCAGGCGGATGCCGTCGGCGACGTCGCAGAGTTCGAGGCGCAGGCCCTGGACACCGTGGGCCTGGACAACCCGGCGGTGCCGACCCGGTACTCCAGCACCTACTTCGCACACGTGTTCTCGGGCGGCTACGACGCCGGGTACTACTCCTACATCTGGAGCGAGGTGCTCGACGCCGACACCGTGGAATGGTTCACCGAGAACGGCGGGCTCACGCGCGCCAACGGCGACCGCTTCCGCCGGCTTCTGCTCGGAGTGGGCGGGTCGAAAGATCCGCTGGACGCGTACCGCGAGTTCCGCGGACGTGATGCGGTGATCGCGCCGCTGCTGAAACGGCGCGGGCTGGACTGATCCGCTCCCCGCGCGAACGTCGCGCCGTGCGAGGAGAACGTCAGGGCGTCGTCGCGACACGGCGGGTGCGGAACCACAGCATCACCAGCGCCCCGACGATCAGCCCCCAGAACGCCGAGCCGATGCCCGCGATGGTGACGCTGGAGGCGACGACGAGGAACGTGACGATCGCCACCAGACGGTGGTCGGGATCCTCGAGGGCGGTGGTCACCGCGCCGGCCAGCGCACCGAACAGGGCCAGCCCGGCGATCGCCGTGATGAGGATCGGCGGACTCGCCGAGACCAGGGCGGTGGCCGCTCCGGCCCCGAGCCCGATCACCAGGTAGAGCGCGCCCGAGGCGAAGGTCGCGATCCACCGCCGGCCGCGGTCGGGGTGCGCGTCCGGGCCCGCCATCATCGCCGCGGTGATCGCCGACAGGTTGAGGGTGTAGGCGCCGAACACGCTGCCGACCACCGTGGCGGCGCCCGCGCCCACGAAGATCGCCCGTGCGGGAGGCTGGTCGTACCCGAACGTGTGCAGCACGGTGAATCCGGGCACGAACTGCCCGGCCATGGTGACGATATAGAGCGGGATCCCGAGCGACACCAGCACGAACGGGTCGAAGCTCGGCATCACGAACACCACGACCGGCGAGATGGACTGCCCGACCAGCGGGTTGCCCCCTGCCGCGATCGCGACGACGACCGCCGTGGCCACCACCGCCGCGGGCACCGCCCAGCGCGGGGCGAGGCGCGCGAGGACCAGCCACACCAGCACGATGACCAGGCCCTGCCACCAGGTCTCGCCCACCGAGGCGAGCACCGGTGCCAGGCAGATCGGGAACAGGATGCCGGCCAGCATGCCACTCGCGATCGGTTTCGGGATGCGGGTCATCGCCCGCGCCAGCCACGGCCAGAGCCCGGTCACCACCAGCAGCACCCCGCACAGCAGGAACGCGCCGACGGCGGCCGAGAAGTCCTCGGTGAGCCCCTTGGCCGCGACCATGAGCGCCGCGCCCGGCGTCGACCAGGCGAACGAGATCGGCATGCGGAAGCGCAGGCCGAAGACGATGGCGAGGACGCCCTGGAACACGCAGAGGATGAGCAGCCCGGATGCGGCTTCGGCAGCGGAGGCCCCGACGGCCTGCAGCCCGGCGATCAGCAGGGCGAACGAGCTGGCGAACCCGGTCAGCGAGCCGACGACCCCGGCTGCGATCGGCTGGACGACCGAGGCACTCCGGGGCGCGCGGGTCGGATTCGAGTCGGGCACGGGTTCAGCGTAGTGCTGGCTAAACTCACCGAATCGGCCAGAACCCCGAAACCCAGAGGCGAAGCGACCAGTGTTGTCCGGCAAGCGCATGCGCGAGCACGCGGCACTGTTCGCGGCACTGCTCGGCGTCGTGGCGCTCGTCTCCGGACTCAGCGTCGGGCTGATCGGGTTCCTCGGCCAGTCGGCCGACGACGGGGTGCGCTCGGGACTGGCGTCGCGCGCCGGCGCCGACCTGGCACTCCGCGCCTCGATCTCGCTGGACCCGGTGGATGCCGCGGGGCAGGATGCCGAGGTGCGGGCCGCGATCGCGTCGTCGATGGGCGGGCTGACGGTGACCGTGGACCGCATCGTGAGCGGCCGGGTGAAATCCAGTGTGACCGTGGACGGCGTGCTGCAGCCCCAGCACCGCGCCGGCGTGTTCAGCATCCCGGACCTGCCCGAGCGCGCCACGCTCGTCGACGGCGCCTGGCCGGAGACGCCGGAGGAGATCAGCGTGCAGGCCGACGGCGCCGCCCGGCTCGGCGTCGGCCCGGGCGACACGGTGCGGCTCGGCGACGCGGACTTGACCATCACCGGGACCTGGCGCGCGACGAACCATCTCGACCCGCGCTGGCTGGGAGACGAGCTGCTGCTCGGCGGAGCCGACAAGGTCGACTACGGGCCCTTCGTCGTCGACGAGACGGTCTGGCCGCGGCTGGACTCCGACCCGCGGGGCCGGTGGACGATCATTCCCGACAGCGCGACGCTCACCGCCGCGGACCTGACCGCGATCACCGAATCGTGGAACCGGATCGGCACCGAGTGGCGGGGTCAGGTGAACTACGAGCTGATCTCGCTGGAGAAGCAGGGCCGGTTCAAGCGCACAGCGCTGGAGCTGCTGACCCGCGTCGACGGTCTGCGCGCGATCCAGCCCGTCGTGCTGCTGCTGCTCACCGCGATCGCGCTCGTCACCCTTGCCGAGCTCGGACGCCTGCTCACCACCACCCGGTCGACCGAGATCGCGCTGCTGTGGTCGCGCGGTGCCTCGGCCCTCGACATCGGGCGCTCCACCGCCGTCGAAGCGGGAATCGCCGCGATCGCCGGTGCGGCGCTCGGCACCGGCGTCGCGCTCGCCGTTCTCGCGGGCCTGATGACACCGGAAGCCGTCGGCACCATCGGCCCCGCCGTGTGGATCGTGCCCACCGCGGTGACTCTCGCCGCCGTGCTCGTCGTGGCCGGCAGCGCGGTCCGGTCCGCCCGGCGACAGACCGTCCGCGATCCCGGCGATGGCGCGGGCCGCGCCCGCCGCCTGGCCGGTCCGGGCGTCGTCGTGCTGGCCGCTGCCGCCGCCGCGTTGTCGGTCTGGCAGCTGCGGCTCTACGGATCGCCGCTGACGCCGACCTCCGACGGCGGCACCGATGTCGACCCGGTGGCCGTCCTCGCGCCCGCGCTGACCCTGGTGGCCGTTGTGCTGCTGGCACTCGTACTGTTCCCGCGGGTGGCGTCTCTCGACGAGCTCGCCACGCGGCACGCTCGCGTGCCGCGGATCCTCGCTGCCCGCACGGTCGCTCGGCGTCTGCAGCTCGTGGCCGCCCCGATCGTCGTCGTGGCGGTGGCGTCCTCGACCCTGGTCGTGGCCTCGGCCTACGCGGCGACCTGGTCGGACTCGTTTCAGCGCACCAGCGAGCTGCGCACCGGGGGTCCGCTGCATGCGTACACCGGGTTCCAGGGCCTCGACGTCGACGCGATCACCGGCCTCCGATCGCGTCCCGGGGTCGACGGCGTCGCCCCGGTCGAGTTGCAGAACCTGCAGGTCGGCAGCGATTACGGGTCGATCGTGGCGGCCACGCCCGCGGCGATCGCGCGGGTGGCGACCCCCGCATCCGGCACCTTCGACCGCACCGCGGTCGCGGCTGCGCTGAAGACGGATGTCCCGGGCCCGACCCTTCCCGACGGCGCCTCGGCGCTCACCCTCACCACCCTGCAGACCGGTTTCGCCGCCGCACCCGCGGTCGGTGCGCAGATCTCCGACGGCTACGGCGTGCTGTGGCAGGTGGACCTCGGTCCCGCCTCGGATGCCGGGCCGACCACCGACCCCGGCTTCGTCGAGCAGGGCTTCCACGAGGTGTCCTACTCGGCCGAGTTCTCCCCGGGGCTGCGCGGTGCGCCGCAGCCCTTGCAGGTGCTGGCACTCGATATCGCGGTGAGCGCGGGATCCGTCGCCCCCGACGGCGCAGGGCACTTCATGCTGCACGGGCTGACCTCGGGCGTCACCCCGCTCGAGTTCGACCCGTACTGGCTGCCGGAGTCACCGTCGTTCCAGTACCTGATGCCGCCGCTGTCGAACTTCAACGGACGCGGCATGACCGTCGACGCCGACGCGCGCCTGGTCCGGCTGACCCCCACGTTCGATGACCAGATGTCCGATCGTGGAGATCCGCCGGTGGTGGTGTCGCAGCGACTCGCCGACGACTTCGATCTCGGTGTCGGCGACACCCTCGCCTTCACGCTCGAGGACGCCTACGACCGCACCAACGCCACGATCGCGATGATCGTCCCGGCGATCCCCGGCGCCGAGTTCGAGACCGCGGCGATGGTCGACCTCGGCCTCGTGCTGCACAACCGCGTGCGCGTGCAGGACGTGCCGGAGTCGCCACGCGACTTCTGGATCGACACGGCCGACCCCGAGAGCGTCGCAGCGGCGCTGCGGCCCGACCTGCCCGCCAACACGCGCCTGACCACGTCGGGCGACCCGGCGGGGCGCATCGTGCTCGGGTCGGCGGCGAACGCGCTGTGGCTCGGCGCCCTCGGCTGTCTGGTGCTCGCCATCATCGCGGTCGTCGCGGTGGTGCGTGCCCAGCTGCGCTCCCGCCGCGTGGATGTCGTGGTGCTCCGCGCGATCGGGCTCGGCTCGCGCGATCAGGCGGCGATCCGGCGACGCGAGCTGGGACTCGTGCTCGGGTACGGGGGTGTCGCCGGCCTGCTCGCGGGGCTCGTGGTGAGCACGCTCACCGTGCCGCAGCTCGCACGCGCGGCGGTCATCGAGCCGTACTCGACGGTGCCGACGCCGCTCGGTTTCGACCTCGCCGGCCTAGGCGCCGGAGCCGCCGCCCTCGCCCTCGCGCTGCTGGTGATCGTCGGGGTGTACACGGCCCGCGTCGTGCAGCAGGCGCGCACCGCGATCGGCGCGGAGGAGGTGACATGACCCGCTCGTCCCGCCTCGGCACGCCGGGTCTGCTGCTGCGGCATCTCCGTTCCGGCGCCCTGGGCTCGCTGCTCGTCGCCGTGTTGATCGCGGCGGCCGTGCTCGCCGTCGCGCTCGCCCCCCGCGCGATCGGCCAGCTCGGCACCCGCGAGCTGCGGCACGGCCTCGCGCAGGAATCGCCCGCGCTGCTCGACCTGACCGGGGCCGGGCAGCTCGGTATCGTCACCGGACTCCCCGCCTCGGCGAGCCTCGACGAGCTGGTCGGTGCCGGCGAGGAGCGGCTGCAGCGCATCCCGGAGGACCTGCCGGCGCCGCTGTCCGAGCACGTCGGCCCGACCCAGTGGGTGGTGAGCACCACGCGGCACGAGGGATTCCTCCCCCACCCGTTGCCGCTGACCTTCGCGCTCACGCTGTCGGCCGATCTGCGGTGGCTGGACCGCATCCGGTTCGTGTCGGGCTCGGCGCCCGTGTCATGGGATGGCACGCTGGGGGCCGAGCAGCAGCCCCCGATCCCGGTGGCGATCTCGTCCGCGGCCGCCGACAAGGTGCAGCTGGTCGTCGGCGACGTCGTCGGCTACGGCCTCGCCCCCGTGCTCATCACCGGCATCTACGAGCCGACCGACCCGGACGATGCGTACTGGGTGCACGAGTCCGAGCTCGCGCGCCCGATGATCGTGCGCGAACAGGGCAAGCCGGACGACGTCCGGGTCGCCGCCTACGTCGACCCGCTCACCATCGCCGCGCTGTCCGACGAGTTCGCCGCCGGAGAGCTGAGCGCCTTCCTCGAAGTCGACCCGAGCGGGCTCGACTACGCCGACGCTGACGAGCTGCAGACCCAGGTGCGGCAACTGGCGGCGACCCAGCTCTCGCTGCCGTCCTTCGGCAGCCTGCTGTTCCGCTCCGGCCTCGGGGATGCGGTGGAGCGTGTCGTCCAGCGCGTCACCGCGGCATCCGCCCTGCTCGCCCTCAGCGTGTCGGGGTTGCTCGGCGTTCTGCTGGCGGTGTTCGCACTCGGGGTGCAGTCGGTGATCGCGCGGCGCCGGCCCGCCCTCGCGCTCGCCGCCGCGCGTGGGGCGGGCGCACTGCAGCTGAGGTCGTCGATGGTGCTCGAGGGCGTCCTGCTCTCGATCCCGGGCGCCGTCGTCGCGATCGCGCTGGCGACGGTGCTCATCCCGGGACCGGTCGCCCTGCTCGACGTGCTCCCCGCTGTGGTCGTCGCGGCCGCGCCGCCTGTGCTGTTCGGGGCGATGACCTCGCCCCGCCGGCTGCGCGAGCTGCGCGGCGATCTGCAGGTGCGTTCGCGGCACCGGATGCGATGGGTCGCCGAGGTCGCGATCCTCGCCCTGGCCGCCCTGTCGCTGTTCCTGCTGGCGCGACGCGGCCTGGTGGCCTCGAGCGCCGCCGTCGGCATCGACCCGCTGCTCTCGACGACCCCTCTGCTTCTCGCCACGGCCGTCTGCATCGGCGTGCTGCGCCTGTACCCGGTTCCGCTGCTCGCCGTGCAGCGCCTGCTGCGCACCCGCCGCGGTGCAGCGGGTCTGCTGGGGGCCGCTCGTGCCATCCGCGACCCCGCGCTGGGATTCGCCGCTGCGCTGTCGCTGGTGGTCGGCATCTCGGTCGTCGTGTTCTCGACGGTCATGGCCACCACGATCCGCACGGGCCTCGTGCAGGGCGCCCAGGACGTCGTGGGCTCCGACATCCAGGTGAGCGCAGCGCACCTTCCCGCGGAACTCGTCGACCGGATCGCCGCGACCGACGGGGTCCGCGGCGCGGTCGCCATCGCCCAGGAGGCCGGCGTGGCGCTCACCGCCGACGGGAAGGAGACCGAGGTGTTCGTGGTGGTGGCCGACACCGCGGCGCTGCACGACATCCGGCCCGACATCCCGGCGCTCACCGACCGGGTCGAGGGCGCGATCCCCCTGCTGGTCTCCTCCGACTGGAGCACCCGGATCACCGACGCCGCCCTCGAACTCGCCGGCCGCGACGCGGACAACGCCGGCGAGATCGCCACCGACGCGATCCCCGGCGCGACCCGGCACTACGTGCTCATCGACCGCGCCTTCGCCGCGGACGTGGGGGTCAACGCCGCCGCACCCGACCGCATGCTCATCGGCCTCGAACCCGGCGCGGCAGCGCACGACGTGGCGGCCGCGGTGGAATCCGCAGTGACCGCCGCGCAGCCCGCCCAGCTGCGCGGACTCGTCGTGGTGACGACGGCGCAGCAGATCCTCGACGAGGTCCGTGCCTCACCCACCGTGGCCGCGATGGAAGGGGCGCTGCTGCTCGCCGCGGGCGTGTCGCTGCTGCTCACCATGCTCACCGTCGCCCTCGCCTCGATCGCCGCCGCGACGGCGCGCAACCGGCTGGTCGGCGTGCTGCGCATCCTCGGGATGTCGCCGCGACAGCTGCGCGCGATCCAGGCCTGGGAGCTCGGTCCGGTCGCGATCACGGCGGTGCTGGTCGGCACCGGACTCGGCCTCCTGCTTCCGCTGATCGTGACGAGTGTGCTCGACCTGCGTCCGTTCGTCGGAGGCCGCTACCCGCCGGGACCCTCGATCGACCCGCTCTGGGTGGGCGGCGCCATCGGCGCGTTCGTCCTGGTCGTCGTGCTCGCCGGGGTGATCGCCGCGGCATTCGGGCGTCGCTTCGCCCCCGCCGGAACCCTGAAGATGGGAGAAGGATGACCGCCCACATCGCATGCGCCGACCTGGTGCGCATCTTCAGTGCAGAAGGTGTCGAGGTGCAGGCCCTGCAGGGCCTCACCCTCGCCGTCGAGCGCGGTGAGCTCACGGCGATCGTCGGCGCCTCCGGCTCGGGCAAGTCGACGCTGCTGGCGATCCTCTCCGGACTCGACGTTCCCACGGCCGGCTCGGCACGCGTGGCCGGACACGATCTGCTGGCGATGAGCACGCGCGAGCGCACGATGTACCGCCGCCGCACCGTCGGGTTCGTCTGGCAGCAGACGGCGCGCAACCTGCTGCCCTATCTGACGGCGGCGGAGAACATCGCGATGTCGCTGTCGGTCGCCCGCTCCCCGCGCCGCGGACGGGCGGCGCGGGTCGCCGGCCTGCTCGAACTGCTCGGGATCGGCGCGATGCGCGACCGGCTGCCCGCCGAGATGTCCGGTGGGCAGCAGCAGCGGGTGGCCATCGCCGTGGCGCTGGCCAACGAGCCCGAGGTGATGTTCGCCGATGAGCCCACCGGGGAGCTCGACGAGGGCAACTCGCAACTCGTGTTCGACGCGATGCGCCAGGTGAACGAGCAGCTCGGCGTCACGGTACTCATCGTCACCCACGATCAGGAGGTGTCGTCGCAGGTGCGCAGAACCGTGCAGATCCGCGACGGGCGCACCTCGACCGAGGTGCTGCGCAGCACCCGCACCGACGAGTTCGGTGTCGAATCGCTGCACGCCCAGGAGTTCGCGGTCCTCGACCGCGTGGGCCGGCTGCAGCTGCCGCAGGAGTACCTGACCCGGTTGTCGATGAAGGACAGGGTCCGGCTCGAACTCGAGACCGACCACGTGCAGGTACACCCGACGGAGCCGGAACAGTGATCGGCGACGTCGTGCTGCGCTGCGAGGGCCTCACCCGCACCTACGGGTCGGGCGAGAACGAGGTGCACGCACTCGTCGATGCCGAGCTCGAGGTGCGCTCGGGCGAGCTTCTGGTGCTGCGCGGTCCGTCCGGGTCCGGCAAGACGACCCTGCTGAATCTGCTCGGCGGCCTCGACACGCCCACCGCCGGACGCGTCTGGCTGGGCCAGCGCGAGGTCACCGGCGCCTCCGAGGCCGACCTCATCGACATGCGACGACGCGACCTCGGCTACATCTTCCAGACGTTCGCGCTGCTGCCGGTCCTGTCGGCTGCCGAGAACGTCGAGCTGCCGATGCGCATCCTCGACGTGCCGGCCGAGGAACGCGACACCCGGGTGGCCGGCCTGCTCGACATCGCCGGTCTCGCCCCGCACGCCAACCAGCGGCCGTCCGAACTGTCGGGCGGGCAACAGCAGCGCCTCGGCATCGCGCGAGCCCTCGCCAACGACCCGCGGCTGCTCATCGCCGACGAACCCACCGGGCAGCTGGACTCGGTGAACGCCGAGGCGATGATGTCGCTCATCGCCGCGCTCGTTCATCAGCGCGGCGTCGCCGCGATCGTGTCGACCCACGACCCGCGGATGGCCGCGCACGCCGACCGCATCATCGAGATCCACGATGGCCGGGTCGGCCGACGCCGCGGACGTCACGCCTCGGACGCCGAGCCGGACACCGGACCGATGCGCATCATCCCGCCCCAGCGCACCCGCGCGGGCTCAGGCGGCGTCGAGGGCGAGCTTCCCGGCGAACCCGAGCAGCGCGGCTCCGGTGACCCGATCGAGCCACGCCCGCACGACGGGGCGTGACAGCACCGCGCGCCCGCGTGACACCCCGAGCGACACGACGGTGAGCCACACGATGCCCAGCACCTGGTGCACGATCACCAGCCCCGCCATGGTGAGCGCGTGCGGTGCCCCGGCCGGGACGAGGGCGGGCAGCACACCGACGTAGAACGCGGCGATCTTCGGGTTCAGCAGATTGGTGGCCAGCCCCTGGCGGTACGCGCGCCGCGCGGGCACGGCGACCCCCGCATCCGCCGAGTGCCCTGCCCTGCCGATCAGGCGCGCCGCCATCCAGACCAGATAGCCCGCCCCGGCGAGCCGCACCACCTCGTAGGCCGGCGGGGATGCCGTGAACAGCGCCGCGAGGCCGGCGACGGCGAGCACGCCCCACAGGGTGCACCCCGTGACGACGCCGAGCGCCGCGAGCACTCCGGTGCGGAACGAGATCGATGCCCAGCGGACGACGATGGCGAAGTCCGGTCCGGGGAGGAGGGTGAGGAGGGCCAGGACGCCGGTGGCGGCGAGAAGGGCGGCGGTCACGAGGGTCTCGACACGCGCTGCGCGCTACTCGACCGGCGAGCTACGCGGACTTCTCTCGGGGGGCGCGCGTGCTGCGCGGGACGATCGTCGCGGCCGCGTTGTCGAGGACCGCCTCGCGCGTCACGACGACCCGGGCGACCTCGTCGGAGGAGGGCACCTCGAACATGATCGGCCCGAGCACCTCCTCCAGGATCGCCCGCAGACCGCGGGCGCCGGTCTGCCGCAGTTTCGCCAGATCGGCGATGGCCTCCAGCGCGTCCTTCTCGAACTCCAGCTCGACGCCGTCGAGTTCGAACATGCGCTGGTACTGGCGCACCAGGGCGTTCTTCGGTTCGGTGAGGATCTGCATCAGCGCGTCCTGGTCGAGCGGCGTGACGGTGGTGACGACCGGCAGCCGGCCGATGAACTCCGGGATCAGCCCGAACTTGTGCAGGTCCTCCGGCAGCACCTCGCTGAACAGCTGCGCCTCGTCGCGCTTGGAGTGCAGCGGCGCCCCGAACCCGATGCCGCGCTTGCCGACGCGGGCCGAGATGATGTCCTCGAGCCCGGCGAATGCCCCGGCCACGATGAACAGCACGTTCGTCGTGTCGATCTGGATGAACTCCTGATGCGGGTGCTTGCGCCCCCCCTGCGGCGGGACCGAGGCGACCGTTCCCTCGAGGATCTTCAGCAGCGCCTGCTGCACGCCCTCGCCCGAGACGTCGCGGGTGATCGAGGGGTTCTCGGCCTTGCGGGCGATCTTGTCGACCTCGTCGATGTAGATGATGCCGGTCTCGGCGCGCTTGACGTCGTAGTCGGCGGCCTGGATGAGCTTGAGCAGGATGTTCTCGACGTCTTCGCCGACATACCCGGCCTCGGTGAGGGCGGTGGCGTCGGCGACCGCGAACGGCACATTGAGACGCTTCGCGAGGGTCTGGGCGAGGTAGGTCTTGCCGCAGCCGGTGGGGCCGATCAGCAGGATGTTGCTCTTCTGGATGTCGACGTCGTCGATGACGGCATCGGCGGCCGAGAGCGTGTTGCGGGCCCGCACGCGCTTGTAGTGGTTGTACACCGCGACCGACAGGGCCTTCTTCGCCGGCTCCTGCCCGATCACGTACTCTTCCAGGAACGCGAAGATCTCTTTCGGCTTGGGCAGATCGAACTCGCTCTGCACCTCTTCACCGGCCTCGGCGAGACGCTCTTCGATGATCTCGTTGCAGAGCTCGACGCATTCGTCGCAGATGTAGACGCCCGGGCCGGCGATCAGCTGCTGAACCTGCTTCTGCGATTTGCCGCAGAACGAGCACTTGAGCAGGTCAGCGCTCTCACCGATGCGTGCCATCTCGACTCCCTTCCGCGGTGGTCACACGAGCCTAACCCGTTGTCGCGACAGTGCCGCACAGCGAGAACCCCGTGTTGGGGGCCTCTGCCGAGGGCCGATAATGGGGTGTGACCACCCGTTCTGCCCGCCTGCTGCGCGGCTGGGTGGTGGGCACGTTCGCGACCGGACTGGCTGCCGCATCCCACTCGATCGCCGGGGGCGGCACCCCCGGTGCGCTCGCGCTGGTCGTCGGCGTCGTGTTCGGCGGGATGCTGTCGACCCTCGCGCTGACCCGTCGCCCCTCGCTGCCCCGTCTCACGATCGCGGTGGGGGTCACCCAGCTCGCGTTCCATGCGGTGTTCTCGGTGCTTGGTACGGCCGCGCTCGGCACCGCGACCACGTTCACCGCGGGCCACGATCACGCCCCCGTCTTCTCGGCGCATCCCCACGCGCACGTCGACACGCCGCAGATGTGGCTCGCCCACGCCGTTGCCGGTGCCGCCACCCTGGCGCTGCTGCGCGGCGCCGAGCGCGCGGTGTGGCGCCTGCTCACCGAGGTGGCGCGGCTGGTGGTGGCCCCGTTCCGGCGCCCCTCCGTGATGCCGGTGGTACCGCAGCGCCGTCGCCCCCTGGTCTCCTCCGCTCCCGCCCCCCTGGTGGGGCGCTCCCCGGTCTCGTCGCTCTCGCGGCGCGGGCCGCCTGTTCCGGTCGCCTTCTGACATCCATCTGATCTCGACCTACAAATAAGGAACACCCATGTCGAAAACCCCTGCCCTCCTGGGCACCCCGCTGCTCATCGCGGGAAGCATCACGCTCGCGCTCTCGGTCCCGCTGACCGCGAGCGCCCATGTCACCATCGACGACGACACCGCTGCGGCGGGCTCCTTCACGTTGCTGACGTTCAAGGTGCCGAACGAGTCGGCCACCGCGACCACCTCGTCGATCACGCTCACGCTGCCGAGCGACACGCCGTTCGCGTACGTGAGCTACGTGCCGGTTCCCGGCTGGAGCACCGAGCTGACGCGCACGACCCTGCCCGATCCGGTGACGATCGGCGATACCGAGCTGACGCAGGCCGTCACCGAGGTCACGTGGACGGCCGACCCCGGCCACGAGGTCGGCGCGGGGCAGTTGCAGCTCTTCCCGCTGTCGCTCGGGCCGGTGCCGGACACCGACTCGATCGTGCTGCCCGTGGATCAGGCCTACACCGACGGCACGGTGGTGTCGTGGAGCGGGACGGGCGAGGGCGCCGATCACCCGGCACCCGTGCTGCATGTGGGCGACGGGGCCGCCAACGGGGCCGCCGACGACGAGCCCGCCAGGCAACCCGCGACGGGGACGAGCGAGCCCGACGTGCTGGCACGGGTGCTCGGCATCGCCGGACTGGTTCTCGGTGCCGGCGGTGTCGCGTTCGGCATCTCGTCGGGCCGCCGCACGAAGGCCGGCGCCTGATGGCCCGCCGGCCGGGAGCGGTGCTGCTTCTGACCGCGACCCTGGTGGCGATCGGCGCGGTCGGGCTGGTCAGTCTGACCGCCGCCCCCGCGAACGCCCACAACGTGGTGGTCGAGACGACCCCCGCGGCCGGCGAGACCCTCACCGAGCTGCCCGCGGAGTTCAGCATCGTCACCAACGAGCCGCTGCTCTCGCTCGAGGGCGGCAACGGGTTCGTCCTCCGGATCCGTGACTCGGCCGGGCTGTACTACGGCGACGGGTGCGTGCGGATCGTCGATGCCACCATGTCGGCGACCCCCGCCCTCGGGGCACCCGGAGACTACACGGTGCTCTGGCAGTCGGTCTCGGCCGACGGGCACACCATCGACGGCGAGATCCCGTTCACCTGGGCGGGCGACGGCGATGCCGAGGGTGTGGCCTCTCCCCCGGTCTGCGGTGCGACGGCGCCCGAGCCGACGACGACGAACCCGGCCACCCCGGGACCGGGCCCGGGCGCGGAGGCGCCCACGGCATCCGAAATCGATCTGGCGACCGTGCTGTGGGTCGGGGGCGCCCTGCTCGCCGTCGCCGTCGCGGTCGCCGTCGCGATCGTGCTCGCGGGGCGCCGACGCCCGTAGTCCTGCGACGGCAGCCCCACGACGAACGGGGCGATCCCGGAGTCAGGAGCCGAGGAGACGGCTCCGCTCGTGCGGGATCGCCCCGTTCACATCCGCGCTACTTGGTGATGGCCGCCTGCACGTTCTTGCGGCTGGTCAGCACCTGATCGATGAGGCCGTACTCGAGGGCCTCCTGCGCCGAGAGGATCTTGTCGCGCTCGATGTCCTTGTTGATCTGCTCCTGGCTGGTCTTGGAGTGACGCGCCAGCGTCTCCTCCAGCCAGGTACGCATGCGCAGCACCTCGGCCGCCTGGATCTCGATGTCGGACGCCTGCCCGCGGCCGGCATCGCCGGTGGCCGGCTGGTGGATCAGGACGCGCGCGTTCTGCAGCGCGAGCCGCTTGCCGGGGGTGCCGGCGGCCGCGATGACGGCGGCGGCGCTGGCGGCCTGGCCGAGCACGGTCGTCTGGATCTGCGGACGGATGTACTGCATGGTGTCGTAGATCGCGGTCATGGCCGTGAACGAGCCGCCGGGGCTGTTGATGTACATGACGATGTCGCGGTCGGGGTCCATCGACTCCAGCACGAGCAGCTGCGCCATGATGTCGTCGGCCGACGCGTCATCGACCTGGACGCCGAGGAAGATGATGCGATCCTCGAACAGCTTCGCGTACGGGTCCTGCCGCTTGAAGCCGTAGGCCGTGCGCTCCTCGAAGCTCGG
>DATMFW010000034.1:0-28218 GCA_035556655.1 Pseudolysinimonas sp.
GTAGGGCGGACGGGACTTGAACCCGTGACCGACGGATTATGAGTCCGCTGCTCTAACCAGCTGAGCTACCGCCCCGTGATGCATTGCCACACTAGGGCAGGACGCGCGCCAACTCCGCGCGCAGGAAGTCGTCGCCGAACGACAGCACCAGGAACGAGTTCAGGTGGTTGCCGTCGCGGCTGACCGGCAACCCGCCGACGACCGAGTGGCAGATGGTGTCGCAGAACAGCTCGGAGTAGTCCACGTAGGCGAAGCGCGGGTCGTCGATGGCGTCCGCCGCTCGCGACAGCGGGTTCGGTTCCGCGATGCTCGACACCGCGCCGACGCACGGGTCGGGCGCCGTGAGGTCGTCGGTGCAGCGCAGCACCGAGCCGGGGTAGGACGGCGCATCGGCGATCGCGATGACGGCCTTGCCGGAGTCGAGCCACTGCTGCCAGGCCTGCGCGTACCCGGAACCGTCGTCGAGGGGGCCGGTGCCGCGCGCACTGAAGTACCGCGAGACGCGGGCGGACGTCACCACGACGTCGATGTCGTCGCTCGCCGTGATCGCGTCGATGACGGCCGTGCGCCAGCCGGTGCAGGCATCCATCTCGCGGTCGGAGCGCTCGGCGAACTGCACGTCCGGATCGGCGGTGACCGAGCACCAGCCCTTCGTGTACACGTGGATGCGGGCGTCGTGCCGCTCGGCGAGCCGTTCCAGCGCGGGGCCCCACACCAGGGCGTGGGAGTCCCCGACGAGGGCGATGTCCATGCGCTGGGTGCCGTCCGCCGCGCCGAAGCTGCAGGCGTTGGTCGTATCTCCGGCGACGTCGATCACGTCGCAGTCGAGTTCGCTCTTCGCGTCGCGCACCTGCCAGTCCCCCGACAGCAGCAGCAGCAGCTTGCTGTCGGCGATGACATGCGTCGCCGGGCAGTCCGCCCCGGTGAGCGCTGCCTGGACGCCGAAGCACTCGGGTGGATCCTCGACGGCGGCAGCCACCTCCTCGGCGGCCGACGCGGCCTGCGCGCGCATGCCCAGCGCCCCGCCGAAGGTCGGCACGAACACCAGCGCCATCACCGCGAGCGCCGCGAGCAGGGCCCGCCGCGGGCGCCAGGACGCCGGGCGCCCCGTGCGCACCGGATCTTCGACGAATCGCTTCGACAGCCACGCCAGCACCAGGGTGGCGATCAGGATCACGGCCTTCTCGGCGATGGTCAGGGTGCGGTCGAAGAACCAGGGGGCGGCGGCGATGAACGGCCAGTGCCAGAGGTAGGCCGAGTAACTGATGTCGCCGATCGTCTTCACCGGCCAGAAGCCGGTCACGTAGCGCGTGCCGAACCAGCGCGGACTCTCGCCGACGGCGATGATGATCGCGGTCGCGCCGACCGGGACGAGAGCCGCCCAGCCGGGCACCCCCGCATCCGGACCGAGGAGCACCGCCGTACCGGCGAGCGCCGCCCAGGCCAGCCACACGACGGGGATCAGGCGGGTCCGCCACGCGACGGAGACCGCGGGCAGCATGGCGATCAGGCCGCCTGCCGCGAACTCCCAGGCGCGCCCCGTGGTCTGGAAGTATGCCGCCTCGGGGATCACCGCCGAGGAATAAACCGCCCAGGCGAACGAGGCGATGAGGATCACCCCGAACGCCGTGCCCACCATGATCCTGCGGGTGCGGAGCGCCTTCTTTCGGGCGAGGACGTAGACCGCCAGCACGATGAGCGGCCAGATCAGGTAGAACTGCTCCTCGACCGAGAGCGACCAGTAGTGGGTGACCAGCGTGTGGCCGTCCTCCTGCGCGAAATAATCCAGCGAGGTGCCGGCGAGCAGCCAGTTCAACCCGTAGACCGCGGCGACGGCGATCTGGGTGAGGTTGAGATCCCAGGCCGGCAGCGGCGCCTTCAGCACGACGAGCACCGCGCAGAGCGCCAGCACCAGCAATGCCGCCGGCAGCAGGCGCCGCGCACGTCGCGCCCAGAACGCGCCCAGCCGGATGCCACCCGTGCTGTCGGCCTCGCGCAGCAGGTGCGCGGTGATCAGGAATCCGCTGATCACGAAGAACACGTCGACGCCGACGTAGCCGCCGCTGATCCGGTCGAGGAAGAGGTGGTTGCCGATCACCATCAGCACGGCCATGGCGCGCAGCGCCTGGATGTCGGTCCGCACCGGTTCCGGCCTAGACCGTCGGGATGTTCTCGGTCACCGGGTCGGTGACCTGCTCACCGCGGTAGATGGCCTCGAACGTCTCCAGGGTGCGCTGGATGTCGTGCGGCGCGATCGCCTTCAGCGACTCCTTCTTCATGCGGTCGAGTTCGCTCTGCGGCGCGGTCAGGACCGTCGTCAGGTAGCCGGCCATCGCATCCACATCGCCCGGCTCGTACAGGTAGCCGTTCACGCCGTGGTGCACGAGGTGCGGCAGCGCCATCGCGTTGGCCGCCACGACGGGCAGGCCGGACGCCAGCGCCTCCATCGTCGCGATGCTCTGCAGTTCGGCGCGCGAGGGCATGCCGAACACGGTCGTGCGGGTGAGCGCCGCCTTGAGCTCCGGGTAGCTGACCTTGCCGAGGAAGCGGGTGCGATCGGCCACCCCGAGCTCGCGCGCCTTCGCCTCGAGCCCGCGCCTCGACTCGCCGTCGCCGACGATCTGCACCTCGACGTCGAGCTCCGGGTCGAGGCGGGCCACGGCCGCCAGCAGTTCGTCGACGTGCTTCTCTTCATCGAGCCGACCCAGGAAGGTGATGATGTTGCGCTCGCGCGGGGAGAAGTCGGGGGTGTAGAGGCTGGAGTCGATGCCGCAGGAGATCGCGTGCACGTTGTGCAACCCGGTGCTCTTCTCGAAATAGTCGGCAGCGCGGCGGGTCGGGGCCGTCAGCTCATCGGCCTTCGAGAACCACTTGCGCGCCGAGCTCCACTGGATCTTGACCAGCCAGCCGAGCATGAACCGCGGCAGCACCTGCACGTGCTGCAGCATGTTCTCGGGCATCGTGTGGTTGGTGCCCACCAGCCGGATGCGGTACTTCTCGGCGGCCGTGGCCAGCCCCCGGCCGACGACGATGTGCGACTGGAAGTGGATGACGTCGGGCTTCACCGCGCGCACGATGCGCTCCGCGTTCGCCTTCACCCGCCAGGGCAGCATGAAGCGCAGCCACGGATGCGGGTACCAGCGCCAGCTGTAGACGCGGTGCACCGTCATCTTCTGGCCGGAGTGCTCTTCGGTGAAGGTTCCCGACTTGCCGTGGGCGGGCACCATGACGTGCACCTCGTGGCCGCGGGACACCAGCCCGGCGGCGAGCGCGCGGGTGAACGTTGCCGATCCGTTCACATCGGGGGCGAACGTGTCGGCACCGATCAGGATGCGCAGGGGCTTCGGCGAGGGTGTCGCGTCGGTCACTCGGTCTCGTCTTTCCATCGATGTCCACCGGCACGGGCTCGAGGGTGGGACGCGCGCTCGATCGCCTCGCCGACGACCTCGGCCACGACCTCCTCGACGATGTTGTCCTGGTGGTGGGTCTGCGGGTGATGTTTGGCGAGCTGGAAGACACCGTAGACGGCGAGAGCGGCCGCCACCACCCAGATGGCCAGGGCCCAGAGCGGCACCTGGGCCGCCTCGCCCAGCACCGCGATGCCGATGGCCACGGCGACCAGCGGATCGACGACGGTGAGCCCCGCGATCACGAGGTCGGGTGAGCCGACCGAGTAGGCGGTCTGGACGAAGTAGGCACCGAGCGCGGCGGCCAGCAACAGTCCGACGATGCAGACGATCGTCAGCCACTCGAATCCGCCGCCGGCCGTCACCCCCGCGATCTCGTTGCCCACCCGGTTGATCACGACCTTCGCCAGCGTCGCGACGAAGCCGTACAGCACCCCTGCCGCCAGGATGTAGAAGATCGCTCCGGCCCGCTTGCGGAAATAGGCGAAGGCGACGGCGAGGGCCACCAGCACCACGCCCAGGATCACCAGGATCACGATGAGCTGCAGGCGTTCGACCACCGACTCACGCGCGAACACGGCGGCCACCGTCACGAACAGGGCGATGCCGACGACGCAGAACACGATGGCGCGGATCGCGTGCCGGTCGAGCCGGACCTTCGACACCCGCGCATTCACGATCGCGGTGATGACGAGAGCCACGACGCCGAGAGGCTGCACCACGATCAGCGGGGCGAAGGTCAGGCTCGTCAGCTGGAAGACGATCGCCAGGCCGAGCATGACCGAGCCGACGAGCCACCAGATGCTCGATGCGAGCCGCAGCAACTGACGCACGCTGAGTCCCGCCTTGTGGCCGGAGCCGAAACGGGCCTCGACGATCTCCACGCCCTTGTGCTGGAACTGGGCCCCGAGAGCCAGGAAGACGCCGCCGACCAGAGCGATGACGATCCCGACGGGTGCCATGCCTCCGATGACGGAGTCGATGCTCGGGAGGTCGGCAGGCACCCGACGAATCTACCCGGTACGCCCCCGGATATCCTTGCCGAATGTCCGTTCGTCCGATCCTCATCACGGGCGACCCCGTCCTGCACTCCCGAGCCGCAGAGGTGGACGCCATCGACGACGAGGTGCGCACGCTCGTCACCGACATGGAGGAGACGATGGCCGCGGCCCCGGGTGTCGGGCTCGCCGCGCCGCAGGTCGGGATCCCGCTGCGGATCTTCGTCTGGGACTGGACGGACGAGGACGGTGTCGACCACCGCGGGACCGCCATCAACCCGACGCTCTGGATCAGCCCCGCCGCCGTGGGCGAGCCCGATGAGGACACCGAGTCCGAGGGCTGCCTGTCGATCCCCGGTGAGCGATTCCCGCTGCGCCGGTCCGAGCTGGCGATCCTGCGCGCGACCGGACTGGACGGCGCCGAGTTCGAGGTGAAGGCCGAGGGCTGGCTGGCGCGCATCTTCCAGCACGAGTTCGACCACCTGAACGGGATTCTCTACGCCGACCGGTTGACGTATCCCCAGGTGAAAACAATCACTAAAGTGATCCGCAAGAAGAGCTGGGGGGCTCCAGGAGCCTCCTGGACGCCCGGAATCGATCACCTCGAGGACTGAGGCCGCATGGGCGCGACACGGGACCGGCCGCGCCGCCGCCTGCGCCGCATCCTCTCCGGGGTCCTGGCCTGCCTGCTCGCCGTGGGCGGCGCAGGCGGGATCGTGGTGTTCGGTCCTGCAGAATCCGCGAGCGCGGCCCCGGTCGACATCTTCTCTCCGCTCGAGATCGACCCGATCACCTCGGCGAGCTGGCCCTTCGTCGGGACGGCGAACCCCGGCGAATCGGTCACCGTCCAGCCCCTGGGTGGCGCCGGCGATCCGTGCACCGCTGTCGCCGACGCCCTCGGCGACTGGTCGTGCAACGTCACCTTCACCGGCAGCGGCAGCCTCATCCAGGTGCAGGCGATCAGCTTCGATCACCTGACCCCGGACTCCGAGGAGGACACCAAGGAGTACTCGGTCTCGATCGAACCGTCGATCACAGTGACCTCGCCGGGCACGGTCGCCTCGAATGTGGTCAACAACCCGTCGTTCTCCGGCGTCGCCGACCCGGGCGCGACGATCGACGGAACGATCAACGCCGTCCCCTGCGCGACGGTGGCCGGGCCGACCGGCGCCTACACATGCACGGCGCCGACGATCCTGCCGGGCGCGGGAACCTATCCGATCACCGTGAATCAGACGCCGATCGACCCCGGTTTCGCCTCGGACGACGCCACCGCCGACTACGTCGTCGACCTGACCGCCCCCGGCCTGTCCGACATCATCGACCCGTACGACACGGTGACCGCGCTTCCCCCGCAAGAGGTCTCGACCAGCAACACGACCCCGACCTTCGTCGGGCTCGCCGAGCCCTACGCGCACGGCTACGTCGTCTACGCGCTGGATGCCGATGGCGTGCTCCCGCCCACCGCGTCCCCCGGCCTGGCGCTCTGCGACGCGCCCGCGGACGCCGTCGGGGAGTTCTCGTGCTCGGCATCCCTGCCGGTGGGCGACTGGTCGATCGGCACCTGGCAGCAGGACGAGGCCGGGAACACCGGCCTGAGCCCGGACGGCGAGTTCATCCTGCACATCCTGCCGCCGCCCCCTGCCCCGACCGTGCACACCCCGATTCCGGGCTACACCAGCCAGAACCCACGGGTGCACGTCTCGACGACGAACCTCGCCGAGGGTTCCATGTACGTCCGGGAGGGTGGGGCCGACCTCTGCCCGGTGACCCCGGTCGGGGTGTCCTCGTTCGCCTGCGACACCGTTCCGCTCTCGCCCGGCGTCCATCAGATCAACGTGCTGCAAGTCGACCAGTACGGCACGTTCTCGCCGGCGGCCCAGAGGACCGTCACGATCCTGCCACCACCAGTCGTGGCCGCTCTGAAGACGCTGACCTTCTCGTTCCGCATCCTCGGCCCGGATGGCAACGAGGTCGACGAGGCCGGCCTCGTTCCCGGCGACCAGATCACGATCGTGTCGGAGGGGCTTCCGGTCGGTACCGAGATCTCGGTAGAGATCCACTCCACCCCCCAGCCTCTCGGGCGCACCACCATCGGCGATGGGGGCAGCCTCGCGCTTGCGGCGACGATCCCGGCCGAGGTCGAGATCGGCGACCACGAGATCGTAGTCGCCGCGACCGCGCCGGGCTACGCGCCCGCGACTCTGGCAAGTCCGCTCACCATCCGTGAACCGGCTCCCCCGCCCGAGGAGCCGCCGGGTAAGGAGGTGGGTGAACCCGGACTGCACCACGGCACCGGGACCGGCGGGCAGGCGACCGGAAACGGTCTGACCGACCCCAGCGTCTTCGGCTCGAGTCTTGACTCGCCCTTCGGCGACCACAGCTTCGCCCTCAGCGTCGCCGGGATGGTGCTGAGCGGGTCGATCGCGATCGCCTTCATCCTCCTGGTCGGCTTCCCCGCGGAGTTGCTGGAATCGACGATCCGCAGCAACTACGATCGGGCCTTCAGCTGGCTGGCACGGCTCCGTGCCGCACTGGGCAGGGTTCTCGCCCCCGTGGCGCGGCTGTTCTCGCGCCCCGCGGTCGGAACCGCGGCGACGATCCTGCTGGCAGCGTTCCTGCTCGGATTCGCCGACCCCGGCTACGGATTCAACGGCCAATCGGTGCGATTGATGCTCGCCATGGTGATGTCGGTGGTGGCGATCAACATCGGCCTCTCGCTGATCGTCATGCGGGTCGCGCGGCGCGCATTCGATGTCGCGGCACTGCTGAAGCCGATGCCGGCGGCCCTCGCGATCGTCGGGATCTCGGTGCTGGTGTCGCGGCTCGCCGGCATCTCCCCCGGGTTCCTGTTCGGCATCGTGCTGGGGGTGGTCTACGCCCGCGAACTGAAGCTCCGCGACGACGCGCGACTCGGCCTGCTGGGGGTGGGCCTCACCATCGCCGCCGGCCTGCTCGCCTGGCTGGGGTACGGCATCGCCAGCGCCACGGTGTCGGGCACCGGGTTCTTCAACAACCTGCTGATCGAGGTCCTGGCCGCGGTCACGCTCGAGGCCCTCGGCACCCTGGTCATCGCGCTGCTGCCCATCGAGTTCCTCGACGGGCGCACGATCTTCCGGTGGTCGAAGCTCGCCTGGCTGGGGGCGTATCTGGTGACGGCGCTGGTCTTCCTCTTCGTCGTCGTGCCGCTCAGCGACAACTGGGGCACGATGTCGGCACCCGTCTTGGGCTGGGGCACACTGTTCGCCGTGTTCGCGGTGGTCGCGATCGCGACCTGGGCGATCTTCCGGCGCCGGTCGCGGGTCAGCTCATCCAGCCCAGCAGCCGCAGGACCGCCGCGACGACGGCAGCGCTGAGCACCACCACGATGAAGGGTGCCCGCAGCACCAGCAGCACCGCCGCGACACCGACCGCCGGAACCCGCGCATCCAGCACGATGTCGTGCTCGCGCTCGAGCGTCTGGGTGACGACGAGCGCTGCCAGCAGGGCGACGGTGAGCAGGTTCGCCACCCGCGACGGGGTCGGGCGCTCCATGAACGAGGGCGGGACCAGGTAACCGACGAGTTTGAGCAGCATGACGATCAGCGACGCCAGCAGGATGACCGTCCAGATGTTCATGCGGCCGCCTTCGCGCCGAGCCAGTTCGTGATACCCACCACCACCGCGACGAGCGCCGCGGCGAGCACCGGAAGACCCGGCGGCAGCACCGGCACGAGCAGCGCGGCGACCACCGCAGCGCCCGCCGCGACCGCGATCGGCTGGCGGGCCCGTAGACGCGGCCAGAGCAATCCGAGGAATGCGGCCGCCGCCGCCGCGTCCAGGCCGTACTGCCGCACATCCCCCACCAGGTCGCCGAGCAGGGCCCCGAGGAACGTCGTGAGGTTCCAGCCGACATAGATGACGGCACCGGTGACCCAGAACCCCGTCTTCTGCCCGCGCAGGGTCGGTTGCGCGGTCGACACCGCCGTCGACTCGTCGATCGTCCACTGGGCGGCCAGCAGCTTTCGCCACCACGGTCCGCCGATGATCGGCGACATCCGCATCGAGTACAGCGAGTTGCGCACGCCCAGCAGGGCGGCGCTGGTGATCGCGGCCGGCCCGGCCGCCGCGCCGCCGGAGGCCAGCACGCCGATGAGGGCGAACTGGGATCCGCCCGAGAACATGAACAGGCTCAGCACGCAGGTCTGCCAGACATCGAGACCCGATGCCACCGCCAGGGCACCGAACGAGACGCCGTACGCGGCGACCGCCAGACCGACGGCGAGACCGGCGCGCACCGCCGCGGACGTGTCGGGGTCAGCCACGCTCCGAGGCTATAACGACGATCGGCCCCGCCCCCGCGAGGGGACGGGGCCAGTCGGCGGTGCGTGGCCTACCGCAGGGGAGGCTGCGGCGCGTTGGCGCGCAGCACCTCGAGACGGGCGCGGTACTCCTTCTCGTCGATGTCGCCCTGCGCGAAGCGCTCGGCGAGGCTCGACTCGGCGGAACGTGCCGCGTGCGCCATGGCCCAGGGGCCGTAGTGCCCGCCGGGTCCCCAGCCGTGACGGCGCCAGCGGCGCCCGGCCAGCGCGAAGATCAGCACGAACACGCCGATCCAGAACAGCGGCACGAGGAAGAACAGCCAGCCGAAGCCGTGCCCGAACGGGTGCACGACGGCGGTGGCCAGGGCGAGTGAGGTGAACACGGTCATCCTTCTTGTCGAGGGCCGGGGACCGATCGGAACCCGGTGATCCCACTCTCGTCACCCCCGCATCCACGCGAATCTGCCGGCGAGACGCACTCGCCGTACTCCCCCGGGAGCAGCCGGACCGGGCGGCTACTCCACGCGGCCGGGGACCACGAGCCCGGCCTCATACGCCACGACGACGAGCTGGACCCGGTCGCGGGCGAGCAGCTTCGCCATGATCCGCGACACGTGGGTCTTCGCGGTGAGCGGACTGAGGAACAGCGCCGTGCCGATCTCGTCGTTGTTGAGCCCCTGGCCCACCAGCGCCAGCACCTCGCGTTCGCGCTCGGTCAGGGTGGCGATGCGGGCGTCGTCGGGGGCGTCGCGCAGGGATCCGGCGACCCGCTCGAGCAGGCGCTTCGTCACCCGCGGGCTGAGCAGCGCGTCCCCACCCGCGACGACGTGGACGGCGCGGATCAGCTCGACCGGCTCGGTGTCTTTGACCAGGAAGCCGCTCGCGCCCGCGCGGATCGCCTGCGCCACGTACTCGTCGAGCTCGAACGTCGTCACCACGACCACGTGCGTGCCGGCCAGAGCGGGGTCCGCGACGATCTGCTCGGTCGCCCACAGCCCGTCGCCGTCGGGCATGCGGATGTCCATCAGCACCACGTCGGGCTTCTCGCGCGTCACCAGGGCGACCGCCTCGCGTCCGGTCCCCGCCTCGCCGACGACCTCGATGTCCGGTTCGGCCTCGAGCAGGCTGCGGAATCCGCCGCGGATCAGTTGCTGATCATCGGCCAGTGCGACCCGGATGCTCATACCGGGATCCGCGCTTCCACCCGGAACCCGCCGTCCGCCGCCGGGCCCGCGCTCAGCCGGCCACCGAGCAGTTCTGCGCGTTCGCGCATGCCCAGCAGGCCGCGGCCGCCCGACTCCGCGGCCATGTCGCCCGGCCGCCCGTCGTCGGTCACGCGCACCAGATACCCCTCGTCGTCGCGATCGAGCAGCACCTCGACTCGGGTCACCCCGGTCGCGTGCCGAGCGGCGTTGGTGAGCGACTCCTGCACGATGCGATACATCGCCAGCTGGACCTGCGCGGGCACCTCGGCGTGGCTGAGCCGGTCGTGAAGACCGACCGGCAGGCCGGCGCTCGCGACGAGCGAGCCGAGGCGGCCGAGGTCGGGCTCGGGCACCAGGGGCGCGTCGGCCGCGGCTCCGTCGGCCCGCAGCATCCCCAGCACCGAGCGCACCTCGTCGAGCGCGGTCTTGGAGGTGTCCTTGATGCTGGCCAGCGCGTCACGGGCCTTGTCGGGCTGACGGTCCATGAGGTGCAGCCCGACGCCGGCCTGCACGTTGATCTGGCTCAGCGAATGGGCCAGTACGTCGTGCAGTTCGCGGGCGATGCGCACCCGCTCGGCCTGCACCGCGCTCTGCCGGCGCTCTCCGGCGCGGCGCCGCCACTCGGCCGCCCGCTCCTTGCGGGTGCGCAGCGCCTCGCCGATGCCGAACACGATGAGGATGCCGAGCGTGGTGCCTGCGATGCGGAACGGCGTCCACTGCTCGCGGCCGAGGAGCCCGGCGAACGTGATCGAGGCGATCCAGCACACGCCGATCGAGATCCACGCCCACACCCGGGCACCGCGGACGACGGCACTGAGGATGGCGAACGCGAGCGCCAGATACGGCGGTCCGCCCCGCTCGTTGACGAACAGATCGAGGGATGCGGCGATCGCCGTGATCGCCACCACCGGCCCCGGGAATCGCCGGGCTCCGATCAGCGCGATCGGGCCGATGAGGGCGATGCCGATCGACGCGGCCGTCTGCTGCGGGTCCAGACCGGTGAAGCGGGAGATGAAGATCGCCGAGGGCAGCTGGATCGTCAGGGAGACGATGACGGGGATCCACAGCGTCGCCCAGCGCGGCATCCGCCACTCCGGCGGACCGTCGGCCCCCACCCAATGCGGCGAACCGTGCCAGCGCTCATGGGTGACCCAGGGTGCCGGCATGGCTCGATGCTACGCGCGGCCCTCGCGGGCGTCGTCGTCTCCCGGGAGTAACCCCGCCGCTACGCGCGCGGCGCGACGTTCGTGCGCATCACCGTCTTGTTCTTCCCGATCCGGCGCTCGAAGGTGAACCCCGCCTGCTCGAAGATGCCGGGGGTCACGTTGTGCAGGAACGAGGACGAGACGCGCTTGCCCGGCTCGACGATGTTCGGAAACGACACCACCTCGCCGCCGCCGGCCTGCGCGATCAGGTCGAGCGCACCCCGCAGCGCGAGCAGGGTCACACCCTGGCGCCGGTAGTCGCGGTCGACGAAGAAGCAGGTGATCCGCCACGGGGCGAGCCTCGTCTCGCCGGCGTCGAACTGCTTGCGGTGATAGATGCCGGGAAGCTCCTCCGGCGATCCGTATTGGCACCATGCGATCGCCTGGTCGCCGTCGAAGACGAGAGCCGCGTGGGCCACGCCCTCGTCGACCAGACGGCGCTTGAAGGTCGCGCGGTCGTGGTCGTCTTTGCGGGTGGCGTCGGTATCGCCGTGGAAGTAGCTGCAGTAGCAGCCGCCCCAGACGCCGTTGTGCTTCTCGGCCAGGGCCAGCCAGGCCGGGAATGTCTCAGGCGACAGCGGCTTGACTACGTAGTCGTTCATCTCGTGGCTCCCCGGCTTGGACTCGAACCAAGAACCTATCGGTTAACAGCCGATTGCTCTGCCAATTGAGCTACCGAGGAATGCTGCGAAAACAGCCTCGCAAGACTATCAAAGGTTGGGCGCGTCGATGACCGCCGCGAGGCAGGTCGGGGACGGCACCGGCACCGGTTCGCCGACCGGCTCGGGGTGGCCCTCGTCGTCGATCGTGAAACTCGCCACCGTGCTGGAGAGCTGATTGGCCACATGCACCACGGAACCGTCGGCGACGAGGTGACGCGGCCATTCGCCGCCGGACGGGACGGCCGTGACCGGGGCGAGGCCGGCATCCGTCAGGGCCGTGATCGACAGCCGGTTGCTGCCGCGGATGCCGGATGCCACGAACCGGCCGGCGATCAGCGCGAGGCCCGCCGCCTGGTCGCCGTCACCGAACCCGGCGAGGCGCGTGCGCTGCGCGATCTCCAGCTCGGCGGTGAGCAGCAGCAGTTCGCCGCTGTGCTCCCCCAGCAGCAGGAACCGCCCGCCGGGCAGTGCGAGCAGATCGCGCGGCCCCGTCCCCGGCGGCAGCACGATCGTCGAGAGCCGGGTCATGCCGAGGTCGTGGACGTGCAGGGCATCCGCGCCGAGATCGAGGGTCAGGATGCGATCGCCGGCCACCAGCACATGGTGCGCATGCGGTCCGTCCTGGGCTTCGCGAGGCCCCGACCCCGACCCCGCCAGGACCCGGACCGGCGCGCCTCGCGGGTGCACGGCCACCGCCCCGTCGCCGTAGCAGGCCACGATCGCGGTGTCGCCGGCGACCCCGATGTGGCACGGGAACTCTCCCCCGGCGGGGACCCGGTCGAGCAGCTCGAGGTCGCGGGTCAGCACCGCCAGCTCACCGGTGCCCTCGAGCGCCGCGTACACCCGGTCGCCGGACACGGTGATCCAGGAGGGCGAGGGCAGCTCGATCGCCAGCGCGCCGAGAGTGAACACCCCGCCGGGACCGGAGGTCGCGCGGCGGATGCCCACCGCATCCCCACCCATGTCGGGACCGTAGCCGCCGACCAGGAACGAGGTCATCTGCGCGCGTGACGCGCCGCGGGACCGGCCAGGCTGATCGACTCGGCCAGCTTCTCCACATACGGGTGCAGCGGGTTGTTCAGCACCTGGTCGACCTGCCCGAGCCCGACGAACATGCCGCCGTGCATGATCGCGATCTGCTCGGTCATCGTGCGCAACTCGCGGATGTCATGGCCGATCACCAGCGCCGAGAACGCGCGCTCGCGCTGCAGGTCGGCGATCACGGTGAGGATGCGGCCACGCACCAGGACGTCGACACCCATCGTCGGGTCATCGGCCACCAGCAGCGACGGCTCGAGGATCAACGCACGCGCGAGCGCCACGCGCTGACGCTGACCGCGGCTGAGCTCGTGCGGGAACTTGTTCATCACCGCCAGCGGAAGGCGCACCGCGTCGATCAGGGCCGCGACCGCCGCGCCCGCCTCGTGCCGGTCGAACTTGCGATCGCGCGAGTAGATCGGCTCGGAGACGTTCTCGCCGATCGTCAGGTGCGGCTCGAGCGTCGACCCGCCGTCCTGCGGCAGGTAGCCGATGCGCACCGTGAGGCGGCTGCGGCTGCGGTCCGAGATGGTGCGCATGTCATGCCCGAAGATCTCCAGCTGGCCCCCGAAGATCTTCGGCAGCGGCTTCTGCCCGTGCAGCACCTGCGCGGCGACGGCGCGCGCCAGAGTGCTCTTGCCCGAGCCGGCCTCGCCCACGACACCCAGGATGCCGCCGACGGGGATGGTGAGCGAAACGCCGTTCACGGCGACGTCGTCGTCGCCGTACCCGAGGGTGAGATCGTCAGCGAGGACTGCTACGGGTGCGTCGGCCACGACACCAACCTACCGATCAGGCGGACGCCAGCGGACCACGCGCCCGGCGCGCGGCCTGCTCGACCGGGTCGGGGACCGGAAGCGAGTGCAGCAGGCGGCGGGTGTAGTCGTTCTGCGGGTCACCCAGCACGTCGGCGGTGTGCCCCTCCTCCGCAATGCGGCCGTGGTGCAGCACCACGAGCCGGTGGGCGAGCAGGTCGACCACGGCCAGGTCGTGGGTGATGAACAGGGTCGCGAACCCGAAGCGCTCCTGCACCTCGCCGAACAGCTCGAGCACCCGCGCCTGGACCGAGACGTCGAGCGCGCTCGTCGGCTCATCGGCGATCAGCAGCTTCGGATCGAGCGCGATCGCCCGCGCCAGCGACGCCCGCTGACGCTGCCCGCCGCTCAGCTCGTGCGGGAACCGGTCGCCGTATTCGCGCGGCAACTGCACGGCCTCGAGCAGCTCATCGACCCGGTCGCGCGCCTGGAGCGCATTCGCCGCGACCCCGTGCACGATCAGGGGTTCGGCCACGCACTGCGCGATCGTGAGCAGTGGGTTGAAGCTGGTCGCCGGATCCTGGAACACGAAGCCCAGATCCTTGCGCTGCGGCCGGAATGCGCGCTCGCGCACGCCGAGCATCTCGGTGCCCAGCACAGTCAGCGAACCCCCGGTCACCTTCGTGAGCCCCGCGATCGCGCGGCCGATGGTCGTCTTGCCGGAGCCGCTCTCGCCCACCAGCCCGAGCACTTCGCCCGGCCGGATCTCGAAGCTCACCCCGTCGACGGCGCGGAACCCGCGCCGTCCGAGCCGACCCGGGTACTCGATCTCGAGATCGGTCGCCGTCACCACGGCCGGCTCATCGCTCGGCGCGACCTGCGGCCGATCGGCGATGTCGAGACGCGGAACCGCGGCGAGCAGTTTCTTGGTGTACTCGTGCTGCGGCGCGGCGAACAGCTCGCGCACCGGAGCCGTCTCGACGAGCTCGCCGTTCAGCATCACCGCGACCCGGTCGGCCAGGTCGGCGACGACACCCATGTTGTGGGTGATGAGCACGATCGCGGTGTCGAACTCGGCGCGCAGATCGCGCAGCAGGTCGAGGATCTCGGCCTGCACGGTCACATCGAGCGCCGTCGTGGGCTCGTCGGCGATGATGACGTCCGGCTCGAGGGCGAGGGCCATCGCGATGACGATGCGCTGCTTCTGCCCGCCCGAGAACTGATGCGGATAGTCGTTGACCCGGCGTGCGGCATCGGGGATGCCGACCTTCTGCAGCATCTCGACCGCCTTGCGGTGCGCCTGCTGCTTGGAGACGTTGCCGTGAGCGCGAAGGCCCTCGGCCAGCTGCCAGCCCACCGTGAACACCGGGTTGAGGGCCGTCGAGGGCTCCTGGAAGATCATCGCGCCGCGGGTGCCCCGCAACTCCCGGATGCGGGACGGGCTGATCGAGACCACGTCCTCGCCGCCGAGGAAGAGCGCGCCCTTCACCGTCGCGGTCTCCGGGATCAGCCCGAGCATCGTGCGCGCCGTCACCGTCTTGCCGCTGCCGGACTCCCCGACGATCGCCAGAACCTCGCCGCGCTGCACCTGGAGGCTGACCTTGCGCACCGCGTGCACGTCGCCCCCGTCGGTGGCGAACGTGACATCCAGATCGCGGATGTCGACGGCCGGTTGCGTCTGCGCCATCAGCGCACCTCCCCGAGGTCTTCGCGCGCGGCGGGGACCGTCGCGGCCACCGCATCCGCCGGGGTCGCGGCGGCGCGCCGTCGTGCGCGCAGCCGCGGGTCGGCGAGGTCGTTGAGGCTCTCACCGATCAGCGTGATGCCGAGGACGATCAGCACGATCGCGGCGCCCGGGAAGATCGAGGTCCACCAGATGCCGCTGGTCACATCGCTGATCGAGCGGTTGAGGTCATAGCCCCACTCGGCGGCCGAGGTCGGCTCGATGCCGAAACCGAGGAAGCCGAGTCCCGCGAGCGTGAGGATCGCCTCCGAGCTGTTGAGCGTGAAGATGAGCGGCAGCGTGCGGGTCGAGTTGCGGAACACGTGGCGGAACATCACCCGCGGAGTGCTGGCGCCGACCACCTTCGCCGACTCGACGAACGCTTCCGCCTTCACCCGCACCGCCTCGGCGCGGATCACGCGGAAGTACTGGGGGATGAAGACGACGGTGATCGAGATCGCCGCGGCGAAGACACCGCCGACCAGGTCGGACTGACCCTTGCTGATGACGATGCCGGCCACGATGGCCAGCAGCAGCGTGGGGAAGGCGTACACGGCATCCGCGATGACGACGAGCACGCGATCGACCCAGCCACCGAGATAGCCGGAGACCAGGCCGAGCAGCACACCGACGAAGATCGACAGCAGCACCGCCACGATGATCACGAAGAACGCGGTCTGAGCGCCCCAGATCACCCGCGAGAGCACGTCGTAGCCGCCGACGGTGGTGCCGAGCAGGTGGTCCCCGCCCGGCGGCTGCTGCGAGCCGAACGACTCGCCGTCGGTGCTCAGCTGATTGAAGCCGTAGGGGGCGATCACCGGCGCGAGGATCGCCAGCAGCGCGAAGGCTCCGGTGATGATCAGGCCGGCGACCAGCATCCCGCGCTGCAGGCCGACGCTCTGCCGGAACTGGTGGACGACGGGCAGGGTGCCCAGGAAGCGGCGGAGTCGCATCAGTACCTCACCCGGGGGTCGATGATCGCCGCGATGATGTCGACGATGAAGTTGGTGACCGCGACGATCACCGCGAGCAGGGCCACGATGCCCTGCACGGCGACGAAGTCGCGGGCCAGCAGGTATTGCACCAGCTGGAAGCCGAGGCCCTTCCATTCGAAGGTGGTCTCGGTCAGCACGGCGCCGCCGAGCAGCAGAGCGATCTGCAGGCCGATGACGGTGATGATCGGGATCAGCGCCGGCTTGTACGCGTGATGACGGACGAGCCGGAACTCGCTGACGCCGCGCGACCGGGCCGCGTCCACGTAGGGCTGGCCGAGCGTTCCGATCACGTTGGTGCGGACCAGGCGCAGGAAGATGCCGGCCGTGAGCAGGCCGAGTGCGATGGCCGGCAGCACGGCGTGGGCGAGGACATCGCCGATGATCGCGCCGTCGCCGAGCCGGATGGCATCGATCAGGTGGATGCCGGTCTTGCCCTCGACGCGATTGAGGGCCACCTCGTTGCGTGCCCCCGCCCGGCCGCTGGCGGGCAACCAGTGCAGACCGACCGCGAAGATCAGCTTGAGGACGAGGCCCGCGAAGAACACCGGGGTGGCGTAGAACAGGATCGCGAACACGCGCAGGACGGCGTCGGGCCAGCGGTCGCGGAGGTAGGCGGCGAGCATCCCCAGCGGGATGCCCACGATGAACGCGACGATCAGCGCGTAGATCGCCAACTCGAGGGTCGCCGGGCCGTAGCGGAACAGCACGTCGGTGACGAGCTGGTTGTCGCTGAGGGTGCGTCCGAAGTTTCCGGTGAACACCTGGCCGATGTACTCGATGTACTGCACGATGAGCGGCCGGTCGTACCCGGCGGCATGGATGCGTTCGGCGAGCTGGTCGGCCGGCAGCCGGCCGCCGAGCGCCGCGGTCAGCGGATCACCGGTCGTGCGCATCAGCAGGAACACGAGTGTCACCAGGATGAACACGGTGGGGATCATCAGCAGGAAGCGCACCACCAGGTAGCGCGCGAAGCCGCCGCCCACCGCCCGCTTCTTCGCGGCTGCCGGAGCGGGGGCCTTCGAGCGGGGCGGCACGGATTCGATCACGGGGACCCTGTCGTTCGAGGACAGTGAAGTGGGGCGGCACGCGCCAGGCGGGCCGCCCCACTCACGGTTATGTGCTGGTTACTTCGTGAGCGGCGCGTAGCGGAACTTGAACGACGCGTCGAGGATGACGCCGTCGATCCCGCTTCCGGCGACCGCGATCTGAGCGCCCTGCAACAGCGGCACCGTGGACAGCAGCTCACCCATGCGGGCCTGGATGTCCTCGATGTCCTGGATGCGGGTGTCGTGGTCGGGCTCGACCGCCTGCGCCAGGATCAGCTTCTCCACCTCGGAGTCGCTGAAGTGGTTCCCGAGGAAGTTGTTCGTCAGGAAGAACGGCGTCAGGTAGTTGTCACTGTCGGAGTAGTCCGGGAACCAGCCGAGCTGGTAGGCCGGGTACACGTCGGCGACGCGGTCCTTGGAGTACTGGACCCACTCGGTCGACTGCAGGTCGACGGTGAACAGGCCGGAGGCCTCCAGCTGCTCCTTGACCATCGCGTACTCATCGCCCGAGGACGGACCGTAGTGGTCGTCCGAGTTGTACTGCAGGCTCAGCTGCACCGGGGTGGTGACACCGGCCGCCTCGAGGATCCCCTTGGCCTTGTCGGCGTCGGGACCACCGTTGCCGTCGCCGTACAGGTCCTTCAGCACCGTGGTGGCGCCGGCGAAGCCGTCCGGAACGAACGAGTAGGCGGGGGTGTAGGTGTCCTTGTAGACCTGCGTGGCGATCGCCTGGCGGTCGATCAGCGAGGCGAACGCCTGGCGGACGGCCTGGGCCTTGGCCGCGTCGGCCTCGGCGGTCTTGGCGCCGTACGGCATGGTGTCGAAGTTGAACACCACGTAGCGCAGCTCGCCACCGGGGCCGTCGACGACCTTGACCGCGTCGTTGCCGCGGAGGTCCTCGATGTCGGTCGGCGACAGGCTGCGGTAGGCCACGTCGACCTCGCCCTCCTGCACGGCGAGCTTCAGGTTCGACGAGTCCGCGTACACCGACAGGATGACCCCGTCGTTGGTCGCCGCGTCGAGCAGACCCTTGTACTCGGTGTTCGGCGCGAACTCGACCGTCTTGTTGAAGTCGTAGCTCGTGATGACGTACGGACCGCCGAAGGCGTTGGCCTTGACGATGTCGTTGTCGGGGGTGATCGCGTCGGCCGAGAAGGACTCCTCGTCGACGATGGCACCCGGGAAGCTGGTCAGGATGAGCGGGAAGATCTGGTCGTTGTCGGTCTTCAGGTGGAAGACGACGGTCGTGTCATCCGGCGCCTCGACGCTGTCGAGGTTGTAGAGAAGGCTGGACGCGCCGTTCGGGTCCGCGATCGCGATGTTGCGGTCGAACGAGAACTTCACGTCGGACGAGGTCAGGTCGTTGCCGTTGGCCCACTTCAGGCCGGCGGGCAGCTTCACCGTGTACTCCGACGGGCTGGTGAACTCGGCGCTCTCGGCGAGGTCGGGCACGACGTCGGTGCTGTTGTAGTCGGTGTTGACCAGGTAGGGGAACACCTGCGTCTGAATCGCAAGCGACCCGTTGTCGTACGAACCGGCCGGATCGAGCGTCGTCACCTTGTCGGTCGTGCCGACGAGGATCACGTTGTCGTCAGAACCGCCGGTTCCGCCGTTGCCGGCGCAGCCGGCGAGCACGAGTCCCGCCGCGGCGGTGGCCGCGACCAGACCGAGACGCACTCGGGCCTTCTGGGAAACGGAAATCATTCCGTGTACCTCTTCCTGTTTGTGTGCAAGAGAACTGCGAGAAACGCCCCGCACGGCAGCAGTGCCCGCGTGGCGTCAGAACACAGGTCTAACACAGGGGACCGCCGACCTCCACACGGGGGGTGCGCTGCGACGAAATCTTTACCCGGTCCGGTAATCCGGCGCTCGGATGTTGCGTACCGCCCCCGATCGACGTCGCGATCCGCGCGCCCACGCTCATTCTTTGCGCAGCTGGCGGCGCAGGGTTTCCAGTTCCACCGACCGCCGGGTCAACTCGCCGACGCGCTCGGTCTCGCCGTTCGCGCTCGCCCGCTGCATCGCCCCGAGGACCTCGGACTTCTGCCTCAACAGGTCGCGGTCGACCAGATCGGTGACCACCATCGCGCAGTAGGCCCCGATCTGCTCGGGCGTGCGCTCGACGCGGCCCCGGCCGCTGAAGCGCCAGCCGTCGGGCACCGCCGCGATGGCGAGCTGTTCGACGAAGGACGAGAACGACGGCGGCACCTCGGCGGCGATGCGCCGCACCCAGTCGGAGGTTCCGAACGCATCGAGCCCCGCGGCGATGCCGTCGCGCACGACCTCGAGCGTGGAGTTGACGAAGCGCGCGGTGACCGCCCGCTCGATCAGGGCACGACCGACCGCCTCGGGGTACTGCACGATCGCCATCACCGCATCGCGCTCGCTGCGGGTGATCGGGTCGATCGGCAGGTCGGTGAGCTTGATGCCGGCCGAGTCGGCCGGCGGCTCGGGCTGCTCCGCGCGCGGACCGGCCGCGGGAGGGCCCTCGTTCTCGGCGGCCTTGTTGGCGAACGCGGCGCGCTTCACGGCGGCGGACACCTCCGCGGGGTCCATGCCCAGCCACCCCGCGAGCGTGCGGGTGTAGCCGAGCATCATCGAGCGATCCCGGATGCCGGCGACGACCGGCGCGGACGCCCGCAACGCCGCCACCCGGCCCTCGACCGTCTCGAGATCGTGCCCCGCCAGCCGGCGCCGGATCATGAACTCGAACATGGGCTTGCGCGTCGCGATCAGCGTGCGGACGGCGTCGTCACCGCGGTTCAGTCGCAGATCGCACGGGTCGAGCCCGTCCGGGCCGACGGCGACGAAGGTCTGGGCGGCGAAGCGATGCTCTTCGGCGAACGCCCGGCTCGCCGCCTTCTGCCCCGCCTCGTCGGGATCGAACGTGAAGATCACCTCGCCGACTCCCGAGACGTCGGCGTTGTCGACGTCGCCGAGCACCCGGCGGATCACCTTGATGTGGTCGACCCCGAAACTGGTGCCGCAGGTCGCCACGGCCGTGGTGACCCCCGCCAGGTGACAGGCCATCACGTCGGTGTAGCCCTCGACCACGACCACCCGCTTGCCCTTGGCGATGTCGCGGCGCGCCAGGTCGAGACCGTACAGCACCTGGCTCTTGCGATAGATCGGGGTCTCGGGCGTGTTCAGGTACTTCGGGCCCTTGTCGGTCTCGTCGTCGAGCAGCTTGCGTGCGCCGAACCCGATCGTCTGCCCGGTGACATCGCGGATCGGCCAGATGAGCCTGCCCCGGAAGCGGTCGTACGACCGGCCGCGGTCATTGGTGCTCAGCAGCCCGGCGGCCGACAGTTCGAGCTCGGTGAAACCCTGGGCCTTCAGTGCATCGCCCAGCGCGCTGAAGGAGTTGGGGGCGAAGCCGACGCCGAACCGTTCGGCGGCGGCGATGTCGAAGCCCCGGGAGCCGAGGAAGTCCTGCCCGATCCGCGCCGCATCCGTCGACAGCTGTGCGCGGAAGAATCGCTCGGCCGCCGCGTTCGCGGCCAGCAGCCGCGCGCGCTGACCGTGATCGCCGGCCTGACCGCCATCCTCGTAGTGCAGTTCGAGGCCCGCTTTCGCCGCCAGCCGCTCCACCGCCTCCTGGAAGGTGACGTGGTCCATCTTCTGCAGGAAGGAGAAGACGTCGCCGCCCTCACCGCATCCGAAGCAGTGATAGAACCCCGCCTGCGGCCGCACGTGGAAGCTCGGGGTGCGCTCCTCGTGGAACGGGCACAGGCCCTTCAGCGAGCCGCCGCCGGCGTTCTTGAGCGTCACGAAATCGCCCACGACATCCGCGATGTTGACCCGGGAGCGCACCTCGTCGATATCGCTTCTGCGGATCAGGCCGGGCATGCACCCGATTCTAGGTTCGCGCCGAGGGGCGCGCCGGGGCGGTGGATAGGATCGCCACGTGGCGGGCGAGGAGTACGTGCAGTCGCTCGCGCGCGGGCTCGAGGTGCTGCGCGCCTTCGACGCCACCCGTCCCCGGCAGACCCTCAGCGAGGTCGCCGCGGCCACCGGACTCAGCCGGGCCGCCGCCCGGCGCTTCCTGCTGACGCTGGCCGAACTGGGCTACCTGCGCACCGACGGCAAGACGTACGCCCTCACGCCGCGCGTGCTCGACCTCGGGTACGGCTACCTGTCGACCCTGACCCTGCCCGAGCTGGCCATGCCGCACCTGGAGCGGCTGTCGGCCGAGGTCGGCGAATCGAGTTCGGCGTCCATCCTGGACGGCGGCGATGTGGTCTACGTCGCGCGTGTGCCCGTCCAGCGCATCATGGCCGTCAGCATCGCGATCGGCACCCGGTTCCCCGCCTGGGCGACCTCGATGGGGCGGGTGCTGCTGGCCGGTACTCCCGGCCTCGAGCTGCCCGACGAGCTTCCCGCTCTCACCGACCGGTCGCTGCGGACCCGCGCCGAACTCGAAGCGGAGCTCGCCCGCATCGAGGCCCAGGGCTACGCGCTCGTCGACGGCGAGCTCGAAGCCGGGTTGCGCTCGATGGCGGTGCGGGTGAACGGGGCGGACACTCTCGCCGCCATCAACGTCGCCGGGCGCAGCGACGACGACCCGGAGGCCTTCGTGGCGCGCGTGCTGCCCCCGCTGCGGGAGGCCGCGGCGGCCATCGAGGCGGACCTCGCGGCCGGCCGATGACGGCACTCGCCCGGCGGCTCGGGCTCACCGACGCGATCGCCATCGGACTCGGCTCGATGCTCGGCGCGGGGGTCTTCGCGGCGTTCGCCCCCGCGGCCGGCGCGGCCGGATCGGGGCTGCTCATCGGGCTCGGCCTCGCCGGACTCGTCGCCTACGGCAACGCCGCGTCGTCGGCACAGCTCGCGGCGCGCTACCCCACCTCGGGCGGCGCCTACGCATCCGGCCGAGCGGTGCTGGGAGCCTGGCCCGGCTACCTCGCCGGGTGGTCGTTCGTCGTCGGCAAGACCGCCAGTTGCGCAGCGATGGCGGCCACCGCCGCCGCCTACCTCGCGCCAGAGGGCTGGCAGAAACCGGTCGCCGTCGCCGCGATCCTCGCCCTCACGGGGCTCAACCTGCTCGGGGTCACCCGGACGGCACTGGTGACGAAAGTGCTCGTCGTGCTGGTGCTGTGCGCGCTCACCGTCGCCGTCGTCACGTCGTCGGCGACGGCGACGCCCGCGCCCCTCGGGCCGCTCGCCACCGACCCGTACGGGGTGCTGCAGTCGGCCGGGCTGCTGTTCTTCGCGTTCGCCGGCTACGCGCGCATCGCGACCATGGGTGAAGAGGTCAGGGACCCCGCGCGCACCATTCCGCGCGCCATCCTCATCGCGCTCGCCGGCGCGCTGGTGATCTACGCCGTCGTCGCCGTCAGCCTGCTGACCGCCCTCGGACCCGACCGGCTCGCCGCCTCGACGGCTCCCCTCGCCGACGCCGCCGCCCACGCCGGGACCTGGACCGGACCCGTCGTGCGGGCCGGGGCGGCGATCGCCGCACTCGGTGCCCTGCTCGCCCTCATCGCCGGGGTCGGCCGCACGGCGCTGGCCATGGGCCGGACCGGAGATCTGCCGCGCTGGTTCGCCGGAGTCAGCTCGCGGCAGGTGCCCCACCACGCCGAGCTCGCCCTCGCGGCCGCCGTGTGCGTACTCGTGCTGGTCACCGACCTGCGCGGGGTCATCGGGTTCTCGTCGTTCGGGGTGCTGTTGTACTACCTCGTCGCGAACCTCGCGGCGCTGCGCCAGCCGCCCGGGGAACGCAGGTACCCGCGCGCCGTGCCGGTGCTCGGCGCAGCGGGATGCCTGGTGCTCGTCGCGACCCTGCCCCCCGAGTCGATCGTCGGCGGGGTCATCGTGCTGGCCGCCGGGGTCGCGCTGCGGGTGCTCAGGCGGCGCCTGTCGTGAGGCGCTCGTGCCACGCCGTGGCCGACACATCCGTCAGCGACGCCACCTGGTCGACGACGACCCGCTTGCGGGCGGCGTCGTCGGGGGCCCGCAGCCAGTCCTCGGCGAAGCCGATGTCGAGATGCTCGGGATGCGCCCACAGCGCGTCGGCGAGCTCGGTCAGCAGACCCCGCTGCCCCGCGTAGATCGGCTTGCGGGCGTTGGTCGACATCACGTTCGCCGCGACGATGCCCTTCAGCACCGCGATCTCGGCCTGCGTATGGGGCGGCACCACGACATCCGCCGAGTACCGGGCCAGCGACCCGCCCGGGTGCGCCGCCCGCGTGGCCCGCACGGCCTCCCCCGCGAACCGGCCGATCAGCTGGCTGGTGAGGTTCTTCAGCCGCGCCAGGTCGCGGCGCGAGCCGTCCCAGCTGTCGATCCAGTACTCGAGGTTGTCGAGACGGTCGAAGGCTGCGATCAGGTCGTCGTGGCCGATCTCGCCGCCGATCCACTCGAACATGCTGTCGACGAGCTCATCGTGGTTCACGCGCGCGCTCAGCGCCGGGACGTCGAGATAGCCGTTCACGATCGCGTCCTCGAAATCGTGCACCGAGTAGGCGATGTCGTCGCTGAGGTCCATCACCTGGGCCTCGATGCAACGCACGCCCTCGGGGGCATCGTCGCGCATCCAGTCGAACGCCGCCGCATCGTCGAGATAGAACCCGAACTTGCTGCGGCCGCTCGGGTCGGGAACGCCCTCGGCCGGCGGCCACGGGTACTTGCAGCTCGCGTCGAGGCTCGCGCGGGTCAGGTTCAGCCCGTAGCTCGCGCCGTCGGGGCCGAACACCTTCGGCTCGAGCCGGGTCAGCAGCCGCAGCGTCTGGGCGTTGCCCTCGAAACCGCCGACGTCGTCGGCCCAGGCGCTCAGCGCCCGCTCGCCGTTGTGCCCGAACGGCGGGTGCCCGAGATCGTGCGCCAGGCACGCGGTGTCGACGACGTCGGGGTCGAGACCCAGGTTGAGGGCCAGCTCGCGACCCACCTGCGCGACCTCCAGCGAATGGGTGAGCCGGTTGCGGGCGAAGTCGATCCCCTGCGTCGGGCTCAGCACCTGCGTCTTCTGCGACAGGCGCCGCAGCGCGCTGGAGTGCAGCAGGCGGCCCCGGTCGCGGGCGAAGTCGCTGCGCGGGTTGGTGTGCGTCTCGGGAAGCCAGCGCGCGGTGTCCTGCGCCGTGTAGCCCGGCGGGAGCTCAGCCACCGCTGTGATGCAGTTCTGCCTCGGTGAGCTCGGCGCGGTGCGTCTCCTGCAGCTCGCGCGAATCGAGCCAGCGGTCCGGAAGGCTGGGCACCTTCGGGGTGCCGGCGCGGCCGCGCTGGCCCTCGGCGTCGGCACCGGGGTAGGCCTGCTCGTGGTCGAGCTTCGCCAGCAGGTCATCGATCTGCTGAAGGCTGCTGCTCGTGGCCAGCGCCGCACGCAGCTCTCCGCCGACCGCGTAGCCCTTGAAGTACCAGGCGACGTGCTTGCGGATGTCGCGGCAGGCACGATCCTCATCGTCGAAGAACTCCACCAGGAGCTCGGCGTGGCGCCGGAAGGCCCGCGCGACCTCGCCGAGGGTCGGCTCCGCCTTCAGCTGCTCGCCCTGGAATGCTGCCGCGAGATCGCCGAAGAGCCAGGGGCGCCCGAGGCACCCGCGGCCGACGACGACGCCATCGCATCCGGTCTCGGCGACCATGCGCAGCGCGTCCTCCGCGCTCCAGATGTCGCCGTTGCCGAGCACCGGGACGCTTGTCACCGTGTCTTTGAGCTTCGCGATGGCCGCCCAGTCGGCGGTGCCGGAGTAGAACTCGGCCGCGGTGCGCGCGTGGAGCGCGATCGAGGCGACGCCGGCCCCCTCGGCGGCGCGACCCGCGTCGAGGTAGGTCAGGTGGTCGGCGTCGATGCCCTTGCGCATCTTCACCGTGAGAGGCACGTCGCCGGCCGCCGTCGCCGCCTTCTCGACGATGTCGCGGAACAGCCCCAGCTTCCACGGCAGCGCCGCGCCGCCGCCCTTGCGGGTCACCTTCGGCACGGGGCAGCCGAAGTTGAGGTCGATGTGGTCGGCGCGGTCCTCGGCGACCAGCATTGTCACGGCCTCGGCGACCGTCTTCGGGTCGACACCGTAGAGCTGGATGCTGCGCGGCGTCTCGCTCTCGTGGTGCCGGATCAGACGCATCGACTCGGGCGTGCGCTCGACCAGTGCGCGACTGGTGATCATCTCGCTGACGTACAGCCCGGCCCCGTACTCGCGGCACAGGCGCCGGAACGCCGTGTTGGTGATCCCCGCCATCGGCGCCAGCACGACCGGCACGCTCAGTTCGAGCGGACCGATGCGCAGCGGGGGCGCCTGGGTGCTGGGTAGCGTGGACATGTCGTCTCGATTCTCCCAGAAAGGTGCGCGCGTGGCTGAGGGCAGGGAACGGGTGGCCGCCGACGCGGCTGCGCGGGGCATCGGGGTCGAGTTCGTCGAGCGGGCGGCGGCGCGATCGCTCGAGGAGGCGGCGGAGATCCTCGGCATCACCCCCGCCGACATCGTGAAGTCACTCGTCGTGAAACGCCACGACGGCACCTTCCTGTTCGCCGAGGTGCCCGGCGACCGTCAGATCTCGTGGGCGAAGCTGCGCGCGGTGGTCGGGGTCAACAAGCTGCAACTGCCCGAGGCCTCGGTGGCGCTGGAGGCGACCGGTTACGAGCGCGGAACCATCACCCCGCTCGGGTCGAGCACGGCGTGGCCGGTGTTCGTCGACGAGCGGCTGGTCGGCCGGCGCGTCTCGATGGGAGCCGGCCAGCACGGCCTGTCGGTCTTCGTCGAGGCCGATCAGCTCATCGCCGGGCTCGGCGCGACCGTTGCCGACATCTCGGACCCGGTGACGTAGTGCGGAGCTAGACCGCGTCGTCGTCGAGCCGGCGATTCACGATCGCATGCTCTCGATGCTGCGGAAGCTCGCAGACCTCGCCATCGCAGGATGCCGCCTCGGCATCCCCCAGGATCTGCAGGGGGGTGATGTCCGTCATGCGGCGGGCTCCTTCGCGTCTTTCACCTGCTCCAAGACGTTAGCGAACGTCGCGGTCTCCTGCGCACCGGACACCCCGTACTGACCCTCGAACACGAAGAACGGCACCCCCTGGATGCCGTACGCGGCCGCCTGCGCGACGTCGGCCTTCACGTCGGCCAGGTGGCGCTGCGTCTGAAGAGCTTCGCGCGCCTCCGCGCCGTCGAGCCCGATGCTCGCGGCCAGGTCGACGAGATCGTCGATGCGCCCCACGTGTCCGCCGTCGAGGAAGTACGCCTTGAGCAGCGCCTCCTTCATCTCCAGCTGCTTGCCGTGGGTCTTGGCGAAGTGCAGCAGCTCGTGCGCCTTGATCGTGTTGGTCTGGTGCATGTGCTCGTAGTCGTAATCGAGCCCGACGCTGCTCGCGATGCCCTTCACCCGCTCGATCATCTGGCGCACGGTGCTCTCGGGCAGGCCCTTACGCTCGGCGAGGTACTGCTCGGGGGTGCCCTCGTAGTCGACCGGGGTGTCGGGGGCGAGCTCGAACGAGTGGTACTCGACCTCGACGTCGATGCCGGTCTGGGCGACCGCCGCTTCGAACTTGCGCTTTCCGATGTAGCACCAGGGGCATTGCACGTCGGACCAGATGTCGACCTTCACGGGAGTCACACGGGGTTCAACCCGCCGGCGCGGGTGGGCTATTCCCGGGTCGGTGCAACAAGCTCGGAACTGCGCGGGGTCACGGGTCTGCGCGGCCGGTGTTCCGGCACGCGCAGGGTCGTTGTTCCGAGGTTGTCGCCGCCGAGCGCACGCTCGTGGAGGGCTCGCTCGATCGCGGCCTCCACCGCGGGCCAGCTGCGGAAGAGCAATGAGGCATCGACCCGAAGCGAATGCCGGCCCTCGCGGGTGATCTGGAGATCCTTGGCGCGATCGGCGTGGAAAGTGGATTCGTGAAAGCGGCGACCGTCGAGCTCGAGCGCCACCGCATCCTCGATCACGAGATCGATGGAACCGAGGTCGCCCACGCCCACCTGGCTGCGGACGCGCCATCCGCGGCGGCGGCACCTGACCCGGGCGACGCTCTCGAGGATGCTCTGGGACCGCGGGTCGACCCAGTCGCGGAGAACCTGCAGGTCGGCCGGCAACCGGAGCAGGATCTCTTCGAAGCGGAACAGATCGAGCCGCCGGGCGCGATGAGCCCAGTCGAACAGGGGCACCACGACCTCGAGGGGTTCGTCGAGCGCGGACTGCACCAGCGCATCCGCCAGCGCCACCCGGGTGAGCGTGCCCCCGTGGGTCTCCACCCAGTGGATGCGCGTCCCGTGCGGGTGCTCGATCGCGGTCGCATGTCTCGCAACGGCGACGTGAAGGAGGGCCGGCGGCTCGCGCAGCCATGCTCCCATGAGGTGGAGTGCGGACACGCCCGTCAGTCGTCCGCCGACGGCGAGGGCGCGGAACTCGGGGTCACCCGGGCTCCGCGTCGAGTACACGCCGCGGCGCGGGCGACGCACCCGCCCCCGCGCTACGGCGCGGCCGAGGTGCCGGTCGCGGAACCCCGCTCGACGCAGGTCGGCGACGAGCGCGTATCCCCCGCGCGACTCGATCCACGCCTCGAGATCCACCGGGAGAGCATGCTCTCTCGCGATTCCTGCTCCGGCGCCGAGACCCGGGTCTGGGCAGAACCCCGCGCTCGAGTCAACGGTGGAGGAGGCAACAAGCTCGGAACTGCGCCCCGCTCACGCGCGGTGGGAGCGCGACCTCGCGCCCCCGAACCCGTCAGATCCGAGGTTGCTGACCCGCGGGGACGGGTCGCATGGCGGGGGGTGCGAACGCGCCGACGCGGGCGACGCCGGCGCGGGGTGCCAGCCATGACATCCAGAGCACCCAGAGGGTCAGGGTGACGACCGAGATCGACGGGCCGATCGGGCCGGAGGTCTCGGCCTCGTTGATCGTGGTGCCGAACACGCCCGAGGCCAGCAGCAGGAACGACGCGATGTTGTTGACCGTGT
>DATMFW010000035.1:0-2724 GCA_035556655.1 Pseudolysinimonas sp.
GCCTGGTTGGACAGCCCCTGGTCCTGGTGGGTGAGGATCGGGACGACCACGATCCCGGCGACGACGAGCAGCGCCAGCACGAGGGCGCCGACCCCCCACACCCACCACCGTCGCCGCGTTCTGCTCACCGGATGATCCTAGGTCGGCGCGGCCGGGCAGAGGAGTACAGTCATCCCTCGTGATTGACCAGGCTCCGGCCGATGACACACCCCCTGAACGCACCGCGAAGCACTGGCTGATCGGCGATCCGCTCCCCTCCGACAAGCTCGACGCCCAGTTGCTGCCCAAGCACCTCGCCCTGCCGATCTTCGCCAGCGACCCGCTGTCCTCGGTGGCCTACGCGCCGCAGGAGCTGCTGATGATCCTGCTCATCGGCGGGCTCGGGCTGCTGGCGTTCGGACCGTGGGTAGCGCTCGCCGTCGTCGTGCTGCTCGTCGTGGTCGTGCTCTCGTACCGGCAGCTCATCAGGGCGTATCCCTCCGGCGGCGGTGACTACGAGGTGGCGAGCAAGAACCTCGGCGAGAAGGCCGGGCTCGTCGTGGCGGCCGCGCTCCTGGTGGACTACGTGATGACCGTCGCGGTGTCGGTCGCGTCGGGTGTCGACAACATCATCTCCGCGGTCCCGGGACTCGATCCGTTCCGGGTCGAGATCGCCGTCGGGTTCATCGTCGTGCTGGCGGCGATCAACCTGCGGGGGGTGCGCGAATCGAGTGCGGCGTTCGCGATCCCGACGTATCTGTTCATCGGCAGCATCGCCGTGATGATCGCGGTGTTCCTGGTGCGCTCCGCACTCGGGGACGCTCCCGTCGCCGAGAGCGCGCAGTTCGCAGTGCAGGCCGAAAGTCTCACCCAGGCGGCGTTCGTGCTGCTGTTGTTGCGGGCGTTCGCGAGCGGCTGCGCCGCCCTCACCGGGGTCGAGGCGATTTCGAATGGCGTGCCCGCCTTCCGCCGGCCGAAGATCCGCAACGCCCAGCGGACCCTCATGGCCATGGGGGCGACGGCGATCCTGCTGTTCTCCGGGTTGGTCGTCGTGGCGCTGATGGCGGGAGTGCATTACGCCGAGGATGCCTGCCATCTCGTCGGGTTCGCCGACTGCGAGGGCACGCCGCAACGCAGCCTCATCGCGCAGATCGCCGCGGCCACGTTCGGAAACAACTCGATCCCGTTCTTCGTGGTCCAGGCAGCGACCGCCGCCGTGCTGCTGCTCGCCGCCAACACCGCGTTCAACGGGTTCCCGCTGCTCGGATCGGTGCTCGCCACGGATCGGTACGCCCCGAAGTCGCTGGCCACCCGCGGCGATCGTCTGATCTTCAGCAACGGCGTCCTCGCGCTGTCGGTCGCGGCCGCCGTGATCCTGGTGGTGTTCCAGGCCGATGTGACGGCGCTGATCCAGCTGTACATCATCGGGGTGTTCACCTCGTTCACCCTCGGTCAGACCGGGATGGTGCGGCACTGGAGGCGGGAGCTGCGCGCCCGGGCGGGCGACCGCGGCGCGATCTACCGCGGCCTCGTCATCAACGCGGCCGGGGCCGTCATGACGGCCGCGGTGCTGCTCATCGTCACCGTCACCAAGTTCACCCACGGAGCGTGGATCGTGTTCGTGGTGATGCCGATCCTGTGGGTCCTGATGCTCGGCGTGAACCGCTACTACCGCGACGTCGACACGGAGATCGAGGTAGACCCTCGCGAGCGGTTCGGTTCGAAGGGCGACCACGCGATCGTGCTCGTGGGGCGGATGCAGAAGCCCGTGCTGAAGGCGCTCGACTACGCGATCGCCGCCCGGCACGCGAGCATCGAGGCGGTGCACGTGTCGATCGACGACGCGGCCACGGCTCGGCTCGAGGCGGAGTGGGCGCAGATGAACATCCGGGTCCCCCTGACGGTGCTCGTCTCGCCGTACCGTGACATCAGCATGCCTCTGATCAAGTACATCAAGCGGCACCGGAAGGACCACGGCTCCGAGGTCGTGACTGTGTACACGCCGCACTACGTCGTGGGGCATTGGTGGGAGAGCTTCCTGCACAACCACAAGGCACGGCGCATCCGGCACAAGCTGGCCCTCGTGCACGGTGTGGTGATCGCCCTCGTGCCGTGGTTGCTCGACTCGTCGACGCTCATCTACGGCCGTCGCTCCCGCCCGCTGCCCGGGCAAGACCGGCGCGGCGAGCCGGTGCGCCCGGTGATGCGCAAGCCGATGCCTCCCGCCGCCACGAAGGTGCGCGGACGATGACCGTCGTCGCGGTACTCGCCGGCGGGATGATCGGCACCGGGCTGCGGCTCGGGATCGACGCGCTGCTGCCGCACGGCGACGCCGACTTCCCGCTGTCGACGTTGCTCATCAACGTCGCCGGCTCGTTCGCTCTGGGACTGCTGGTCGCCCGGGTGTGGCCCTCGGCGCCCGCCTGGCTCCGGGCGGGACTCGGAACCGGGGTGCTGGGATCGTTCACCACCTTCTCGGCGGTCATCGCATCCGTCGCCGTTCTGAGCCTGGCGGGCCGGCCGCTCGTCGCGGCCGCCTACCTGGCGCTGTCGCTGGTCGTCGGGCTCGCCGCCGCCTGGGCGGGTCTGCGGCTCGGCTCCCGGCGCCCGCCCCTCGACCCGGCGGTGGATGAGTGAGCCCGCTGGTCGTGCTCGTCGCCCTCGTCGCGGGGGCGCTCGGTGCTCTCGCCCGCTACGCGGTGACCCTGCTCGTCGCGCGTCGTGCTCGCCCGCAACAGCTGCCGC
>DATMFW010000036.1:0-2706 GCA_035556655.1 Pseudolysinimonas sp.
GCCGCGCGATTCCAGCAGCGCGGCCGCGGCCGCGATGGTGCGCCGCCAGTCGGGGCTGGCGATCGGGGCGTCCGAACCGAGGGTGGCGACCAGTCCCTCGTCGAGCATCGACTCCAGCGGCCAGGCGGCGGCCGCCGCCTCCGGCCCGAGCGTGCCGGCCACCCACTCCCCGGTGTGGGCGGCGATGAGCGGCTGCACGGCGATGCCGATCCCGGCGGCGCGCATCCGGGCGAGCAGCGGGGCGGTCACCAGATCGCCGTGCACGACATGATGCGGACGCTCGGCCGGGGCGCCCCCGAGGTTCTCGATGAGGCTCACGAACTCCTCGATCGCGCGGTCGCCGGTGGCGTGCACCGCGATCTGGGCCCCGGATCTGTGGGCGAGGCCCACCATCTCGGCGAACGCCGCGCGGCGCTCGCCCTCGTCGCCCTCCCCGGTGAGCAGCCCGCCGTGGCTCCCGTCGGGGTAGGGCTCGATCGTCCACGCGGTCCCCATCGGCGGGATGCCGTCGGCGAAGATCTTCACCCCGGGAACCGCGAGCCAGCGCGGGTCGCTCGGCGGCACCGTCGTGGCCAGCCCGCTGCGGAATCCGTCGAGGGTGGTCGCGCCGTCGACGAGGCCGAACAGCCGCAGCAGCGTCACGCGCACGGTCTGGGCGGGCGTGGCCGCGAGCTCGCGGTAGGTGTCGAGCACGGCCGTGCCGAAGCACCCGGTCTCGCCCTCGTCCTCGCCGGGGCCGATGCCCGGTTCGGTGTAGCTGGTGATGCCGAGCGATGCCAGCACCCCCCAGCACTGCAGCAGGGCGGCGCGGCGCTCGGACTCCGTCGATACCAGGCGTCCCTCCGGCGGGTGCCCCTCGTCGCCGAAGAACAGGCTCGGCCACCGCGCGCCGAGCCAGCATCCGTGCAGGTGCCCGTCGTTGATGCCCGGGATCACCGTCCGCCCGGCGAGTTCGATCACCCGGGTACGGGGTGTGGCGAGAGCTCCGATGGCGGCGTCGCCGCCGAGTGCGGTGATCGTGCCACCGGTGATGGCGAGCGCCTCGGCGACGGTCCCGGCCGCATCCAGCGCCCGTACGGTCCCGCCCACCAGCACCAGGTCGGGCCCGTGCATGTCGCTCCTTCGTTATTTCCACCATTGTAGAATGAAATCGACCCGACGCGCGAATGCGCCTATGCTGCCGAGGCATGGACCTCGCACTCACCGGCCGCCGGGTGATCGTCTCGGGGGCCGCCAGCGGCATCGGGCGGGCGTGTGCGCACGCGTTCGCCGCCGAGGGGGCGCGGGTCGCCGTGCTCGACCGCGATGCCGCCGGGGTCGCCGGGGTGGTCGCCGGACTGCCCGGAGCGATCGGCACGGTGGCCGATGTCACCGACGGCGAGGCGCTGCGGTCCGCCGTCACCGGCGCCGCCGCCGAACTCGGCGGGCTCGACCACGTCGTCGCCTGCGCGGGCATCTCCGGCCCGTTCGGCGTGCCGCTCACCGAGATCCGGCGCGACGACTGGGATGCCGTGTTCGCCGTCAACGTCACCGGCGCGTTCCAGCTCGTGCAGGCCGCCCTCCCCGCGCTCCGGGCTGCCGAGCGCCCCACGATCGTGATGCTGTCGAGCGACTCGGCGGTCGTCGCGGCCGCCGGGATGGTGCCCTACTGCGCGTCGAAGGGCGCGGTGCTCCAACTCGCCCGCGCTCTCGCCGTCGAGCTCGCGCCCGAGGGCATCCGGGTCAACGCCATCTGCCCCTCCATCGTCGACACCCCGATGTCGCGACGCGATCTCGGGCTCGAGGATGCCGGGTTCGCCGGCGCGGGGTTCCCCGTGCAGACCCCCGACGAGGTCGCCGCGCACGTGCTCTACCTGAGCTCTGCGGTCTCGCGGCCCGTCAACGGCGTCGCGATGCTGAGCGACTTCGGGTACGCGGCGCAGAGCAGCTTCCCCGCCTGAGCCCGACGGCACTCACGGTCAAGGGGTCTGCCCTTCTCGACAAGGACGCCTCCGCGAGCCGCCCGTAATGTCGCTGGCAGGTTCGGCCCACACCTGGAGAAACACAGCATCCGGGGCCGCGCCCGCGGCATCGCGCGGCCGCTCTCACTCCCACGAGAGGTCCTCCGATGAAGTCCACCCAGAAGGCGGCGCTCGCGCTTCTCGCGCTCAGTGCCCTCGCCCTCGCCGGATGCCAGTCCGGCCCCGCCTCGACCGCCGACGGTGAGCCCATCGTCGTCGCCTCGGTGAACGCCCTCAGCGGCCCGGTCACCTTCCCGGAAGCCAGCGCCGCCGCTGCCGCCGTCTTCGACCGCTACAACGCCGAGGGCGGCCTCGACGGCCGGCCGATCCAGTACGTCAAGCTCGACGACAAGGGCGATCCGTCGGCCGCCTCCGCCGCCGCCCGCGACGCCGTCGAGAGCTCTGGCGCCGTCGCCCTGGTCGGCGGCGCCAGTCTGCTCGACTGCGAGGTCAACCACGAATACTGGGAGCAGAACGGCATCGTGTCCATCCAGGGCACCGGCGTCGACCCGTTCTGCTTCACCACGCCCAACATCGCCCCGGTGAACACCGGCCCGTTCTTCGACTCGGCCCTGACCCTCGCCTACGGTTCCGAGGTGCTCGGCCTGACGAAGATCTGCGGTCTGCTCGAGATCGCCGGGTCGACCCGCCCGGCCTACCAGGAGGCCTTCGACTGGTGGACCGAGACCACCGGCAAGGACTTCGT
>DATMFW010000037.1:0-39089 GCA_035556655.1 Pseudolysinimonas sp.
CGACAGAGTGCGAGATCATCTGACGAGTTGACTTTCATCGATCGGGGCCCACAGCCGCAGTATCTCGGCGCCCGGATGGTCGAACGCGAGCATGGGGCCACGCTGCCCTCCGGTAGTTATCAGAGCGACGGCCTATTCGGGCTGAGTTTGGAGATCAGCGACAGGTCACCGACGTTTAGAGAGTGTGGAGAGTTCTACACATCGCTAGATCGAGCCGCGCGGCAAGATCCATCGGTGAGTGAAGCCGGGGACGACCGAGGCGATGTGCTCGAAGTCGCGGTCGTAGTGCAGAACCGCGGCGTCGTTCCTGATGGCGTAGGCAGCGATGAGAGTGTCCATTGCCCCGGCTGCCCGCAGCAGCCCGCCGTTCCACAGCCGGCTCTGGATTTGCAGGACCTCGTTCTGAGTGGGATGGATGTCGCACATGCCGAACGCTTCGAGCTGTTCGGTCAGGGCGCTGTGAGCTTTGGCAGTGGGCGCCGTGAACCCATATTCGAGAGCGACCGGAGGGCAGACCAGCAGATCGATCGGGCTGACCAGCTCGACGATCTTCTTCAGTTCTTCGACGACTTCGGGAGTGGTCGCCAGGCGAGCCCAGACGCTCGTGTCGACGACGAACCGGGTCGGACGCTTCGGAGCGCGAGCAGCCCGGCTGGCTGGTCGCGCTCTGGCGGTGCGCCGGACCGCAGACGTGCTAGTCGCCATACTCGATCGTCGTGGCGTCGCTGTCGATCGGGATGGCGGCCAAGATGTCGATCGCTTCGATCTGACGTCGGCGCATCACGACATCCCGCAGAGCGAGGTTGATCGCTTCGCGGTTGGTGCGCACCCCAAGTGACGACTTCGCCAGTCGGAGGGTTTCGGTATCGATGTCGACGCTCGTGACGGCCATCATTCTCCTATATAAGTTCTGTACCAAGTGTATATACGCGGCGCAGCGCTCCGCTAGGGCCCGGCTGCCGGGGGAGCGAGCTCCCTTGCGCTAGATCGTTGTCGGCAAGGAAGCGAATGCTTCCGCGGCAGCATCGTGGCTTGGGTGCTCGCGGTGCGCGAGGAGGCAAACGAGGGATGCGGCGAACCGGTCGTTTACCTGGTCGCCGGGCGCGACTAGGTAAACGACTACTTTCGGGGCGGCGAGCCCTGCAAATACCGCCCGTGCCGATCAGAGATCGCTTCCCAACCTCCCGCACCCACCGATGGCGTCTACGGGAGGTTGGGCAGTGCGCACGGGCGGTATTTGCAGACATGAAACGTGGAACTCGAATGCCGAGTGAAAGTCGAGGGCGACTGTATAGTGCGGACACTATTTGCAGCGAGTGAGACCCGATGACCTTCGACTCTTCAATTCACGCCTCGCGCTTCTCCGCGGGCTGACGCATGGTTACCGTCGCCCTCCAGGGGCACTCCATCGACGTCGACGACGACGTCTTTTCCGCTCTGTTCGAGAACTCCGTCGTGGCCGGCCGATCTGCGGTCGTTGGCGCGCTCGCCGGCAAGCCACTTCCGTGGGGAACCTTTCTGGACCTCGCCGGCAAAGCGGAGATTCCCTACCCGCTCTTCTTTGCGCCTCTAGCGACGGTTCAAGCTCAGTTGCGGCTCAAGAACGAGAAGCTCATGGCAGGGTTCACGAAGACTACTTTCTCGATGCACTCTCGTCACCAGGTCGAGCTAAGAGACATCGAACTGATCGTCAAAGATCTGCTGAGGAAGCAGGAGTTGCTGCGCAGGAACGACCTGTCACTGACAGGGAACAAGGTCGTCGGTCTGTTGAGCAAGTCCAGCGGTACCGCAGCGGCGGACGCGGAAAAGCTTCTCTCGGTGCTCGGGCTTTCGCGGCAAGCGATTCGCGAGGCCAAGACGAAAGAGGCTGCGCTCGAGGTCATCATTCGGCGCCTTGAGGCGAACCAGGTCTTCGTGTCGAAGAGCGCCAAGAACTGGATGCCTCAGCAAATTCCGAGCAGTGCGAAGTTCAGCGGCATGACGATCAGAGACAAGAAGGTGCCGTTCGTCTTCCTCGCATCTGGGGATGAAGGTGAACAACTCGAAGCCGCCGGCCGAAAGGTGTTCACCCTCACGCTTCTCGCGGTGCTGATATCGACGGGGACCTTCGCGCCTGTGAACTACGACGGCCACACGAAGGAAGCGGAGTCGCCCCGCGAATACGAACTCACAGCAGAGATACTCATGCCGGCCGCTGAATTCAGGTTGCAGCGAATCTCGAACTTGCAATCGATCAGAGACCTCGCGGAGAAGTACCGGGTCACCCCGAGTGCAGTCGCGATGCGGGGGTGGCGCTTGAAGCTAATAGATGATGATTCGTTTTCCGCGTACATGGATACTCTTCGTGGCGAGTACGCGCGGCGAGTCGACCCCCCGCGTCGAAGTGCGCTCGCAATAACAGGGCTCCGCAACTACAACGGCGTCGAGTGTTCCAGGCGGATGCTGGCCATGCTCGACGCGGGGACGCTCAGTCGGGCGGACTTTCGGCGCGTCGTCTTCCTAAACAAGATCAGTACGTCGCAGCTGCGCGAGTTCCGTGAGGCAGTCGGGTGAACGAGACAAGGTACCTGGTGGACAACAACGCCTTGATCGCAATAAAGGGCGAGCGCATCAAGACCCAGTTCTTCCTCGATCATTGCTCGATCACGGAGGACGTCCTTCGGGAAGCAGCTGAAAGGCCCGAAAGGAGTGAACTTGAATCGGTCGTGATTCGAACGTCCCCCAGCTTTCTCGGCTGGCTGCGCAGGGTGATGGAATCCGTCGATGCTGAAAGTGTGGAGCTGGTCGACCTCTACAAGAACAAGGGAAGTGCCGACCCCGGTCTGGTAGCGGCGGTCCTTGACGCGAACGAGTTGGACGCTGACAAGTTCTTTGCTGACGAATGGGTAATTGTGACTGACGACCAAGCAGTGCGCACCAAGTCATCCGAGTTCGGGCTCTCGACGATGTCAGCGGGGGATCTTGCTGAAATCATCGATGCTTCGTAGAGACGATCAGTCGTTCTTTCGGCGACGTTTCGGCGCTGAACGGCGCGGCGTCGGCGGGTTGCTCGTTGGCGCCTTTCGAATGCGCTCCGGTCCGTACAGCCGACGAGCGAACGGGATCATGTTCTCCGCTGAATACCAACCCTTGTCGACGAGGTGCTGCTCCCAATCGATTTCGTCGAGACGCTCAACGTCGATTCGGTAATGAAGGTCGTCGGCGGGGATTACCGCGTCCTCAGTAAGGTACCAACCGTCGATCCGTTCGATGATCAGACGCAAATCGCTTCGGTAGCCCATCAGCTCCTGAGCGCGTAGTCGGGTGACGGTTACGAGCATGTCGGAGACATCGTTCACGGATTCAGTCGGAAGGTTGAGCCCAGTGCCGAGATCCTCATCCGCGTCTCGTACGGCCAGTACCAGACGCTGGTAGAAGTCCACCGCGGGTTCGTCACCGCTCCAAATATGCGTCGAAAGGATCTCGCCGTCTCCTCGCTCAAGTTGGACGACGAGGGTGTCCGACTCGTCGGAGATCACGTACCGATAGTGAAGGCTGGTCTCCCACACTGGTGCGCGGACGCCAGCCGGGCTGACGATTCCGTCAGCAGTTGCGCGCTTCAAAGCATTGACTATTGCGGAGCGCGATGGGTCGACGCCCATCTGTCGATAGATCTCGACCTCCGCGTCGAGCTCGGCGCGTTGCCGTTCGACCAGCGCGTCGCGGACATCTTCCAGCGAACGCTCGGTCCTGTCCGCCGTCTCCTTTGCGGCGACGGCTGTCTCAAGAGCACTGTCGGTGGTTCGTTCGATTCGTTCGACGCTTCGCCACAACCAACGCAGGGCCAGCTCGCAGGGAACCAAAAGTAGGAAGACCACGCTGGCATTGATTAGTGCTGAACTCCACCATGGGTCGGCGTCGCGCACCGCCCAGGATACGAATCCCGTGCTCAACCCCAGAATCGTCAGAATCGTGGGAATCAGCCACCGATTCCTCGGCCTCCGCGGGCCAGCGCGATCAGCCATGCGTCGAGGCTATAGCCGTCAGATGTAAGCGTTACGTTGTTGGAGGGGGCGGACATGGGCAGCGTCACACCGTACGAGACCAATGGCGGCAAGCGGTACCGGGTTAGGTACCGGCTGCCTGATCGCTCTCAGACCGATAAGCGCGGATTCAAGACCAAGCGCGAGGCCGAACTCTTCCTCGCCTCGGTCGAGGTCACGAAGGCTCGCGGCGAGTTCGTTTCCGCGAGCCAGTCGAAGATCACGCTAGGGGAGTGGGCCGATCTGTGGCTCGCCAACCAGGTGCAGCTGAAGCCGTCGACGCGTCTCGGCTACGAGACAATCGTCCGCGCCGCGATCCTGCCGCGGTGGGCGAACGTCTCGCTCGCGAACCTCACGCACGCCGGCATCCAGAACTGGCTGACCGAAGTGTCCTCGACCGCAGCACCGTCGACGACCCGCAGCTACCACCGCGTCATGAGCATGATGCTGAAGTATGCCGTCCGCGACGGCCGCCTCAGCCGCAACCCCGCTGACGGCGTGAAGCTGCCGCGCATCGTGAAGGGCAAGCACCCGTACCTCACGCACGCACAGGTCCAGCACCTCGCTTACCTCGCGGGCGACGACGGCCACGTCGTCCTCTTCCTCGCCTACACCGGACTCCGCTGGGGCGAGATGGCCGCGCTCCGCGTGAAGGATCTCGACGTGCTGCGCCGACGCGTGAACGTAGACCAGGCGGTCACCGAGGTGGGCCGCGACCTGGTCTACGGCACGCCCAAAAACCACAGCCGCCGCAGCGTCCCGTTCCCGTCATTCCTCACCGACATGCTCGCCGCACACTGCGAGGGCAAGGCCGCCGACGAGTTCGTGTTCACGGCTCCACTCGGCGGCGCACTCCGCAATCGCAACTGGCGCCGCCGCAGTTTCGAGCCGGCGATGGCGCAACTGCTCGACGCCTATCCCGAACTCGAGCGCCTGACACCGCACGACCTCCGGCACACTGCTGCGAGCCTCGCGATCTCGGCCGGAGCCAACGTCAAAGCAGTGCAGAAGATGCTCGGCCACGCATCCGCAGCGATGACACTCGACGTCTACGCCGACCTCTTCGACGACGACCTCGACGCGGTCGGCGAAGCACTCAGCGAGGCCGGCGATCCGGCAACCGTGGGCAAAATGTGGGCAAACCGTGGGCACGACACGTCGACAGTGACGCCGATCACCCGAACAGCCCAGCAATAGCAAGGCAAGAAGACGGTGGGCCCGGTGGGGCTCGAACCCACGACCCGCGGATTAAAAGTCCGATGCTCTGCCAACTGAGCTACAGGCCCGTCGCTCCCTAGAGTACCGGCGCCCGAGCGCCCCCGCTCACGGGTTCAGGCGTGCGCGAGGCGCCGGCGGCCGAGCGCCATGGCGCCGAGCCCCAGCGTCAGCAGCACCCCGGCCGCGAGCAGGCCGCCCGCCGGCGAGACTCCGGTGAGCGCGATCGCTGCGGGCGTCGTCGCCGTGATGGCGGCGGATGCGGTGGCAGCAGCGGCGGCCGGTCCGAGGATGGGGGAGTCGGCTTGCGCGGTCGCGACGGTGTTGACGCGGCCGGTCGCGACATCCGCCGCCGTCACCGTGTAGAGCGCGTCGGCCGTGCAGGTCGAGGTGGCGCCGAGCGCGAACGTGGTCGGGGTGCAGGTCACCGGGCCGAAGAACGGGTCGGTGACGGTGAGGTTGGTCAGGTCTCCGTTGCCGGTGTTGGTCACGACGTAGCGCGCCTGCAGCTGGTGCCCGACGTAGGCGGTGCCGGAGGGTGCTCCGGCGGTGGTGTTCGCGATGGTCATGGTGATGCTGAGGCCGGCGGCATCGGGCAGCGGGTCGGCATTGTTGTCGGAGTTGTTCGTCGGGTCGGGGTCGAACCCGGAACCGGTGACGGCGCTGGCAAGGGTGAAGACCGTGCCGCCCGGTGCGGTCGAGGGCACCGTGCCCGTGACGGTGACGGCTCTCGACGCGCTATTCGCCATCGTGCCGAAGTCGCAGACCAGCTGCAGGAGCGTCACCGTGCAGTCGGTGTCGGTGGTGGTCATGCCCGTCAGCGGCAGGGTCGCGGTCAGCTCGGTGCCGGGTGATTGCTCCGGCCCGTGGTTGGACACCGTGATCGTGTAGGTCGCCGGGCCGCGGTTGGTGAGCGTCGTGTCGAGGGTCTGCACCACCTCGAGGTCGGCGGTCGGCAGCACCGGGGTCGAGACGCTGTCGCTCGCGGTGGCGGGGTCGCCCGTCATCGACTCGGTATACGACAGCGTCGCCCCGTTGGTCAGCGTCTGCCCGGCGGTGCCGGAATCGACGGTCACCCGGTAGCTGACCGTGCGGATCTCGCCGGCCGGGATGCTGCCCCCGGTCACCGCGTCGGCGCCATCCCCGATGCGGCCCGTCACCACCCCGGCGACGACCTCCCCGGCGTCATCGCCGGGGGCATCGGTCACGGCTGCCGCCTCGATGGTCAGAGAACCGGGAACATAGGTGGTGCCGACCGGCAGCGTGTCGACCAGCTCGGCATCGGTGGCCGGGTAGCCGCCCTGGTTGTCCGAGGCGATCGTGTACTCCAGCAGGTCGCCGGGGATCGCATCCGCGCCGCCGCGCGAGAGGTTGGTGACCGTCTTGGTGGTGATCACGCACGCGGCATTGCCGAGCACGACGGAGTCGAGGAAGTTGCCGTACCCGCCGGAACCGCCCGACACGGCGATCGACTCGAACGACAGGCGGGTGATCGTCTGGCCTGCGGGCACCGTGTACAACCCAGAGTGGGCGCCCCAGACGGTGCTGTCGGCGAGGTCCGGGCCCTGGAGGACCAGCGCTCCGTCCCACGGCCCGATCGACACCCGCATGACGTCGATGCCGCTCCTGCCCCGGTGCTGGAGTTCCCACTTCAGCACCTGACCGGGCGTCGTGGCGACATCCTGGTAGAGAGAGGCGACCTCGTTCGCGTTGATCTCGGCGAACTGGTCGCCGCTCCCGGCGGGGACGCCGGCGGCCGGCCCCCAGATCTCGATCGCTTTGTCGCTCGCCGTGGTCTTCCACCCGGGCACGTCGTCTTCGTGCTTCATCTGGATGCCGGGATCCGGCGGCAGCTCGAACCCCCCGTTCTCGAGCATCACCGGCGCGACGCACGAATCGGGCACCGGTGCAGCCGCCGCGGGGTTCCCGCCGGAAAGCGGCGCGGCGGCGGAGACGGCCAGCACGGCGACCGCCGCAGCCAGGGCGAGGGGTGCTCTCGTCGGACTGCCTCTCTCGGGGACGGCAGACGGTGGTCGTGCCGCACGGCTTCGGGTGCGGCAAGTCTAGGGGGAAGGCGCCGGCGCCCGGCACCCGGACGCGCTGCCGGTCTAGCCTGGAGGAATGGCCGAGTACTCCCGCCCCGTGCTGTTCAACGGCGCGCAGCTCGACAGCCTCGCCGGAGGGGACGATCCGGCGTCGATCGTACGCGCCGCGCACCGCAGCGCCCGCCGACTCCTGCGCGGTGCGCGCGAGGAGCCCGGCTCCGTCGACCGCCTCGTCACCTACACCGACGATCACGGCATCGACGCCCTCGCCGAGCTCTGGGCCCGCTCGTCGGCGTTCAGCCTGCCCGGAGCGCTCTGGCGCATCTACCTGGTGCGGGTGCTGATCCGTCAGGACCCCGAGGGGGTGGCCCTGCTGTTCCAGCGCGGCACCGAGGTGTTGCGCACGATCGACCCCGTGGTGGCCGGCGCGCCACTGCCGACCGGGCCGGCCGAGATCACCGAGCTCGCCGACCGGATCCTGCGCGGTGCGTTCGACGGCGACTTCGCGAATGCGCTGGACCGCGCTGCCGCGTTCTGCCGGGTCGCCGCCGCGGGTGCGCTGAGCGTCGCCGATGATCAGGATGCGGCGAGCCCCGCTCGGGCGAGCGAGCTCACCACCCGGGCTCAGCGGCTCACGATCACGGCGGACGAACTCGCGACCTGCGCGCGGATGTCGCGGGACGACCTGCTGGACTGAGCATCGCATCCGGACCCCGCGTAAACTGTCGGGGCCGGGCCGCAGTAACCCCGGGCTCCACATTTCGCCGCTTCGAGCGGCCTTGCGCCGAGAGGCGTTTCTGCGGCTCGGTATCCCGGCCGGATCAGCCGAACCGGCCCGACACGTAGTCCTCGGTCGCCTGCACGCTCGGGTTGCTGAACATCGTGACGGTGTCGTCGTACTCGATCAGGGTGCCTGGCCTGCCGGTGCCGGCGATGGTGAAGAAAGCCGTCCGGTCGCTGACCCGCGAGGCCTGCTGAATGTTGTGGGTGACGATCACGATCGTGTACTGCTGCTTCAGTTCCTCGATGAGGTCCTCGATGGCGAGGGTCGAGATCGGATCGAGGGCCGAGCACGGTTCGTCCATGAGGATCACCTCCGGTGAGACCGCGATCGCCCGGGCGATGCAGAGGCGCTGCTGCTGCCCGCCCGACAGCCCGGAACCGGGGCGGCCGAGGCGGTCCTTGACCTCGTTCCAGAGGTTGGCGCTTCGCAGCGACCGCTCGACGAGGTCGTCGGCGTCCGCCTTGGACATCCGGGTGTTGTTGAGCTTGGCACCGGCGAGCACGTTGTCGCGGATCGACATCGTCGGGAACGGGTTGGGCCGCTGGAAGACCATGCCCACCTGCCGGCGCACCAGCACCGGGTCGACACCGGGGGCGTAGAGGTCGTCCCCGTCGATCCGCACGCTTCCCTCGACGTAGGCGCCGGGGATCACCTCGTGCATGCGGTTCAGCGTGCGCAGCAGCGTCGACTTTCCGCAGCCCGACGGGCCGATGAACGCGGTGACGGTGCGGGGCTCGATGGTGAGCGTGACATCCTCGACGGCCGTGAACTTGCCGTAGTAGACGGTGAGGTCCTCGACCTCGATGCGCTTGGACACGGGGGCTCTTCTTTCGGGTGGCGGCTCAGCGGCCGAGCTGGGGCGAGAAGATGCGGGCCACGAGGCGCGCGATCAGGTTGAGCAGCATGACGATGAGGATGAGCGTCAGCGCCGCCGCCCACGCCCGCTCGAGGTACGGCGCGACGTCGGCGCCGGGGTTGGCGTACTGGGTGTAGACGAACACCGGCAGCGACATGAGGCGGTTCTGGAACAGGTCGTAGTTCATGCTCGCGGTGAACCCCGCGATGATCAGCAGCGGGGCGGTCTCGCCGATCACCCGCGCGATCGCCAGCGTGACCCCGGTCGTGATCCCGGCGATCGAGGTGGGGATCACGATCTTCAGGATCGTCAGCCACTTGGGGACCCCGAGCGCGTACGAGGCCTCACGCAACTCGTTCGGCACGAGCTTCAGCATCTCCTCGCTCGAACGCACCACGACCGGGATCATCAGCAGCGCCAGCGCGATCGAGCCCCCGAATCCGAACCGGATGCCGGGGTCGGCGAAGACGAGAGCGAAGAACGCGAAGGCGAACAATCCGGCGACGATCGAGGGGATGCCGGTCATGACATCCACGAAGAAGGTGATCGCCCGCGCGAGCGGCCCGCGCCCGTACTCGACGAGGTAGATCGCGGTGAGCAGGCCGATCGGGACCGAGATGAGTGCGGCCATCCCGGTGATCTCGAGCGTCCCCATGATCGCGTGCAGAGCGCCGCCGCCCTCGCCCACCACGTTGCGCATCGAGTTGCTGAAGAACGCCGCGTCGAATCGGTGCCGACCGTTCGACACCACCGTGAACAGCACCGAGATGAGCGGGATGAGGGCGACGAGGAAGGCCGACACCACGAGCGAGGTGACCAGGCGGTCCTTCGCCTGGCGGAGACCCTCGACGAGGAGCGAGAGCACGAAGCCGGTCACGACGAACAGCAGCGTGCCGAGGAACAGCGCGGGCGCGATCGCGACGTCGGAGCCGCCGGCGAGGGCCATCAGGACGAACACGCCGAGCATCACCGCCCAGCTGACGACGAGCAGTACCGGCGTCGCCCAGCGCGGAAGCCGGCCGCTGGTCAGCGCGTTCGGGGGTCCCGTCACGTCGGTCATCAGTCGGCTCCCGAGAACGCGGCGCGACGATTGATGACGACGCGTGCGACCGAGTTGATCACGAGCGTGATCGCGAACAGGATCAGGCCGGTCGCGATGAGGCCGTTGACGTCGATGCCGTGCGCCTCCGGGAAGTTGAGCGCGATGTTGCCTGCGATCGTCGAGGGGTTCTGCGATCCGGTTAGGACGATGGTGATCAGCTTCGGCGAAGGCGAGAGCACCATCGCCACCACCATGGTCTCGCCGAGCGCGCGGCCGAGACCCAGCATGGCGGCAGAGATCATGCCGGGCCTGCCGAACGGGATCACCGCCATCCGGATCATCTCCCAGCGCGTGGCGCCGAGCGCGAGGGCCGCCTCTTCGTGCAGGCGCGGGGTCTGCAGGAACACCTCGCGCGACACGGCGGTGATGATCGGGATGATCATGACGGCCAGCACGATGGCGACGGTGAGGATGGTGCGGCCGGTTCCCGAGACCGGCGGGCTGAACAGCGGGAACCATCCGGCGTTCTCGACGAGCCAGCCGTAGAGCGGGGTGACGGCGGGAGCGAGCACCTTGATGCCCCAGAGCCCGAACACGACGGAGGGTACGGCCGCCAGCAGATCGACGACGTAGCCGAGCGACTGCGCGAGCCGGCGCGGGGCGTAGTGCGAGATGAACAGGGCGATGCCGTAGGAGAGCGGCAGCGCCATGACCAGGGCGAGGAACGCCGCCCAGAGCGACCCGAATGCGAGGGGTCCGACGTACGCCCAGAAGCTGTCCGGCGAGCCTTTCAGCTCGTTCGGGTCGGCGGTGAGGGCGGGGACGCTCTGGGCGACGAGGAAGATGGCGACAGCGGCGAGCGCGACCAGGATCAGGCTGCCGGCCAGCAGGGTGCTGCCCGAGAAGATGCGGTCCGCGGGCCGGAGCGTCGCCTTCGGCGACGCCGCTGCTGTCGTCATCCTCATTCGTGTTATCCGGTGACGATCGTGTCGAGCACCGTCGCGACCTGGGCCGAGACCTCGGGTGACAGCGGCGCCGCACCGGCGGAGGCGGCGGCCTCGGCCTGGCCCTCCTCGCTGGTGATATACGAGATGTACGACTTCACCAGCGGAGCGGCCTCGGCGTCCTCGAACTCGACGCAGGTCACGATGTAGCTGACCAGCACCAGCGGGTAGTGCGACGGGTCGGTCGTGGTGCGGTCCAGCGTGATCGACAGGTCGGTGTCGCCGGCGGTGTCGCCCGCGGGCGACTCCGCGACGACGGCGGCGGCACCCTCGGCGCTGTAGGCCACGAACTCGTCGCCGACCTTGATCTCGGCGACCCCGAGGTCGCCGGCCTTCGATGCGTCGGCGTAGCCGATCGTGTTGACGCCGTTGGTGACCGCGTCGACGACGCCCGAGGTGCCCTGGGCGGCCTCGCCGCTCGCGTACGGGAACGGGTCGGCCGGCTCGGCGTCCCAGACCTCCGGGGCGACCTTGCTGAGGTAGTCCGCGAAGTTCTTGGTGGTGCCGGAGTCATCCGACCGGTGCACAGCGGTGATGCTCGCCGACGGCAGCGTGGTGCCCTCGTTCAGAGCGGCGATCTTCGGGTCGTCCCACGTGGTGATGTCGCCCTTGAAGATGCCGGCGATCGTGGCGGCGTCGAGGTTCAGTTCCTCCACCCCGTCGACGTTGAAGATCACGGCGATCGGCGAGATGTAGGCCGGCACCTGGATGTAGCCGGTGTCCGGGACGCAGCCGGCGAACCCGCCGTCGATCTCCTCCGGCTTCAGAGCCGAGTCGGTCCCGGCGAAGGCGACCCCGCCGGCGATGAACGCCTCACGGCCGGCGCCGGAACCCGACGGGTCGTAATCGACGGTGACGCCGGGGTTCGCGGTCTGGAAGGCGGCCACCCAGGCCTCCTGGGCGGAGCCCTGCGACGAGGCTCCCGCGCCGGCGAGCGTTCCGGACAGGTCGCTCGGGGTATCCGAGCCGGTGCCGCCTTCGTTCGCGGCGCAGGAGGCGAGAGCGAGTGCTCCCACCAGGGCGATGGCGACGAGGCCGCCGGATCGCGTGATGTTCACGGTGTTCCCTTCGGGAAATCTGGTGTTCGGATGAACCCCCAGCGGGTTCGTCAGGAAACCTACGAACGACGCGTGACCAGCCTCGGCGGGACCGGTGAACGGAAGGTGAACGACGCGGGAACGCCTAGACCGTCGGGTGGTGCACCTCGACCGCGACGGCGCCCGTCGCGGGGTGTTCGACGGGGATGTGCAGGACGGCGTAGGCGCCGGTGGGCAGCGCGGATGCCTCCGCGGCATCCCGCATGCCCCCGGTCGCGTCCGCGACGGCCTGGATGATCTGCGGGAGCACGGGCCCGTGGCTGCAGAGCACGGTGGACTCCCCGCGGGCCAGCACCGCCTCGACCAGGTGGGTGACCGCCGCCCCCGATGAGGTGTAGGCGTCTTGGCTGATGGCCGGCGAGTCGACGACGTCGAGTCCGGTGAGCCGCGCCGTCGGGGCGATGGTCGCCTGGCAGCGGGCCGCGGTCGACGAGATCAGGTGGGCGGGGCGGAACGCCGCGATGCCCGGCGCGATGCTGATCGCCTGCTTCTCGCCGCGGGGCGTGAGGGCGCGGGTGGCATCCGGGCCGTCCCACTCGTGCGGCGGGGCGGCCTTGCCGTGGCGCAGCGCGATGATCGCGTACGTGCGCGCGCGGCCCTGCGCGTGCAGTTCGGCGAACCGGTCGAGCAGGTCGCGGTCGTGCGGGTAGCTCATGCGAGCCCGCGCCTTCTTCAGGCTCATCCAGTGCAGGCTCTCGATCTCGTCGTTCGAGACGAACGTCGAGTTCGCGCGCGCCTCGGGCGAGACCTCGGCCGACCAGTAGTACACGACCTTGTCGCGCCCGTCGGAGAGCCGGTATTCCACCACGCCGAGCGGCGGGCCGAGCCGTATGAGCAGGCCGGTCTCTTCGGCGATCTCGCGGACCGCCGTCTCGGGCAGCGTCTCACCCGGGTCGAGCTTGCCCTTCGGCAGCGAGATGTCGCAGTGCTGGGTCCGGTGCACGAGCAGAACCTTGACCCTGCCCTTCGCGGTGACGCGCCAGCACAGCGCGCCCGCCGCGAGGACGGGTCCGCTCACCGGCCGCCCCCGCGGCGACGCGACCCGATCTGGGTCATGAGATCGGTCTGGAGGTCGGCCAGCGGCTCGCCGGCGGCGTCGCGATCGTGCCGCACCCATTCGCCGTCCGCCCCCAGCCACCACGACGAGGTCCCCTCCGACATGGCGATGTCGAAGAGCTCGGAGAGTTCGGCGAGGTGCTCGGGCCGGGTCAGCCGCACCAGCGCCTCGATGCGCCGGTCCAGGTTGCGGTGCATCATGTCGGCGCTGCCGATGAAGACCTGCGGGTCGCCGTCGTTGGCGAAGGAGAAGATCCGCGAGTGCTCCAGGTAGCGCCCGAGAGTGCTGCGCACCCGGATCGTCTCGCTGAGCCCCGGCACACCGGGGCGCAGCGAGCAGATGCCGCGCACCCAGATGTCCACCGGAACGCCGGCCTGCGAGGCGCGGTAGAGCGCGTCGATAATGGCCTCGTCGACCATCGAGTTGACCTTGATGCGGATGCCGCTCGCCTTGCCCGCCCGGGCGTTCGCGGCCTCCGTGGCGATGCGCTTCAGCAGCCCCTTCCGCAGGTGCAACGGCGCGACGAGCAGGCGCTTGAACTTCTTCTCGATCGCGTAGCCCGAGAGCTCGTTGAACAGGCGGGTCAGGTCTTTGCCGACCTGGTCGTCGGCGGTCAGCAGGCCGAGGTCCTCGTAGATGCGCGAGGTCTTCGGGTTGTAGTTGCCGGTGCCGATGTGGCTGTAGTGCGTGAGCTGGCCGTTGCGCTCCTGGCGCACGACGAGAGCGAGCTTGCAGTGGGTCTTGAACCCGACCATGCCGTAGACGACGTGCACGCCGGCCTTCTCGAGCTTGCGCGCCCAGGAGATGTTGGCCTGCTCGTCGAAGCGGGCCTTGATCTCGACGAGGGCCAGCACCGCCTTCCCGGCCTCAGCGGCGGCGATGAGCGCCTCGATGATGGGGCTGTCACCGCTCGTGCGGTACAGGGTCTGCTTGATGGCCAGCACGTTGGGGTCGGCGGCCGCCTGCTCGAGAAACGCCTGCACGCTCGTCGCGAACGACTCGTACGGGTGGTGCAGCAGGATGTCCCCGCGCGCGATCGACTTGAAGACGTCGGCCTTCTCGGTGGGGTCGCTCGGCAGCAGGCTGACACTCGTCGTCGGCACTCGCCGGGGGTACTTCAGCGGGGGCCGGTCGATGCGCTGCAGTTCGAACAACCCGCCGAGATCGAGCGGGGCGGGCAGGCGGTAGACCTCCTGCTCGGTGATCTCGAGCTCCTGCATCAGAAGGCCGAGGGTCACCTCGTCCATGTCGTCGCTGATCTCGAGGCGGATCGGCGGCCCGAACCGCCGACGCAGCAGCTCCTTCTCGAGCGCCTGGATGATCGACTCGGTGTCGTCCTCCTCGATCTCGACGTCCTCGTTGCGGGTGACCCGGAACTCGTGGTGCTCCAGGATCTCCATCCCCGGGAAGAGCTCGTCGAGGTGATTGGAGATGAGGTCCTCGAGGGGGATGAAGCGCAGGCGGCCGGACCCGTCATCCGGGAGTTTCACGAATCGCGCGAGGTTCTGCGGCATCTTCAGCCGCGCGAACTCGACCTTCTGGGTCTTCGGGTTGCGCACCCGGATCGACAGGTTCAGCGACAGCCCCGAGATGTACGGGAACGGGTGCGCCGGGTCGACCGCGAGCGGCATCAGCACCGGGAAGATCTGCGTGCTGAAGATCTCGTCGATCCGGTCGCGGTCGGCCTGCTCGAGATCGCGCCACCCCTCAATGTGGATGCCGGCCTCGTCCAGGGCGGGCTTGACCCCGTCCAGGAAGGCGCGGGCATGGCGCTCCTGGAGCTCGTGCGCCTTCGCGCTGATGTCGGCGAGGACATCGGCCGGAGCACGCCCGACGTTGGTCGGCACCGCCAGACCGGTCGCGATGCGCCGCTTCAGGCCGGCGACGCGCACCATGAAGAACTCGTCGAGGTTGGAGGCGAAGATGGCCAGGAAGTTGGCCCGCTCCAGGATCGGCAGCGAGTCGTCCTCGGCCAGTTCCAGCACCCGCTGGTTGAAGGCGAGCCAGCTCAGCTCACGGTCGAGGAAGCGGTCCTCGGGCATCGAGCCGTCGTCCGCCCACTGCGGGTCGGCCTCGTCGTCGTCGAGCAGATCGGCCGCGAGTGTCGCGTCGCCGAGCGGGCTGGTGCTCTCCATCGACCCATCATGCCAGGGCGCGGATCAACGCGAGGTGTGGTCCCCGTCGCCGTCGTCGGCCAGTTCCGCCGCGAACGGCCCCCACGGCTTCCCCCTGCGCGCCGGATGCCGTTCGCGCTCCTCGCGGAACTCGCGCAGCGCAGCGCGCCGGGCCTGGCCGCTCTCGGGGTCGGGCCGGCCGCGCCGCGGTGTGGCGTACTCCCACGAGTTCAGCTCGATGCCGACCGGCAGCGCGCCGGGGGGCAGCAGGACCGTCCCGCGGGCGGTGTCGTCGTCGCGCGTGAACCCGACGGCCAGGGCCTCGCCGGTGTCGAGGTGCACGTCGGCGAAGAAGTTCACGACGTCATCGATGGTGGTCCCCGAGAGATCCACCGTGATGGTCAGCCAATCGCCGTCGTCGAAGCGCTCGACGCTCCAGCGCGCCGCGTCGTCGGATCCGCTCACGCTGCGGGGATGGATCGAGGCGGGATCGAGCAGCGCCGCACCCTCGGCGACGGTCTCGCCGCCGCTGTGGTCGCCGGCGACGAACGCGAGGCGACCCCGGCCGGTCATCGGTTCCCGTAACGAATCGAGCCAGGTGACGACGGCGGCGGCGGGCGATCGTTCGGCGGGGGAGGCCTGTTCGGCGAACTGCTGCGCGGCCGAACCCAGCCGCTCGTGGGCGGGGTGGTCGACGGGGATGGCGTCGAGCGATGCCCGCGCCGCGCGGCTCAGCGTCTCGCGCAGGGCGGCATCGGCGGGCACCGGACTGTAGAGGGCCTTCGTCAACTCGAACGCTCTCGGCTCGAGCAGTTCGCGCGCCGGGGCGACGGAACCGTAGAGCTCCTCGCTGTCCCAGGCCAGCGTTCCCGATTCGGCATCCAGCAGCCATTCCGAGAGCGCGGTCTGCTCGGCCGTCGCGGGCGCGGGCCACCACCGCCGCATCCAGACCCCGAGCAGCAGGCGCCCGAACGTGCGCGCCAGCGGGGTACGTTCCGCGACCGCCTTTCGTGAACCCGGTTCCTCGGAGCGCGATAGCGCGACGGCGGCCTCCTCGACGGCCTCGCCGTACAACCGGCGCAGCCACCAGCTCGCGACTCCCATGCGCTCGATGCGGGTCGTCACGGTGAGGCGGCGGTCCCGGACGTCGGTCCAGGCGAGAGCGCCGGCGATGCCGACCACCTGACGGAAGTCCCCGGAGGCGTCATCGGACAATGCCTTCCTGGGGGAGATCGTTATCGTGCCGGATTCGTCGCGCTCGACGATGGCTGTGTAGCGCCGAGCGCTCATATCCTCTGCGTCCCCTCGTACGCTCCACTACCAATCCCGCATCTAGTCATCGGTGAGCCCTCGTTTCAGGTGCAGCAGGACCGCCGAGAAGACCGGCAGCTGCTCGATGTCGAACCGGCCGCTGGCGACCGCGGCGTCGATGCACGCCTCCCACTCGTCGTACGCCAGATCGAAGTCGGCCCCGGCGGGATCCGCGCTGCGCCACCGCTCGAGCCCCGCGCGGTAGGCGCGATACCCCGGGGTGTCGTCACCGAACCGGGCAGCGATGATCGCGTCGACGAGGGTCTGCATGCGCGAGACGCCGATCGTGCTGACCCCGGTGTCCGGCAACTGGGTTCGCACGCCGGTCCGGCCGCTGCCGGCGGTGCGGGGGTGCCGGATCTCGCCGACCTCGCCGATCAGGTTCTTGCGGACGGAGGTGACGGCACCGTGGATGTGCTCCCACGCCTCCCGGACCGACGAGACCGGCTCATCGTTCACCTCGGCCCGGAAGACGCGGTTCCAGGCGCGGCGCACGACCTCGTCGGCGGGGTCGTTCGCGGTCGCGAAGGCCCGTGCGAACGCGACGGTGTCCTGGTGGTTCGTGATCCAGCGCACCCGGGTGTGCTCGGCCCACACCGGGGCGAGGGCATCGCCCGGGATGCTCATCCGGCCCGCCACCACCTGCGCCAGAAGCAGGGTCGCGCGCGATGCGGGCGCGCTCAGGCCGAACGACAGCGGCGAGGCGTCGATCGCCCGTTCGAGGGCGACCAGTGCATCGGCGTGGACGCGCATCCGCGGATCGTTCGAGTTGCCCTGCGAGACCCGGGTGAGGCGGCGGAAGATGCTGCGGTCCAGCGGCGAATCCGCGTCGCCGTCGAGCAGCTCGGGCACCGGCGCGGCGAGCGACGCGGTGAGCGCCATCGCGTGGCCGCTCAGGTGCCGGTCGAGGCCGGGATCACGCACGAGCTCCGACCAGAGCGCTGCCGCGCGCCCCGGGTCGGTGAGGATCGGCTCGTGATCCGCCTCGCCGAGGGCGCCGGCGAGCTCGGCGAGCAGGTCGTCGACGGCCGCGGAGCGGGTTGCAGGGAGGTTGACCGCCGGCTCCCCGGCCCAGCCGATCTGGATGCGGGTGCGCAGGGCCTTCTGGTTCTTCTTCGCCGTCGACTCCAGTGCCCCCTTCGCGGCGCGGGCCTTGTGCAGCGAACGGACCCGCAGGAACTCCAGGATCGCCTCGTCGTCGTGCGTGCGGCGCTGCGCGGCGATCTCGAATGCCATCGCCAGCAGCTGACCGCCCGGATCGTCGTCGAGGAACCGCGGCCCGCCCGCCTCGCGGAATCGCCGGTAGAGGGCCTGGAGGCGGCGATGCAGCTCGGGGGTCGATGCCAGGGCACGGGCATGGGATTCGATGGCCGGCCCGACCTGGTCGGCCTGCTCCTCGGTGAGGTCGCCGTCGCTTTTCAGCTTGACCGCGGCGCCCGTGATGTCGAACAGCAGCGGGAAGAGATAGGTGCGGGTGCGCCGCGGCAGTTGGTTGGTCTCGGTGTTGATCGAGAACGGCGTGTAGGCGCGCGTGTCCGCGTCGAGGTGGGTTTCCCAGGCCCGGCGGATGGCGAAGCTGGCGCGCGGCATGGCGTCCTTGGGTCGGCAGGAGGCGTGTCGGCAGATGCTCGCCGATGGCGATAACTTAGCAGCGTGCCCGGTCCTCAGGAGGAGTCCTCGATACCGGAGTTCCCCCGTGGGTCCCGCGTCGGGGCGTCGAAACCGACCGGGTTGTACGCGTCCCTCGGCGACATCCTGCTCGACACCGAGAACGTGTTCTTCCACTTCGACGAGTCCACTCCGATGTACGTCATCGATGCGCTCGACGGGATGCGGGCCTGGGTCGGATCGCTCGCATCGTCGGGTCTGCGGCAGATCCGCAGCTACGGCGTGCCGACGGCTCCGGGACCGCGGGCGCTCGAGGCCGCGCTGCTCTGGCGGGAGACCGATGCCGCCCCCGCGGATCTCGGCCGGTACGAGATACGTCGTTTCCCGCTCGGTCACGACGTCCCGCTCGACGAGATCGGCAGGCCCGATCGTCCGCCCGTGCTCCTGATCGAGGTGAACGGCGACCAGCACGAGGGCGAGCGGAGGCTGATCCGCGACGTCCTGTCGACGGTGAGCAGGCAGTTGCACGTCCGCGTCGTGCTGATCGCCTCGGCCGACCACGAGTCGGCGGTGTTCGCCGATGCGCTCGCCCGGGACGGCATCGTCGTGCTCATCGTGGTGCCCGGCGACCGCGCCGACTGGGCCGACAACTTCGGCTCGGGCACGTCCTTCCCGCACATCCGGCGCGAGCAGGTCAGCGTGGTGGACAAGCTCGCCCGGTCGGCACGGAAGCGCCGCCGCGCTCGCGGTCTCGCCGAGGTGGTCGCCGCGGCGGACGCGGAGCGCGAGCAGCGGCGAGCGCAGAAAGAGGAAGAGGCGCGTGCCGCGGACGCCGCGGACCTGCAGCGGCAGGAGGCCGAGACCGGGGTCGACCTGGCCGCGATCGGCGCCTATCTGGATGCGATGACGCGGGTGGACTGGGACCGCGCGCGCCTGCGCAGGATCGGTTCGCGCGACTGGCTGCTGGCGCTCGGCGACGACGACGGCATGCGCAGCGCAGGCGCGCAGTGGGAGACGCACCTGACCGCATCGACGCTCGCCGCCCGCGACGACACCCCCGTCGAACTCGAGGTGGCGCACCGCGTCGACGGGTTCCTGCTGCTGAGCGTCCTCTTCGCCGAGCACGCTCCTGATTTCGAGACCCGCCGGATCGTGAACCGGTTCGTCGGCGACCGGATCCTCAGCGTTCCCGAGCTCGCCGTGTTCACCAACGCGCTCGCCGAGATCCGACGCGGATTCCTGCGCCCCGGCGGCTGATCGGCGCGATGCGGGAATGGTGCGGGTGTCATGACCCGCACCGTCACCATCACCTGCAGCGCCGGCAGCACCCGCCTCGAGGTGCCCCGCGACGGGATCGGCCTGTTCGAGGCCTGTGCTCTCACCTGCCGCGGCTGGATCGATCGCCTGACCACCCGCGGGGTGCCCGACGGCGCGCACACCTACTCGCTGCATCGCCTCGAGCGGCGGCACCGCCGCGTCGAGAGCCGCATCGTCAGCCGGGTCGAACCGCTCGTGACCAAGCTCAGCGTGCGTGCCGCGCGCCTGGAGGTCACGGCGGGGATGGCGTCGGGTGAGCGCGCCTCCGTGCCCGATCGCTCCGCGCTGGATCAGCTCGAGGGGCGCGAGCGCCTCGAGTGGGCGAAGAAGGTGCGGGCGGGCCATGCGGCCAACCGGGCCAACACGGCTCGTGCCGAACGCATCCACGCGGCGAAGGAGGAGGTCGCGGAGATCCGTAGCGAGATCGCGGGTCTCGCCGCCGAATCCCACGCCGTCCGGCTGCAGTGGCGCGAGGCGTTCATGCTGCGCAACGCCCGCTACACCCGCGCGCGCTTCGGCCGCCGCATGACGATGTCCGGCGCTCCGGCGCTGTCCGACTACCGGTTCGCCCACGGACCCGACTGGACGCGCAGCGCGCTCGAGGACGAACCGGGGGCCCCGGTGCATGCGGGATTGGAGGGACAGGCATGACCGACACCGAGCGCACGTTCAACACCGCCGCCGGGCCGAGCAACTCCCCGCAGCCGGACATCGGCCAGCTTCGCGAGCAGGTCATGGGCTACGCACGCGTGGATGCCGCGTCCGGCGCGTTCGATGTGCCCATGCTCGAACTGCACCAGGGGCTGCTGCCGCGTGAGCGCCAGATCGTCGCCGAGCAGCAGCGGCGCGTGCCCGAGGCGCGCATCGACAGCATCAACGCCCGCAAGATCGACCTGAAGCACCGCTACGAGGCGCTCGACGACACCATCGACGAGCGCACGGCGCTCCAGCAGCAGAAGAAGCAGCTCGAGGACGAGATCGAGGATGCGGAGCGCCGCCGTGCGCCCCAGGCCGCGATCATCGCCGGGACGACGAAGGACCACGACGGCGCGTCGTACACGGCGGCCGAGCCCCCGGTGCCGGTGATCGCCACGGGCACCAGCGTGCGCAAGGCCCGCCGCCAGCTGGCTCTGCGCCCGACGCGTGTCGTGCGCTGGTTCACCGACATCGGCGCCACCATGCTGTTCCTGCTCATCGAGACCGGGGTCATCACCGTCACGGTGGCGACGGTGATCCGCACCGACGACATGGGGCACGCGCTCGTCATCAGCGCGGCCGGCGTGCTGCTGGTCACCCTCGTGCCGCACTTCCTCGGCATCACCCTGGGCGCGCTGCTGCGCGGGGCACCGTTCACCGGACGGCGGATCGCGACGCTCTGCCTCGGCGTGTTCTGGATCGCCGCCGTGATCGTCCTGGCCTGGTTGCGCACCTCGGCCGAGGAGACCCGCCGCCGCACGGTGATCGCGACGGCGCAGAACATCGCGCCCCAGGACGTCGACCTCACCGGGCAGTTCGACTTCGGCGCCCAGCTGGCGCTGTGGACGGCGTTCGTGGCCGGAGCCGGCATCGGCCTCATCTTCCTCAAGATCAAGGCCTACAACCCGGCGCTCACCGCGGTGGTCCGCGCCGACAACGTCATCGCGCTGAAGAAGCACCAGCTGGCGCCGGTGCTCGCCGGTCTGGCGCGCATCACGGCACGCCTGGAGGCCTTCACCCAGGCGCACACCGAGGTGACCTCGCTCACCCCGGGTGAGTACGACGTGTTCGCCAAGCAGGTCCTTCCCGCGCTGACTCGCGAGCTGCTCGCGCTCTACCGGGCGACCCTGGTGAACGCGCTGGCGAACCCCGAGGCCACCGGGGTGCTCGCCGAGAACACCCTCGAGCAGCCGGTGCTGACACCGGTGGTCGACCTGCCGGTCGCGCCGGCGGCCGACGAGACCGAGGCCGGCACGGCGGGGGGTGCGGCGTGAGGTGGTTGCGCTGGTGGATCCGGCGCCCGGCGCCCGAGGCTCACCTCTGCCGGCGCTGCGATGCGCTGCTGAGGGTCTGCACGCGGTGCGAGGGCGCCTGGTTCGCCCAGAGCTGCGCGCACTGCACCTCGGGCGCGATCTGCCCGGTCCACCGCACCAGCTGGTTCTGATCCATCCGGGATTGGTCCGCACACCGTCCCCACCCGAAAGGCCTCCCGTGTTCCGCACCCGAATCCGCACCGCCGCCGCATCCGTCGCGGTCGCCGCCGTCGGCGCCCTCCTCGCCGGCTGCTCCGTCTTCACCCCGGCCACCGAGACCACCAGCGGCGTCGCCTTCGTCGTCGGCGCGCGCGAGAACAGCCCCGCCGTCGACCCGGCACGCCTGCTGGAGTACGTGCCGAGCGAGGTCGACGCGTTCCGGCCCGGGTCGATCGTCAGCGTCACCGGTGTCGACGGCAGCGAGGACGGCGTCCCCGGACACGGGTTCAAGCTCGCCGACCTCGGTTCGAAGGTCGACAACGGCGATCTGCTGCTCGGCGAGCGCGCCCAGGTCGCGTCGGGCCTCGCCGAACTCCGCCCGGACGACGCCGAGGCGAACGTGCTCGGCGCGATCGCGTCGGCGGCGCGCTCCATCTCGGGCGTCACCGGCAGCAGGACCATCGTGATCGCGGATTCGATGCTCTCCACGGTCCAGCCGCTCGCCTTCCAGAACGGGCTGCTCGGCGCTTCCGCCGAGGACGTCGTCGCGGCGATCCCGGACGGGCTGCTCCCGCCCCTCGACGGGGCGAAGGTGGTCGTGCTCGACCAGGGCACCACCTGGGAGCCGCAGAAGCCGCTCAGCCAGCTCGACCGCACGGCGCTGCGCGGCATCTGGGAGGCCGTGCTGCTCGCCGCCGGCGCGTCGGCCGTGGAGTACGACGACCGTTCGACCCCGCTCGCCCCGGGCCGCTACGACGTCCGGGTGACCCCGGTCGAGCCGACCGCCATCATGGGACCGGTCGTGCAGAAGTGCCGGGCCGTCATCCCGGAGTCCTCGATCCGGTTCGCCGGGGATCTCGCGACGTTCGTCTCGCCGGCCACCGCCCGCGAGTACATCGCGCAGCTCGCCGACGGGTTGCGCGGCTGCACCGGCACCATCACCATCTCGGGCACCACGGCCTCCGCCCGGCAGGACGCCGAGTTCAACCACCGGCTGTCGCTCGACAGGGCCTCGGCCGTCCGTGCCGAGCTCGCCCCGCTGCTCGGGCTCGCCGTCGACGACATCCACGTCGAGGGTCTCGGGACCGACTTCCCCGGTTTCGTCGACGACCGTCCCGGCGGGATCTTCGATCCCGTGCTCGGGGCGAGGAACCGCACGGTGATCGTCAGCTACACCGCCTGACTCAGGTGACCGGCGAGAGCCGTTCCTCGTCCTCGTAGACGTTGAAGCGGTAGCCGACGTTGCGCACCGTGCCGATCAGCGACTCGAGGTCGCCGAGCTTGGCACGCAGGCGCCGTACGTGCACGTCGACCGTGCGGGTGCCGCCGAAGTAGTCGTAACCCCACACCTCGCTGAGCAACTGCTCGCGCGTGAACACCCGCGACGGGTGGGTGGCGAGGAAGCGCAGCAGCTCGAACTCCTTGAACGTCAGGTCGAGCGGCCGGCCGTGCACCTTCGCCGAGTAGCTGGCCTCGTCGATGACGACGCCGGAGGCCTGGATCTTGGAGCCGGACTTGTGCTGATCCTGACGCCCGATGGCGAGGCGGATGCGAGCGTCCAGCTCGGCCGGACCCGCCGATTCCAGCACCACGTCATCCACCCCCCAATCGGCGGAGACCGCCGTGAGGCCGCCCTCGGTGAGCACCAGCACGAGCGGGACGTTGACCCCGGTGGTGTTGAGGATCTTGCACAGCGACTTGGCGGCGGCCAGGTCGGCGCGGGCGTCGACGAAGATCAGGTCGGTGGTGGGGGCGTTGATGAGCGAGGCCGGTTCGGCCGGGATCGCGCGCACCCGGTGGCTCAGCAGGCCGAGCGACGGCAGCACATCGCCCTCGACCACGGGGGTCAGGATCAACAGCTGCGCCACGGGGCCTCCCATCGCCAGGGGCCACAGTCTACGGGAGCCGTAGCATGGGCATGTGTCCCGCACGATCCTGCCCGTCTGGCTGACCACGCTCGTCCTCGCGATCGGCGTCGGAGTGCTCGCCGGTGCCGCGTATCTGACCTGGCTGCCGCTGGTTCTGGCCTTCATCGTGCTGCTGACCTTCGCCATCCAGCTGATCCTGAGCCGCAAGGAACAGCTGGTGACCCGCATGATCTTCTCGATCGGCGGGGCGCTGGTCATCCTGGCCGTCGCGACCGGCGTGCTCGGCATGCTGCACGGTAGGCTGCTGACATGATGCTCGCCCTGGAACTGTTCTTCATCGGACTGCTGGGCCTGGCGACGCTGGCGATCGGTTTCGTGTCGGTGGTCGTGCTCTACAACCTGTTCCGCGGCCAGCGCTGAGCCGATGTTCGAGCTCGATGCCGGGGTTCCGGCCGAGGTCGCGCCGCTGTCGTGGCTGCTGGGCCTCTGGGAGGGCACCGGCGTCCTGAGCTATCGCATCGGCGACGAGCTGCGCGAGGGCGAGTTCGGCATGCGCCTGGCGTTCACCCAGGACGGCAGCCCGCACATCCAGTACACCTGCTCGGCCTGGGTGCTCGGCGGCGAGCAGGAGGTTCCGTTCTATTCCGAGACCGGCTACTGGCGGCTCTCGCGCCCGCTCGGCGACGGCGACCCCGGCCCCGGCATGCTGCCCCCGGCCGGGCCGGCGGTGTTCACCACGGCGGAGTCCGTCGAGTCGCTCCGCAATGCCCGCGGGGCCTTCGACATCGAGGTCTCGATCGTGCAGCCCGGCGGCGTCAGCGAGGTCTACGTCGGCGAGGTGAACGGCCCGCGGATCGATCTGCAGACCGACGCGGTGATGCGCACGGCCGGGGCGAAGGACTACTCCGCCGCGACCCGCCTGTACGGTCTCGTCGAGGACCACCTGCTCTGGGCGTGGGACATCGCCGCGCTCGGGCAGGAGCTGCGCACGCACGCCTCGGGAAGGCTCGCCCGTGTCACCGGCTAGGCCGGGCGCCGTCGGCGATCCGGCGCAGCACTACGGCAACCCGCTCGGCGAGCAGCGCGCCCTGGCCCGCGGTGAGGCGATCGTCGAGCTGACCGACCGCGATGTGCTGACCATCACGGGCCCCGACCGGCTGAGCTGGCTGGATTCGCTGACCTCGCAGGCCCTCGCCGGTCTCGCCGCGGGGGAGTCGGCCGAGACGCTGCTGCTGGATCCGAGCGGCCGGGTCGAGTACGCGATCCGCGTCCTCGACGACGGCGAGGAGACCTGGCTGTTGCTCGATGCGGGCGCCGGGGCCGGCCTGCACGCGTTCCTCGAGCGGATGCGGTTCATGCTCCGCGTCGAGGTCGCCGACCGCTCGCCCGGGTTCGCCACCATCGGATCGCTCGGCGCGGAGGTGCCGGCGGTCGCGAGTCCGCACGGCATCCCGCTGATCTGGCACGATCCGTGGCGCTCGGTCGCCGCGGGCGGGCACCAGTACGCGACGGGGGAGCACCCGGCCGCGGGGTGGCAGTACACCGAGTCGCTCGTGGAGCGCTCCCGCCTCGGCGAACTGTCCGGCCTGCCCGCCGCCGGCACCCTCGCCCTCGAGGCGCTGCGCATCGCCGCCTGGCGCCCGCGCGCCGCGACCGAGGTCGATGCGACGACGATCCCGCACGAGCTGGACTGGCTGCGCTCCGCCGTGCACCTGACCAAGGGTTGCTACCGCGGGCAGGAGACGGTGGCGAAGGTCCACAACCTGGGGCACCCTCCGCGCCGGCTCGTCCTGCTGCACCTCGACGGGTCGGACGGCGTCCTGCCGGAGGCGGGGGCCGCGGTGCGGGCGGGCGAGACGGAGATCGGGCGGGTCACCGCATCCGCGCTGCACCACGAGCTCGGACCCATCGCGCTCGCCGTGGTGAAGCGTTCCGCCGATCCGGCGGCGACGCTGACGGTCGCGGTCGAGGACGGCCCCGACATCGCCGCCGCCCAGCAGCTGATCGTTCCGCCGGATGCGGGGGCCGAGGCCGACGTCCCGCGGCTGCCCCGGCTCGGGTCGGTGCGCAGGTAGCGGCGCGCAGGGAGCGACTCAGCCGGGGGCGACGGCCTCCCAGTCCAGGGTCAGTTCGCCCAGCCGCCAGCGCGTCCGGCCGTCGCGCACCGGCCAGCCGGCATCGCGGAGCGCGGTGACGGTGGCGATCCAGCGCTGGGTGGGGCCGTAGACGGCGAGGGGTGCCGCGACGGCCCACTCCCGGTCGAGGCGCTCCAGCAGCGCGTGGATGCGCTCGCCCGGGACATTGCGGTGGATGAGCGCCTTCGGCAGCCGCTCGGCGACCACCGACGGCTGCTCGAGCCCGGCCAGCCGCAACGCGATCGTGAAGGTCTGCGGTCCGGAGGGGTCGAGCCCGACCCAGCTCGCGACCCGGCCGACCTCGTTGCAGGTGCCCTCGACGAGCAGCCCGCCCGGCCGGAGGCGCGCGCACATGGTGGCCCAGGCATCCGCGACCTCGCCCTCGTCGTACTGGCGCAGCACGTTCGCCGCCCTGATCACGTCGGGCGAGCCCTCCACGGGGATCTCGAAGCCGCCGAGCACGAAACGCACCCCGTCGCGGGCGGCGCCCGCGGCGATCCGGACCCGCTCGGGGTCGATCTCGACGCCCACGACGCGGACGCCGGGCCGCACCCGGGCGAGCCGGTCGCGCAGTTCGAGCGTCGTCGCCGCGGATCCGCCGTACCCCAGGTCGACGACAACGGGTTCCGGGGTACCCCGGAACGCCGGGTGCGCCGCGATCCACCTGTCCATTCGCCGCAGTCGATTGGTCCCGGTGGTACCGCGGGTGATGCGCCCCACGGGTTTGGCCATACGTTAAAGGTATGAGCACCCTCATCCTCCTGCGGCACGGCAACTCCGACTGGAACCAGAAGAACCTGTTCACGGGGTGGGTCGATGTCCGCCTGAGCGAGCAGGGTGTGAAAGAGGCGACGCGGGCCGGCGAGCTGCTCGCCGAATCCGGGCTGAAGCCGCTCATCTCGTACACCAGCCTGCTCACCCGCGCGATCCAGACCGCCGACATCGCCCTGCTGGGCGCCGACCGCGCCTGGATCCCCGTGAAGCGCAGCTGGCGCCTCAACGAACGGCACTACGGCGCGCTGCAGGGACTGGACAAGGCCGAGACCCTGGAGAAGTACGGCCAGGAGCAGTTCATGCAGTGGCGGCGCAGCTTCGACGTCCCGCCGCCCCCGCTCGACGACGACGCCGAATACTCGCAGGTGCACGACGAGCGCTACGCCGCCATCGACGGCGAGATCCCGCGCACCGAGAGCCTCAAGATCGTGATCGACCGGATGCTGCCCTACTGGCGCTCGGACATCATCCCGTCCCTGCGCGAGGGCACGGTGCTCGTCACCGCGCACGGCAACTCGCTGCGCGCCCTGGTCAAGCACCTCGACGGCATCTCGGACGACGAGATCGCCGAACTGAACATCCCCACCGGGATCCCGCTGGTGTACGAGCTCGGTGACGACTTCATGCCGGTGAAGCCGGGTGCCTACCTCGACCCCGAGGCCGCCGCCGCGGGTGCGGCGGCGGTGGCCGACCAGGGCAAGAAGTAGGCGCGGCGGGCCGGCTCAGACCGCCGGCGGCGCCTCGACGTAGCCCGAGCGGTCGCGGGCGGCCTGTACCGCCCCCGCGATCAGCCGGGCCAGCCAGGCGATGCCGACCCCGAGCGCGAGGGCGAGCGGGGCCTGGACGAGCTGCATGGCCGCCGACGGCTGGGCCGCCAGCACCATCAGGAACGGCACCACCCCACCGAACAGGCTGAGGATCAGCAGCGGATAGGTGATCGCGGGACGCTCGCGCACGATGAGCCAGCCGGTCGACAGCGCCAGCGGCACGATGAAGGACGGCGCCGTGAGGAAGCCGCTCGCGAACGGCAGCGGCGCGGCGGAACCGGTCAGGCGTGCCACGTACAACATGGTCCAGATCACCAGCAGCACCAGCACCAGCACGATCGCGATGATCCGCCGCCCGGACGCCGCGGGCGAGACGGCGAACCCGAACACGATCACCGCGATCGCGAACAGGTACTGCAGCAGCAGGACGATCGTCTGCTCGGGCGGGAAGGCGATGACCCCGGCCAGGCCGAGCGCGAGCCGGGCGACGTCGGCCGAGAGCAGCAGGTAGCCCCCGAGCAGCACGGCCACGAGCGCCGCGCCGTAACGCCCGTCGTACGAAAAGCGGGCGGAGTACGGCAGGCGGCGGGTGGGTTCGACGAACGTCATGACCTCGAACCTACGCGCCGTTGGCGAAGCGGATGAGGAACGTGATCCAGCGCACGAACTCGCTGACCGCCGGGATGAGCAGGACGGCGAGGATGGAGATCGCCACCAGCCCGACCGCCGTCAGGGCGACGATGAGCGCGATCTTGCCGGCCGCGCGGCCGTCCGGGTGATCGGTCTGATCGTCGAGCAGCTCCTCCAGCTCGACGACGGGCGGCTCCTCGGACGTGGTCACGCAGCGAGCCTACGTCAGCGCCGCCGGGGTCACGAGCGCGAGACCCAGGCCGCGATCTCGGCCCGCCTCGACACCCCGAGCTTGGCGAGGATGTGCTCGACATGCGCCGAGGCGGTCTTCGGGGCGATGACCAGGCGCTCGGCGATCTCGCGGTTGGTGGCGCCCTCGGCGATGAGCCGCGCCACCTCGAACTCGCGCGCGGTGAGCGGTCCGCTCGAAGCCTCGGCCGCCGGGTCGAGCTTGATGGCGTCGGCGCTGTGCACGAACAGGGTCGCCCCGGCCTCGACGGCGCGGCGCCGGGCCTCGGCGGCGAACCGGGTCGCCTCGCCGAGCCGGCGTCCCCGCGATGCGCACCGGGCGAGGTCGAGCAGGGCCTGGGTGCCCTCCCAGAACCGGCCGAGCGCATCCCATTCCTCGCTCGCCCGGGTCAGCAGCTCGCGCGCCTCGCCGCTGCGGCCCTCGGCCATGGCGACCAGCCCGCGGGCGTGATCGAGGGCCGGCAGCGTGCCCGGCACCCCGCGGCGCAGCACCAGGACGGCGCAGGCGTCGATGAACTCCCGCGCGGCGCGGCTCTCGCGCTGGGCGAGCTGAGCGCGCACGCCGGTCACGACGTAGGGGAAGAGGTAGGCGGCATCGGCGACCTCCTCCGAGAGCCGCAGACCGCGCCCGCAGAGCTCGGCGGCGTCGGCGTGGCGCCCCTCGCGCAGGGCGAGTTCGGCCAGGCCCCAGATCGCCGGCGAGGTGCGCTGCAGTTCGTGCATCGGCTCGGCGAGATCGAGAGCGCGGGTCAGTTCGGCGGCCGCCTCGGCGAACTCGGCCCGTGCCAGGTGCACGTACCCGAGCACGATGTGCCCCTGGATCTCGATCGTGATGCCGCGGCCGTCGGCGAGCGCTCGCCGGGCATCGCGTTCGGCACCCGCGGCTCCGGTCGCCCAGCGCACGTGCCCGCGATGCGCCCGCAGGTAGTGGTGGTCGTTCCAGCGCTGGATGCCGGCGGTGTAGCGCAGACCCTCGTCGAGCCAGGTCAGCGCGCGCGGATAGTCGACGAGCGCCGACGCCGAGCTGCCGAGCATGCGTCGTGCGCGCACCGCGGCGTACTCGTACTCTCGCCCCTCGGCGTGAGCGACGACGCCCTCCAGGATCCGCCAGCCGGAGGAGTCGCCCGAGAACACCAGGCAGGTGCCGATCGTCGACTGGATGTCGAGCCGGTCGCAGAACCGCGTCTCGCCGGGCGGGGCGATCGCCTCGGCCCGCCTGCCGAACTCGAGGGCGTCGTCGAGCCGGTCGCTCAGCGTGAAGGCGGCCGCGATCTCGCCGAGCACCGCGGCGCGCGCATCGTCGGAACCGCCGTCCGGTTCGGCGTCCAGCCAGCCGAGGGCTTCGTGCGCCAGTGCGAGGCGCCGGTCGAGGTCGTCGCCGAGCTGATGCCGAACCGCGATCAACCGCGCCGCGACCCCCGCGGCATGCGTGATGTCGCCGATCGCCCGGTACTGGTCGACTGCCACCTCGAGGCGTTCCGCGGCTTCCGCGTTGCGGTCGGTGACGGCGAGCTCGGTTCCGTAGCGGAGGTTCAGATCCGCGAGATCGGCGAGGGATGCGTCGGCCGGCGCCGTGCGCAACGCGCGCGCGTAGAGATCCACGGCTTCGCGATGCGCGGAGAGCTGCGCGGCCTCGAGCGCCGACTGCAGCGCGTGCGGGTAGGCCTGCTCGGGCATGTTCGCCAGCTCGTACTGCTCGGAGAGATACGAGCGGCGGATCCCGGCGTCCTCGGAGGCCCGCGCGACCGCCGCGTGCAGCGCCCGGCGCCGGAACGGCGGCACGGCCTCGTAGAGAGCGTCGCGGATGAGCGCGTGCCGGAAGTCGAACCGGGTCGGTCCGAGCGCGACCATCAGGTGCTCGTCGACGAGTACCCGCAGCGCCCGGTCGATCTCGTCCTCGTCGTCGTCGACGACCTCGGCCAGCAGGTCGAACTCGAACGAGCAGCCGATGGCGGCCGCCGCCACGACGATCCCGGTCACCCCATCGTCGAGCCGCGCCGTGCGGGCCCGGACCGCCTCGGCGACGGTCTCGGGAACCGCGTCGGCGTCGCTCGCGGCGAGCAGCTCCTCGATGTACAGCGGGATGCCGTTGCTGCGTTCGTGGACGAGGTCGACGAGTTCGGCGCCCGGCACGGACCCGAGCAGCGACTCGGCCAGCCGCACCGTGCCCGACCGGTCCAGCGGCGAGAGCGGAACCTCCTCACCGAACCGCTCGCGCAGCAGCCCGGCCCGGAACGCCGCGAGGGCGGAGGCCGGACGGATCTCGTCGCTGCGGTACGTCGCGAGCACCAGGCTGGACGTACGCCGGATCATCGGCGCCGCCATTTCGAGCACCTCGAGGCTCAGCTCGTCGGCCCAGTGCAGGTCCTCGATGCGCAGCAGGGTCGACTGCTCGGCGAGCAGCGCGATGATCTGGTCCGCCAGGTCCCCGACCAGCAGCCGGTGCCGGCGGGCGTCGTCGCCGGCCGTGTCCTGCCTGCTGAGCCGCTCCTGCAGAGCGGTCCCGGCATCCCGCCTGCCGCGTTGGCGCAGTTCGCGCGACAGGTCGAACAGCACGGCGCCCGGGAACTCGGCGTCCCGCGGCCAGGCCCGGGTGGTCAGGCTCGGGGCGCCCTCGAGCAGGTCGAGGCTCTCATCGAGCACGCGCGACTTGCCGATGCCCGCCTCGCCGCTGACCAGGAGGAACTGCCCCGACCCCTCGCGCGCCTCGGTCCATCGCCGCGCGACGAGACCGAGGACGTCGTCGCGGTCGACGAGCGGTGCCGAGACCCGCGCAGCGGGAGCCCGATCCGGGATCATGCCCGGAAGTCTAGGTTTCCGTGGGTCGGCGCGGGCATAGGTCAACCGACCGATCTTGGGCCTGCTCGGTCAACCGACCGATGCCCCTCGTCCGTGGTGAGGGCGACGCTGTGAGGCGTTGAGGAAAGGAGCGCTCCAATGGCGCGATTCATGGATGTCCACGACGGGTTCGTGGGCGCGACGAGGGAACAGATCATCGAGGCCCACGACGCCGACCTGGCGATCGAGGGCGACGAGGGCGTGCACTTCGAGAAGGCGTGGCTGGATGCCGAGGCGGGCAAGGTCTTCTGCCTCTCGACCGCCCCGTCGAAGGAGGCCGTCATGCGGATCCACGAGCGGAGCGGGCACCCGACCGCCGAGGTCTACCAGATCGGGGTGGAGGTGTAACCATGGCCATGACAGGTGAGATCAGCATCGTGCGCGAGAGCCGGCTCGTCCGGCTCGCCGCCGCACTGTCCCGCTGGAGTCGTCGGCGCGGCGTCCGAGCCGACATCGCCGACATCTACTGGGGCGAGGAGGACGAGCGTCGCGCGTCACTCGAAGAGCAGCTGCTGCTCGACCGCGAACGTCGCGCCGCACAGCGCGAGCTGGAGCGGGCCATCGCGATGTCGCAGCTCTACCGCGGGACCCTCTGACGGATGCCCGGCCGGCGTCAGGCGTCGGCCGGGATCCAGTCGCCCGTGGCGAGGTACTGCACCTTCTTGGCGATCGAGACGGCGTGATCGGCGAACCGCTCGTGGTAGCGCGAGGCGAGCGTGGCATCCACCGTGTCGGCCGCCTCGCCCTTCCACTTCTCGCCGAGGACCTTGTCGAACACGCTGACGTGCAGGTCGTCGACCTTGTCGTCCTCGTTGCGGATGTACTCGGCGATCGCGAGGTCCTGCGAGCTCAGCAGCTCGGTCAGCTTGCGCGCGATCTCGACATCGAGCCGGCCCATCTCGACGAACGTGGGGCGCAGCGACTTCGGCACCACCTTCTCGGGGAACCGGTAGCGCGCGAGCTGGGCGATGTGCTCGGCCATGTCGCCCATCCGTTCCAGCGACGCGCTGATGCGCAGGGCGCTCACCACGATGCGCAGGTCGCGGGCGACCGGCTGCTGCCGCGCGAGGATCTGGATCGCCAGCTCGTCGAGCTCGCGGGTGAGGGCGTCGATCTTGTGGTCGTCTTCGATCACCGTCTCCGCGAGGGCGACGTTCGACTCGTTGAACGCCGTCGTCGCGTTCTCGATGGACGCCGCCACGAGGCCCGAGATCTCGACGAGACGGTCCTGCACCTCTCGAAGCTCCTGCTGGAACACTTCGCGCATGCGACTGGATCCTCTCGGTTCGGCAGGGGCCGGCCGGTCCCGGGGTGCCACGCTTCCCGGCCCAGGTTAACGAACGGTGTCGGCCGTCTGAACATCTGCGGAAGGCGCCCGCCCGGGCCGCTTCCGGCCCGGCGCCGCGGCCTAATCTAGTCGCATGGACCCGGCCTGGCTCGTGCCCGTGGCTCTCGCCTTCGGCCTCGTCGTCGGGATCGCGGGGACCGTCACCGGGTATGCCGCGCACCGGCGGGGACGGCGGGCGGTCGAGGCCGCGAGCCCCGGCCTTCCGGACGGGGCCGCACAGGTCATCGACTCGCTCGAGTCGGCCGGGATCGTGCTCGACGCCTCGAACAACGTGGTGAAGGCTTCGGCCGGGGCCCTGGCGTTCGGGCTGGTGCGGAACCGGGCTCTCGTACACGACCGGCTCATCGAGCTCGTCGACCGGGTTCGGCGCGAGGGCGCACCCGTCAGCACCGCGCTCGCCCTCGACCGTGGTCCGTTCGGCGGGGCGCAGCTGCATCTCATGGTCCGGGTATCACGGCTCGGTTCCCGGCTCGTGCTGGTCCTGGCCGATGATCGCACCGAGGCGGTGCGGCTGGAGGAGGTGCGACGCGACTTCGTGGCGAACGTGAGCCACGAGCTGAAGACCCCGATCGGTGCGGTGAGCCTGCTGGCCGAGGCGCTGGTTAGCGCGGCGGAGGAGCCGGCCGAGGTGACCCGGTTCGCCGCGCGCCTCACGCTGGAGGCGGAGCGCCTGGCGAACCTGACCGCCGAGATCATCGAGCTCAGCCGGCTCCAGGGCCTCGACCCCCTCGAATCGGTCGAGCGGGTCGCGATCGACGACGTCATCGGCCAGGCACTCGACCGCAACCGGGTCGCCGCCGAGGCGCACCGCATCGCCCTGGTGCCCTCGGGGAAGATCCGCGCCGAGGTCTTCGGCGACGAGCCGTTGCTGGTCACCGCCGTGCACAACCTGGTCGCCAACGCGGTGCAGTACTCACCCGAGGGTTCTCGGGTCGGCGTCGGCGTCACCGCCGACGGCGGCGTCGTCGAGATCGCGGTCACCGATCAGGGTGTCGGCATCCCGGAGGGGGAACGCGATCGGGTGTTCGAGCGGTTCTTCCGGGTGGATGCGGCCCGCAGTCGCGACACCGGCGGCAGCGGGCTGGGCCTCAGCATCGTCAAGCACATCGTGCAGAACCACGGGGGCGACGTCCGCGTCTGGTCGCAGGTGGGTCGCGGATCCACGTTCACGATCCGCCTGCCGGAGGCGGTGGAGGGCACGCCATGACCAGGATCCTGATCGTCGAGGACGAGCCGTCGCTGTCCGAGCCGCTGGCTTTCCTGCTGCAGCGCGAGGGGTACGAGACCGTTGTCGTGGCGGATGGGCGCGCGGCCCTCGCGCTGTTCGATCGGTCGGGTGCCGACCTGGTGCTGCTCGATCTGATGCTGCCCGGGCTGCCCGGCACCGAGGTCTGTCGCGAGCTGCGCACCCGATCCAGCGTGCCGATCATCATGCTGACCGCGAAGGACACCGAGGTCGACATCGTCGTCGGCCTCGAACTGGGCGCCGACGACTACGTGACGAAGCCCTACTCCAGCCGTGAGCTCCTGGCCCGGATCCGCGCGGTGCTGCGGCGCCGCATCGACCACGAGGACGTCGGCGACGGCGTCGTCGAGGTCGGCGCGGTGCGGATGGATGTGGAACGGCACGCGGTGTCGGTCGAGGGCACCGAGGTGGCGATGCCGCTGCGGGAGTTCGAACTGCTGGAACTTCTGATGCGCAATGCCGGACGCGTCCTGACCCGGGGCCAGCTGATCGACCGGGTGTGGGGACCGGACTACTTCGGCGACACCAAGACCCTCGACGTGCACATCAAGCGGATCCGCTCGCGGATCGAGCGGGACCCGTCGGATCCGCGGCGACTGGTGACGGTGCGCGGACTGGGCTACCGGTTCGAGGCTTAGCCTTCGGCGTCTTCGGTGGGCGTCGGGTCGGGCGTCTCGGTCGCCGTGGGTGTCGGGGTCGGGGTCACCGGCACCAGGTCACCGTACTCGGGCAGCGACGAGTCGAGCACCGGCACCATCAGCTGCCGGCCGGGCTCGTCGCCGTACTGGAAGTACAGCGGCAGCAGGCCGCCGGGGATCGTGTCGATGTCTTCGAGGTAGAGCTGTTCGCCGTCGTTGAACCCGCCGATGTCGGTGCTGCCGTTGCCGGCGACGGTCACCGTCAGGTCGGTCTTGTCGCCGCCGGATTCGTACTGCACGCTGAGCGTGACGGTCTTGCCGCCGCGGTTCAGCGCGGTGAGGACGAGGTTGCCGTTGACGCCGTCGTCGCTGATCACGAATGCATTCAGCAGCTCGATGTCGCCCACGGTTCCGCTCACGCCGTCGCTGGGGTCGTACCGTTCGAGGCTCGCCATCGGAGTGATGAAGTTGCAGCCGGCGAGCACCACGGCCACGAGTGCGGCCAGGGCGGCGGATGCGACGACGCGTGCTCTCACAGGACCCTCCAGATCGGGAGAAGCGGACTCGGTTACCACCCTACCGGCCCCTCTGGGGGGAGGCGCGCTGTGATAAACTAGTGGGTCTGCGGAAGGAACAACTCCATGCTTTTTGAGGTCGGCGAGACGGTCGTTTACCCCCACCACGGCGCTGCCACCATCACGGAGGTGAAGAAGCGCACGATCAAAGGCGAAGAGAAGCTCTACCTCAAGCTCAACGTGACGCAGGGCGACCTCACCATCGAGGTCCCGGCCGAGAACGTCGACCTCGTCGGCGTCCGTGACGTGATCGGCAAAGAGGGGCTCGACCGCGTCTTCGAGGTGCTGCGCGCCCCCTTCACCGAGGAGCCCACCAACTGGAGCCGCCGCTACAAGGCCAACCTCGAGAAGCTCGCCTCCGGCGACGTCATCAAGGTCTCCGAGGTCGTCCGCGACCTGTGGCGCCGCGACCAGGATCGCGGCCTCTCGGCCGGCGAGAAGCGCATGCTCGCCAAGGCCCGCCAGATCCTGATCAGCGAGCTCGCGCTTGCCGAGAAGACCGACGAAGAGAAGGCCTCGACCGTCCTCGACGAGGTCCTCGCCTCCTGACCGCCTCGGTGGTCGAGTAGCGCGAAGCGCGTATCGAGACCATGCCGACCGTCGCCGTCATCGTCGTCGCTGCCGGCAGCGGCACCCGGCTCGGCGAGTCCGAGCCGAAGGCGTTCGTCGGCCTCCGCGGAAAGCCGATCCTCGAGCACGCGCTGCTCGGGGTCTTCGATGCGATCGAACCCGCGCAGGTCGTCGTCGTGGCGCCGAGGGCGAAGCTGACCACCGCATCCGGGATCGCGCGCCGGGTGGCGGGGGTCGCATCCGATCTGGTGAGCGTCGTCGAGGGCGGCGATACGCGCCAGGCGTCGGTCGCGGCGGGTCTCGCCGCGCTCGGCGAGGAGGTCGAGATCGTGCTGGTGCACGACGCCGCGCGCGCCCTCACCCCGGGCACGCTCTTCGACCGGGTGATCGCCGCGATCGGTGAGGGCGCGGGCGGGGTGATCCCCGCGCTGCCGGTCAGCGACACGATCAAGCGGATCGAGGGCGGCGCCGTCGCCGAGACGGTCGAGCGCCGCGACCTGGTGCACGTGCAGACGCCGCAGGGGTTCCCGCGTCGCGCGCTCGCCGAGGCCTACGCGCGGGCGAGCACCGAGTTCACCGACGACGCGGCGCTGTTCCAGGACGCCGGCGGCACCGTCACGGTCGTCGAGGGCGAGGCACGGGCGTTCAAGATCACGACCCCGTGGGATCTGCGCCGGGCCGAGAACGTGCTGGGCGCGGGCAGTTCGTTGCGCACCGGGATCGGCGTCGACGTGCACGCCTACGACGACACCGCTCCGCTCTGGCTCGGCGGGCTCTACTGGCCCGACGAGCCCGGGCTCTCCGGGCACAGCGACGGGGATGCGGTGATCCACGCGATCTGCGACGCGCTGCTCTCGGCGGCCGGCCTCGGCGACCTCGGCAACCGGTTCGGCACCTCGGACCCGCGGTTCGATGGAGCGCGCAGCGAGGTGTTCCTGCGCGAGACCCTGGCGATGGTGCAGGGCTCGGGGTTCGCGGTGGGCAACGTCGCGGTCCAGGTGATCGGCATCCGACCCCGGGTCGCCCCGCGCCGCGGCGAGGTCGAGAGCCGTCTGACCGCGCTCGTCGGCGCGCCCGTCAGCGTCGCGGCGACGACGACCGACGGGCTCGGGTTCACCGGGCGGGGCGAGGGCGTCACCGCCATCGCCACCGCCCTGCTCACCTCCTAGGCGCGGCGCCCGCGCAGCCGAATGGCGGCTGCCGCGACGCCGATGACCGCCAGCAGCCCCGCCACCGCGAGCCAGATCCAGCCGGGTGCGATCCCGGCAGGCTCGTCGCTCGCGGTCGCCGCCTGAACCGCGCTCGCTCCCGTCGCCGTGCAGTCCCCGGCGGGGATGGTCAGCGCGAGTGGGTCCAGCTGCTCGCCGGCGGCGTAGGTGCCGAACACGTGGGCGCCCTCCGGCGTCAGGACCGCGGGGATCCCGGCGAACTCGATCACCCCGTCGCCGTCGGCGCGCTCGGCCGCCGCCAGGTCGAGTTCTGCGAACGGCACGGCGACGCGTACCAGGTCCCGGCCGTCCTGCGTGGTTCCCGTCACATCGAGCAGCAGGGTCGCCGAGTCGTCGTCGACCTCGATCGCGGGGTCGGCGATCGTGGTCGCGAGGGCGCCGTGGTGACCGGTGAACCGCACCGCGCCGTCGAACGCGATGAGCATCCGGTCGTCCTCGTCGCCGCGGCCTCCGGTACCGGAGACCCAGCTGAACTCGGGCGTCTCGTACCCGGCATCGCCGGTCGTCGTCCACTCGCCGTTCGCGATCGCGCTGTCGAGGTACGACCGGAACGAGTCCTTGAACCCCCAGCGCAGGCTCGCGGATTCGACCGTGCAGCCGAGCTCGGCCCGCGGCGAGATCACGATCGGCACCCCGGCGTCGATCGAGCCCTGGAACGTCAGCGTGTGCTCGCCGGTCAGCCCGACGGGCAGGCGACCCGTCCAGCGCACGGTGCCGTCCGCATCCGCCCGCGCGTCGTTGTCGAGCACGACCGGGTCGGAGTAGACCACGACCAGGATCCCGGTCTCGTTCGGGGTGAATCCGGTGGCGGTCGCGGTGACCGATCCGCCTTCGGAGACCTCCGGGGCCGAGACGACGATGCCCTCGCTCGACGGCGCGGCGGATGCGGCGGTGCGCGACCCGCCCGTGTCGCCGTCGCCCGCCCCGGCGACGCCGACCGTCAGCGGGGCCCACCGGTCGAGGGACCTGTCGACGGCCGAGAGCTGATGCGCGGCGAAGGTCGCGACGCCGTACGAGGTCCCGGCGGTGAGGGCTCCGGCCGGGATGGTGAGCCGCGTGGTGAAGGCACCGCCGCTGAGGGCGCCCGGCTGAACCCAGCCGCTGACCACCCAGCCGCCGTCCGACGGGGCGCGTCCTGGCTGCCAGTGCGACGAGGCGCCGACCGAGACGTAGACGCCGTTCGCGGCGCCGGCGCCGAGGTAGCCGGTTCCGCGGATCACGATGGTGGTGGTGACCGACGGGTCGATGGCCGACGGGCTCACCGACAGCGACGGCTTCGCGGTGCCGGGGCCGGGGCCTGAGGGATTCCCCGGATTCCCGGGTCCGCCCGGGGTGCCGGTCCCGTCCGGAGCGGCGAAGGTGACCGGCACGAACTGGTCGTACACGTTCGGGTCGGCCACGTTGCCGGCGTTGAACACGTGATACAGCCGAACGAAGATCCCGCACTGCTCGGCGCTGCCGGTCGGGGTGGCGGTCAGGCACTCGTGTGCGCCGAAGGCGTCGGCGACGGTCATGGTGCGGGTGAAGGTCCAGGTTCCCTCCGTGTCGACGTCGCCGACGACGGTGGTGCCGTAGATGGTCGGCGCCGAGGACAGCGACTGCTGTTTCGTCCCGTCGCACTGAGCCCCGGTGGCGCGGGAGGTGCCCGGGTCGACGCAGAACATGAGGTAGACGCCGGTGGTCAGCGCGCTGCCGGTCGAGGGTCCCGCGGTGGCGGTGATCGTGGCCGGCAGCGTCGCCGACACGGCCACGGTGTCGCCGTCGGCGACCCCGGTGACCGGGGTGACCGTGATGCCGTACGTCGGAACCGGAGCGGGCGCGGCGAAGGTCACAGGGAGGAAGGTGTCGTAGACGTTCGGGTTCGCCACGTTGCCGGCGGTGAAGACGTGGTAGAGGCGCAGGAAGATGCCGCACTGCTCGGAACCCGGTGCGGCCGCGGCGTCGCGGCACTCGTGCGTTCCGAAGGCGTCGTCGAGGGGCATGGTGCGGCTGAACGTCCAGGCGCCGTCGACCACCGACCCGACGACGGTGGTGCCGTAGATGGTCGGCGCCGAGGACAGCGACTGCTGTTTCGACCCGTCGCACTGTGCGCCGCTCGCGCGAGCGCCCTGCGGATCGACGCAGTACATGAGGTACACCCCGGTGGTGAGCTCCGATCCGGCCGAGGCTCCGGCGGTGGCCGTGATCGTCGCGGGCAGGGTGACGGTGACCGTCACGCTGTCGCCGTCGGCGAGCCCGGATGCGGGGGTCACCACGAACGAGGGCGTCACCGCTGCCGCGGCGGCCGTCACGCGCGCCGCGGCGGCCGGAGCATCAGGTGCCGGATCATCCTCGGCGTAGGCCGGGGTCGCGCTGAACAGCAGCGCGGCGGTGAGCGGGATGGCGAGCCAGGGCGCGCGGGAGCGCGCACGGAGGGGTGCGGTCACGGATCTCTCCAACGAAGGGGTACTCGACGACGAGCGCGCCGATTAAGGTTAGCCTAACCTACGTAAACCGATCGGGGTACCTCCGTAGACTTCTCGGGTGAACGTCCGCCTCTACGACACCCGCACCCAGGTGCTGCGCGACTTCGAGCCGCTGCA
>DATMFW010000038.1:0-12042 GCA_035556655.1 Pseudolysinimonas sp.
CTCCCCCACCGTCGCCACCGGCCCGGTGACCGTGACCGTGACCGTGACCGACGCGAACGGCACCGCGCAGGTCGATGTCGACATCACCATCGAGCACAGTGACGCCCAGTCGCTCAGCATCACCGCATCCGACCTCACCCCGCGGCAGGGTGACACGATCACGATCACGACGATCGCGATGGACGGCTACGGCAACACCTGGGACGCCTCCGGCACGGCGGTCATCAGCAGCAGCGTCCCGTCGGATCAGATCACGCCCGGCACCGGTCAGGTGAGGTTCGTCCACGCCTCGCCGCACGTGTTGACCGTCAGCGTCCTGCCGGCCTCCGGGTCGATCACCGTTCAGGTCTCACCGGCCACCGCGCTCGGAACCACCGGCAGCGAGATCCCGTGGTGGCTGATGGCCGTGGGTGTCGCACTGCTGCTCGCGGGCGGGCTGCTCGTCGCGCTGCGGGCACGACAGGTGCGCGCCGCGCGCTACAGCAGCAGCAGCTGAAGCGACGCCGGCAGCACGAGCACCAGAAGGCAGGCGACCCCGACCGCCCCGAAGAACCAGCGGTCGGATGCGTGCTCGCCTTCCCGGGGCCGGGCACGCCGCGAGAACGCTGCCACGCCGAACGCCACGAGCGCCGCGACGATGCCGCCGGCGAGCAGCACCCAGGCCAGCTCGTGCGGCATCACGCCGCCGCCGATCGGTACCGCAGGGCGGTCATCGCGATCGCGCGTGCTCCGAGGACCGCCGCGCGCGAGCCCCTCGGGGAGCAGGCGGCGTGGGCGAACCCGATGGTGTGCGGCTTGATGCCCTCTTCGGCCACCTGGATGCCGATCTCGAGCGCCGGCACGAGGTGGCTGACGTTGCCGAAGTCGCTGGAACCGAACACCGCGGACCGCGGGTCCACCGGGGGTTGCACACCCAGGTCGGCCAGTACCGCCCTGCCGATGTCGGCCAGCGCCCGGTCCTGACGCATCTCGGCGTACGGCGGCATGAACTCATCCACCTCGAGGCTGCAGCCGGTCGCCAGCGCCGCGCCCTCGGCACAGGCGCGGACCCGGTCGAAGGTGTGCTCGAGCTCGCCCAGCGTGGGAGCGCGCAGCCGCATCCGCAGCGCGGCACGATCGGGGATCACGTTCGGCGACGCGCCGCCGTCCGAGATGATGCCGTGCACCCGGGTCTCGGGGCGCAGCTGCTGGCGCAGCTGGGCGATCGCGGTGTAGCACTGCACGACGGCGTCGAGCGCGTTGATCCCCTCATGCGGCGTCATCGCGGCATGGGCGCCGCGGCCGCGGAACACGAACTCGACCCCGCGGGCGGCGAGCGCACCCTCGGTCACGATCGTCGACGCGTCATACGGGTGGATCATCAGCGCCGCGGCCACGTCGTCGAACTCGCCGGCCTCGATGAGCCGGATCTTGCCGCCCGCCCCGTTCACCGAGCTCTCCTCGGCCGGACAGCCGAGCAGCAGGTAACGCCCGTCGGGATCGGCGTGCGCCAGGGCGAGGAAGGCCCCCACCGCGGCCGCCCCGATGACGTTGTGTCCGCAGGCGTGGCCGATCTCGGGCAGCGCGTCGTACTCGGCGAGGACCGCGACGCGGGGACCGGAGCTCCCGCTCTCCACGCGCAGGCCGGTCGCCATGCCGGCGACGCCGACGGCGGCCTCGTGGCCGGCGTCCGCCAGCATCCGGCCGATCGCCGCGACCGCCAGCTCCTCCTGGTATCCGATCTCGGGATGCGCGCCGATCTCGGTGGCGAGCGCCTCGATGCGGGGGGCGATGGCGTCGATGAACCCGCTCACCGCCGCCTCGCGCTCACCCATCGACCAGGATCTCGGCCAGACCCGCGGCGCGGTCGGGCGCGGTCACCACCCGCACCTCGGCGCCCGGATGCAGCGGCGCGAAGAAGGCGGGCAGCGACACCTGCCAGAACAGCTCCGCCCAGCGCGCGGCGCCGTAATGCTGCCAGGTGTCGTCGAGCGGGGTACCCGCCACGATCGCGTGGAACCGGCCGGCGTCGCCGAGCGAGGCGCGCCAGGTGAGCGCGGGGGCCAGGTCGATGCGCTCCCAGAGCGCCGCCGCATCCAGGTCTTTCGTGCCCGGCCGGCGCGCCAGGCGGGCGCCGCGGTCGGTCGCCCAGCTGGTGAGCGCGACGCGTGCGATCTCCTCAGCCAGATCCTTGCCGTGCCGATCGACGATCGCGCGGATGTAGGTGAGGTACCGGCCCGCCAGCAGGCGATTGGTGCGGGTGAGCGCCAGACGCATGCCGTCGACCTCGTCGTCGGTCCGGCCGTAGAGCGGCGCGAGGAACCGGCCCAGATCGGTGACCTCGGCCGGCGCCTGCGGCTCGGCCTGCTCGATCGTCTGGTTCGGCATCGCCCAGCGGAACGCGCAGCGGTCGTCGCCCTTCATCATGTTGATCGGGATCACCACGAGCGCGTCCGGGTGATACGAGCTCGCCGCGGCCTGATGGAACTCGTCGCAGTAGACGTGGCCCCAGCGGTGGAAGCCCTCCTCCTTCCAGGCCAGGGAGGCCGGGCAGTAGGTCACATCGAACGAGACGTCGTGGGGCGAATAGCTGCCCTCGCTCTCGAGCTCGTCCTTCACCACATAGGTGCTCGCGCTGTCCCACCGGCGGATCAGCGTCTCGACGTTGATCTCCTCGCCGAGGGCCGCATGCGCCTGGCGCATCTCCGCCCCCCGCCACGCGCCGTACCCGCGCAGGCTGTCCCGTACGACCGGTTCACCGCCGTCGCCCAGATGCTCCAGGGTGGTGCGGGTGAAATGCATGTAGAGCCGCGCGCTGGCCTGCAGGCAGTCGGTCAGCACCTGCTTGGCGGTGTCGAGCACGGGGCCCGTCGCGATGATGCGTCCGGGCTGCGGGTCGGTGATCTCGTTCATGGCTTCCTCACTCCATCCATCGGCCGGCGCACATCCGCCGCACGCGCGACGGGTCGGCGTCGGCCCAGAAGACCTCGTCCAGCCGGGCCTGCGGGAACATGAGCAGATCCCCACGCTTGCCCAGGTCGATCGATCCGGCCTCGGTCTGCACGCCCAGCGCGTAGGCGGCATTGAGCGTCGCGGCGATGAGCGCGGTCTCGGGCCCGATGCCGTACCAGGGTGCGGCGAACAGCATGGTGCGCAGCAGCGACGTCGCCCCGATCGAGGAGCAGAAGTCGGTGGCCACCGCGATCGGCACGCCGCTCTCGATCAGCGCCTGCACCGGGGCGCGCCGCGGCGTGCGGTAATACAGCTCGGCGACGGGAAGCACCGTCGCGACGGTGCGGGTCGCACCAAGACGCCGGATCTCGGCCTCCGAGGTGAACGTGAGGTGGTCCCCCGACAGGGCGCCGGTCGCGATGGCGAGCTCCCAGCCCCCGGACTCGGCGAAGGCGTCGGCGTGCACCTTGGTCTGCATGCCGGCGGCCTGCGCCGCCGACTGGATGTCGGCGCACTGCTCGAGCGTGAAGACCCCGTTCTCACAGGTCACGTCGTGGATCGCCGACAGCCCGGCGGCCGCGACCGCCGGGATCAGCTCCGACATCAGGAGCTCGGCGTACTCCGCGGCGGGCGTCCCGTACGGCGGCATGTGACCGCCCGCGAACGTCGGAACCAGGCGCATCGGCGTCAGCTCGCGCGCCCGCTCGATCAGGCGCAACTGACGCAGCTCGTCGTCGAGGGTGAGCCCGTAGCCGGTCTTCACCTCGCAGACCGTGGCGCCTCCCGCGGCGATCTGGCCGAGGGCCCGCTCGAGGTTCGCCAGCAGCTCATCGTCGGAGGCCGCGCGCGTCACCTTCACGGTGCTGTTGATGCCGACGTCTTCGGCGCCCGCCATGATGTCGGCCGGCAGGCCGCGGAGCCGGTCGGCGTACTCGCCCGCGCGCACGCCGGCGAAGATCGGATGGCAGTGCGATTCGACCAGCCCGGGGACGACGGTCATGCCGTGGGCGTCGACCTGCGGGGCGCCGTCGTCGAAGCGACGCATCACCTCGTCGCTGGGACCGACGTCGACGATCATCCCGGCGCGGATCGCGACGGCGGCATCCTCGATCACCCCGGAGTCGGCGAGCGCCTCGCCGGCGCGCGGCTCCCCGGCATCGCGCACCGTGTGCAACTGCGCGATGCGGGTGATCGTCACATCACGTGAGCCGGCCGTCGCGGTCCTCCCCGTCATCGCCGTGCCGTCACCCCTCGTCGATCCCGGCGCTGCGGATGGTCAGATCCGTCGCCGGGGTGAAGTCGAACGAGTGGAAGATCGACGCCAGATGCGCGAACGGCGGCGCCTGCGAGAACAGCTGGAAGGTCAGCTTGTGGCCGGCGTATCCCGAGTTCAGCAGGTCCTTGGCGTAGGCCAGCAGACGACGCCGGTTGGCGGGAGTCCAGCGACCCGAGAGCCGGTAGTACTTCTCCAGGTACGGCGCCAGTTCCGGTGCCGCGAAGCTGGCGGCATCCGGGGTCAGGCAGATCTGACCGCCGGAGAGCTCGCGAGCGATGTGCATCATCTCCGGCAGCTGCTTGACCGCGAGGTAGCGGCCCGAGAACAGGATCGACTGCTGCGGGGTCATCAGCCCGCCGGCGCTCGGCTCGGCCGACTCGATCGAGGCGATGAGATGCGCACGGATGCTCTCGCGGTAGGCCACGAGCTGGCTCAGCTTCTCTTGCACGGCCTGCTGACGCTGCAGCCCGGTCTGCTCGGCGTTGAGGTACGCGACCCCGATCAGCAGCTCGGCGTTGGTGACGAGGCGCAGCAGCATCGAGAACGCCGCGTAGCGGTGCAGCGAGCTGCGCACGATCGTGGCGGCCTCGGTGTTGTCGTAGAAGAACACGTTCTCCCACGGCACCTCGACGTCGTCGAAGATCAGCAGCGCCTCGATCTCGTCGAGCCGACTCGACATCGGGTAGTCGCGCGGGTCGGGCGACTCGGCGTTGAGCGAACGGCAGATGTGCTTCAGGCCCTTCGCGTTCATGTCGACGATGAACCCCGCGGCGTACGGCGAGAGCTTCGCGTCGCCCCAGTTCGAGATGGTGGGCTTGATGAAGGCCTGGTTGGCGTAGGCCGAGGCGGTCTCGTACTTCGCCCCGCGCACCACGATGCCGTTGTCGGTCTCGCGCACCACGCGCAGCAGCATGTCCGGGTCCTGATCCTGCGGGCGCTTGGAGCGGTCGCCCTTGGGGTCGGTGTTGCCGGAGACGTGGAAGATGTCCTCGCGCTCGACGCGGCGCAGGTGCCGTTCGATGTTGTCGGTGAAGGTCTTCTCCAGCGGCTCGATCTTCGGCCGCTCGTCCAGCAGCGACCACAGCTCGCCGACGTTGTCGTCGCCGAGGCGCGAGAACAGGCCGCCGACCTCCGCCGAGATCATGTCGTTGGCGCGCCACTTGGCGTACCAGTCGGTCTTCTCCAGCGGGCGCTTGAACAGGATCGTCTCCGGCTCGCCGCTGTCGGGGTGCACGTGGCTGAGGACGGCGTCGGTGCCGGCCTGCTTCGCCTCCTCCTGCGCCAGGTCGTACAGTTCCGCACGCGTGCGGATGACCGGTCCGAGTGCCGGATGCGTGGTCACGTCATCGACGCGCTGTCCACTGACCCAGACCTCACGGCCGTCCCGGATCGAATCGAGGTACTCCTCGCCGCTGCGGATCACTGTGCATCGCCTTTCTGGTCATCGCCGATTCGGCGGTAGTCACGCTGGCAGTAGGCCAGCCCGGGGTTCGCGGCGCGCGGGGGCACCACTTCGTTGACGAGGGCGAGGAAGACGGTGTGGGTGCCGAGGGTGTCGAACCGCTGCACCTCGCACTCGAAGGCCACCGCCGCGTCGGGCACGATCGGCGCGCCGAGCGTCGAGGTCTGCCAGGCGACCCGCGACTCGTCATAGGGGCCGAATCCGTCGACGCTGCGCCCGGCGAACGTGTCGGCGATGCCCTCCTGCCCGCCCTGCAGCACGTTCACCGTGAACAGCTCACCGGCGCGGGCCAGACGCTCGCGCAGCGGGCTGCGCTCGTGGATGCACACGAGCAGCGACGGCGGGTCGGCCGAGACCGACGCGATCGCCGAGACGGTCTGGGCCCGCAGGCCCTCGGAGTTGCGGTGCGCGACGAGCGTCACCGCGGTCGGGGTGGCGGCCATCGCGTCGATGAACGACGCACGCAGGACGTCCATGGGACCGCCTGAGGTGGCGTTGAGGGGTGCGGTCAGGGTTGACATGGCCACAGGTTATGGACGGCCCGTTCCCCTTGTACAACGGATAAAGCTCATATGAATCCACGGTTTATTCGATGGAGACCGGAGGGCTATGCGCCTCGTCGGTTCATCGAGATAATCGAAGAGGATCTTCATGTATTTGATTTATTCCGGGGGAAGGCCCGCGAATAGCATGACCGCAATCCCGGCTTCGGGATGAGCACACAAAGGAGTGAACATGACAGCTCTTCGTACCGGGCGCTCGCCCGGACGCCGTCGATTGCTGGGTGTCGGCGCGACCCTCGCGGGCCTCGCGCTGCTCGCCGGCTGCGCCGGATCCGGTGAACCCGGCAAGCCCGTCCTCACCACCGTCGGATACGGCGGCGCCGTCGACGAGGCCAGCTTCGAGGCGATCGGTCAGCCGTTCGCCGAGGCCTTCGACGTCGAGGTCCGCCCGGACGCGCCGCTGGACTACTCGAAGATCAAGGCGCAGGTCGAGTCCGGCAAGGTCAGCTGGGACGTCGTCAAGGTCGAGCCGTACTGGGCGATCCAGAACTGCGGAACCTACCTGGAGAAGATCGACCAGTCCCTCATCGAGACGCTCGGCGAACTGCCCGCCGAGGGCATCACCGAGTGCGGAATCCCGCTCGACACCTTCGGATTCGTGATGCTCTACGACCACGACGCGTACCCGACGGCCCCTACGTCGTGGACCGACTTCTTCGACGTGGCGAAGTTCCCCGGCAAGCGCGCCATCTGGAACTTCCCGACCGGTATGGCGCTGGAAGCGGCGCTGCTCGCCGACGGCGTGCCGGTCGACTCGCTCTACCCGCTCGATGTCGACCGTGCCCTGGCGAAGCTCGACAGCATCCGCGACGATCTGGTGTTCTACGACACCGGCGCGATCCAGAGCGAGCAGATCGAGAGCGGCGAGGTCGAGATGTCGATCGCGTGGAGCGCTCGTGCCGTCGACAACGTCAAGAACGGTGCGCCGTTCTCGCCGGTGTGGAAGGACCACTTCCTGCTCTACGACACGCTGTCGATCGTCAAGGGCAGCTCGCAGGTCGAGCTCGCGCACCAGTACCTGTCGTTCGCGACCTCGGTCGAGCAGCAGGTCGCGTTCGCCGAGCGGATGCCGTACGCCCCCGCGAACGCGAACGCCAAGCCGGCGCTGGACGACGTCCAGTCCCAGTTCGACCTCGCCTCGCCGGAGATCGCCCCCCAGGGGATCGTCATCGACCAGCAGTGGTGGGCCGAGAACTTCGACGCCGTGTCCGAGATCTGGACCAAGTGGAGCGTCGGGTGACCATTGCCGACAGGCAGGGACTGCGCGGGGCTTTCGGGCCCCGCGCAGTTCCCGTCGGCGTTCTGCTGATCGCGCCGGCGGTCCTCTACCTCGCCGTCTTCTACCTGCTCCCCCTGCTCGACATCGTGCGACGCTCGCTCGTCGTCGACGGCGAACTCAGCGCCGACAACTACATCGACTTCTTCACCACCCCCGCGTACGTCACGATCCTGCTGCGCACCATCGGCATGGCCGTCGGCGCCACCGTGCTGTGCGTCCTGATCGCCTACCCGTACGCCTACCTCATGACCATCGTGAGCAACCGCACCCGGGCCGTGCTGCTCGGCGTCGTGCTCGTGCCGTTCTGGACCAGCATGCTCGCGCGCACCTACGCCTGGCTGGTGCTCCTGCAGGATTCGGGACCGATCAAGTCCGGCCTCGCCCTGCTCGGCGTCGACGTCCCGCTGCTGCGCACGCCCGCCGGAGTCCTCATCGGCATGGTGCAGATCCTGCTGCCCTTCATGGTGCTGCCGCTCTACAACACCCTCGCCTCGATCGACCGGCGGCTGCTCGCCGCGGCCCGCGTGCTCGGCGCCAATCCGCTCAGCGCGTTCGCGAAGGTGTACTTCCCCCTCTCGCTGCCGGGGGTGCTCTCCGGAGGCGTCATCGTCTACGTGCTCTCGCTCGGCTTCTACGTCACCCCCGCCGTGCTCGGCTCGCCGCAGACCTCGCTGATCTCGCAGCTCATCGTCCAGGAGCTGAGTCAGCGCCTGGCCTGGGGAAGCGCCGGCGCGATGTCGGTGATCCTCATCGTGCTGACCCTCGTCTTCCTCGCCCTGGCGTCGCGCTGGCTCAACATCCGCGCCCTGTTCTCCCGTGAGGTGATCCGCTGATGACCCGCAGCCGCCGCCCCGTCCTGCTCGGGATCTTCGCCGCGATCGTCGGCGTCATCCTCTTCCTGCCCGGGCTCGCCGTCATCCCGATGGGGTTCAACGGCGCCCGCACGATGCGCTTCCCTCCGGACACCTGGGGGGTGGACTGGTACCTCAACTTCTTCACCAACCCGGCCTGGACGGGCTCGCTGGTCACCTCGTTCGCCGTCTCGCTGCTCGCCGCGGTGCTCGCCACGGTACTCGGGACGCTGACCGCGTTCGCCCTGATCCGCCACCGGTTCCCCGGCAAGCCGATCGTCACCGGGCTGGTGCTGGCGCCGCTGGTGACGCCGATCGTCATCCTCGGCCTCGGCGACTACTCCCTGTTCCTGCAGTGGCAGCTCACCGGCTCGCTTCCCGGATTCGTGCTCGCCTACACCGTCATCGCCCTGCCCTACGCGGTCATCACGGTTTCGGCGAGCCTGGCCGGAGTCGAGCGACAGTACGAGCTGGCGGCGTCGGTGCTCGGCGCCTCGAAGTTCTCGGTGTTCACCAAGATCACGCTCCCGCTCATCTCGCGCGGCATGGCGGCGGGCTTCCTGTTCGCGTTCGTCACCGGCTTCGACGAGACCGTGATCGCCATCTTCCTCAGCGACCCCGGCTTCCGGACCCTCCCCGTCACCATGTACTCGAGCATGACCCGCGAGGTCGACCCGACGATCGCGGCGGCGTCCGCCGTGATCATGCTCACGACGACCCTCATCCTGCTCGCGTACGTCTCCCTCACGAAAGGCCCTCATGCATCTGGAAACGCTCGGCGGCGCTAGCCTCCGCATCCACGAGGTCGTCAAACGGTTCGCCGGCGGCGCCCCCGCGGTGGACGCCGTCTCGCTGACGGTCGAGCCCGGGGAGTTCCTGACCCTGCTCGGCCCCAGCGGTTCGGGCAAGACGACGACGCTGAACATGATCGCCGGGTTCATCACGCCCGACTCCGGTTCGATCTTCCTCGACGACCAGGACATCGCCGAGCTGGCCGTGCATCGCCGCGGCATCGGCATGGTGTTCCAGCAGTTCTCACTGTTCCCGCACATGAACGTCGCCGCCAACGTGGGCTTTCCGTTGCGCGAACGCCGGATGCCCAAGGCCGACGTGCAGCGCCGGGTCGCCGAGGTGCTCGAGGCGGTCAACCTGGCGGCGTTCGCCGAGCGGATGCCGCACGAGCTCTCCGGCGGTCAGCAGCAGCGCGTCGCCCTCGCTCGCGCGATCGTGTTCGAGCCCCGGCTGCTGCTCATGGACGAACCGCTCGGCGCCCTGGACAAGAAGCTGCGCGAGCACCTGCAGATCGAGATCAAGCGCATCCAGCGCGAGCTCGGCATCACCTGCATCTTCGTCACGCACGACCAGGAGGAGGCGCTGCTGATGTCGGACCGCATCGCCGTGTTCAACGAGGGCAAGGTCGTCCAGGTCGCCACGCCCGGCGATCTCTACGAGCGCCCCGCGTCGCGGTTCGTCGCCGAGTTCGTGGGCGACTCGAACATCTTCACCGGCACCCTCGCCACCCGCTCGGGCGGCGCACGCCTGCGCTGCGCCGAAGGCGACCTGCCGGTGGCGACCCCCGCGGCGGGACGCGACGGCGACCTCGACGTGCTCGTCCGGCCGGAGGTCATCGAGATCGCGGCACCCGGGGCCGCATCGGCGTGCCTCACCGGCGAGGTCATCGAGTCGGACTACTTCGGCGCCTCGACCAAGTCGCTGGTGCGCACGCCCAGCGGACGCACGGTCCGGGTGCGGCAGGACAGGTCCCGTGGTGCGGTGCTGACCGTGGGAGACGAGGTCTCGCTGAGCTGGCGAGCCGAGGACACGCATGTGCTGTGAGGCGCTCGCACGATGAGAACGGACTGAGGTCATGGAGAGCCACTTCACGCTCAAGCAGTTGACGTACTTCCTGGCGACCGCCCAGCACGGCAGCCTCACCGCCGCCTCCGAGGCCGTCCACCTGTCGCAGTCGGCGATGTCGAACGCGATCTCCGAGCTCGAGCGCAACCTCGGCGTCCAGCTCGTGGTGCGCCAGGCATCCCGCGGTCTGTTCCTCACCACCGCCGGCGAGCTGCTGGTGAGCAAGGCGGCGCGCCTGCTCGAGGACGCCGACGAGATCGCCTCGCAGGTCACCTCGACGCATCTGACCCTCAGCGGACCGCTGCGCATCGGCTGCTACCCGTCGCTGGTGTCGACCCTCATGCCGACGCTGCTCAGCGAGTTCATGGAGCGCTACCCCGAGGTGCAGCTGGAACTGCAGGAGGGCACCGAGCACGAGCTGATCAGCCACCTGCGCACCGGCGCCTGCGACATCCTGCTGACCTACGGGGTCCGCATGCCGGGTGACGTCGAGATGCGTCAGCTCGCCGAGCTGCAGAGCTACATCCTGCTCTCGCGCGGCCATCCGCTCGCCGGCCGCAAGAAGGTGCAACTGTCGGACCTGGAGACCACCCCGCTGATCATGCTCGACCTGCCGCCGTCGGGCGGCTACTTCACCGAGATCCTGGTGTCGGCCGGCTCGCACCAGACCCCGCGGTTCAGGACCTCGAGCGTCGATGTCGTGCGCAGCCTGGTGGCCCGCAACTTCGGGTACTCGATCCTCACCCAGCCCCGGCTGGCGAACCCGGTGAGTGACGACAGCGAGGACTTCAAGATGTACCCGATCGATCTGCCCATCGCGTGGGCGCCGATCGTTCTGGCCAAGCTGAAGGTCTCGACGACGACCCGCCGCGCGCAGGCGTTCATCGAGCTGTGCGACGAGCTCGTGCCGGGCCTGGTCGGCCGTGCGCCGCGGAAGAGGTGACCATGCTCGACGAGGACTTCCGGGCCGGGTACCTGCCGACCGCCGCCGGTGTCGTGCACTGGCGCGAGACCGGGGACGGCGCTGCGCTCATCGTGCTGCATCAGGCCGCGAGCTCCTCGCGCGAGCTCGTCGCCCTCGGCCGGCGTCTCGCCGGGCATCTGCGGGTGATCGCACCCGACCTGCCGGGTCACGGGGCGTCCGGGCAGCCGGCCGAGGCATCCGTCGCCGGATATGCGGCCGGGGTCGCGGGACTGGCCGATGGGCTGGGGATCGAGCGGTTCCGGCTGCTCGGCCATCACGCCGGCGGCGTCGTGGCGGTCGAGGTCGCCGCGGCGCTCGGCGACCGTGTCGAGCACCTGTTCCTGTCCAACACCCCGTTCCTGGATGCGGCGGGCCGCGCCCTGCGCGAGGGTTCCGCCCCGCGCTCCTACGTTCCCGATCGACCGGATGGCGCCCATCTCACCGAGTGGTGGGGCCGGCGGCGCCCGATCTTCCCGGACGACATCCCGCTGCTGAACCGGTTCCTCGCCGAGAATCTGCTGCTCGGCGAGCGGGTCGAGCTGCTGCACCGGGCGATCGCCGAGTACCGCATGGAGGATCGCTTCCCCCGCTACGGCGGCCCGGTCGACTACATCTTCGCCGACGCCGACCCGTACGCGGCGGCCGAGTTCGACAGGGCGGTGGCGGCGTTCGCGCCGCGCGGGGTGGCACGGCTGCAGGGCGGGACGATCGCGGTGATGGACGAACGGCCGGACGAGATCGCCGGGGTGGTGCTCGGCACGCTCGAGGAGGTGGGCACGCGATGAGCGCGGATCGCCCGCGGCTGCTGGTGCTCAGCCAGCACGAGCCGCCCCCCGACATCGAGCGGCTCCGTACCCTC
>DATMFW010000039.1:0-18702 GCA_035556655.1 Pseudolysinimonas sp.
ATCACCAACTACACGATGCTGGAACTCGGGCAGCCGATCCACGGCTACGACCTGGCGAAGCTGCAGGGCGGGCTGACGATCCGGCGCGCCGCGAAGGGCGAGAAGCTCGAGACCCTCGACGGCACCGTGCGCACGCTTCACGCCGAAGACCTGCTGGTCTGCGACGAGTCCGGTCCCGTGGGCCTCGCGGGTGTGATGGGCGGCGCCACGACCGAGATCTCGCAGAGCACCACCGACGTGCTGATCGAGGCCGGGATCTGGGACCCGATCACGATCGCCCGCACGGCACGCCGGCACAAGCTGCCCAGCGAGGCGGCCAAGCGCTACGAGCGCGGCGTCGACCCGCGGATGTCGCGCGTCGCGGCGGCGCGCGTCGCCCAGCTGCTCGTCGACCTGGCCGGCGGCACGCTCGACCCGCAGGGCTTCGTGCTCGATGAGTCCGAGGCGCCGGCTCCGATCGCGATGCCGCTCGGCCTGCCGACCTCGCTCGTCGGTGTCGAGTACTCGACCGAGCAGATCGTCTCGACTCTCGAGATGATCGGCGCCACCGTGGCGGTGACGGGCGACGTGGCGACGGTGACGCCCCCGACCTGGCGGCCCGACCTCACCGACGGCCCGACCCTCGTCGAGGAGATCGCGCGCATCATCGGGTATCACGAGATCCCGTCGATCCTCCCGGTCGCGCCTCCGGGGCGCGGGCTCACCCGCGCCCAGTCCGCCCGCCGCCGTGCGGCGCAGACGCTCGCGGCGGCCGGGGCGACCGAGGTGCTGAGCTACCCGTTCGTGTCCGAGGCGACGATCGAGCGGTTCGAGCCGGGGGCCTCCGCGGTCAAGCTCGCCAACGCGCTCGACCCGCAGGCGGCGCTGTTGCGCCGCACCCTGCTGCCCGGCCTGCTCGACACCGCCCGCCGCAATCTGTCGCGCGGCCTCACCGATCTCGCCCTGTTCGAGATCGGGACCGTGTTCCGACCCGAGTCGGGCGTCCAGCCCGGCACCGACTTCATCCCGCTCGGAGCCGCCCGTCCCGACGACGAGACCCTCGCGAAACTGGCGGCGGGCATCCCCCCGCAGGGCTGGCGGGCCGCCGCCCTGTTCCTCGGGGATGCGGTGCCCAAGCAGCCGGGTTCGCCGGCGGTTCCGGCGGGGCTGGCCGACGCCCTCGACGTGGTGCGCCAGCTCGGCCTCGCGCTCGCGGTGACGCCCGTCGTGTCGGCGGGGACGCATCCGGCGCTGCACCCCGGTCGCACGGCCGAGGTGCGTGTGGGCGACCGCGTCGTGGGCGTGGCGGGGGAGTTGCTGCCCTCGATCGCGACGGAGCTCGATCTTCCGCGGACCGTGGCGCTCGTCGAACTCGACCTCGATGCGCTCATCGAGCTCGGCGCGTCCGAGATCTCGGCGGCGCCGATCGGCACGCTCCCGGCTGCCACGCAGGACCTGTCACTGGTCGTCGATGCGACAGTGCCCGCGGGAGATGTGCTGGCGGTGCTGGTCGAGGGTGCCGGCGATCTGCTCGAGCACGCGCGGCTCACCGATGACTATCGCGGCGAGGGGGTTCCCGACGGGAAGAAGTCGCTGACCTTCGCGCTGCGCTTCCGCGCCCGTGATCGCACGCTCACCGCCGCCGAGGCGACCGAGTCGAAGCTCGCCGGTGCCGCGGCGGCGAAGCTCCGGTTCGGCGCCACGATCCGCGAATAGCGGCGCCGAACCGGGAGGGCTTGCGGGTTACTTCTTGCCGGCGCCGAGCAGCCCGCCGAGCAGGTCGCCCGCGATCTGCTGCCCCTGAGGGCTGGAGAGCAACCCGCCGAGCAGGTCGCCGATGCCGCCCGAGGACGCCTCCGGCTCCGGCTGTGCGGCGGGAGCCGCCGACTCGGTCTTGCCGCCGAGGAACTGGCTCGCGAGCCAGGACAGCACGATCGGGGCGACGATCGGCAGGACCTGCTTGATGATGTCGCCGGTCACGTCGCTCGAGGTGCTGGCACCGGCGAGCTTCGAGACGACCTTGTCCTCGTTCTCACCGAAGACGTTGCGCACGATCTTGGCGCCGTCGGTGGTGTCGACCTCCTTGACCGAACGGGCCTTGCCCTTGTGGTGCTCGAGCGTGTTGCGCAGCATCGTCTCGCTCTTCGCGTCGCGCTTGGCGTTGGCGGCGAGACCGCCGACCAGTCCGGGAAGAACCTGCTTGACGGCCGCTTCCGCGACGCTCTCGTCGATTCCCAGTTGCTTGGCGATGTCTCCGACCGGGATCTGGTCCAGCAGCGCGCTGAGGTCAGCCATGACGTCCTCTTTCATCAGTCGGACCCCCATCGAGTCCGCACCTGCCACCCAGATTAGCGCCGGGGGACACTCAGCCAGTAAAGTCGGAGCGTGGACATCGTCGGAAACGACTTCGTGGGCGACACCGCCCGTCGTCTCCGCCGCGCGCGCCGACTCTCGGCGACGCCGCTGCGCTGATCCACAGCACCTTCTGCGACGTCGCCGCCTCGCTCATCGAAGAGCAGACCCCGATCCCGTCGAAACAGAAGGTAGAGCCATGTCCCACCGGTCTCCCGTGAGCGTCGCCGTCGCCGGCGCCAGCGGCTACGCAGGCGGCGAACTGCTGCGCCTGCTCTCCGCGCATCCGGAGTTCGAAGTCACCGTCGTCACCGCGAACCAGAACGCCGGCCAGCCGCTCTCCGCCGTGCACCCGCACCTGACCTCGTTGCACCACCTGACCCTCGCCGAGACGACGCCGCAGGTGCTGGCCGGCAGCGACGTGGTGTTCCTCGCGCTGCCGCACGGTGCTTCGGGCGCGATCACGGCGGAGCTGCCCGGCGACGTGCTGGTGATCGACTGCGGCGCCGACCACCGCCTCACCTCACCCGAAGCGTGGGCCGCGTTCTACGGCGGCGAGTACCACGGTGCCTGGACCTACGGACTGCCCGAACTCGCCGAGCAGCGCACCCTGCTCGCCGGGGCCACGCGTATCGCCGTCCCGGGCTGCAACGTGACCGCGATCACGCTCGGCCTGGCGCCCGGCATCGCGGCGGGGGTCATCGAGCCCGCCGACCTGGTGGCCGTCCTGGCGGTCGGCACCTCGGGGGCGGGAAAGAGTCTTCGCACCGAACTGCTGGCCAGCGAGATCGCCGGGTCGGCGTCGGCGTACCAGGTGGGCGGCATTCACCGGCACACCCCGGAGATCGTGCAGAACCTCGAGGTGGCGGGCGGCGCGGGCGTCACCGTGAGCTTCACCCCGGTGCTCGTGCCGATGTCCCGCGGAATCCTGGCCACCAGCACGGCACGGCTCGCGCCGGGGGTGACGCCCGCGCAGGTCCGCGCGGCCTGGGAGTCCGCCTACGCCGAGGAGCCGTTCGTGCACGTGCTTCCGGCCGGGTCGTTCCCGCGCTCGGGCGACACCACGGGTGCCAACACCTGTCTCATCGGGCTGGCGGTCGACGAGGCCGCGGGCCGGGTCGTCGTCGTCAGCGCCCTGGACAATCTGGTGAAGGGCACCGCGGGTGCCGCGATCCAGTCCGCGAACCTGGCGCTCGGGTTCCCCGAGACGCTCGGCCTGGCCCTGAACGGAGTCGCCCCGTGACCGTGACGTACCCCCGGGGTTTCGAGGCGGCGGGCGTCGCCGCGGGTCTGAAGTCCTCCGGCGATCCCGACCTCGCCCTCGTGGTGAACCGCGGGCCGCTGCACCACGCGGCCGCGGTGTTCACCGGCAACCGGGCGAAGGCGAACCCGGTCATCTGGTCCCAGCAGGCGATCGCCGACGGCACCGTGAGCGCCATCGTGCTCAACTCGGGGGGAGCGAACTGCTTCACCGGGGCCGAGGGCTTCCAGACGACGCACCTGACGGCGGAAGCCGTCGGCGAGGCGCTGGACGTGAGCGCCGGCGATGTACTGGTCTGCTCGACGGGCCTGATCGGGGACCAGCTCGACCGCACCCGGTTGCTGCCCGGCGTGGCGGCGGTGGCCGCGGCCCTCTCCGCCGATGGCGGGGCGGATGCGGCACGCGCGATCATGACGACCGACTCGGTTCCCAAGACGGTCACCCGCGAGCGCGACGGTTGGCGGATCGGCGGCATGGCCAAGGGCGCCGGAATGCTCGCACCGGGACTCGCGACGATGCTCGTCGTCATCACCACCGATGCCGTGCTCGACGCCGGGCAGCTCGACACGGCTCTCCGCGCCGCGACGCGGGTGAGCTTCGATCGGCTCGACAGCGACGGATGCATGTCGACGAACGACCAGGTCACGCTGATGGCGAGCGGGGCATCCGGCATCGTCCCGGATCCCGACCTGTTCACCGCGGGGCTGACCGATGTCTGCATGGATCTCACGGTCCAGTTGCAGCGCGACGCCGAGGGCTCCAGCCACGACATCGTCATCGAGGTCACCGGTGCCGCCAGCGAGGCGGATGCCGTCGAGGTGGGACGCTCGATCGCGCGCAACAACCTGTTCAAGGCAGCGGTGTTCGGCAACGACCCCAACTGGGGCCGGGTGCTCGCCGCGATCGGCACGACCCGGGCCGCCTTCGACCCGTACGACGTCGACGTGACGATGAACGGGGTGCGGGTCTGCGCGAAAGGGGCGCCCGACCGCCAGCGGTCCGAGGTCGACATGACGCCGCGCGAACTGCACCTGCAGCTCGACCTTCATGCCGGTCACGTCGGCGCGATCCTCTGGAGCAACGACCTCACCCACGACTACGTCCACGAGAACTCGGCGTACTCGTCATGAACTCCCAGGAGAAGGCGGGCGTCCTCATCGAGAGCCTCCCGTGGCTCAAGCGCTTCGCGGGCGAGACCATCGTGGTCAAGTTCGGCGGCAACGCGATGGTCGACGCCGACCTGCAGCGCGCGTTCGCCGAGGACATGGTCTACCTGCGGCACGTCGGGGTGACCCCGGTCGTCGTGCACGGCGGCGGTCCGCAGATCTCGGCGATGCTCGACCGCCTCGGCATCGAGAGCCGGTTCATCGGCGGCTACCGGGTGACGACCCCCGAGGCGATGGAGGTCGTGCGCATGGTGCTGACCGGCCAGGTCAGCCGCGAGCTGGTGTCGCTCATCAACGAGCACGGACCGCTCGCCTCGGCGATCTCGGGCGAGGACGCCGGGCTCTTCCAGGGCCGGCGGCGCGGTGCCATGGTCGATGGGGAGCTCGTCGACATCGGTCTCGTCGGCGACGTCGTCGAGGTGGACCCGGCGGCGGTGCTCGCCGAGATCCGCGCGGGACGCATCCCCGTGGTGTCCTCGATCGCGCCGGATCGCGACGTGCCCGGGCAGTCGCTGAACGTCAACGCGGATTCGGCCGCGGCATCCCTCGCGATCGCCCTGGGGGCGGCGAAGCTGGTGATCCTCACCGACGTCGCGGGGCTCTACCGCGACTGGCCGGACCGCGAGTCGCTGATCTCGGTGATCGGCACGCGTGAACTGACCGCGCTGCTGCCGAAGCTCGAGAGCGGCATGATCCCGAAGATGACGGCGTGCCTCGAGGCCGTCGAGGGCGGGGTGGCGAAGGCGGCGATCATCGACGGCCGACGGCCGCACGCCATCCTGCTGGAGATGTTCACCGACGCGGGCGTCGGCACCGAGGTGGTCGCCGGTGAGTGATCTGCAGGCCCGCTACGCCGACGTGATGATGCGCACCTTCGCGCCGCCGCTCGCCGTGCTCGAGTCCGGTTCGGGCGCGCACGTGCGCGACGTCGACGGCCGGCGCTACCTCGATTTCCTGGCCGGGATCGCGGTCAACGCGCTCGGGCACGCGCACCCCGTCTTCGTGGATGCGGTGGCCGGGCAGGCCGCGAAGCTCGCCCACGTCTCCAACTACTTCGCCACCACGCCGCAGATCGAGCTCGCGGAGCGGCTCGCGCGGCTGAGCGGCGGCGACCGGGTGTTCTTCGCCAACTCGGGTACCGAGGCGATCGAGGCGGCGCTCAAGCTGGCCCGATGCACGGGTCGCCCGCGGGTGCTGTCGCTCACCGGGTCGTTCCACGGCCGCACGATGGGCGCCCTGTCGCTCACCGGCAAGCCCGCCCTTCAGCAGCCGTTCGCCCCGCTGGTGCCGGGGGTCGCGCAGATCCCGGTCGATGCGGCCGTGCTCGAGGCGGAACTCGCCGTCGGCGACGTCGCGGCCGTGTTCGCCGAGCCGATCCAGGGCGAGGCGGGGGTCGTCGACCTGCCGGACGGGTTCCTGGTCGCGGCGCGCGATCTGACGACGCGGGCCGGCGCCCTGCTGATCCTGGACGAGATCCAGACCGGTGCCGGACGCACCGGCGACTGGTTCGCCTTCCAGCGCGAGGGCATCCTGCCCGATGCGATCGCCCTGGCCAAGGGCATCGGGGGCGGATTCCCGATCGGCGCCCTCGTCACCTTCGGCGCCGCGAGCGACCTGCTCGGACCGGGCCATCACGGCACCACGTTCGGCGGTAACCCGCTGGCGGCCGCCGCCGCGAACGCCGTCCTCGGCGAGATCGAGCGGGCAGGGCTGGTCGAGAACGCCCGCGCCCGCGAGGCGCAGCTGCGGGAGGCGATCGAGGCGATCGGCTCGCCCTTGGTCACCGGCATCCACGGGCGCGGCCTGCTGCTCGGGGTCGGTCTCGCCGAACCCGTCGCGCAGCGGGTGGTCACCGAGGCCATGGCGCGCGGTCTGATCGTGAACGCCGCGAGCGACAGCCGCATCCGCCTGGCACCGCCGCTCATCATCGGCGATGCCGAGATCGCCGAGTTCATCCCCCTCTTCACCGACGCACTGGGAGCATCCGCATGACCCGCCACCTCCTCCGGGACGACGACCTCACGCAGGCCGAGCAGACCGAGATCCTCGATCTGGCCGAGCAGCTGAAGGCCGACCGCTGGGGCCGCAAGCCCCTCGCCGGACCGCAGACGGTCGCGGTGATCTTCGACAAGTCCTCCACCCGCACCCGGGTGAGCTTCGCGGTCGGCATCGCCGACCTCGGCGGCAGTCCGCTCATCATCTCGACGGCGAACAGCCAGCTCGGCGGCAAGGAGACCCCCTCCGACACCGCCCGCGTGCTCGAACGCATGGTGTCGGCGATCGTCTGGCGCACCTACGGCCAGGCGGGGCTGGAGGAGATGGCGGCCGGCACCACGGTCCCGGTGATCAACGCGCTCTCCGACGACTTCCACCCGTGTCAGCTGCTCGCCGACCTGCTCACCATCCGCGAGCACAAGGGGCGCCTCGCCGGACTGAGCGTGGCCTTCCTCGGCGACGGCGCCAGCAACATGGCCCACAGCTACCTGCTGGCCTGCGCGACGGCGGGAATCCACGTGCGGGTCGCCTCGCCCGATGAGTACGCGCCGGCGGATGCGGTGGTCGCCGACGCGGGAGCGCGCGCCGCCGAGACCGGCGGTTCGGTCACCCTCTACACCGACCCGTACGAGGCGGTCGCCGGTGCCGACGTCGTCGTCACCGACACCTGGGTGTCGATGGGCAAGGAGGAGGAGAAGGCGCACCGCGTGGCCACCTTCGGCGGCTACCAGGTGACCGCCGAGTTGATGGCGACGGCGAAGCCCGACGCGATCTTCCTGCACTGCCTTCCGGCCGACCGCGGCTATGAGGTCGCCGCCGAGGTCATCGACGGGCCGCAGAGCGTGATCTGGGACGAATCCGAGAACCGCTTGCACGCCCAGAAGGCGCTGCTGGTGTGGCTGCTGGAGCGGTCGGCGTGAGCGGCCTAGTTCACGCCGCCGACCTGCGACACCAGGGTCGGGTCGGTGAGGATCACCGAGAACAGCGTGCCCCAGAACACGATGGCCGCGATGACGCCCGCCACCAGAGGGACCCAGAACGCGATGCGCTTGGTCAGCAGCAGCGGGATGGTGCCGGCCACCGCGACCAGGTAGAGCACCAGGTGGCTGACGATCAGCACACCCGCGGCGGCGCCCACGGTGCCGTGGAACCCGTCGAAGCCCTGCTGCCGGAACGCCTCGTCGAGCAGGGCCGGATCGGTGAACAGCGCACCGTAGGCGACGCCGATCAGCATGCCGAACAGCCCGACGATCAGCAGGATCACCGAGAGCACGACATCCCAGGTGCGCCGACCGCGGGGTGCGTCCTGCTGCGGGTAGGACGCGGCGCCGTACGGCTGCGGCGTCCCGGACTCGGGCGCGGACGCGTCCGGGGCCGGCGGCACAAAGCCGGGCGCGTACTCGCCGTAGCGGGGGACCGGGGGAACCGGCGGGGTCGGGGGCGTCGGCTCGGACATGCAGCAACTCTAAACTCGACAACGATCACAAGGAGAAATGACTGATGGCAGAACGCGTCGTCCTCGCCTACTCGGGCGGACTCGACACCTCGGTGGGCATCGGCTGGCTGAAGGATGCGACGGGCAAAGAGGTGGTCGCCCTGGCGGTCGACGTCGGCCAGGGCGGTGAGGACATGGATGACATCCGTCAGCGTGCCCTTGACTGCGGTGCCGTCGAATCGGTCGTGGTCGATGCCAAGGACGAGTTCGCCGACGACTTCCTGATGCCGGCCCTCAAGGCCAACGCCCTCTACCAGAAGCGCTACCCGCTGGTGTCGGCCCTCAGCCGGCCGGTCATCGCCAAGCACCTGGCGCGGGTCGCGAAAGAGCTGGGCGCGGACAGCGTCGCTCACGGCTGCACCGGCAAGGGCAACGACCAGGTGCGATTCGAGTCCGCGGTGGCGGCGCTTGCCCCGGACCTGACGAGCATCGCCCCGGTGCGCGACCTCGCCCTCACCCGCGACAAGGCGATCGTCTACGCCAACGAGCACAACCTGCCGATCAAGCAGAGCGCGAAGAACCCGTACTCGATCGACAAGAACGTCTGGGGCCGTGCCGTCGAGACCGGATTCCTCGAGGACCCCTGGAACGCGCCGATCGAGGACCTCTACGAGTACACGCAGGACCCGGGCGCCGACGGCCCCGCCGATGAGGTGACGATCACGTTCACGCAGGGGGTCCCGACGGCGCTCGACGGCGTGGCCGTGACGCCCCTGCAGGCGGTCCAGCAGCTCAACGTCCTCGCCGGCAAGCACGGGGTGGGACGCATCGACATCGTCGAGGACCGGCTCATCGGCATCAAGAGCCGCGAGGTGTACGAGGCTCCGGCCGCCCTGGCGCTCATCGCCGCGCACGAGGAGCTCGAGAACCTCACCCTCGAGCGCGCCGTCGGCCGCTACAAGCGCGGGGTCGAGACCGAGTGGGCAGGGCTGGTCTACGACGGGCTGTGGTTCTCGGGCCTGAAGCGCAGCCTCGACGCCTTCATCGACCACACCCAGCAGCACGTGTCGGGCGACATCCGGCTCTCGCTGCAGGGCGGTCGCGCGACGGTCACCGGCCGGCGCAGCGATGAGAGCCTGTACGACTTCTCGCTGGCGACCTACGACACCGGCGACACCTTCGACCAGTCGCTGGCGAAAGGCTTCATCGACCTGTGGTCGCTGCCGTCGAAGATCTCGGCGCGGCGGGACCTGGCGTGACCCTCTGGGGCGGGCGCTTCGAGGACGGGCCCTCGCCCGAGCTCGCGGCGCTGTCCCGCTCGACGCACTTCGACTGGGTGCTCGCGCCGTACGACATCCGGGGCTCGCATGCGCATGCGCGCGCGCTCGCCGCCGCGCGCTATCTGGATGCGGCGGCCGAGTCCGCGATGCACGCGGGCCTGGACGCGGTGCTGGCCCGCGTCACCTCGGGTGAGCTGCAGCCCACCGACGCCGACGAGGACGTGCACGGTGCGCTCGAGGCGGCCCTCATCGCCGAGGTCGGACCGGAGCTCGGCGGGCGCCTGCGCGCCGGTCGCAGCCGCAACGATCAGATCGCGACGCTGATCCGGTTGTACCTGCTCGATCACGGCACGACGATCGCGCACCAGCTCGTCCAGCTGGTCGACGCGATCGCGGCGCAGGCCTCCGCGCACCCGGACGCCGTCATGCCGGGCCGCACGCACCTGCAGCTCGCCCAGCCGATCCTGCTCGCCCACCACCTGCTGGCCCACGCCTGGCCGCTCGTGCGCGATCTCGAGCGTCTGCGCGACTGGCGCCTGCGCGCGCAGGCATCGCCCTACGGTGCCGGAGCCCTGGCCGGGAACGCGCTCGGTCTCGATCCGGTCCTCGTCGCATCCGAGCTGGGCCTCGGTGAGCCGATGCCCAACTCGATCGACGCGACGTCGAGCCGGGATGTCGTGGCCGAGTTCGCCTACGTCAGCGCCCAGATCGGGGTCGATCTGTCCCGCTTCGCCGAGGACGTGATCCTCTGGGTGACCCGCGAGTTCGGGTTCGCGCGGCTGCACGACGGGTATTCCACCGGGTCCTCGATCATGCCGCAGAAGAAGAACCCCGATATCGCCGAGCTCGCCCGCGGCAAGGCCGGGCGCCTGATCGGCGACCTCACCGGTCTGCTGTCGACGCTGAAGGGCCTGCCGCTGGCCTACAACCGCGACCTGCAGGAGGACAAGGAGCCGGTGTTCGATGCCGTGCGCACCCTCGAGGTGCTGCTGCCGGCGTTCACCGGCATGGTCGCGACCCTCGAGTTCGACACCGCCCGGATGGCAGAACTCGCACCCCAGGGTTTCTCGCTCGCGACCGACGTCGCCGATCATCTGGTGCGCGGGGGAGTGCCGTTCCGCGAGGCGCACGAGATCGCCGGTGCGCTGGTGCGCTTCTGCGAGCAGAACGGCCTGGAACTCCACGAGCCGAGCGACGCCGACTACGCGGCGATCGATCCGCGGCTGAGCCCCGACGTGCGCGCCGTGCTCACGGTCGACGGGTCGATCGGCGCCCGCACCGGCGCCGGGGGGACGGCGCCCGAGCGGGTCGCCGAGCAGCTCGCGGCACTCACCGCGGCGGTGCGCGGGCTGGCGTGATCGATCTCGCCCGTCCGTCCGTCGAGGTCGCGCCGTCGCTGCTCGGGGCAGTCCTGCACGGCCGGGGCGTGAGCGTGCGGCTCACCGAGGTCGAGGCGTACCTCGGCGAACTCGATCCGGGATCGCACGCCTTCCGCGGCCAGACCCGGCGCAACGCCGTCATGTTCGGTCCGGCGGGGCGCCTGTACACGTATTTCACCTACGGGATGCACACCTGCGCGAACATCGTCTGCTCGCCGGAGGGGGTGGCCTCCGCCGTGCTGCTGCGCGCCGGGGAGGTGATCGACGGGGTCGAGCTCGCGCGGCGGCGGCGCACCACGAGCAAGCGCGACTCCGACCTGGCGCAGGGTCCCGCGCGACTGTGCGTCGCGCTCGGCATCACCCTCGGAGACGACGGTGCCGACCTCGAGAACGGGGAGTTGCGGCTCGAGGCGGGGTCGCATCCGGTCGAGCAGTTCGCGACCGGGCCGCGCACCGGCGTCTCCGGCGACGGGGGCACGGATGCCTTCCCCTGGCGATTCTGGATCCCCGGCGACCCGACGGTGTCGCCCTACAAACCCGCCGTCCGGAGGGTCAGGCCCGCAGGGAGGCGATGAGCAGCCCGAACCCCGCGGCCCAGCTGAGGCTCGTCAGCGTCCCGATGATGAACCGCTCGCGCGCGACCGAGCTGTCCAGCTCGCTGAACCGGCCGAGGCCCTTGACGGCGATCAGCGCCGCGAAGATCTCGAACCTGCCGAGCACGACGGCGACCACGACCGCCACCCGCTCGAGGTAACCGATCACCCAGCCGCCGCGCAGCACCTCGTGACCCTCGACGAGGATGCCACCGTGCTCGCCGTCGTCGGCGTGCTTCTTCTGCTTCCTGCCGCGTCGCTTCGGGGTGGCGAGACCGAGCACCCAGATGGTGACGGGGTAGCCGCCGAGCACGCCGAGGGTCGCCAGCAGGAGGGTGAGCAGGTCGGTCGGTAACCGGTCGGAGGCGGTGAGGTCGACGCCGAACACCAGGGCCAGCAGCCCGGCGGCGAGCGGAAGGGCGGTGGGGATCGCGAGCGCGGGACGACGCAGGCGGATCGCGAGACCGGCCAGCAAAATGCTCGCGGCGACCACGGCGATCGCGATGATCCAGGGCAGGGTCATGAGCTCTTCTCCGGGGGTTCGCCCGCCGCGGCGAGCAGTTCGGTGAGCGCCGCGATCGCCGCACGCTCGGTGTGCAGCTGAGCCTTCCGCACGCGCAGGCTCACCGCCTGCGGGGTCACCCCGAGGGTCTCGGCGAGCTGGGCCTGCGAGCGGCCGTCGCCGAGCATGTCGGCGACCTCCCAGCCCTCGGGACTGCGACGGGCACGCAACAGCAACAGCAGGTCGATGAGCGGCTGCAGCAGCGCGGCATCCGGCAGCCGGCCGTCCTCGATCGCGAGAGCGAACCGGGTGGGGCTCTTCTTGGCCTCCTCGACGGCGTCCCGGGCGAGGATGAAGGCGGTGCCCGTCATCGCCCGGGTCGCATCCGGCAGGGGTTCGCGCACGTCCCCGATCCCGAGACCCACGCTCCACCGGCCGTCCCGGGTGAGTCGCAACAGGATCGCCAGGGCGGTTCCGGCATCCCGCGTCGCGGCCTGGATCTCGTCGCCGGCCGTGCGGTCCGGCGGCAGCACGAGATCGTCGCCGCCCGCGTCGAGGATGAGGCCCAGCCCCTCGTCGGTCAGATCGGGCTGCGACCGGCTGCCGACCTGGTCGGCCGTGATCGCGAACATGTCATCAAGTATGGATGCTTGATTCCGTCAGATCAAGCCCGCAGCCTTGATCGGCGGTCAGCGCCCGCCGCCGCCACCTCCGCCGCCGCCTCCGCCGGAGAACCCTCCGCCGGAGGATCCGCCCGAGAAGCTGCTGCCGCCGCCCGAACTCGAGTACGAACTCGACGTGACCGTCTGGGCGAAGCTCGTCGACTGAACAGAGGTGGAGAAGTGGGTGAGCCCCGCGAAACCGGAGTCGAACCGCAGGTTGCTCGGCTCGAGCTGGGTCTGGGCGTACTGCGTGTCGAGTACCGTGCTCCACTCCCGCTCCACGCCCCAGACGATCGCCCAGGGCAGCAGCTTCTCGTAGAGGCGCACCACGGCGGCCGGGTCGTTCGGGTCCACGCGCGAGCGCTGAGCCCCCTGCGGGCTCTGCAGAACGCGCAGGCGATCCTCCTCGGCGATCGTCAGGTACAGCCGTAGCCCCTGCAGATGCTCCAGCACCTCCGTGCCGAGTTCCGTCCGCCGCTCGGGGACGCCGCCGAATCCGATCACGATCAGCGATCCCACGATGATCAGCACGAGCTGGAGCGTCAGCAGCGCGCTGCCGACGCCGGCGTCCCCCGCCCAGAAGACGATGAACCAGCCCGCGGCGAAGCAGAGGAAGGCCGGCCAGCGCAGGAACTTCGTGATCCGGCTCGTGGGCTTGTGGAGCAGGCCGCGCTCTTTGGGGGCGGATGCCGCCTGCTTGAGCAGGGACGCGATCCGGTCGCCGAGCTTGCGGTTGTTCTTGTCGAGCACAAGCGTCTCGTGCGCGCCGTCCTTGCCGAACAGCTTGCGCATGGCCAGATCGTCGTCGCGGTCGGAGGCCGCGCCGCGGTCGAGCAGTTCGAGGCTGTAGGTCTTGCTCTTCGGGGCGGTGGTGTCCTCGGTCAGCCGCGCGATGCCGCGCACCGCGAACTCGACGAACTGCGCCGCGAGACCGCGTGAGGGGGTGCCGAGGAACGCGGCCGCCGGCATTACGCCGATGACCTCGGGGCCCTCGTACTGGGCGATGACGATGCCCCTGCCCCTGCCATGGCGCCAGCGGGTGCTGCGCAGCACGATGATCGCCACCACGATCGCGGCGAGGATTCCCAGCAGCACCCACGGCAGCACCGTCACGATCGGATGCTGCTCGACGCTCTGGCCCGGAACGAACGTTCCGGCCGCGAAGCCGATGGCGAACGTGACGTTCTGGTGGCTGCCCAGGTCGCTCTCACGCAGCGTGACGGTGTCGCCGTCGACGGCGATCGGGCACGCGAGGCCCGATCCGAGCGCGCCGCGGTAGCAGGCCGCCTCGCCGGTGAGCGACTCCGCGAGCCCCTCGCCCAGATGGATCGTCGCCGACACGGTGCCGAACGGCTGACCCCAGCCGGTGCCGTTCACGTCCCAGTAGAACTCGTCGTCCCCGACATCGGCGAAGTGCCGGGTGACATCGCGCTGGGTGTACGTGATGACATAGGTCGTGCGGCCGTGCTTGTACGTGTCATCGTCGATGTACATGCCGTAGAGGCCCTGGCCGGCGTCGTAGGTCTCCCAGTAGACGTCGTCGCCGTTCTCGTCGGTGACGCTCACGATGCTCAGGTGGGTGTCGACCCGGCGCGGGTCATAGGGGTCGTCGCCGCCGTAGCTGGTGGGGAGGTCCCGCACCAGGCCGCGGTTCTGGTCGAACTCGGGGAACACCGCGATGAAGGTCTCGACGGTCTTCAGGGTCGAGTGGCCGGCGTCATCGCGGTCGAGGTAGTACTGCACGTCGAGGGACTCGAAGGCGAAGTCGTCCACACCGGCGACGGAAGCGAGCGCGGGGGAGGCGGCGGCGATCGGCAGCAGGGCGATGCCCAGTGCGGCGAGGCCCAGTGCGGCGAGGCCGGCGAACAGTCGTGAGCGGCGTCGGGTCACGGTGCGAGCCTAGCGGCGCGGGGACGGTACCCTGGAGGACGTGCCCCAGCGAAACGACGCCTCCTTCGACGATGTCTGGGAGGAACTGAACTGGCGCGGGCTGGTGCACGTCTCGACGGATCCCGGGCAGCTCAAAGAGCTGCTCGCGGGCGAGCCGATCACCTTCTACTGCGGCTTCGATCCGACGGCACCGAGCCTGCATCTGGGAAACCTGGTGCAGCTGCTCACGATGCGCCGCATCCAGCTCGCAGGCCACAAGCCGCTCGGGCTGGTGGGCGGTTCGACCGGTCTCATCGGCGATCCCCGCCCGAGCGCCGAGCGCACGCTCAACACCAAGGACACCGTCGCCGAGTGGGTGGGGTACCTCCGCGCCCAGATCGAGCGCTTCCTCTCCTTCGAGGGCGATGCTGCGTTCGATCGGAACAACAAGGCCCGAATGGTCAACAACCTCGACTGGACCGAGGGCGTCAGCGCCATCGACTTCCTGCGCGACATCGGCAAGCACTTCCGGGTCGGCACGATGATCAAGAAGGACGCGGTCAGCGCGCGCCTCAACAGCGAGGCCGGCATCTCGTACACGGAGTTCAGCTACCAGGTGCTGCAGGGCTTCGACTTCCTCGAGCTGTACCGCCAATACGGATGCGTTCTGCAGACCGGGGGCAGCGACCAGTGGGGCAACCTCACCAGCGGTACCGACCTCATCCACAAGGCCGAGGGCGGTAGCGCTCACGCGATCGGCACCCCGCTCATCACCAACTCCGACGGCACCAAGTTCGGCAAGAGCGAGGGCAACGCCGTCTGGCTCGACCCCGACCTGACCAGCCCGTACGCCTTCTACCAGTTCTGGCTCAACACCGACGATGCCGACGTGATCAGCAGGCTCAAGGTGTTCACCTTCCTCACCCGCGCCGAGATCGAGGAACTCCAGGCCCAGGTCGCGGCCGAGCCGTTCCGGCGGGAGGCACAACGCGTGCTGGCGCGCGATGTCACCTCGCTCGTCCACGGCGAGGCGGCGACGGATGCGGTGATCGCCGCCTCGGAGGCACTGTTCGGCCAGGGCGATCTCGATTCCCTCGACACCGAGACGCTGTCCGCCGCGCTGGCCGAGTTGCCGACCGCGACCTCCGACGGATCGGAGACCGTCGCCCAGCTGCTCGTCGACGCGGGCCTCACCTCGAGCCTCGGCGAGTCCCGCCGGGCGATCGAGCAGGGCGGCGTCTACCTCAACAACGTCCGCGTCGACGACGCGTCCGCCACCCTCGCGGGATCGACTCTCGCGGGGGGTCTGGCCGTCCTGCGGCGCGGGAAGAAGACCCTGGCCGGGGTGCGCCCGGCCTGACACGTCCGAAACGCCGGCTCTCCGGAGTCGAGCGATCGTAATCTCCGCCATGTCCTGTGACTTAGGCTTGCCCAGAAGGAGGGGTAGTGGATTCCACGACCGGAGGCGACCCGAACGACGAGTTCGCTCGCTGGCTCGCCGAGACGGCGCGCGCCGAGCAGGCGAACGCGCCCGCCCCGGCGACCCCGCCGACGCCCCCGGCTGCCCCGCCGGTCGACCCCACGCCGCCGACGCAGCCGTACGAGCCCCAGTTCGGCGGGCCGCAGGTCGCGCGCAGCTCCTTCCAGGCGCCCGGCAACGCGCCCGTTCCTCCGGCGACTCCGCCGGGTGACGGTCTGCCCCCGCCCGCCTTCCCGCCGCCGAGCGCGCCCCCGGCGTGGGCACCGGAGTACACGGCACCCGTGCCGCCGGCGTTCCCGCCGCAGGAGCCGGCGGGCACTCCGTTCTTCCCGGCCGAGCCGGCTGCGCCGCCGGTGTATGAGCAGTCCCCGCCGCCGGTGTACCAACCCCCGGTGTACGAGGCGCCTGCGCCGCCGGTGTATGAGCCTCCCGTGTATGAGCAGCCCGCTCCGCCGGTGTACGAAGCCCCGGTGTATGAGGCTCCTGCGCCGCCGGTGTACGAGCCGTCGGTGTACGAACAGCCCGTGTACGAACAGCCCGCTCCGCCGGTGTACGAACCTCCGGTGTACGAGGCTCCTGTCTCGCCCGTCTACGAGTCGGTGCCCGCACCGCCGGTGTCACCGGAGCCGGCGCCCGCAGCAGATCCGTACGGGCAGCTGTTCGCTCCTGCCGACGACACGGCCGCACGCCTTGCGGCGGCCGCTCCGCCGAGCCCGGAGCCGCTCGAGCCGCCGGCCGCCGCCGCGGCGCCCGCCGTGGAGGACCCGCTCAAGTCCCTGTTCGGACTGCACACCCAAGAGCAGCCGGCCATGGTCGAGCAGCTTGTCGAGCAGCCTGTCGAGCAGCCCGTTCCGACGGTGGAGCCCCCGCAGGCGGAATCGTGGTCGGTCGCGGCAGGCCAGGAGGAGCTGCCGACCTACCAGCCCGAGCCGTCCCCGGTCGTGCCCGAGCCCGAGCCGGCCTTCGCCGGGGCTTCCGCGGTCGCTGCGACCTCCGGCTCCTACGCCCTCACGATGCCCGGCGGCGCCGTGCCCCCCGACGACGACCCCGCTGCGGGAACCCAGTTCTTCGGAGGGGGCTCGGTCGAATGGGAGGAGCCGCCGGACCTCGACCGCACGACGATCGCCGAGCGCGTGGCATTCGGGCTGGCGATCCTGGTGCCCCCCGCCGGGCTCATCGCCTCGATCGTCGCCGCCGTACAGAGCTCGCGGGTACGCGGCTGGGTGCACGGGTTCGTGCGTGCCGCACTCGTCATCTCGGTCGTGATGTCGGTGGTGGCCGGATTCCTGGGGGTCTTCCTCTACAGACAGCTCGAGGACGCCCGCAAACACGACGCCCTGGCCGCGGCGAGCACCCAGTTCTGCGCCACGATCGCCGAGCGACCCGACATGATCGAACCCCCCGCCTTCGGCTTCCCCGGACCCGCGGGCACGATCGCCGACACCCTCGTCTCGATCCAGGAATACGTGGATCGCTGGAACGCGCTGGCCGCTGTGTCGCCGAGCGGCATCCGGCCCGATGTGACGCGCGTCGCGGATGCGGCGAGCGGCATCATGGACCGGATCACCTCGACGCGGCTGGTCGACAACGAGGAGAACGTGGCGGTGATGAGCTCGGTCGCCGAGAACACCAACGTGGTCGGGTGGGCTGAGGAGTACTGCAGCTGAGCGCGACACGCCCGGGATTCGCCCAGATTTGCTGGGTTCGCGAGCGCCACGTAATGTAATCACTCGTCACCCCAAAGGTGCAGAAGCCGGTCAGCGTCTCAGATGCAGACCCTTCCACCTCAAGCGGGACGATCCCCTTCCGAAAACGAGATCCCCTACGACTATGCGTCGCAGCGGAAATCGGGTTAGGATGGGGGGCCCACGCGGTATCGGATCATCGATCCCCAAGCGTGGCCCACAGCACAGCATCTCCGAGATGCAGCCTGGGGGTCACCCAAGACCGCGGGGAAGAGGTTTGAGCAGTCGCTCTGAATACCACCCGAGAAATCGAGTGCTTCGGACGCGCCCGATCCTTGAGAACTCAACAGCGTGCACTATGTCAAATGCCAAACAACCTCGGTTGGTGACTTCGGTCGCCAACGAGATTCCTTTGGATTGACGGATTGTCAGTAGACGATCCTTTCAGTCAGATCAAACTCGCTGCAGCCCACCGGTTTTCCCCGGCAGCTGTGGCAACAGATGTGCGAGGGGCTTGCTCCTCGCTATCAAACATTTACGGAGAGTTTGATCCTGGCTCAGGATGAACGCTGGCGGCGTGCTTAACACATGCAAGTCGAACGGTGAAACAGGAGCTTGCTCCTGCGGATCAGTGGCGAACGGGTGAGTAACACGTGAGGAATGTGCCCTGGACTCTGGGATAAGCGTTGGAAACGACGTCTAATACCGGATACGAGCTGCGAAGGCATCTTCAGCAGCTGGAAAGAACTTCGGTCCAGGATCATCTCGCGGCCTATCAGCTAGTTGGTGAGGTAACGGCCCACCAAGGCGACGACGGGTAGCCGGCCTGAGAGGGTGACCGGCCACACTGGGACTGAGACACGGCCCAGACTCCTACGGGAGGCAGCAGTGGGGAATATTGCACAATGGGCGCAAGCCTGATGCAGCAACGCCGCGTGCGGGATGACGGCCTTCGGGTTGTAAACCGCTTTTAGTAGGGAAGAAGCGAAAGTGACGGTACCTGCAGAAAAAGCACCGGCTAACTACGTGCCAGCAGCCGCGGTAATACGTAGGGTGCAAGCGTT
>DATMFW010000040.1:0-4661 GCA_035556655.1 Pseudolysinimonas sp.
CGTGCAGGCGCATCCCCTGTCGCAGGCGTTCCCGGCGTCGGTCGCGCAGGCTCTGATGGTCGACGGTCGTCATTCGGCGGATTCCTTCTGGGTGGGTCGGGTCGGGCGATAGGCCGCGCTGCTGAGCACGGCGGGGTTCGCGATGAACTCGGGCTCGCGGGTATCGACGAGCGCTTCGATGGCGGCGATCACGGCGCGCTGCAGCGACACGGCGGCGAGCGCACCCTTGGCCGCGGTGTGGCCGGTGAGCAGGATGCCGGGCACCTCGCGCAGAGGGCTGGACGCCGGAACGGGCTCCTCGGCCGTGACATCGAGGCCCGCGGCCGCGACCTTGCCGGAGCGCACCGCGGCCACCAGGGCGTCCTCGTCGACGAGCCGGCCGCGCGCGGTGTTGACCAGCACGACCCCGGCGCGCATTGCATCCAGGGCGGTCGCGTCGACGAGCGGAGCGGACCCGGTCGCGGCGGGCGCGTGCAGCGAGATGACATCCGCCGCGCCCCAGAGCGTCGAGAGGCCGACGATGCGCACGCCGTCGACGGTCTCTGCCTCGGGCAGCATCGGATCGGCCGCGATGACCGAGGCGAACACGCTCGCGGACTTGCGGGCGAGCGCCCGGCCGATGCGCCCGAATCCGACGATGCCGAGGGTCAGGTCGCCGAGGCGGCGGGCCGAGTTGCCGAGGGCGGATGCGGCGGCCGCGTCGTCGGCGCTCGTCGCGGCGGCGATCCCCGGCAGGCGGCGGGCGAGAGTCAGCGCGATGGCGAGTGCGTGGTCCGAGACCTCTTCGACACTCGCGGCGGGCACGAAGGCGACCGGGATGCCCAGTTCGGTCGCGGCCTCGAGATCGACGTTGTCGACGCCGATACCGCGGCGCACGATGGCCTTCAGCCGCGGCAGGGCCTGCAGCACCTCGCGGGTCATCGGCTCGACGGCCCCGACGACGAGGATGTCGGCGCCGGCGCCGTTGGTCACCGCGAGCTCGGGTGTGCCGAGTTCGGCGTGCCCGACATCGATCGGCCGGTTGTCGGCCAGCGCCAGTTCCTCGGGGCGCAGCGCGCCGAGCCGGGCGCTGAACACCACCGACCAGCGCGCGCTCATGACGCGCTCCGGCGATCGGCGACGTCCAGCTGCAGCGCGGGGAGCCCGTCGACCCGCAGCTCGACGCGGTCGCCGTCGACGATGCGGCCGACGCCCTCCGGCGTGCCGGTGAGGATCAGGTCGCCGGGTTCGAGCCGCACGATGCTCGACGCCAGCCGGACCAGTCCGATGACCCCGAGCACCAGGTCGGCCAGGGTGCCGTGCTGGCGACGGTCGCCGTTGACGAGCAGTTCGAGACCCAGGGTGTCGAGCAGTTCGCGCCGATACGGCAGCACCGCGGGACCCGTGGGGGTGAAGGTGCGATACGACTTGCGCATCGAGCGCTCCTCGCGGTGCTCGGTCTCCAGCCGCAGCGTCACATCGAGCGCACCGGTGAATCCGGCGATGGCGGCCTCGGCCCCGGCGTCGTCAAGATCCTCGCCGCCCTCGCCGATGACGACGGCGATCTCGCCCTCGTAGTGGAACTCGCGCCCGGGCATGATCGGGAGCTCGATCGCGTCGCGCGGGCCGCTGACCGACCCGGCGGCCTTGACGAACAGCCCGAGCTCGCGCACGGTTCCCTTCGCCGGGGAGCGATCAGCCCCCAGCTCGCCCTGGTGCGCCAGGTAGTTCACCGGAGCACCGAACACGTTCACCGGACGCGGGATCGGGGCCAGCAGGCCGGCCTCGGCCACCGCGATCCCCGGCTCGCGCTCGACCCCGGATGCGATGGCCGCCCAGTCGCGGATCGCCGCCGGCAGGCAGGTGCGGGCGTGGTCCGCGTCGTGGAGGACCTCACCGTGCAGGGAGCCGCACACATCGTGCACCGCCCCGTCCCCGAGGATCGCCCCGACCCGGTACTCGCCGTAGCTGACGAACAGGGGCCGGCTCATGAGAAGTGCGGGATGACGTCGCGCCCGACGACGTCGATCATGCGCCGGGTGGCCTCGAGGTCGTCGATCGGCAGGAAGGCGAGCGAGATGTGTTCCAGCCCGGCCGCCTCGTACTCCTTGATGTAGTCGACGATCTGGTTGGCCGACCCGGCGAGCACGATCGCACGCCGGCGGAACTCGTCGACGTCGTATCCGGCCCAGTCCTCGCGGCGGCGCAGCATGCCCAGCCCGCGCTCGATCTCGTCGGGGTCGTCGGTCACGATCGCGTAGAACAGGGCCGCGGCTGTCCGGTGCCTGCCGTCGGTCACCTGCCCGCGCAGATCCGCCATCGCCGCGGCGAAGGTCTCGGGGGTGAGCCCGTCGCCCTGCGGGGCGGCAGGGGTCCAGCCGTCGGCGAGTTCGGCGACGAGCGAGCGGACGCGCGCCGAGCCACCGCCGAGCCAGATCTCGGGGCGCTTCTGCACCGGCTTGGGGAAGAACGGCACGTCCTTCAGCACATAGTGCTCGCCCTGGAACGAGGCGACGCTCTCGCTCTCCCACAGTTCACGGATGACGAGGATGCCTTCGCGCAGGCGCTCGACCCGCTGGGCGAGGTTGGGGTACTCGAACCCGTACGAGTCGTACTCGACCTTCTGGTGTCCGGCACCGATCTGCAGCAGCAGTCGCCCCTCCGAGATCTGGTCGACGGTCGCGGCCCACTTGGCGACGAACACCGGATGCCGCAACCCGATCGGCGTGACCTGCGGCCCGATGCGCACGGTGCTGGTGGCCTGCGCGATGGCCGCGAGCGACGTCCAGGCGTCGAGGAATGAGGGCTTGTCGCTGGGGGCGTTGGTGTAGCCCTCGAGCCGCGATCCCGGCAGCAGCAGGTGGTCGACGACGTACACGCCGTCGAACCCGGCGCCCTCGGAGCGGACGGCGAGATCGATCAGGTCGCGGAACGGCGTCCCGGGGGCCTGGCCGTGGATGCTGAGTTTGAAGCCGAACTTCACTCGGACTGCCTTTCATCGGTTTTCTTGGGGGAGCGCGGGGTGCGGCGTCGCGGGGCGCGGGCCGCCTGCTCCTCGGAGGTGAACTCCTGCGCGGCGGTGACCGCGACCTCCGCCTGCGCGGCGTCGATCTGAGCGGCGATGCCTTCGGGCGAGGTCTCGGGTCCGCCCGCCGCGTGCCGCTTGGCCTTGCGGGCCGCGCGCACGGTGGTGACGATGCCGACGACGAGCAGCACGGCCGAGACGCCGATCATCACGGCCGTGATCGGCCGGCTGACGAAGGCGCCGAGGTCTCCGCCCTCCAGCAGCAGCCCGCGACGCAGCAGGCCCTCGAAGTTCTCGCCGAGCACGACGGCGAGCGCGAAGGCCGCGACCGAGTAGCCGTACCGCAGCATGAAGTACCCGACCACCCCGAAGGCCATCATGACGACGACGTCGAAGGTCGAGTTCCGCAGGGCGTAGACGCCGATGATGCTGAGCACGAGCGCGACGGTCAGCACGACCGAGCGGTCGATGGTGACGATGCGCAGCAGCGCCTTGGCGATCGGCCAGCCGACGATTCCGAGGATGATGGCGGCACCGAGCAGGCCGGCGGTCGCGGCGTACAGCATCTCGGGGGTCTCGCGCACGAGCAGCGGCCCGGGGACGATGCCGTGCACGGTGAGGGCGGCGAGCAGCAGAACCATCGAGCCGCTGCCGGCGATGCCGAACCCGAACGTCGGGACCATGTCGCCGGCCTGGCCGGCGTTCTGCGCCGACTCGTTCGCCGCCAGACCCTCGACGCTGCCGTTGCCGAACTCCTCCGGGTGCTTGGACCAGAGCTTCGCCTGCTGATAGGCGATGAAGGTGCCCGCGGTGCCGCCGGCTCCGGGGACGACCCCGAACGCCGTTCCGGCGACCGCTCCGATCGAGATCGGCTTGAGCATCGCCCGCAGGTGCCGAAGGCTCGGGAACTTGCCCTTGAACCCGCCGGACACCTCCTTCCAGGAGTAGACCTGGCGGCTCGAGCGGATCAGCTCGCTGATGGCGAGCACCCCGATGACCACCGGCACCACCTCGAAGCCCGAGCGCAGCTCGAAGGAACCGAACGTGAAGCGGTTGATGAGCGACACCGGGTCGGGCCCGACGAAGGCGACGGCGAGGCCGAACAGGGCGGCCACCATCCCCTTGAAGGCGTTCTTGCCGGCCAGGCTGATCACCGCGGTCAGCCCCAGCAGGTGCAGCGCCCAGAGCTCGGGGGTGAGGAACACGTAGAGCAGTTGCGACAGCGGCACCACGAGCGCCACGAAGAACACGGTGCTGATCAGCTGGCCGATGAGCGCCGAGAAGTACTGGGTTCCGAGCGCCAGGCCGCTCTCGCCCCTGATGTGCAGCTTGTATCCGTCGATCGCCGACAGCACCGCGGTCGGGGTGCCGGGCACCCCGACCAGGATCGCGGGGATGCTGTTGCCGTAGTTCACGCCGACGGTGATGGCGACGAGGAAGGCGACCGCGGCCTCCGGGCTCATCGAGAACGTGAACGGAAGCGTCACGCTGACGGCGAGTGTCGTCGTGATGCCGGGCAGGGCACCCGCGACGCTTCCGATCACGGCCCCGAGAAGCATGACGAGCACGACCGAGGGGTCGAACAGCATCATCAGCGCCGACGAGAAGGTCTGGAAGAAGAGATCCATCAGATGATTCCCGTCAGCGGTCCGTGCGG
>DATMFW010000041.1:0-46135 GCA_035556655.1 Pseudolysinimonas sp.
CTGGAGTTCGTGACCGGCATCTTCGCCGAACTGGGCAAGCGCCTCAAGCAGCGCGCGGGCTCGCTCTCCGGCGGCGAGCGCCAGATGGTGGCGATGTCGCGGGCCCTGATGATGGATCCGAAGGTGCTGCTGCTCGATGAGCCCAGCGCCGGCCTGTCTCCGGTGCGTCAGGACGAGGCGTTCATCCGGGTCTCGGAGATCAACAAGGCGGGCGTGACCACGATCATGGTGGAGCAGAACGCCCGCCGCTGCCTGCAGATCTGCGATCGCGGCTATGTGCTCGACCAGGGCCGCGACGCGTACACGGGAACCGGGCGCGAACTGCTGAACGACCCGAAGGTGACGGAGCTCTATCTCGGGACGCTCGGCACCTGAGCCCCGAAAGCCCCCGGCGCCGCCGGGGGCTTTCTTCGTGCCCGCAGTTCCAAATCACGGAGAACCGGAGCCTGCAGCCTCCCGAGCCCCTGCACTGCGGCGCGGGGGACGCGCAACTCCGTGATTTGGAAAGGTGGGGCGCGGAAGTACCCCGCGCGCGACGTCGCCCCGCCCCCGTGCCGAATCACGGAGAACCCCAGCCTGCGGCCTCCCCAGCCCCGGTACTCGGGCGCGGGGGACGCGTAACTCCGTGATTTGGAACGGGGTGGGGGGACAGCAGAGGGGCCCCGGTCAGACCGGGGCCCCTCTGGGTGGGACTGCTACTTAGCCCTCGTAGGCCGAGTAGTTGTTGTCGTCACCGAACTGGTAGATACCGATCGACGCCTCGGTCGGGTCGCCGACCTCGTCGAAGGTGATCGGGCCGGAGATGCCGTCGTAGTCGGCCACGCCGCCTCCGACGATGATCGCGGCGCAGTCGGCGTAGGACGAGCACTTCTCGCCGTCACCGGAACCACCCGAGACCTCCTGCAGCTTCGCAGCGATCTCCTTGGCGTCGGTCGAGCCGGCGGCCAGCGAGGCCAGCGCCAGCAGCACCGTCGCGTCGTAGGACTCGGCAGCGTAGCTGTAGTCCTCGAGCGGGTCGCCGCCGGTCGACGACAGGAAGTCGTCGAGCTGACCGGTGAAGTCCGAGATCGAGTCGATCGTCAGACCCGGCAGGGTGCCCTTCGAACCGGTGAGCGAACCCGCGGGGAACGCGTCGCCGAAGTTCTTCAGGTTGCCGTCGACGAAGTACATCTTGTCGGCCGGGAACTTTCCGAACAGCGCCGGGAGGATGGTCGACACCTCGTCGAACGTGATCAGGGCGATCGCGTCGGGGTCGGCGGCGAGAACCTCGCTGATCTGGCTGTTGAACGACGTGTCACCCGTGTTGTAGGTGGGCGCCGCGACGACCGAACCACCGGCGGCCTCGAAGGCCTCGGTGACGTACTTCGCCAGGCCGGTGCCGTACGAGTCGTTCAGCACGATCATGCCGAGGGTGGCGTTGCCGTCCTCAGCGATCAGGTTGCCGAGCACCTGGCCCTGCAGCACGTCCGACGGAGCGGTACGGAAGTACAGCCCGTTGTCGTCGTAGGTGGTGAAGGCGTCCGAGGTGTTGGCGGGCGAGAACTGGATCACGCCGGCGCCGACCACCTGGTCGATGAACTGCAGCGAGGTACCCGACGACGCGGCGCCGAGGATCGCCGAGACGTCCTCGCCCAGGAGGCGGGGGATCTCGGTCTCGTATGCCTTGTTGTCGGTGTCACCCGAGTCGCCGTAGACGACGTCGATGCTCAGGCCGGTGTCCGCAGTAGCTTCGTTGATCTGCGAGGCGGCGTAAGCGACACCGGCCTCCTCGGGCGGGCCGAGGAAGGCGAGGTTGCCGGTCTGGGGAAGCGCGGTACCGATCTTGAGGGCCAGGTCCTTGACCTCGCCACCGTCGCCGGTGCCGCCGTTGGAGCAGCCGCTGAGGACCAGGGCAGCCGACGCCACGATGGCGCCCGCTCCGATGGTGGCCTTCAGAGACCGCGAACGAATGATGCTCATGTCGCTCCTTGTTTCTGTTACAGGACAGCGGCGTCGGTGGGGCCGACGCCTGGGACCGACACTAACGAAGTAATGGCCCGAATACGATTCATCCCTGTTACAACTGGGTAACCCCCTGAAATCGTCAGGAGGCCGCCACCGGGCGGTTGTCGGCATCGAAGAGGGAGCCGATCAGGGTGACGGCGTCCCGGTCGCCCGCTGCGTCGAATCCGAACGCCCCCGAGCGCCCCGCATAGGCGATGTCCTGTCCGTCGTCGCGCACGGCGGCGCACTCGCCGAATCCGTGGCACCGGATGCCTCCCGCGGCCACCGCGGGCAACGCGGCGGCGATCGAGGCGGCGCCGTCGTCTCCGGCCACCAGGGCCGCGAGTGCGACGAGGACCGTGGCGTCGTAGGCCGCCGCGGCGTACCGCTGGGCGCGTGCCGCGGGGTCTTCGCGGCGCAGCAGCGCGGTGAAGGCCGGGTCGGCCGTCGTGTCGGCCTGGATGCCGTGGGCGCCCTCCAGCGCTCCTGCCGCCTCGTCGTACCCGGTCAGGGCGTCCCGGGTCAGCCAGAGCCGTTCCGCCCCGATACCGGCCTCCTGCAGCCCGGAGAGCAGCGGGGCGGACGCGACGCTGATGACGACGTGGCCGGGGTCTGCGGCGGCGACCTGCGCGACGGCGGCGGCCACGTCATCCGTCAGCACGACGTCGGCGGCGAGCGTGTCGCCCAGTCCGGCCGCCAGGTCGCGCGAGGCGGGATCGTCGGCACGGACCAGGACGGCATCGCCCACGCCGAGAGCACCGGCGATCGCGGCGCCCTGGGCCCGCGCGGAGGAGATGGTGCGGAACAGGATGTCGCCCGAGTCGGCCGGCCGGGGCCCGTCCGCGGCGGGCGACACCAGCAGCACCCCGGACTCCCGCGCGAGCGGAACCAGCTCGGCCAGGGCGCTCGCGTCGGCGGGGCCGATGACCACGTCGACGCCGCGGGCCACGAGATCGGCGAACCCGGCCGCCGGATCGCCGCCGTCGCGCGAGGTGACCTCGAGGGGCACGCCGCCGAAGCCGCCGGCCGTGGCGATGTCGCGGACCGCGGCGTTCACGGCGGCGACGCCGGCGACCGAGAGCGCCGACCCGGCGGGAAGCAGCGTCCCGATGCGCAGCACCCCGTCTCCGCTCGGCGGCGGCGGGGTGGGGGTCGGCGTCGGGGCGGGGCCGAGGGTGCATCCGGCGAGCAGCGCCGCGGCGACGGCGAACGCCCCCGCCGCGCCGGCACGGCTGAGGCGGCGTGGCACGTTCCGGAGCCTAACCCCGGCTCAGATCGGTTCCGGGGAGGCTCGGCGCGCGCTGCGCCCGTGCCGCAGCGCGTCGGCGGCGAGCACGATGAGGGCCACCCAGACCAGGGCGAACCCGGCCCAGCGCTCGGGCGGCATCGCCTCGTGCAGCACGACGACGCCGATGAGGAACTGCATGACCGGGGCGAGGTACTGGGTGAGCCCGATGTACACCAGCGGCAGGCGCCGGGCCGCGGCGGCGAACAGCAGCAGCGGGATGGCGGTGATCGCTCCCGCGCACAGCGTGATCAGCAGGTGCGCGGTGCCCTGGGTTCCGGTCACGAGACCGCCGCCGACGGTGGCCACGACCGCCAGTACGACGATCGCGACGGGGGTGAGGATGACGGTCTCCAGGGTCAGGCCGCTCACCGCATCCACCTGGGCGCCCACCCGCTTCTTGATGAAGCCGTAGGTGCCGAACGAGAAGGCGAGGATGAGCGCCAGCCACGGGAAGGCCCCGTATCCGATGGCGATCACGAGGATCGCGACGGCCGAGATCCCGACGGCGATCCACTGGGTGATGCGCAGCCTCTCGCGCAGGAACACCACCCCGAGCACCACGGTCACGATCGGGTTGATGAAGTAGCCGAGCGCCCCCTCGACGACGTGGCCGGTGAGCACGGCGAGGATGTACGTCTGCCAGTTGATGTAGATCATGACCCCCGCGATGGTCATGATGCCGAGCACCCGGGCCTGCCGAGCGAGACCCCAGAACGCCGGCCAGGCGCGCGTGATGGTCAGCAGGAACGCGCAGAACACCAGGGCGAGCAGGATGCGCAGCGCCACGACCTCCCAGGCGCCGGTGGGAGCCAGGAGCAGGAAGAAGACGGGGAGAAAGCCCCAGAGCGCGTAGGCCGAGATCGCGAACCCGAGACCCGCGCCGAAGGAGCGGTCGGTCGGCGGCACGTGGTGAAGCGTAACCCGCCCGGAGACGCGGAAGTGCCCCGTGGCAGGACCACGGGGCACTTCGGCAGGAACGTTCTGCCGGTCGACTACTTGACGACGACCGCGAGCACGTCGCGGGCCGACAGGACCAGCAGGTCTTCGCCGTCGAGCTTGACCTCGGTTCCGCCGTACTTCGAGTAGATCACCTTGTCGCCGACGGCGACATCGAGCGGGACGCGGTTGCCGTTGTCGTCGATGCGGCCGGGGCCGACCGCGACGACCTCGCCCTCCTGGGGCTTCTCTTTCGCGGTGTCCGGGATGACGAGACCCGACGCCGTGACCTGCTCGGCCTCGACCTGACGGATGACGATGCGATCCTCGAGCGGCTTGATGGAGACCGACACGGATGACCTCTTTCTGAAACTCCGATTGGCACACTCCCTTCGAGAGTGCCAGGACAACTATAGGGCCTGATTAGCAGTCTCTCAATGCGAGTGCCAGAACACCGGGTACCGTTGCCGGTATGGATGTCGCGGAGCTGCGCGAGCTGCTCTCGCCGGAGGGGCTGCGGCTGCTCGACGAGGTCGGCACGATCGACTCGTCGCAGGACGTGGTGCGCACGGTGTCGCGGCTGCGAGCGGCGGGCCACTCGGGCGCCCTGGTCGCCGCCGTGCTCGGCCAGGCGCGGCTGCGGGCGAAGGCGGTCCCCAAGTTCGGTGACTTCGCCGCGCGCATGCTCTTCACCCCGGACGGGCTCGAGCAGGCCACCCGGCTGCGCGTCGCCGCGCTGCACGCGGGCCGCTTCGGCGAGGCCGGGGTGGATGTCGTGGCCGACCTCGGCTGCGGCATCGGCGCCGACGCGCTCGCCTTCGCCGCCCTGGATCTGGGTGTCATCGCGGTGGAGCGCGACGAGCTGACCGCTGCCGTGGCCGCATACAACCTCGCGCCCTTCCCGTCGGCCCGGGTCGAGCTCGCCGACGCCGAGAGCACCGACCTGACCGGCGTCGGGGGTGTCTGGCTCGATCCCGCTCGACGGGCCGGCGGCACGCGACTCGAGGACCCCGCGGACTGGTCGCCCCGCCTGGAGTGGGCCTTCGAGGTGGCCCGCGGGCGCCCGACGGGCATCAAGCTCGGACCCGGCCTCGACCGCGGGCTGATCCCCGAGGACTGCGAGGCGCAGTGGGTGTCGGTGGACCGCGACGTCGTGGAGCTGGTGCTCTGGTTCGGCGCCGTCGCCCGGCCGGGCGTGCGGCGCGCGGCTCTCGTGCTGGGCGATTCCGGCGCGGCGGAACTCGTCGCCGACGGCGACAGCGCGGATGCCGAGGCCGGCCCGCTTCGACGGTACCTGCTCGAGCCGGACGGCTCCGTGATCCGCGCGCGTCTCATCGGCGACCTGGCCCGCCGGGTCGGGGGCCGCATGATCGACCCGACCATCGCCTGGATCAGCTGCGACGAGGCGCCGCAGACGCCGTTCGGCCAGGCCTTCGAGGTGATCGAGCGCTTCCCTCTCGATGTGAAGACGCTGAAGCGCGAGCTCGCCGCCCGGGACATCGGGGTGCTCGAGGTGAAGAAGCGCGGGGTCGATGTCGATCCGGCGGAGTTCCGCCGGCGGCTCGGGCTGCGCGGCACGCAGAGCGCGACGCTGATCCTGACCCGGGTGGCCGGTGAGCGCGTGGCGATCCTGGCCGAGCGGGTCTGACACCGGACAGCACGAAGGGCCGGAGCCTGTCGGCCCCGGCCCTCCGGCATCGATCAGCTGTAGTAGCCGCCGTAGCTGCTCAGGAAGATGAGCGGCAGGATGGCGCTGGCGAACACCGCGATGCCCACGATGACGCTGAGCACGATACCCACGATTCCGGTGATGAGACCGGCGGTGTGCATCCACGACGGGGCGCCCGGCTCGGACTTCTTGCCCTTGTTGCTCAGGATGATGGCGGCGATGCCGAGGCCGACGCCGATCAGGCCGAGGCTGCAGAACACGATGCTGGCGATACCCAGGATGAAGCCGACGAGGCTCTGGGTCTGCTTCGGCCCGGCAGCGGCGGGGGCGTACGCGCCCGCGGGCGGCGGGGTGGCCGGCTGCGGCGGGGTGGGAGGGGTGTCGGTCATTGATGTGCTCCTTGTTGTGTGGGTAGCGATCCGATGGTTTCAGCCCTTCCGGGCACTGTCAACCGGGTGACCGGCGGGTCGTCAGGCCTGTACGACGGTGGCCGGGAGGGTCGAGTCGGCACCGAATCCGAGGTCGGACGGTCGGTGACCGGCGGCGATCAGGCGCGCCCCGAGCGCCGCGATCATGGCGCCGTTGTCGGTGCACAGCGACAGCGGCGGGATGCGCAGCTCGATCCCCGCGGCGGCGGCGCGTTCCTGCGCCACGGCCCGCAACCGGGCGTTGGCGACCACCCCGCCCCCGAGCAGCAGCCGCGGGACGCCGAGCTCGCTGCAGGCGTCGACGGCCTTCGCCGTCAGCACGTCGACGACGGCTTCGCGGAAGCTCGCGGCGACGTCGGCGACCGGGACGTCGTCGCCTGCCGCTTCGACCCAGCGCGCGACCGCGGTCTTGAGGCCGGAGAAGGAGAAGTCGTAGCGGTGCTTCTCGCGATCCTTCGGGGCGGTCAGTCCGCGCGGGAACCGGATCGCCTCGGGGTCGCCGGCCGCGGCGGCCCTGTCGATCTCGGGGCCTCCCGGGTAGGGCAGCCCGAGCAGCCTGGCGACCTTGTCGAAGGCCTCGCCGGCGGCGTCGTCGACGGTCTCGCCGAGCAGTTCGACGTCGTCGGTGAGGCTGCGCACGAGCAGCAGGCTGGTGTGTCCGCCCGAGACCAGCAGCGCGACGGCGGGCAGCTCGAGCGGTTCGTTGTCGAGCAGGTCGGCGCCGACGTGCCCGACGAGGTGATTGACGGCGTACAGCGGGGTGCCGAGGGCGAGCGCGAGGGCCTTGGCGGCACCGACCCCGACCATCAGGGCTCCGGCGAGCCCCGGTCCGCTGGTGACGGCGATGGCGTCCACCTCGGAGAGGGTCACTCCTGCCTCGGCGAGCGCCGCATCCAGCGCCGGGGTGAGGGCCTCGAGGTGGGCGCGCGCGGCCACCTCGGGCACGACGCCGCCGTAGCGCGCGTGCTCCTCCATCGAGCTGGCGATGACGTTGGCGAGCAGACGGTCCCCGCGCACGATGCCGATGCCGGTCTCGTCGCAACTGGTCTCGATGCCGAGCACGAGCGGCCCCTCGCCGGTCACGCCGGTCCCGTCCGCGCCGGCGGTACCACGAGCTTCATCGTCAGCGCGTCGACCCCGCCCCGGTAGTACCGTTTGCGCACCCCGACGACCTCGAATCCGAGCTCGGCGTAGAGCGCCTGCGCGCCGGGGTTGTCGTGCCGCACCTCGAGGAAGAGCTCGCCGGCTCCGCGTCGCCGCGCCTCGTTCAGCAACTGCAGCAGCATCGAGCGGGCGAGGCCGTTGCGCCGGGCGCGCGGGGCGACCGTCACCGTCTGGATGTCGCCCTGACCCGTGCCGATCGGCGCCAGCAGCCCGGCGTAGGCGTCGATCGCACCGTCCTCGGCGAGCGCCACCAGGTAGTACGCGTGCTCGTTGGCGAGCTCGGCGGCCATGGTGTCGCGCGACCACGGATCGTCGGGATAGATCGCGAGCTCGAGCTCCATCAGTTCGTCGACGTCTCCGGGCGCGGCCCGCCGCTGGGTCCAGGTCACGCGGTCACCCGCTTCGGCGCGCCGGGCATCGTGACGTCGGGAGCGCGCAGGTAGAGCGGCTGGCCGGGCCCGGTCGGGCGGCCCGCGGCCAGCAGGCGCTCGGCGACGAGGGCGAGGGATGCGGCGGACACCTCCGCGGCATCGACGCGCTCGAGCGCGTGGTAACCCTCGACGAGGGTTGCCAGCTCGTCCGGCTTGGCCAGGTGCGGGCCGTCGACCCGCTCGCCGTCGCGGTACACGCTGTAGGCGACCTCGCGGCGGCGGGCGTCGGTGACGACGAGGGTCGGCGCCGTGCGCCCCTCGGCGACGGCATCGTGCGAGCACACCGGGTGCACCGGGATGCCGCGCCCGAGCGCGAAGGTCCGCGCGGCGGCGATGCCGACCCGCAGCCCCGTGAACGGGCCCGGACCCATGCCGGCGACCACCGCATCCGGCCGGTGGTCACCGAGCGCGCGCTCGATCAGCAGCCCGATCGCCTCGGCGTGCCCGCGGGTGTCGGGCGAACTCGCCTCGGCGAGCACGCGGCCCGCGTCGACGATCGCGACGGAGGTCCCCGCGGAGGTGTCGATCGCCAGCAGCACCGTACGAGCCTACGGCGCGCACCACACGGCGAGCCGCCGGGCGATGTCGGGAAGGTCGGCGACGAGCGTCGAGACCTCGATGACCAGGTCGTGGGCGTCGTCGGCGGGGGCATCGATGTCGATGTCGTTCAGCCCGTAGAAGACCACGACGGCGAGCCAGGAGAGCCGCTTGTCGCCGTCGACCAGGGCGTGGTTGCGCGCGAGCGACTGCATCAACGCCGCCGCCTTGTCGTGCACGCCCGGGTAGGCGTCCCTTCCGTACGGGCTCGTGCTGGGTCGCTCGGCCGCTGCGTGCAGCAGTCCGATGTCCCGCACCAGCAGATCGCCGAGGTCTCGGCAGAGCTGGAGCAGCTCTTCGAGGTCGAGGTACTCGGTCACTCGGCGAGGCGGGCGAGCAGGTCGGCGTACCGGTCGCGAGCGCTCGCCGACAGGTCGGCGACGCGGTCGGCGCGCACCTTCCGGGATGCGGCGTCCATGATGGCGCGCACGGTCGCCTCCTGCTTGCTGACACCCTCGGCATCGGCGAGCAGGGCGAGGGCACGCTCCTGCTCATCGGTGAGGCGAAGGGTCATGGCCATGAGGGGATGGTATCAGTTTGATACCAGCGCCGCCTCGAGTCCCGCCCAGCGCTCCCCCACCCCGGTGATGCGCACGTGCCGCGGCGCCTCCTCGGCGAGCGGGTCCCCGCCGGCGGGCCGCTCGATCTGCACCACGATGCGGTCGGACTCGGCGAGCTTGCCCGCGCCCCACTCGACGACGACGATGGCGCCGTCCCAGTCCAGGTCGAGGTCATCGAGCTCCGCGGCGCTGCCCAGCCGGTAGGCGTCGACGTGCACGAGCGTGACCCCCGATGCCGTCGGGTGCTCGCGCGCCAGCACGAAGGTCGGGCTCGTGATCGGCTCGCGCGCTCCGAGCGCGGCGCCGAGGCCGCGCGTCAGGGTGGTCTTGCCCGCGCCGAGTTCACCATCGAGCTGCACCAGGTCGCCCGGCCGCAGCAGCCCCGCCAGTCGCGCGCCGAGCCCCTCCATGGCCTCGGCGTCGGGGACGACGAGCTCGATCACACCGCGACCCGGGGAACGCGCGGGCCCAGTCGCGTCACGATCTCGTAGTTGATGGTGCCCGCCCACGACGCCCACTCCTCGGCGGTGGGGGCCCCGGTCGCGGCGTCCCCCCACAGCACGACCCGGTCTCCCACCTCGACCGGGGTGTCGCCGACGTCGACGAGGAACTGGTCCATGGCGATCCGGCCCACCACCGGATGACGCGCACCGCCGATCAGCACCTGCGCGCGGTTCGACGCCGCCCGCGGGATGCCGTCGGCGTAGCCGAGCGGGACGAGCGCCAGCGTCGTCTCGCGCTTCGTGCGATGCGTGAACCCGTAGCTGACGCCGGCGCCGGCGGGCACCCGGCGGACGGCCGCCACCGTGCCCGCGACCTCCATCACCGGGCGCAGCCCCAGTCCCGCGGCGTCCATGCCGTCGACCGCGGGAAGCCCGTACAGCCCGATGCCGGTGCGCACCAGGTCGAAGCGCAGCTCTGGCCGCAGGATCGCCGCCTCGCTCGCCGCCAGGTGCCGCAGCTCGGGGCGCAGGCCCGCCTCGCGCGCGACCTCGAGCAGATCGGTGAAGACGTTCAGCTGCAGGTCGTCGTCGGCCCGCGAGGTGTTCGACAGGTGCGAGAAGATGCCCCGCACCCGCACCCGGCCGGCGGACTCCAGTTCCGCCGCGCGCTGGAATGCGGCGGGCGCCTCCGCGGGCTGGAAGCCGTTGCGGCTGAGACCGGTGTTCAGTTTGAGCTGCACCACCGCATCCGGGACCGCTGCGACGCGCTCGAGGTGGTCGAGCGAGCTGATGCCGACATCGATGCCCGCCGCGATCGCGGGCGCGAAATCGGTGGATGCGGCGTGCAGCCAAGCCAGGAGGGGCGCGGTCACGCCCGCCTCACGGAGCGCCAGCGCCTCGGACAGGTCGGCGACCCCGAGCCAGTCGGCTCCCGCCTCGAGCGCTGCGCGGGCGACGTGCACCGCGCCGTGCCCGTAGGCATCGGCCTTCACCACCGCCATGGTCTGTGCGGGGGCGACGTGGTCGCGCAGCATGCGCACGTTGTTGCGGACGGCGTCGAGGGAGATGCGCGCCTCGCGCAGGGCGCCGGTCACGCGCGCTCCGTGATGACCTGCGCGATCGCGACGCCGGCGTCGTGCGACATCGACACGTGGATCGCGGTGATCCCGAGCTTGTCGACGATCTCGGCGGTGCCGCCGGAGAGCACGAACGACGGGTTGCCCAGTTCGTTGTTGACGATCACCATGTCGTGCCACTGCACGCCGCTGGAATCGCCGAGCGCCTTGATCAGCGCCTCCTTCGCGGCGAACCGGCCCGCGAGCGAGCGCAGGGGCAGGGCGCGTTCGCTCGCGGCGAACAGGCGCTCGGTGAGCGCCGGGGTGCGGACCAGGGCGTGCTCGAACCGTTTGAGGTCGACGACGTCGACGCCGATGCCCGCGATGCTCATGTACCCATCTTGGTCTCGACACGCGCGCTTCGCGCGCTACTCGACCAGCGGGGGCCGCGCTTCGCGCGCTACTCGACCAGCGGGGGCCGCGTTACTCGACGGTGACCGACTTGGCGAGGTTACGCGGCTGGTCGACGTCGAGGCCCTTCGCCGTGGCGAGCTCCATCGCGAAGATGTGCAGCGGCACCACCCCGAGGATCGGCTCGAACAGCGGCGCGGCGAACGGGATGCGGATCACCTCGTCCGCGAACGGCACGACCGCGACGTCCCCGACCTCGGCGATCGCGATGACCCGGGCACCGCGCGCCCGGATCTCCTGGATGTTGGAGACCACCTTCGGGTGCAGCGAGTCGTCGTGACGCGGGCTCGGCACCAGCACGATGACGAGCTGGCCGGGCTCGATGAGCGCGATCGGCCCGTGCTTCAGTTCCCCCGCGGCGAACCCCTCGGCGTGGATGTAGGCGATCTCTTTCAGCTTCAGCGCACCCTCGAGCGCGACCGGGTAGCCGACGTGCCTGCCCAGGAACAGCACCGACTGGGTGTCGCCCAGCCACGGTGCGAACTCGGCGATGCGGTCGGAGGTCGACTCCAGCAGCTGGTCGAGCTTGTGGGGGATGTTCTGCAACTCGTCCAGCTGCGCCGCGACCTGGGCGGCGTCGAGGGTCCCGCGCCGCTGGGCGATGTCGAGCCCGAGCAGGTACAGGGCGGTGACCTGGGCGACGAACGCCTTCGTCGAGGCCACCGCGACCTCGGGACCGGCGTGGATGTAGAGCACCGCGTCCGATTCGCGCGGGATCGTCGAGCCTTGCGTGTTGCAGATCGACAGCGTGCGGGCACCCTTCTCTTTGGCGTACTTGACCGCCATCAAGGTGTCCATGGTCTCGCCGGACTGGCTGACGCTCACCACCAGGGTCTTCGGGGTGAGCACCGGGTCGCGGTAGCGGAACTCGTGCGACAGCTCGACGGTGACGGGGACGCGCGACCAGGCCTCGATCGCGTACTGACCCAGCATCCCGGCGTAGGCGGCCGTGCCGCAGGCGATCACGATGATGCGGTCGACCTCGTCGAGCAGCGCGGTGATCGGTTCGAGCTCGGGCAGCGTGACCCTGCCGTCGTGGACCCGGCCGAGCAGGGTCTTGCCGACCGCCTCCGGCTCTTCACTGATCTCCTTCTTCATGAAGGAGGGCCAGCCGCCCTTCTCGGCGGCGGATGCGTCCCAGGCGATCTCGAACTCGCGGGTGGGCACATCGTTGCCGGCGAAGTCGGTGACCGAGACGCCATCCGGGGTGATGGTGACGATCTGGTCCTGCCCGATCTCCATCGCCTTCTTGGTGTGCTCGACGAAGGCCGCGACGTCGGAGCCGAGGAAGTTCTCGCCCTCGCCCAGCCCGATCACCAGGGGCGAGTTGCGGCGGGCGCCGACCACGACGCCGGGGCGCTCCTGGTGCATGACCAGCAGGGTGAACGCGCCCTCGAGCCGGGCGACCACGCGGCGCAGCGCCTGGGTCAGGTCGCCGGTCTCACGGAACACCTCGCCCACCATGAGCGCCGCCACCTCGGTGTCGGTCTCGCTGGTGAACGTGGCGCCTGCGTCGAGCAGCTCCTGCTTGAGCTCGGCGAAGTTCTCGATGATGCCGTTGTGGATGAGCGCCAGCTTGCCGTCGTCGCCGAGGTGCGGGTGCGCATTGCCGTCGGTGGGCCCGCCGTGGGTCGCCCAGCGGGTGTGCCCGATGCCGGTGTGGCCGTCGGCGAGGGGGGCCTCGTCGAGGTCCTCGCTGAGGATGCCGAGCTTGCCGGCGCGCTTGCGCGTGCCCATGACGCCGTCATCGGTCAGCACGGCGATTCCGGCGGAGTCGTAGCCCCGGTATTCCAGCCGTTTGAGGCCGCCCAGCAGCACGTCGATGGTGCTGTTCGGGCCGACGTACCCCACGATTCCACACATGCGCTCGATTCTAGGCGGCGGCGGCTGTGAGCGCCGCCGGGCTAGAGTCGGACGGTGTCCGACCCCACGCCGTTCCTTGCGAGGGAGCGCGCCGACTGGGCGGAACTCGCCGCCGGCATGGAGGTCGCCCTCGACGAGTCCGACCTGCAGCGACTGCGGGGCCTCGGCGATCAGCTCGACCTGACCGAGGTCGCCGAGGTGTACCTGCCGCTCAGCCGGCTGCTCAATCTCTATGTCGCCGGCGCTCGCGCGACGCGGGATGCGACCCAGGCCTTCCTGCGCCAGACGCCCCAGCCGACCCCCTTCGTGATCGGCATCGCCGGCTCGGTCGCGGTGGGCAAGTCGACGACCGCGCGCCTGCTGAAAGAGCTGCTGTCACGCTGGGAGGACACCCCGCACGTCGAGCTGGTCACCACCGACGGCTTCCTCTGGCCGAACGCCGAACTCGAACGACGCGGGCTGTTGCAGCGCAAGGGATTCCCCGAGTCGTACGACCGGCGCTCGCTCACCCGTTTCGTGTCGCAGGTGAAGAGCGGCGCGCGGTCGGTGAAGGCGCCGGTCTACTCGCACCTCGTGTACGACATCGTCCCCGGCGAGCAGATCGAGGTGAAGCGCCCCGACGTGCTCATCGTCGAGGGGCTGAACGTGCTGCAGCCGCCGCTGTCGTCGGCGCGCATCGCCGTCAGCGACCTGTTCGACTTCTCGATCTATGTGGATGCCAGGACGGCCGACATCGAGAAGTGGTACGTCGAGCGCTTCCTGCGTCTGCAACGCGGGGCCTTCGCCGACCCGTCGTCGTACTTCCACCGGTATGCCTCGCTATCCGAGCCGGAGGCGATCGCACGCGCCCGCGAGATCTGGGCCGAGATCAACGGACCCAACCTCGAGCAGAACGTGCTGCCCACCCGGGCGCGGGCCGACCTGGTGCTGCGCAAGGGGTCGGATCACTCGGTGAACACGGTGCTGCTGCGGAAGGTGTGAGGGGCGAGGGGTCTCGACACGCCGCGTCGCGGCTACTCGGCCGGCGGGGTGAGGACGAAGACCGGGATCACGCGGTCGGTCTTCTTCGCGTAATCCGCATACGCCGGCCAGGTCTCCACCGCACGCTGCCACCAGAGCTCGCGCTCCTCGCCGTGCACCTCGCGCGCCAGGTAGTCGCGCTTCACCGGGCCGTCCTGCAGCTCGACGTGCGGGTTCGCGACCAGGTTGTGGTACCAGACCGGGTGCTTCGGCGCACCGCCGAGCGATGCCACGACGGCGTACTCACCGTCGTGCTCGACGCGCATCAGCGCGGTCTTGCGCAGCATCCCGGTCTTCGCGCCCACGCTCGTCAGCACGATGACGGGGCGTCCGCGCAGATCCAGCGCCTCGGTTCCCCCCGACTGCTCGTACGTCTCGGCCTGACGACGCGCCCAGCCCGACGTGCTCGGTGCGTACTCACCCTCCAACGGCATGGACCCTGTCTAGTCGAAGGCGCTGCCTCCGCGCTGGATGAGCTCGCCCTCGAGCGTGTAGTCGTACGACGCCGTGAAGTAGGCGTTGGTGATCGTCACGCTGATCTCCGGGGGCTCGCCCGCGAAACGCCGGATCGACGGGTAGATGCCCTCGACGCCCTCGAGATCCGCATCGTCGAGGGACTGCCGCACGACGCGCGCCACCACCCCCATGTCCATCGCGCCGGCGTCGAACAACTCCTCGCGGATGTCGGCCGGCTGCGAGTAGTCCGGCCCCACGCGCGCGGCGCGCCCGGACCTCCACTCGAAACGGTCGACGGTCCTCGCGCCCGGCGTGGTCGGAGCCGTCACCGCGAGATACGAGTCGTAGAACGAGATGCTCGTCACCTGCGTGTCGCCCATCACCGCGACGATCGCATCGAACGCCTCCTGCTGGTGCAGCCCGTAGCGCATGTCGCGGCCGTCGAACGGCCGGCCGGCGGCGGCGTCCTCCGCCATCCAGCCGATGATGCCGTAGGCGGGGATCAGCGCGAGAGCCGCCCCCGCCGCGATCGTCAGCAACGACAGCAGCCGCAACCCGAGGGGGCGCCCGGCGGATGCGGTGGCCGGCGTCGTCGCGGCCGTCGCCACCGGCTCGCCGTTCAGCAGCACCCCGGCCGAGGGGTTCAGCACCGGCGCCGCGGGCTCCTGAACGGACTGGCCGACCACCGTCGCGTTGATGCCTGGCACCTGCCCGGGACGGGTGAATCCCTTCCGCTTCCTCGTCGATCGGGTGGCCACGATGATGGTGCCGACCGTGAACACGATCGGCAAGCCGACCGCGAGCACGATCGCATAGACCTCATCGCCGGTGATGATGCCCGCCGCGATCGCACCGAGGACGCCGCCGGACAGCAGCCGGACGATCGTGCCGGTCAGGAACCTCATGCCCACGGCGGAGCGTCGAGCGGCACCAGCGCGTCCTGCGGGCTGCGCCGTGGCCCGCGGAGCACGCTGACGTCGGGGGCCTCGTCGCGCAGCCGCACCACGCTGATGATCTCGCCCCCGCGCAGCAGGCCGTCGTCGCGGTGCACGCGGATGCGGTCGCTCGTCCGGTAGGCCGGCACCCGGGTCTGATCGACGACGAGGTCGGCGTCATAGACCCACCGGCCGTTGATCTGCGCTCCGGTGGGCGTCACCGAGAGCACGCGGGCGAGACCCTCCCGGCCGGCCGCCGCCGCATCCGTCAGGTCTGCCCGGCGCGGGGTGACGCCGAAGATCGGCAGGATGATGCCGAACACCCCCGTCATCACGGCCGCGACGAAGGCGAGGATCGTCACCGCGAGCGCCAGCGGGAAGCCCGCCGGGGCGGCCAGAGGGCCGCCGATGAACAACAGCGTGGCGAGGCCGGCGAACGCCACGACGAACGACACGACCGATGCCACAGCGAGCTTGCGCCTCATGCCGACGAACCTAGTGGGACAGGCGTTGCCTCACCACAGCGGCCAGCGACTGGCTGACCTCCTCGGCGACCCCGGCATCCTGCGCCTCGACCATGACGCGCACCAGCGGCTCGGTGCCCGACGGGCGGAGCAGCACGCGACCGGTGTCGCCGAGACGCTGCTCGGCGGCGGTGACGGCGGCGGCGATCGCCTCGTCGGAGGCCAGCCCGTGGTGGTCGACCCCGGTCACGTTGACCAGGACCTGCGGGTAGACCGTCATCACCGAGGCCAGGTCGGCCAGCGACCTGCCGGTGCGCATCATCTCCGCCGCGAGCATCAGGCCGGTGAGCACCCCGTCGCCGGTGGTGGCGTGTGAGGCGAAGATGATGTGACCCGACTGCTCGCCCCCGAGCGAGAGTCCGTTCTCGTTCAGCGCCTCGAGCACATACCGGTCGCCGACGGCGGTCTGGACCATCCGGATGCCGGCCTCAGCCATCGCGACACGCAACCCCAGGTTGCTCATCACCGTCGCGACGAGGGTGTCGTCTTTGAGCATGCCGCGATCGCGCAACGAGATCGCCAGGATCGCCATCATGCGATCGCCGTCGACGACGTTGCCGTCGGCGTCGACGGCGAGGCAGCGGTCGGCGTCGCCGTCGTGCGCGATGCCGAGGTGGGCGTTGTTCGCCACCACCGTCTCCTGCAGCCGCTCCAGGTGCGTCGATCCGACGCCGTCGTTGATGTTCAGGCCGTCGGGTTCGTTGCCGATGACCGTGACCTTCGCGCCGGCGTCGGCGAACACCTGCGGCGACACCGCGGCGGCCGCTCCGTGTGCGGCGTCGATGACCACGTGCAGCCCGTCCAGGCGCACGTCGAGCGCGCCGAGCAGATGCAGGATGTAGCGGTCCTCCGCATCCGCGAAGCGGCGGATGCGGCCCACCTCGCCGCCCGTCGGGGTCAGTTTGGGTTCGGCCAGCGCCGCCTCGATGCGGTCCTCGACCTCGTCGGGCAGTTTCCTGCCGCCGACGGCGAAGAACTTGATGCCGTTGTCGGGTGCCGGGTTGTGCGAGGCCGAGACCATGACCCCGAAGTCGGCGCTCACGGCGCCGACCAGGTAGGCCGCGGCGGGGGTCGGGATGACGCCGGCGTCGAGCACGTCGACGCCCGAACTCGCCAGGCCCGCCGCCACCGCAGAGGAGATGAACTCGCCCGAGACGCGCGGGTCGCGCGCGAGCACCGCCGTCGGGCGCTTGCCCGCGGCACGCAGCTCGTCGGCGTGACGGCCCGTGGTCAGCACGCGGGCAGCCGCCTGCGCCAGACCGAGAGCGAGGTCCGCGGTGATGACCTCGCCGTTGGCGAGGCCGCGAACACCGTCCGTTCCGAACAGTCGAGGCATGGTGCCCAGCGCGTTTAGCGCTTGGAGAACTGCGACGCCTTGCGGGCCTTCTTCAGACCGGCCTTCTTGCGCTCGATGACGCGGGCGTCACGCGTGAGGAAGCCGGCCTTCTTGAGGGCGGGTCGGTTGTTCTCGCGGTCGATCTCGTTCAGCGCCCGAGCGATGGCGAGACGCAGCGCGCCAGCCTGACCCGAGGGCCCGCCGCCGGTGATCTTCGCCACGACGTCGTACGAGCCGAGCAGGTCGAGGACCTTGAACGGGTCGTTGATGAGCTGCTGGTGCAGCTTGTTCGGGAAGTATTCCTCGAGCGGGCGGCCGTTGACCGCCCAGGTGCCGGAGCCCGGAACGAGACGCGCGCGGGCGATCGCTTCCTTACGGCGGCCCACGGCCGAGCCGGGGACGGTGAGCACGGGCCGGGGAGCGCGGGGCGCCTCCTCGACCGGGGTCTCGGTGCTGAAGCTGGAGGCCGGGGCGTCCGTGGTCTCGGGAGCGATGTCGTCGATGTTCGCCATGATGTGTGTCCTTGAAAGTTCGGGGGCGCTTACTGCGCGACCTGGGTGAGGGTGTAGGCCTTGGGCTGCTGCGCGGCGTGCGGGTGCTCGGCGCCCGCGTACACCTTCAGCTTCTTGATCTGGGCCCGGCCCAGCGAGTTCTTCGGCAGCATGCCGCGGATGGCCTTCTCGACGGCACGGGTCGGGTGCTTCTCGAGCATCTCGACGTACGACTGGGCCGTCAGACCGCCCGGGTAGCCCGAGTGGCGGTAGGCCATCTTCTTCTCGAGCTTCTGACCGGTCAGCGCCACCTTCTCGGCGTTGACGACGATCACGAAGTCGCCCATGTCCATGTGGGGGGCGAAGGTCGGCTTGTGCTTGCCGCGCAGCAGGGCTGCGGCGTGGCTGGCCAGGCGGCCGAGGACGACGTCGGTGGCGTCGATGACGACCCACTCCCGCTGGATGTCCGCCGGCTTGGGGCTGAACGTGCGCGTCATGAGACAACTGCTTTCTGTCGAGGTGTTCGTGAATCCCGCTCCGGTGAGCGTTCGCGGCGCGATGCGGCGCGAACCCTGCGGTGGAGGGCTTCGACGTTGCGAAGGCAACCTGTACAGATTAGTCGATGGGCTGGGCATCCGGCAAACTGCGCCGGCCCCGGGTCTGCTCGGCCCGGGCGGCGAGCTCGTCATCGGGCGGGTAGCCGACCTCGACGAGGGTGAGGCCCTTCGCCGGCATCACCTTGAACGCGCTGGTGCGGACGCGCGCGTCGCGCAGCGTCACCACGTCGGGCGCCGCGTCGACGCACGCGCCGACGAGCGCCCGCACCATGCTGTGGCAGAAGGCGTCGGCCTGCAGCCGGGCGATCAGCACGCCGTCCTCGTCGCGGTGCCAGCCGAACTCCTGCAGGGTGCGGATCGTCGTCGCCCCCTCGCGCGGCCGGCAGAAGCTGGCGAAGTCGTGCAGCCCGAGCAGGGCGCCGGCCGCCGCATCCATCGCATCGACGTCGAGTTCGCGCGGATGCCACACGGTGTGCGAGCGCCGGCGCGGATCCCGAAGGGCGGCCGCGTCGGCGATCCGGTACTCGTAGCGCCGCCACACCGCCGAGAACCGGGCGTCGAAGCCGGCGGGAGCCTCTGCGCTGCGGAACACCTGCACATCGGAGTCGAGCCCCGCGATGCCGTTCAGCCGCTTCGCGAGCGTCCCCTTGAGAAGCGCCCGCTGCGCCCGGGTCAGGTCGACGTGGGCGACCTGCCCGATGGCGTGCACCCCGACGTCGGTGCGCCCCGCGACGGTGAGCCGCGGCGGCTCGCCCGCCCGGCGGAAGACGGTGGCGAGCGCGTCCTCGAGCACACCTTGCACGGTGCGCAGCCCGGGCTGACGCGCCCAGCCGGTGAACGCGGTGCCGTCGTAGCCGAGATCGAGACGGATCCTCACCAGATCGGGCTCGCCGCTGTCCACCCGCCGAGTCTAGGCTGGGCGGCGGACTGTGCCGATGACCCCGAATACCCGACCCGCGCCGACCGGCAATGACGCCGGGCGCTTCCGCGTGGCCGGGCTCGACGGGGTCCGCGCGATCGCGGTGCTGCTGGTCATCCTGTTCCACCTGAGCCCGGGCGCGGTCGTCGGCGGGTACATCGGGGTCGACCTGTTCTTCGTCGTCAGCGGATTCATCATCACCTCCCTGCTGCTGCGCGAGCACGCGGCGAACGGCCGGATCAGCCTGCGCGGCTTCTGGACCCGCCGCGCGCGGCGCCTGCTCCCCGCCCTCGGCGTGCTGCTGCTGACCTGCTGCTCGGCCGCCGTCCTGGTCGGCGGAGACGTCCTGGTGCAGGTGAGCATGCAGGTGCTCGGCGCCCTCACCTTCAGCAGCAACTGGTTGTTCCTGGCCGCCTCGTCGAACTACTTCGATGCCACCGCCCCCGAGCTGTTCCGCAACCTGTGGTCGCTGGCCGTCGAGGAGCAGTTCTATCTGGTGTGGCCGCTGCTGGTGGTGCTCGTGCTGATCCGCATCCCCCGCTGGGTGCGGATCGCGGGGGTCACCGCGCTCGCCGCCGGCTCGGCCGTGTGGATGGCCGCGCTCTGGACCCCGGACACCGCGACCCGCGTGTACTTCGGCACCGACACCCACTTCTTCGGGCTGGCCATCGGCGCGGCGCTCGCTCTCGCCGCCGTGAACTGGCCGGCCCGTGCTCTCGAATGGCCCCGATGGCAGCGCACCCTGCTGGGGGTCGCGGGACCGCTCGCGCTGGCCGGCATCCTGGCGATCGCCGTGGTCATGAACGAGGATGCCCCCGTCACCTTCCAGGGCGGCCTCGCCCTGGTCGCGGTGCTGGCCACGATCGTCATCGCGACCCTGCTCGTCCCCGGCACCCCGCTCGCGCGACTGCTCGACTGGCGACCGCTGCGCTGGGTGGGTGATCGCAGCTACGGGCTGTACCTCTGGCACTGGCCGGTCTACCTGCTGGTCATCGCGGCGCTGCCCGCCTGGTCGCGTCAGGGTCTCGAGGGCTGGGCTCTCGGCGGCATCGCCCTGGTGTTCACCGTGGCCGCCGCGGCGCTGTCGTACCAGTTCGTCGAGCAGCCGATCCGGCGAAACGGGTTCCGCGCCGCCTGGCGGACGTTCACCGGATGGTTCCGCGGCGCCCGGCACGCGTTCGTGGCGGGGGTCTGGGTCGTGGTGCTGGTGCTGGCCGGAGGGGTCGGCACGGTCGCGGCGATCGCCTCCGACCCGGGACGCGGCGAGACCGAGTTGCTGGTCGCCGCCGGGCAGCAGGCCATCGAGGAGGCGCAGGCGCAGGAGTCGGCGTCCCCCCAGCCGACCGGGACCCCTGGGCCGGAGACCGACCCCCTCGAGGACGAGGGTCCGCCGAAGCCGGTCGGCGGCAACGAGATCTCGGCGATCGGGGATTCGGTGATGCTCGCCGCGGCGCCGACGTTGCAGGAGAAGTTCCCCGGCATCCAGATCGATGCCCAGGTGTCGCGATCGATCTATGTCGCACCGGAGATGATCCGCGCGCTGATCCGCAAGGACAAGCTGCGCAAGGTGCTCGTGCTGGCGCTCGGCACCAACGGCCCGATCGACAGGAAGGTGCTCGACGAGATCCGCGAACTCATCGGCCCCGAGCGGCTCATGGTCGTGGTGAACGTGCAGGCGCCGCGGTACTGGACGGCCGGGGTCAACAAGGATCTGTCGGCGTTCGCGCTGTACTACCGCGACGTCGAGCTGGCGAACTGGCACGACGCGATCCAGGGCAAGCTGAACCTGCTCGCGGGAGACCAGATCCATTTCGGCTCCGCGGGAGCGGAGGTCTGGGCGGCGACCCTGCGCGATGCCCTGCAGCGGCTCGCGGAGCTGCCCCCGCTGCGCGACGACCGCGCGAACCAGTCCCTCCCCCAGCCTGTCTAGGTCCTCGTCGGAATCATCAGCACGCTGACCTCGAAGGCCGAGAGCCCGACGGTGCACTGACGACTCGCTTTTCCGTCACGAGTGGCCCCCGCGATCACGTCGCGGGGGCCGCTCGGGACGGATTCGCGACGGCGAACTAGCCTGTCCCCATGGCGGAACCGTTCGATCCGATCCCCGAGCCCATGCTGGCCAAGCCGGTGGCGGCGATCCCCGACGATGCGGGGTACTCGTTCGAACCCAAGTGGGACGGGTTCCGGGCGATCGTCGCCGTGTCGCCCTCCGGCGAGGTCGAGATCGGCAGTCGCGGCTCCAAGCCGCTCACCCGCTACTTCCCCGAGCTCGTCGCCGAGTTCTCCGCGCAGCTGTCGCCCGGCACCGTCGTCGACGGCGAGATCGTCGTCCGCACCGGTGAGCGCCTCGCCTGGGAAGCGCTGTCGCAACGCATCCACCCGGCCGAGTCCCGCATCCGCAAGCTCTCGGAGGAGACCCCCGCCTCGTTCATCGGGTTCGACCTGCTCGCCGAGGGCGGCACGTCGCTCATGGACGCCCCGTTCGCCGAACGCCGCAGCGCGCTCGAGCGCGTCATGGGTCCCGCCCGGGCGCCGCTGCACCTGTCGCAGACGACGCGGGATGCCACTCTCGCCCGCCGCTGGCTCGTCGAGTTCGAGGGCGCCGGCCTCGACGGCGTCATCGCGAAGCAGCTCGACTCGACCTACCAGCCGGGCAAGCGGGTGTTCCTGAAGATCAAGCACTCGCGCACCGCCGACGTGGTGCTCATCGCGTATCGCGTACACAAGTCGGGGCAGGGAGTCGGATCGCTGCTGCTCGGGCTGTACACCGACGCCGGCGAGCTCGTCCCGGTCGGCGGCGCCTCGGCGTTCTCCAACGCCCGGCGCCTGGAGCTGATCGACGAACTCGCGCCGCTGGTCACCGGTACCGGGGAGGGCGAGCGCAGCCGATTCTCCAGCTCGAAGGACGTGTCGTTCATCACCCTGCGGCCCGAACGCGTTCTCGAGGTGAAGTACGACCAGATGGAGGGCTACCGGTTCCGGCACGCCGTCCAGTTCGTCCGCTGGCGCGACGACCGCGACCCGCGATCGTGCACCTACGACCAGCTCGAGGTGCCCGACACCTACGACGTCAGTCGGCTTCTTTCTTAGCCCGCGACGGCTGCACGCGGGTCGGTTCGCCCGGCATCTTCGGGTGTTCCGGCGGGTAGGGTAGTTCGCCCTGGCCGTTCTCGACGTCGCGGTCCCACCACTGCAGCAGCGTGTCGATGGTGCCGCGCTGCTCGCCGAAGCCCGCCCACGGGTCGCTGCGGCCCGGGACCGTCCGCACGGTGAAGGCCGTCGGGTCGAGGCCCGGCCCGACCTCGTCCCAGGCGAGCGGCGTCGAGACCGTCGCGTCGGGACGTGCCCGGGCGCTGTAGGCGCCGGCGATCGTGCGGTCGCGGGCCGCCTGGTTGAAGTCGACGAAGACCCGCTCGCCGCGCTCCTCCTTCCACCACGCGGTCGTCACCGCGTCGGGCATCCGGCGTTCCAGCTCCCGCGCGGCAGCGATCACCGCGTGCCGGACCCCGATGAAGTCGTGCTGCGGTTCGATCGGCGCGTACACGTGCAGGCCCCGGTTGCCCGAGGTCTTCACGAAGGCCTGCAGACCGGCCTCCTGCAGGACGGAACGCAGTTCGAGAGCGGCGGGGATCGCATCCGCGAAGTCCCGGCCGGGCTGCGGATCGAGGTCGAGCCGCAGCTGGTCGGGGTGATCGATGTCCCCGGCGAGGGCCGGCCAGGGGTGGAAGACGATGGTGTTCATCTGGATCATCCACACCGCGGCGGCCGGCTCGTCGATGACCAGCATCGGATGCCGGCGCCCGCTCGGGAAGGTGACCTCCGTGTCGCGCATCCACTCCGGCACCCCGCGCGGCGGGCTCTTGGAGAAGAACTGCTCGCCCTCGACGCCATCCGGATACCGTTGCAGCGCCACCGGCCGGTTGCCGTTCGCCGCCACGAAGGCCTCGCCGACCGCGACCAGGTACTGGGCGTACTCGAGCTTGGTGATGCCGAGCTGCGGCCAGAGCACGCGGCTCGGGCTCGAGATGCGCATCTCGCGCACGCCGTTCGGACCTGGGACCTCGATCGTCGTCGCCTCGGAAGCCATGCTCCTCAGGGTACGACGAAGGGCCCCCGCGACCCGCACACACGGTGCGGACGCGGGGGCCCTTCTCAGAACTACTTGGCGTCGTCCTCGGCGGGAGCCTCGTCCGTGGCGGCCTCCGCCGCGGGAGCCTCCTCCGCGGGCAGCTCGACCTCGATCGACTCGACCTCGGCCTCGACCTCGGCGGCGGTCTCCTCCGCCGGGGCGGCGTCGGCCTTCTTCGCGGCCGGCTTCGTCTCGGCGCGGGCGGCCGACTTCTTCGACGAGGCGGGCTTCTTCGATACCGGCTCGAGCACCAGCTCGATGACCGCCATCGGCGCGTTGTCGCCCTTGCGGTACCCGGTCTTGATGATGCGGGTGTAGCCGCCCTCACGATCGGCGACCAGCGGAGCGATCTCGGTGAACAGCTCGTGCACCACGCCCTTGTCGGCGATGACGCTCAGCACGCGGCGACGCGCGTGCAGGTCTCCGCGCTTGGCGAAGGTGATGAGCCGCTCGGCCAGCGGACGCAGGCGCTTGGCCTTGGTCTCGGTGGTCTGGATGCTCTTGTGGGTGAACAGCGCCGCGGCGAGGTTCGCGAGCAGGAGGCGCTCGTGCGCCGGACCGCCTCCGAGGCGGGGACCCTTGGTGGGCTTGGGCATGATCTCAGTTCTTCCTAGTCAGTCTCTGCCGGGTCTCAGACGTTCTCGTCGTCGTCGTAGCCGCCGTAGAAGTGGGCGCCGTCGAAGCCGGGAACGCTGTCCTTCAGCGACAGGCCCATCTCGACCAGCTTGTCCTTCACCTCGTCGACCGACTTCTGGCCGAAGTTGCGGATGTTCATCAGCTGCGTCTCGCTCAGGGCGACGAGCTCGGACACCGTGTTGATGCCCTCGCGCTTGAGGCAGTTGTAGGAACGGACCGACAGGTCGAGGTCCTCGATCGGCATGCTCAGCTCGGAGCTCAGGACCGCATCCACCGGGGCGGGGCCGATCTCGATGCCCTCGGCGGCCGCGTTCAGCTCGCGGGCCAGACCGAACAGCTCGACCAGGGTGCGGCCGGCCGAGGCGATCGCATCGCGCGGGGTGATCGCGGGCTTGGTCTCGACGTCGACGACCAGACGGTCGAAGTCGGTGCGCTCACCGGCACGGGTCGCCTCGACCCGGTAGGTGACCTTCAGCACCGGCGAGTAGATCGAGTCGATCGGGATCTGGCCGGCCTCGCTGAACTCGCTGCGGTTCTGCGCCGCCGAGACGTAGCCGCGGCCGCGCTCGATAGTGAGCTCGAGTTCGAACTTCGCCTTGTCGTTCAGGGTGGCGATCACCAGGTCGGGGTTGTGGATCTCGACCCCGGCCGGAGCCGAGATGTCGGCCGCCGTGACCTGCCCGGCACCCTGCTTGCGCAGGTAGGCGGTGATCGGCTCGTCGTGCTCGCTCGAGACGACCAGGTTCTTGATGTTCAGGACGATCTCGACGACGTCCTCTTTCACGCCCGGGATGGTCGCGAACTCGTGCTGGATGTTGTCGATGCGGATGCTGGTCACGGCCGCGCCGGGGATCGACGAGAGCAGCGTGCGGCGCAGGGAGTTGCCCAGGGTGTACCCGAAGCCGGGCTCGAGCGGCTCGATGACGAACCGCGAGCGGAACTCGGAGATGACCTCTTCAGACAGAGTGGGTCGCTGTGCAATGAGCACGTGGTTTCCTTTCGGCGAGAGTGCCCGCCATATGGCACTCACGGAAGATCAGCGGGTGGCTAGGCCGCCGGGTGTTGAGTTGTGAAGTTCTGCGGAGATCGAGTGCCGCCGCAGGCGGTGTATCGAGATCGCCCGGGCGGAGCCGGATCTCGATACGCCGCTGCGCGGCTACTCGATCACCGATGCGCGCTAGACGCGGCGGCGCTTCGGCGGCCGGACCCCGTTGTGCGCCTGCGGCGTCACATCGTTGATCGAGCCGACCTCGAGGCCTGCGGACTGCAGCGAACGGATCGCGGTCTCACGACCGGAACCCGGCCCCTTGACGAACACGTCGACCTTCTTCATGCCGTTCTCCTGCGCCTTGCGGGCGGCGGACTCGGCCGCGAGGCCGGCGGCGAACGGGGTCGACTTGCGCGAGCCCTTGTAGCCGACATCGCCACCGGACGCCCAGGCGATCACGGCGCCCGACGGGTCGGTGATCGAGACGATGGTGTTGTTGAACGTCGACTTGATGTGGGCCTGACCCACGGCGATGTTCTTCTTCTCTTTGCGGCGCGGCTTGCGGCCCGCGCCGGCCTTCGGAGCGGCCATTACTTCTTGCCTGCCTTCTTCTTACCGGCGACGGTGCGCTTGGGTCCCTTGCGGGTGCGAGCGTTGGTCTTGGTGCGCTGACCGCGCACGGGGAGGCCGCGACGGTGGCGGATGCCCTCGTACGAGCCGATCTCGACCTTGCGGCGGATGTCGGCCTGCACCTCGCGGCGCAGATCGCCCTCGACCTTGTAGGTGCCCTCGATGAAATCGCGGAGGGCGACCAGCTGGTCGTCGGTGAGGTCCTTCACCCGGATGTCGCCGGAGATCCCGGTCTCTTTCAGGGTGGTCAGGGCGCGGGTACGACCCACGCCGTAGATGTACGTCAGGGCGACCTCCACGCGCTTATCGCGCGGGATGTCGACGCCGGCGAGACGTGCCATGTCGGCTTCTCCTCAAGGAGTCTTCTGGAGGTGTGGAGCACGCCCGGTGCCGCGGCCTCCAGAGCCGAGGGTGTCACCTGGTGGTCGAGTGCCGGCGCAGCCGGCGTATCGAGACCTGGGGTCTTGGGTGTGCTTTTTTGTTGTGGGTGGTACTTCAGGTCTCGATACGCGCTTCGCGCTACTCGACCTTGAGCCTGCGGTCGATGCCGCTGCGCGGCGTCGACCTCCGGCTCAACCCTGACGCTGCTTGTGGCGGGGGTTGGACTTGCAGATGACCATGACGCGGCCGTTACGACGGATCACCTTGCAGTGGTCGCAGATCGGCTTGACGCTGGGGTTGACCTTCATGATTCTTCTCTCGCTGTCATCGTGTCCTCCGGGTCTCGATACACCGCGCTGCGCGCGGCACTCGACCACCGGGGGACCGTTACTTTCCAGCCCGCTTACTTGTAGCGGTAGACGATGCGGCCACGGGTCAGGTCGTACGGGCTGAGCTCCACGATCACGCGGTCCTCGGGGAGGATGCGGATGTAGTGCTGGCGCATCTTGCCCGAGATGTGAGCGAGCACCTTGTGCCCGTTCGTCAGCTCGACCCGGAACATCGCGTTCGGGAGAGCCTCGAGGACCGAGCCCTCGATCTCGATGACGCCGTCTTTCTTGGCCATGTACCTTCTCGTCGCCGCAGCGAAAAGCTGCTGGTCTTGCGTGGGATTTGTCGGTGCGACCGGCGCACACCCGAAGGCGGCGCAAGGCACCAAGGATCGATCTTATACGAAGCCCGGCGTTACTGCACGCCGGGCGTGTCGCGGCTGCTAGGCGGCCGCGCCGAGGCCGCGCTCGGCGAGCGCCGCGAAGATGCGCGCCGTCACGTCGTCGACGGCGCCGAGGCCGTCGACCTCGACCAGCAGACCCTGCTCGCGGAACATGTCCAGCAGCGGAGCGGTCTCGCGCTGGTAGACCTCCTGGCGGTGGCGGATCGCCTCCTCGGAGTCGTCCACGCGGCCCTGCTCGACCGCGCGCTGACGAAGCCGGCGCACGATCTCGTCCTCGTCCGCGACCAGGCGGATCACCGCATCCAGAACGTGCCCGTGCTGGGCGAGCAGCTCGGTGAGGTACCGGACCTGATCCGTCGTGCGCGGGTAGCCGTCGAGCAGGAAGCCGTCGCCGGCATCCGCCTCGGAGAGCCGATCGGTGACCAGCGCGTTGGTGAGCTCATCGGGGACGTAATCCCCGGCATCCACGATCGCTTTCACCTGGACGCCCAGCTCGGTCTGGTTCGCGATGTTGGCCCGGAAGATGTCGCCGGTGGAGATGGTGGGGATGCCGAAGCGCTCGGAGATGCGGGCCGCCTGGGTCCCCTTCCCGGCGCCGGGGGGACCCACGATGAGCAGGCGCGTCACCGCAGCAGACCCTCGTAGTGGCGCTGCTGCAGCTGCGAGTCGATCTGCTTGACCGTCTCGAGGCCCACCCCGACCATGATCAGCAGGCTGGTGCCGCCGAACGGGAAGTTCTGGTTCGCCTGGATCAGCACGAGCGCGATCAGCGGGATCAGCGCCACCAGACCGAGGTAGATCGAGCCCGGCAGGGTGACCCGGGTGAGCACGTAGTCCAGGTACTCGGCGGTCGGCCGGCCGGCGCGGATGCCGGGGATGAATCCGCCGTACTTCTTCATGTTGTCGGCCACCTCATCCGGGTTGAAGGTGATGGCCACGTAGAAGTAGGTGAACCCGACGATCAGCAGGAAGTACAGCGCCATGTACAGCGGGTGGTCGCCGCGCGTCAGGTACGAGTTGATGAAGTCGACCCACGGAGCCGGAGCCTGCCCGCTGCTCGCGCTCGGCTGGTTGAACTGGGCCACCAGCGACGGCAGATACAGCAGCGAGGAGGCGAAGATGACCGGCACGACGCCCGCCATGTTCACCTTGATCGGGATGTAGGTGTTGTTGCCGCCGTAGGTGCGCCGCCCGACCATGCGCTTGGCGTACTGCACCGGGATGCGGCGCTGCGACTGCTCGACGAAGATGACCGCGCCCATGATCACGATGCCGATCGCGAGGACCGCGAGGAACGTGTTCAGGCCGCTGAAGTCGGGCTTCAGGATCTGGCCGAGCGAGTTGGGGAACTGCGCCGAGATCGAGGTGAAGATCAGGATCGACATGCCGTTGCCGACGCCGCGCTCGGTGATGAGCTCGCCGAGCCACATGATCACGCCGGTGCCCGCGGTCATCGTGATGACCATGAGCAGGATGCCCATCGCCGATTCGACGGTGCCCTCGGGCAGTGCCACCAGCTGACGGCAGACCTCGATCGAGTCGCCGAAGAGCTGGCCGCTGCGTGCCACCGTGATCAGGGTGGTCGACTGCAGCACGCCGAGCGCGATGGTGAGGTAGCGGGTGTACTGGGTCAGCTTCGACTGGCCGGCCTGACCCTCTTTATAGAGGGCGTCGAACCGCGGGATGACCACGCGCAGCAGTTGCACGATGATCGACGCGGTGATGTAGGGCATGATGCCGAGCGCGAAGATCGACAACTGCAGCAGCGCGCCGCCGCTGAACAGGTTCACCAGGTCGTACAGTCCGCCGGCGTTGCTGTTGGCGGCGAGACACGCCTGCACGTTTCCGAAGTCGACGAACGGCGCCGGGATGAAGGAACCCAGGCGGAAGATCGCGATGATGCCGAGGGTGAAGCCGATCTTCTTGCGAAGGTCGGGCGTGCGGAAGATCCGCGCGACGGCACTGAACACGGGGTCCTCCCAGTGGTGGTACGGCGAACGCGGGGACGGGTGGCCCCAAAGGGCCACCCTACCCGGTTACTTGATGGTGCCGCCCGCGGCGACGATCTTCTGCTCGGCCGAGCTCGAGACCTTGTCGACCGCGACGTTCAGCTTCACCGCGATGTCGCCGTTGCCGAGGACCTTGACCTTCTCGTTCTTGCGGACCGCGCCCTTGGCCACGAGGTCGCCGATGGTGACATCGCCGCCCTTCGGGTAGAGCTCGGCCAGCTTCTCGAGGTTCACGACCTGGTACTCGACCCGGAACGGGTTCTTGAACCCGCGCAGCTTCGGCGCGCGCATCACCGAGTTCAGGTTGCCGCCCTCGAGCCCGACACGCACCTGGTAGCGCGCCTTCGTGCCCTTGGTTCCGCGACCCGCCGTCTTGCCCTTCGAGCCCTCACCGCGTCCGACGCGGGTCTTGGCCTTCTTGGCTCCCGCGGCCGGACGCAGGTGGTGCGCCTTCAGGATCTGCGGACGGGTCTCTTTCTGCTCGGCCGGCTTCTTCTTCGCGGCCGGCTTCTTGGCCGCGGATGCCGTGGTCGCCTTGGCAGCGGTCGCGTCGGTCGTGCCCGACCCGGCCTTCGCCTCCGTCTTGGGCGCCGACTTCGCAGCCGGCTGCTTCGCGGCAGCGGGCTTCTTCTCGGCGGCCTTGGGAGCCGCAGCCTTGGTCGCGGCCGGCTTCTTGTCGGCAGCAGCCTTGGGCGCGGCGGCCTTGGCGGCCGGTGCCTTCTTCTCGGCGGCGGGCTTCGTCTCCGCCGGCTTCTTCTCTTCAGCCATCAGTCGATCTCCTCGACGCGGACCAGGTGCGCCACGGTGTGGACGTAGCCCCGGTTCTGCTTGTTGTCCTCGCGCACGACGATGTCGCCGATGCGCTTCAGTCCGAGGCTGCGCAGCGTGTCACGCTGGTTCTGCTTCTCGCTGATCACGGACTTGATCTGGGTCACCTTGAGCCGAGCGGCCATCAGGCACCTGCCTTCGATGCGGCGGCGGTCGCGGCGGCGCGGTCGTCGGCCTCGGCGCGCACCAGGCGCTCCGGGGCGACGTCCTCGAACTCGAGCCCGCGGCGAGCGGCGACGGCGCGCGGCTCCTCCAGCTGCTTGAGTGCGGCGACGGTCGCGTGGACGATGTTCAGGGTGTTCGACGAGCCCAGCGACTTGCTGAGCACATCGTGGATGCCGGCGCACTCCAGCACGGCACGCACCGGACCACCGGCGATGACGCCGGTACCGGCGGCGGCCGGACGCAGCAGCACGACGCCGGCTGCGGCCTCGCCCTGCACCGGGTGCGGGATCGTCTTCTGCGAGCGCGGGACGCGGAAGAAGTTCTTCTTCGCCTCTTCCACACCCTTCGAGATCGCCAGCGGCACCTCGCGCGCCTTGCCGTAGCCGACGCCGACCATGCCGTTGCCATCCCCCACCACGACGAGCGCGGTGAAGCTGAAGCGACGGCCGCCCTTGACGACCTTGCTCACGCGGTTGATGGTGACGACGCGCTCGAGGAACTGGCTGTCCTCACGGCCGCCGCGGCCGGAGCCGCGGTCGTTGCGCGGGCCGCGGTCCCGGCTGCCGCGGCGCTGCTCGCGCTCGTTGCCGTTCTGCGCGGTGCCTGCGGCCGTCTCGACGACGTTGCCCTCGGCGACCTCGACCTCGGGGGCCGGGGTCGCGGCGGTGGTGTCCTCGGACACGGTGTTCTCCTGGTTCTCAGTAGCGTCGCTCACAGTGCGAGCCCTCCCTCACGGGCGCCTTCGGCGATCGCGGCGACGCGACCGGCGAACCGGTTGCCCCCGCGGTCGAACACGACGGCCTGGACTCCGGCCTTCTTGGCGCGGTCGGCGATCAGTTCGCCCACCTTCTTGGCCTTCTCGGTCTTGTCACCCTTGAACGTGCGCAGGTCGGCTTCGAGGGTCGATGCGGACGCCACGGTGTGGCCCTTGCTGTCGTCGACGACCTGCACGAAGACGTGGCGGGCCGAACGGGTGACGACCAGGCGCGGACGCTCGGCCGTCCCGGCGATGCGCTTGCGAAGTCGTGCGTGACGACGATCGCGCTGTGCGCTCTTGCTCACGGTAGCCATGGTTACTTCCCACTCTTTCCGGCCTTGCGGCGGACGACCTCGCCGGCGTACCGCACACCCTTGCCCTTGTAGGGCTCGGGCTTGCGGAGCTTGCGGATGTTCGCTGCGACCTCACCGACGGCCTGCTTGTCGATGCCTTTGACGGTCAGCTTGTTGGTGCCCTCGACCTCGAACGAGATGCCGGCGGGCGGGTTCACGGTGATCGGGTGCGAGTAGCCGAGTGCGAACTCGACGCCCGACCCCTTCGACTGCACGCGATATCCGGTTCCGACGACCTCGAGGCTCTTCTCGTAGCCCTCGGTGACGCCGATGATCAGGTTGGCGATGAGCGTGCGGCTCAGGCCGTGCAGCGACCGCGAGGCGCGCTCGTCGTCGGGCCGGGTCACGATGACCTGGCCGTCCTCGAGCTTGGCCTCGATGGGAGCCTTGACGGTCAGCGAGAGCTCGCCCTTCGGGCCCTTCACCTTCACGTCCTGTCCGTCGATCTCGACGGTCACCGCGCCGGGCACGGTGATGGGAAGACGTCCGATACGTGACATGTCAGGTCACCACACGTAGGCGAGGACTTCCCCACCCACGCCCTTCTTGTTGGCCTCGCGGTCGGTCAGCAGACCCGACGAGGTGGACAGGATCGCGACGCCCAGACCGCCCAGCACGTGGGGGATCTCGGTCGACTTCGCGTAGACGCGCAGGCCCGGCTTCGACACGCGCTTGATGCCCGCGATGGAGCGCTCACGGTTCGGGCCGTACTTGAGGTCGATGGTCAGCGTGCTGCCGACGCGCGCAGGCTCGACCTTCCAGCCGGCGATGTAGCCCTCCTTCTGGAGGATCTCGGCGATGTGGGTCTTGAGCTTGCTGCTCGGCATGGAGACCGAGTCGTGGTACGCGCGGTTGCCGTTGCGCACACGGGTCAGCATGTCTGCGACCGGATCGGTCATCGTCATGTGATGGGTTTCCTTATCTCAAACGGTTTCGGCACCGGGTCCACCCGGTACCGACCTGGTTGGGTTACTGCTGGGCGTTCTCAGCGGTGCGGAACGGGAACCCGAGCTCGCGCAGCAGCGCACGCCCCTCGTCGTCGTTCTTCGCCGTGGTCACGACCGTGATGTCGAATCCGCGGACGCGGTCGATCTGGTCCTGGTCGATCTCGTGGAACACGCTCTGCTCCGAGAGACCGAAGGTGTAGTTGCCGTTGCCGTCGAACTGCTTCGGGCTGAGCCCGCGGAAGTCGCGGATGCGGGGCAGGGCGAGCGAGAGCAGGCGGTCCAGGAACTCCCAGGCACGGTCTCCGCGAAGGGTCACGTGCGCACCGATCGGCATGCCCTCGCGCAGCTTGAACTGGGCGATCGACTTGCGGGCCTTGGTGACCTGCGGCTTCTGGCCGGTGATCAGGGTGAGGTCCCTGACGGCACCGTCGATCACCTTGGAGTCGCGGGCGGCCTCGCCCACACCGGTGTTCACGACGATCTTCACGAGACCGGGAACCTGGTGCGGGTTGGTGAAACCGAACTCCTCGGTCAGCTTCTTGCTGATCTCGGTGCGGTACTTCTGCTTCAGGCGGGGCTGGATCTTGCCAGTCCCGGCAGCAGCGGTAGCGGTAGCCATGATTAGAGCTTCTCTCCGGACTTCTTCGCGTAACGCACGCGCACGGTCTTCTTGACGCCGTTCTTCTCGACGACCTCCTCGCGGAACCCGACGCGGGTCGGCTTCTTCGACTTGGGGTCGACGAGCGCGACGTTCGAGATGTGGATGGGCGCCTCGTGCTGCTCGACGCCACCGGTCTTCGTCCCGCGCTGGGTCTGCCCGACCTTGATGTGCTTGGTCACGTAGTTGATGCCTTCGACGATGACGCGGTTCTTCTCCGCCTGCACCTCGATGACCTTGCCCTGCTTGCCGCGGTCTCCGCCGCGCGCCTGCGAGGGCCCGCTGATCACCTGGACCAGGTCGCCCTTCTTGATGTTCGCCATGACTAGATGACCTCCGGTGCCAGCGAGATGATCTTCATGAACTTCTTGTCGCGAAGCTCACGACCGACCGGGCCGAAGATGCGGGTGCCACGGGGGTCCCCGTCGCTCTTCAGGATCACGGCGGCGTTCTCGTCGAACTTGATGTAGGACCCGTCGGGACGACGGACCTCTTTCTTGGTACGGACGACGACGGCCTTGACCACATCGCCCTTCTTGACGTTGCCACCGGGGATCGCGTCCTTGACGGTCGCGACGATGACATCACCCAGGCCGGCGTAGCGACGGCCGGAGCCGCCGAGCACGCGGATGGTGAGCAGCTCTTTGGCGCCGGTGTTGTCGGCGACCTTGATGCGGGATTCCTGCTGGATCATGGGTTACTTCGCCTTCTCCGCGATCTCGACCAGACGCCAGCGCTTCGTCGCCGACAGCGGGCGCGTCTCGGCGATGACGACCAGGTCGCCGATGCCGGCGCTGTTCTGCTCGTCGTGCGCCTTGACCTTCGAGGTGCGGCGGATGACCTTGCCGTACAGGGGGTGCTTCACGCGGTCCTCGACCTCGACGACGATGGTCTTCTCCATCTTGTCGCTGGTGACGTACCCGCGGCGGACCTTGCGGTAGCCACGGGCGTTCTCGTCACGCACGTCGTGAGCGGCGTGCTCGTGACCGGGAGCAGCCTTCTCGGTTGCCTTAGCCATTACTTGCTCGCCTCCTCGGCGGTGTCTTCGGCCTCGGCTGCGGGAGCCTCGTCCGTGGTGGTCTTCTTGGCCGCAGCCTTCTTGACCGGCTTCTCGACCGGGGCGGGCGTGGCACGGATGCCCAGCTCGCGCTCGCGGATGACGGTATAGATGCGCGCGATGTCGCGCTTGACGGCACGCAGGCGGCCGTGGCTCTCGAGCTGACCGGTGGCCGACTGGAAGCGCAGGTTGAACAGCTCCTCCTTGGCCTTCTTCAGCTCGTCGACCAGGCGGTCGTCTTCGAAGGTGTCGAGCTCGACGGGTGCGAGCTCCTTGGATCCGACGGCCATTACGCGTCGCCCTCCTCGCGCTTGATGATGCGTGCCTTCAGGGGGAGCTTGTGGATCGCGCGCATGAGAGCGCCGCGAGCCAGCTCCTCGTTGACGCCGGCGACCTCGAACAGGACGCGGCCGGGCTTGACATTGGCGACCCACCACTCCGGGGAACCCTTACCGGAACCCATGCGGGTCTCGGCGGGCTTCTTGGTCAGCGGGCGGTCGGGGTAGATGTTGATCCACACCTTTCCACCGCGCTTGATGTGACGGGTCATCGCGATACGAGCAGCCTCGATCTGGCGGTTCGTGACGTACGCGGGAGTGAGGGCCTGGATGCCGAACTCGCCGAACGTGACCTTGGTGCCACCGGTGGCAGCGCCCGAACGACCGGGGTGGTGCTGCTTGCGGTGCTTGACCTTACGGGGAATAAGCATGATCTAGCTCTCTGCTCCTGCGGCGACGGGCGCGTCGGCACGGGGTCCGCGGCCACGGGGGCCGCGGTCGTCGCGCCGGTCGGGGCGGGTGGACTTCTGGGAAGCCTGCTCGCGCGCCAGTTCCTTGTTGGTGATGTCGCCCTTGTAGATCCACACCTTCACGCCGATGCGACCGAAGGTGGTACGCGCCTCGTAGAAGCCGTAGTCGATGTTCGCGCGGAGCGTGTGCAGCGGCACCCGGCCCTCGCGGTAGAACTCGGAGCGGCTCATCTCCGCGCCGCCGAGGCGGCCGGAGACCTGGATGCGGACGCCCTTGGCGCCGGCGCGCTGGGCGCCCTGCAGGCCCTTGCGCATCGCGCGGCGGAACGCCACGCGCGCACTGAGCTGCTCGGCGATGCCCTGTGCGACGAGCTGAGCCTCGGCCTCAGGGTTCTTGACCTCGAGGATGTTGAGGAGGATCTGCTTGCCGGTGAGCTTCTCGAGGTCGGCGCGGATGCGCTCGGCCTCGGCGCCGCGGCGGCCGATGACGATGCCCGGGCGCGCGGCACGGATGTCGACGCGGACCCGGTCACGGGTGCGCTCGATCTCGATGCGGGCGACGCCGGCACGGTCGAGGGTCGTCTTGAGCATGTTGCGGATCTTGACGTCCTCGGCAACGTAGTCCGAGTAGCGCTGACCGGGCTTCGTCGAGTCGGAGAACCAGCGCGACACGTGGTCGGTGGTGATCCCCAGACGGAAGCCGTACGGGTTGACCTTCTGGCCCATTACTTGCTCGCCTTCTTGGTCGTGGTGGCGGTCGCCTCGAGCTCGTCCGGGGTGGAGAGCACGACGGTGATGTGGCTGGTGCGCTTCATGATCTTGAACGCGCGGCCCTGCGCACGGGGACGGAAGCGCTTCAGCGTGGTGCCCTCGTCGACGTAGGCCTTGGCGACGAACAGGTCCTGCTCGTCGAGGTAGCTGTTCGACGCATCGGCCTTGACCCGGGCGTTCGCCATCGCCGAGGCGACGAGCTTGTACACCGGCTCGCTCGCGCTCTGCGGCGCGAACTTCAGGATCGCCAGAGCTTCGGCGGCCTGCTTGCCGCGGATCAGGTCCACGACGCGACGGGCCTTCTGGGGCGTGACACGGATGTGGCGCACGCGGGCCATCGACTCCACCATCAGCGGCGCCGTCCCTTCTTGTCGTCCTTCTCGTGTCCACGGAAGGTGCGGGTCGGGGCGAACTCGCCCAGCTTGTGACCCACCATGGTCTCGGTCACGAAGACCGGGATGTGCTTGCGGCCGTCGTGCACGGCGATCGTGTGCCCGAGCATGTCGGGGATGATCATCGAGCGGCGCGACCACGTCTTGATGACGTTCTTGGTGTTGGCCTGGTTCTGCGTCGCCACCTTCTTGAACAGGTGGTCGTCGACGAAGGGGCCCTTCTTGAGACTGCGAGGCATCTGCTTCTTCTACCCTTAGCGCTTCTTGCCGACGTTACGGCGGCGGACGATGAGCTTGTCGCTGGGAAGGTTGCGCTTGCGCGTACGACCTTCCTTCTGGCCCCACGGGCTGACCGGGTGGCGACCACCGGAGGTCTTGCCCTCACCACCACCGTGCGGGTGGTCGATCGGGTTCATGGCGACACCGCGGACGGTCGGGCGGACGCCCTTCCAGCGCATGCGGCCGGCCTTGCCCCAGTTGATGTTCGACTGCTCGGCGTTGCCCACCTCGCCGACCGTGGCGCGGCAGCGCAGGTCGACGTTGCGGATCTCGCCGCTCGGCAGACGCAGCTGCGCGTACGGGCCGTCCTTCGCGACGAGGCGGACGCTGGCGCCGGCGGACCGGGCCATCTTCGCGCCGCCGCCGGGCTTCAGCTCGATGGCGTGGATGACGGTACCGACGGGGATGTTCTTCAGCGGCAGGTTGTTGCCCGGCTTGATGTCGGCCGAGGGACCCGACTCGACGATGTCACCCTGCGACAGCTTGTTCGGCGCGATGATGTAGCGCTTGGTGCCGTCGACGTAGTGCAGCAGTGCGATGCGCGCCGTGCGGTTCGGGTCGTACTCGATGTGGGCGACCTTGGCGTCGACGCCGTCCTTGTCGTTGCGACGGAAGTCGATGACGCGGTACTGGCGCTTGTGCCCACCGCCGATGTGGCGGGTGGTGATGCGGCCGGTGTTGTTGCGGCCACCGGTCTTCGGCAGCGGCTTCAGCAGCGACTTCTCGGGCGTGGAGCGCGTGATCTCGACGAAGTCGGCGACCGACGAACCACGACGACCGGGGGTCGTGGGCTTGTACTTGCGAATAGCCATGTGCGTTTCTCCTGGTCCTTATCCGACAGCCGTGAAGATGTCGAGCGAACCGGACTTGAGGGTGACGATGGCGCGCTTGGTGTCCTTGCGCTTGCCGATGCCGAACCGGGTGCGGCGGGTCTTGCCCTGGCGGTTGAGGGTGTTCACCGAGGCGACCTTGACGTTGAAGATCTTCTCGATGGCGAGCTTGATCTCGGTCTTGTTCGAGCGCGGGTCCACCAGGAAGGTGTACTTGCCGTCGTCGATCAGGCCGTAGCTCTTCTCGCTGACCACCGGCGCGATGATGATGTCGCGCGGGTCCTTGTTGTAGCCGCTCATTCGCCGGCCTCCTTCTTGCCCTCGGTGGTCGAGCCCTTCGACTGCACGAAGGCGTCGAATGCGCCCTTGGTGAAGACGATGTCGTCGCTGACGACGGCGTCGTACGCGTTCAGCTGGTCCACGAACAGCACGTGCACGTTCTGCAGGTTCCGCACGCTCTTGAAGCTGACCTCGTCGGTGCGCTCCAGGACGACCAGGACGTTCTTGCTGGTGGCCACCGCATCCAGGAGCTCGATCGCGGTCTTGGTCGACGGCGCCTTGTCGAGGCCGAAGCTGTCGACGACGTGCAGCCGCTCGCCGCGCGCGCGGTCGCTGAGCACGCCCAGCAGGGCGGCCGCGATCATCTTCTTCGGGGTGCGCTGCGAGTAGTCGCGGGGCTCGAGGGAGTGGACCATGCCACCGCCGCGGTGCTCGGGTGCGCGGACCGAACCCTGGCGGGAACGACCGGTGCCCTTCTGCTTGAACGGCTTGCGGCCCGAGCCGGAGACCTCGCCGCGACCCTTGGTCTTGTGCGTGCCCTGGCGTGCTGCCGCGAGCTGCGCGGTCACCACCTGGTGGATCAGCGGGACGTTGGTCTGCTGGTCGAAGAGCGCGGCGGGCAGCTCGACGCTGCCGGACTTGCCGCCCTTCGGCGAGACCACCGCGAGAGTGTTGTCGGCCATGACTACTTGGCTCCCTTCACGGCGTTGCGGACGAACACGATGCGTCCGCGAGCACCGGGGACGGCACCCTTCACGAGGATGAGGTTGTTCTCGGCGTCGACCGAGTGGACCTTGAGGCCCTGCACGGTGACGCGCTCGCCACCCATGCGGCCGGCCATGCGCATGCCCTTGAACACGCGGCTCGGGGTCGAGCTGGCGCCGATGGAGCCGGGCTTGCGGTGGTTGCGGTGCGCACCGTGGCTGGCGCTGACGCCCTTGAAGTTGTGGCGCTTCATGACACCGGCGAAGCCCTTGCCCTTCGAGGTGCCGACGACGTCGACGTACTGGCCGGCCTCGAAGATGTCGACCGACAGCTCCTGCCCGGGGGTGTACTCGGCGGCGTCCGCGGTGCGGACCTCGGTGAGGTGGCGGCGCGGGGTGACCCCGGCCTTCTCGAAGTGGCCGGCGCTCGGCTTGTTCACCTTGCGCGGGTCGATCTGGCCGTAGGCGATCTGGACGGCGGTGTAGCCGTCGACCTCTTCGGAACGGACCTGGGTCACGACGTTCGGGGTGATCTGGACGACGGTCACCGGGATGAGCTTGTTGTTCTCGTCCCAGACCTGCGTCATGCCGAGCTTGGTGCCCAGCAGACCCTTGACGGTCTTGGTAGTAGTCATGGCGGGGTCCTACAGCTTGATCTCGATGTTGACGTCGGCGGGCAGGTCGAGACGCATGAGCGAGTCGACGGCCTTCGGAGTCGGGTCGATGATGTCGATCAGACGCTTGTGCGTGCGCTTCTCGAAGTGCTCGCGGCTGTCCTTGTACTTGTGCGGTGAGCGGATCACGACCACCACGTTCTTCTCCGTGGGGAGCGGGACCGGGCCGACGACGGTCGCACCCGCGCGGGTCACCGTGTCGACGATCTTGCGCGCCGAGGCGTCGAGACCGGCGTGGTCGTACGACTTCAGCCGGATGCGGATCTTCTGTCCCGCCATGTGTGTCTCTCTTCTCTGTTCTGCGCAGGGCCGTCCCGGCCCTGCACCTCGCGCAACATTTCTGTTCGCGCACCGCTGTTCTTCTGTCAATCCGGCTCCTGCGCATGCCGGGGCACAGCGCAGAAACCCACGCAAATGGGTTCGGATTCGAGTGAAACGTGTTCTGCTGACCGCGGCCCAGCTCACATCCGCGTCGCCTGGGCGACCGCGGCGGCTGTGCACTGCCTGATCAGTGACCGGCGCGCGAGCGCGCCAGATGTTGAACTAGAAGAGTTTGCCACACCCCCGCACTCCCTGCAACCCGGGCGTGTCGCGCCGGCCCCTCCCCTTTCCAAATCACGGAGTACCGCCGCAGAACACGTCCGCGGCGCGCGTTTCAGGCGGCGGGGGTACTCCCCGCCCGTGATTTGGAACGGGGGTCAGAGCACCCGGTGCACGAGCGGGACCCCGGGGCGGTAGGCCAGGTGCACGTAGGTGGGGGCGTTGAGCACGACGAGGTCGGCGCGGGCTCCGAGGCGCAGGGTGCCGATGTCGTCGCGGCGCAGGGCCCGGGCTCCGCCGAGGGTCGCAGCGTGCAGGGCCTCGTACGGGGTCAGTCCCATCTCGCGCACGGCGAGGGCGATGCAGAACGCCATCGAGGTGGTGTAGCTCGAGCCCGGATTGCAGTCGCACGCGAGCGCGATGGCGGCCCCCGCATCCACCAGCTTTCGCGCGTCGGGGTACGGGTGCTTCGTCGAGAACTCCACCCCCGGCAGCAGCGTCGCCACCGTCCCCGAACCGGCGAGGGCATCGAGGTCGGCATCGGTGAGGTACGTGCAGTGGTCGATCGAGGCGGCCCCGAGCTCGACGCCGAGAGCGATCGCCTCGGGGTTCGGGCCCAGCTGCGCGGCGTGCAGGCGCGGCACCAGCCCGGCCGCCACGCCCGCGGTCAGGATGCGACGGGTCTCCTCGAGCGTGAACGCTCCGGTCTCGCAGAACGCGTCGATCCATCGAGCATGGGGGGCGCAGGCGGCGAGCATGTCTCCGCAGACCAGGTCGACGTACTCCTCGCGGGTGATCCCGTCGGGCACCACATGCGCCCCGAGGTAGGTCGTCTCGGGGGTCAGTTGCCCGGCGAGCCGCAGTGCCCGCGCCTCGTCGTCGACGGTGAGCCCGTAGCCGGACTTGATCTCGATGGTCGTGGTGCCCTGCGCCCGGGCCTCGGCGAGCAGACGCCGGGCGTTCGCCAGCAGCTCGTCGTCGGAGGCCTCGCGGGTGAGGCGCACGGTCCGGCGGATCCCGCCCGCCTCGTACCGGCGCCCGGCCATGCGGGCCTCGAACTCGTCGGCACGGTCGCCGGCGAACATCAGATGGCTATGGCTGTCGACGAAGCCGGGGATCACGCAGCGTCCGCCGACCTCGATGCGCTCGTCGGCATCCGGCGCGTCGGCCGCATCGCCCACCCAGGCGACCCGCCCGTCGTCGATGACGAGGGCGGCGCCGGTGCGCTCGGGCCGTTCGTCGTCGTGGGTGACGAGCAGCCCGATGCCGGTGACGAGCGTCGTGCTCACGCGCGGTCCTCGATGAGCTCGACGCGCGCGCGCACGGCCTCGAGCACGCAGAGCGCGGCGAGCCGGACCGTCCTGCCGTCGGGGGTGTCGGCGGCGGCGTCGACCTCGGTGATGTCGATCGAGACGACGTCGGGGTGCAGGCCCGCGATGCGGGCCGCGGCGCGCAGCTCGATCGCGGTGAGTCCTCCGGGCACGGATGCCGGGCATCCGGGTGCCACCGACCGGTCGCAGACGTCGACGTCGAGGTCGACGTGCACGGTGTTCGCTCCCCGGGCGGCGCGTTCGAGGGCCTCGGCCATCGCCTCCTCGATCGGGCGGCGGCGCAACTCGTCGCGGGTGACGACGGTGATGCCGAGGTCGGCGGCACGCCGGGCGTACTCGCGCGAGTTCGCGAGCGGCTCGATGCCGAGCTGCACGACCGCCCCGCCCGACATCCCGGCCTCGACGAGTTGCCGCACGGGCGAGCCGTTCGAGACCCCGTCGCGCAGGTCGTGGTGGGCATCGACGGTCACCAGGCCCGCGGCCCGGCGTCCGAGGGCGACGGGCACGGTGGCTGAGTTGTCTCCGCCGAGAGCGATGACCAGCCTCGCGTCGATCGCGGCGATCCAGGGGGTGGCGTCCACCGCATCCGGATCGAGCACGTCGCCGGCGTCGACCACCCGCAGGCCCGCGGTGTCGAGCGAGTAGCGCCGGAGCGCCTCGCGCACCGCAGCGGGGGTGAGGTGCGCCTGCGTCGGCGACAGCGAGCGGCTGTGGGTCGGGATGCCGGCCAGCGCGATATCCGCACGCTCGCCCGGCACGGCGGCCGGCCACGACCCCGCGCGGGGCCAGAGCGGATCGTGCGGGAGCTCTGCCACGCCCTAACCCTCGCGCATCGGAACGCGCACGTCGAGACGCTCGGCGACCTCGACCGCCTCGTCGTATCCGGCGTCGACGTGCCGGATGACACCCATGCCCGGGTCGTTGCGGAGCACCCGGGCGATCTTCTCACCGGCGAGCGGGGTGCCGTCGGCGACGGTCACCTGCCCGGCGTGGATGCTGCGCCCGATGCCGACGCCCCCGCCGTGGTGGACGCTCACCCAGCTCGCGCCGGATGCCGTGTTGACCAGCGCATTGAGCAGCGGCCAGTCGGCGATGGCGTCCGAGCCGTCCTTCATCGATTCGGTCTCACGGTAGGGGCTCGCCACCGAGCCGCTGTCGAGGTGGTCGCGCCCGATCGCGAGCGGGGCGCTCAGTTCGCCCGAGGCGACCATGTCGTTGAACCGCAGCCCGGCGACGTCGCGCTCGCCGTACCCGAGCCAGCAGATGCGGGCGGGCAGTCCCTGGAAGTGCACGCGCTCCCCCGCCATCCGGATCCACCGCGCGAGCGACTCGTTCTCGGGGAAGAGTTCGAGGATCGCGCGGTCGGTCTTGGCGATGTCGTCCGGGTCGCCACTGAGCGCCGCCCAGCGGAACGGGCCCTTGCCCTCGGAGAACAGCGGCCGGATGAAGGCGGGCACGAACCCGGGGAACGCGAACGCGTCGGCGTACCCGGCGGCGAGCGCCTCGGTGCGGATGTTGTTGCCGTAATCGAACACCTCGGATCCGGCCTTCTGGAAGCCGACCATGGCCTCCACGTGCTTCGCCATCGACTGCCGGGCGGCCGCGGCGAACCCGGCCGGGTCCTTCTTCCGCGCGGCATCCCACTCGTCGAAGGTGTACTCCAGGGGCAGGTAGGCCAGCGGGTCGTGGGCGCTGGTCTGGTCGGTCACGATGTCGATCTCGGCCCCGCGGGCCAGCAGTTCGGGGAACACGGCGGCGGCGTTGCCGAGCAGCCCGATGCTGAGGGGCCGGCGGGCGTCCCGGGCGTCGTACGCCAGCTGCAGCGCCTCGTCGATCGAGCCGGCCTGCACGTCGAGGTAACGGTGCTCGATGCGCCGGGCGATCCGCGAGGCGTCGACGTCGACACAGATCGCGACGCCGTCGTTCATGGTGACGGCGAGCGGCTGGGCGCCGCCCATGCCCCCGAGCCCGGCGGTCAGCGTGATGGTTCCGGCGAGGGTGCCGCCGCGCTTCGCGCCGACGGCGGCGAAGGTCTCGTAGGTGCCCTGCAGGATGCCCTGCGTGCCGATGTAGATCCACGAGCCGGCGGTCATCTGCCCGTACATGGTCAGCCCGAGCTTCTCGAGGCGGCGGAACTCGTCCCAGTTGGCCCAGTCGCCGACGAGGTTCGAGTTGGCGATGAGCACCCGCGGCGCCCACTCGTGGGTCTGCATGACCCCGACCGGGCGGCCCGACTGCACGAGCATCGTCTCGTCGCCCTTGAGGGTGTGCAGGGTGCGCACCAGGGCGTCGAAGCTGTTCCAGTCGCGGGCGGCCTTGCCGGTGCCGCCGTAGACCACGAGCTCGTCGGGGTGCTCGGCGACCTCGGGGTCGAGGTTGTTCTGCAGCATGCGCAGCGCGGCCTCCTGCTGCCACCCGAGGGTGTGCAGCTCGGTGCCGCGGTGCGCCCGGACGGGGCGGGGTCCTGTCATGGCAACTCCTTCAGCAGTTCACGGGAAGCGACGAGGACGCGGGCGGCCTCGATCTCGGGCGCGAGGTAACGGTCGGGACCCGGCCCGGGGATCGTCTCGCGCATCCGGGCGATCACCGCGGCCGACACCGGCGCGGGGGTCTCGCCGCGCAGCTCGATACCGCGCGCCGCCGTGAGCAGTTCCACGGCGAGCACCCGCTCGAGCCCGTCGATGATGCGCCGCAGCTTGCGAGCGGCCGACCAGCCCATCGAGACGTGGTCCTCTTGCATGGCGCTGGTCGGGATCGAATCCACGGATGCGGGGGCCGCCAGGCGCTTCAGCTCGCTCACGATCCCCGCCTGGGTGTACTGGGCGATCATGTGACCGGAGTCCACCCCGGGGTCGTCGGCGAGGAACGGTGCCAGCCCGCCGTTGCGGTTCTTGTCGAGGAACCGGTCGGTGCGCCGTTCGCTCATCGAGGCGACATCGGCGGCGGCGATCCCGAGGAAGTCGAGCACGTACCCGACCGGCGCCCCGTGGAAGTTGCCGTTGGATTCCAGGCGCCCATCGAGCGTCACCACCGGGTTGTCGATGGCGCTGGCGAGTTCGCGGCCCGCGACCAGGGCCGCGTGGTCCACGGTATCGCGGGCGGCTCCATGCACCTGGGGCGCGCAGCGCAGCGAGTACGCGTCCTGGACGCGGGTGAACCCGGTACCGGCGTGTGCGGCGATCGCCCCCGAGCCCTCGAGCACGGCGCGCATCAGCGCGGCGCTCGTCGCCTGCCCGGGGTGGGGGCGCAGGGCGTGCAGGTCGGCAGCGAAGACCCGGTCCGTGCCCGCGAGACCCTCGACGCTCATCGCGGCGGCGAGGTCGGCGGTGTCGAGCAGCGCACGGAGGTCGGTGATCGCGAGGGCCAGCATCGCCAGCATCCCGTCGGTGCCGTTGATGAGGGCGAGGCCCTCTTTCTCCTGCAGGACGATCGGCGTCAGTCCCGCGGCGGCGAGCGCCTCGGCCCCGGTCATCGGCGCGCCCGCGGCGTCGCGCACGTCGCCCTCGCCCATGGCGGCGAGCGCGATGTGCGCGAGGGGCGCCAGGTCTCCCGAGCAGCCGAGCGATCCGTACTCGCCGATCACCGGAGTGATGCCGGCGTTGAGCAGCGCGGCGTACTGGCGCACGACCTCGGGCCGCACGCCGGTGCGTCCGGTGGCGAGGGTCGACAGCCGCAGCAGCATGGTGCCGCGCACCACCTCGCGTTCGACCTCGGGCCCCGAGCTGGCGGCGTGCGAGCGCACCAGCGAGCGCTGCAGCTGCTGCCGGCGCTCGGGCGGGATCGACGTGGTGGCGAGGGCGCCGAAGCCGGTCGAGACCCCGTAGTGCGGGACGTCGTCTCCCGCCAGGCGCTCGATGAGGGCGCGGGATGCGGCGACCGCCTCCAGCGCATCGTCGCTCACCTGCACCTCGGCTCCGTCCCGGGCGACGGCGACGATCTGCTCGATGGTCACGGCTGCGATGCCGACGGTCACGGTCATGGCGCCATTGTTCGCCGCCGGGCGCCGCCGCACATCGCGGTTGCGGGCTAAGGTGTCTGATATCCCAGACATCCCTGCCGCCCGCAACGCCCTCGGCGTGCTGCGCTACCTGGCCTCGCGCAGCGGCCCGGTGCGTGCCTCGACGATGGCGCGCGACCTCGGGATCCCCCGGTCGTCCATGTACCAGCTGCTCGAGGTCATGCGCGACGAGGGGTACGTGCTGCACTACCCCGAGGACGGCACCCACGGGCTGAGCGGCCTGCTCGCCGAGCTCGGCAGCGCGTCGCTGCGCACCGAGCGCCTCGGCCGGCTCGCCCGTCCGCTGCTCGAGCGGCTCGTGGCTGATGCGCCCGCACCGGTCGTCGCGCACCTCGCCGTGCTCGGCGGGTCGGATGTCATCTACGCGGGGCGGGTGCAGGGCTTCCGGGCGCCGACGACGGTGTCGAGCATCGGGGTGCGCCTGCCCGCGCACCTCACCGCCACGGGGCGGGCGATGCTCGCGGCGCTCCCCGCTGCTCAGGTGCGGGCGCTGTACCCGAGCCGGGACCTGCTCACCCATCGCAACGAGGCCGGGCCGACGACGCTGGCCGAACTCGACCGGATCCTCGCCGAGACCCGCACGCGCGGATGGGCCACCGAGGACGGCGATGTCACCCCCGGCTACGCCTCGGTCGGCGCCGCGGCCGCCGACCGCAACGGCTACCCGGTCGCGGCGATCGGGCTGACCTTCCTCGGCGAACGCGTCACCGACCGCGACACGCTGGGGCGCGCGACCGTCCAGGCCGCCGAGGCTCTCACCTCGCGCCTGGCCGGCCGCGCCTGACTCCGCCGGCCCGCGCTGTTGTGCAGGAGAACTGCGGCACCTCCGAACCAGGTCCGGGGCGCAGCCTCCTGCACAACCGCGAAGTCCTGCAGAACGGACCGGCGTCAGGCTCCGGAGCCCCCCTTGGACTTGTCTGCAGCGCGCGCCTCGTCGTCGCCGATCCTGGCGTCGAGCGCGTCCCGCTTCACGCCGATCTCGTCCTCGAACTTGCCGCCGGTGACGAAGTTGGCGGCCTTCTCACCGCCGTCGAGCACGGCGTCGCTGATCTTCTCCGCCCGCTCGCTGTGCACCGCGGCGTCCGCGGCGTCGCGCGCCTCGCCCGCCTTGTCTTTGACCGCCTCAGCGGCGTCGGCGGCCTTGTCCTTCACGGCGTCCGCAGCATCCTTGGCCTTGTCGACGATGTCGTCGAGTCCCATGTCACCCTCCTGTCCGGGCGGGTCCGTCCCGGCCGACAGGCTCATTCTGGCCTGCCGCACCGGCGCGGTAAACAGCTACGACCCGAGCAGCTCGCGCAACTCGGACTCGACCGACGCGACCCGTTCGGGATCGATGGTCACCCCGTTCTCATACGCGTCGATCAGCCGCGGGTCGACGTAGCTGGCGCGGGCGATCGCGGGCGTGTTGCCGAGCTCGTCGGATGCGGCGCGCACCGCATCCGCCACCGCGCGTTTCCGGGCCGCGGCGGTGTCGCGCGCTCCCGTACGGGCCAGCGACACGGCGGCGGCCGCCGTGCCGTGCAGGGTGCGGAAGTCCTTGGCCGAGAAATCCCCGCCGGTGCGCCGGCGGACGTCCTCGTTGATCTCCTCGGCGCTCAGCGGATGCCAGCCGCGGTCGTCGCGCCAGGCGAGAAGTCTCGAGGTGCCGCCGCGGCGCTTCAGCCGCCGCACCAGTACCGCCAGGTCGGGGTCGCGGATGTCGCTCTCCCACTCCTGCCCGCTCTTCGCCGGGAACCGCAGCTCGACGGTGTCGCCGTCGGTCACCGTGACGTGCGCGCACAGCAGCGTCGACAGCCCGAAGCTGCCGTGCTGCTGGGCGTAGCGCTCCGACCCGACGCGCAGGCTCCCGGTGTCGAGCATGCGGAACGCCCCGGCCAGCACCCGCTCGCGCGAGAGGTCGTCGCGGCGCAGGTCGAGGGTCACGCCGCGGCGCGCTGCGGGCAGGGTCGCGGCGAGGTCGAGGGCCCGCTCGAACTTGATGCCGTCCTTCTGCTCACGCCAGGCCGGGTGATAGAGGTACTGACGCCGGCCCGCGTCGTCGACACCGGTCGCCTGGACGTGCCCGTTCGGGTGCGGCGCGATCCACACGTCGGTCCAGGCCGGGGGGATGGCGAGGGCCACCGCGCGCTCGCGCGTCGCGTCGTCGACGGGGTCGCCCTCGTGGGTCGTGTA
>DATMFW010000042.1:0-16637 GCA_035556655.1 Pseudolysinimonas sp.
TCAGGGGCATCGACCTCGACGGCGCGCCGGTCGTGCTCGAGGGTGAGGGCCTCATGGCGCAGGCACTGCAGCATGAGACCGACCACCTCGACGGCAAGCTCTACATCGAGGGGCTCGATCCCGAGACCAAGCGCGAGGCGATGCGCGCCGTGCGCCAGGCCGACTGGTTCCGAGCCCCCTGAGGCAGCCCGGTCAGTGCACCAGCGACTGACCCTGCGTCGGCGCGTCGGCGTACATCCCCTCGATGACGTCCGCGAAGTCCGACAGGATCGGGCCGCGCTTGATGCTCATCTTCGGGGTCAGGTGGCCGCTGGCCTCGGTGAACTCGGTCGGCAGGATGACGAACTTGCGGATCGATTCCGCACGGGACACGCGCGCGTTCGCCGCATCCACCGCCTTCTGCACCTCGGCGATCACCTTCGGGTTCTTCACCGCTTCGGACAGCTCCATGTCGCCTGCCTCGCCGTTGTTGTTCAGCCAGACCGGAAGCATCTCGGTGTCGAGCGTGACCAGGGCCGAGATGAACGGCTTCTGATCGCCGCAGACGACGATCTGGCCGACGATCGGGTTGGCGCGGATCGGGTCCTCGAGGCCCGCGGGGGCCACGTTCTTGCCGCCCGCGGTCACGATGATCTCCTTCTTGCGGCCCGTGATGGTGAGATAGCCCTCGTCGTCGAGCGCACCGATGTCACCGGTCTTGAACCACTCGCCCTCCATGACCTCGGCGGTGGCCTTGGCGTTGTTCCAGTACCCGGCGAAGACATCGATGCCCTTGACCCAGATCTCGCCGTCCTCGGCGATCTTCAGGCCGACGCCCGGAAGAGCCGGTCCGGTGGTGCCGATCTTGAACCGGGTGGTGAGGTTCACCGTGGCGGGAGCCGTCGTCTCGGTCAGTCCGTAGCCCTCGAGGATCATCACGTCGAGGCTGCGGAAGAAGTGCCCCAGCCGCGTGCTCAGCGGCGCAGAGCCCGACACGGCGTAGCGGACGTTGCCGCCCATCGCGGCCTTGATCTTGCTGAGCACGAGCTTGTCGAACAGCGCGAACTGCAGCTTCAGACCGAGCGGCACCGTGCCGGCGTCCAGCGCCTTCGAGTGCTCGACCGCGACATCCGCGGCCTTGCGGAAGATCTTGCCCTTGCCCCCGGCCTCGGCCTTCTGCTCCGACGAGTTGTAGACCTTCTCGAAGACGCGGGGGACCGCGAGGAGGAAGGTCGGCTTGAAGCTGCCGAGCGCCGGCAGCAGCTGCTTGGTGTCGGCCTGGTGGCCGACCTTCACCCCGCCGTGCACGGCGAGTACCGAGATGAAGCGCGCGAACACGTGGGCCGTGGTGATGAACAGCAGGGTCGAGGACCGCGGGTTGACCACCTCGCTCATGGCCACGGCGGCGTTGCGGGTCAGCTCGACGAAGTTCGAGTGGGTGAGGATGCAGCCCTTGGGCACGCCGGTCGACCCGGACGTGTAGATGAGGGTCGCGAGGTCCTTGCCGACCGCCTTCGCGCGGCGCTTCTCGAGGTCGGCGTCGGTGACCTCCGTGCCTCCGGCGCTCAGCTTGGCCAGGTCGTCGTTGGCGAGCTGCCAGACCTTGCTCACCTGGGGCAGGTCGCTCGCCACCTCGTCGAAGCGGGTGAAGTGCTCGGCGGTCTCGAGGATGATCGCGGTGGCGCCCGAGTCGGTCAGGATGTACTGGATCTGCGCCGGCGACGAGGTCTCGTAGATCGGCACGAGCACGGCGCCGGCGAACCAGGTCGCGAAGTCCACGAGCGTCCACTCGTAGCGCGTCTTGCACATGAAGCCGATCTTCTCGCCCGGCTTGATGCCCGCCGCGATCATGCCCTTCGCCAGCGCGACCACCTGGTCGTAGAACTGCCGGGTCGTGACGTCCTCCCAGCCGCCGTCGGCGGTAGGCAGCGCGAACAGCGCGGAGTCGGGGGTCTCGGCCAGCCGCTGCACGAGCAGGTCGGTGACATTGGCCTGGGGGTCGGCAGGGACGACAGCGGGAGTGAAGTACTCGTTCACGGCAGCTCCTTCGGTACGCGTGGGCGGGTGACCTCCAGCCTAACCGACGCCTAGACTCGGACCCCGTGCATGCCATCGGGATCGACATCGGCGGGACCAAGATCGCGGGTGCCCTCGTCGCCGAGAGCGGCGAGATCCTGCGCCTCGAGCGACGGCCGACACCCGCGGGGGACCCGGTGGCGATCGTCGACCTCGTCGTCGAACTGGTGCGCACGCTCGCCGACGGCGAACAGGTCACGGCCGCCGGGATCGCCGCCGCCGGCTTCATCGACAACACCCAGTCGATCGTGTACTACGCGCCCAACATCAACTGGCGCAGCGAACCGTTCCGCCAGCACCTCAGCGAGCTGCTGCCGGGAATCGACATCACCATCGACAACGACGCCAATGCGGCCGGCTGGGCCGAATACCGCTTCGGTGCCGGCCGCGGGTCGACCGACATGACCCTGCTGACCATCGGCACCGGGGTCGGCGGCGCGATCGTCACCGACGGCGCCCTGCTGCGCGGCGGCTTCGGTGCGGCCGGCGAGATCGGGCACCTCCGGGTGGTCCCCGACGGGCTGCCGTGCGGATGCGGTGCGCGCGGCTGCATCGAACAGTACGGATCGGGGCGGGCCCTGTTGCGCATGGCGGGTGAGATCGCCGACGCCGGGCTGATCGGACACAATCTGGCCGAGGCCCGCGCGGCCAACGGGGGAGTGCTCGACGGTCCGATCCTCGCCGCGCTCATCGACGACCACGATCCGGGGGCCCTGGCCGCCGTGCGCCAGCTCGGGTCGTGGCTGGGTCAGGCGTGCGCATCCATCGGGGCGGTCCTCGACCCCCAGCGGTTCGTGTTCGGCGGCGGGGTGGCGATCGCCGGAGATCTGCTGCTCGATCCGATCCGCGAGGCCTATCTCGCGCATCTGCCTGCGCGCGGGTTCCACCCCGAGCCGCAGTTCATGACCGCAGAGCTGGTCAACGACGCCGGCGTCGTGGGCGCGGCCGACCTCGCGCGCCTGCACCGCGGGGTAACGGAACGGTCACGGTAGGCTCTCGTCTCGTGTTCTACCTGTTCCTGAAGAACGTGATCATCGGGCCGTTCGTGTTCTCGGTGTTCCGTCCCTGGGTCCGCGGGCGCGAGAACGTGCCCGCCAAGGGTGCCGTCATCTACGCCAGCAACCACCTGTCATTCATCGATTCGGTGTTCCTGCCGATCGTCGTGGACCGCCCGATCAGCTTCCTGGCCAAGAGCGACTACTTCACCGGCAGGGGTGTCATCGGCGCCATCGTGCGCTGGTTCTTCCTCGCCATCCACCAGCTGCCGATCGACAGGTCGGGCGGCAAGGCGTCGGAGGCCTCGCTCAACTCGGGCCTGGAGCACCTGGCACAGGGCGGTCAGCTCGGCATCTACCCCGAGGGGACCCGCAGCCCCGACGGGCGGCTCTACCGCGGCCGCACCGGGGTGGCCCGCATGATCCTCGAGGCAGGAGTGCCGGTGATCCCGGTGGCGATGATCGACACCGAGAAGGTCATGCCGACCGGATCGAAGATGCCCAAGGTGCGCCGGGTGGGGGTGGTGTTCGGCGAGCCCCTCGACTTCTCGCGGTTCGACGGCATGGAGGGCGACCGGTTCGTGCTGCGCTCGATCACCGACGAGATCATGTACGAGCTGGCCCGGCTGAGCGGCCAGGAATACGTCGACGTGTACGCCTCCTCGGTCAAGAAGCCGGGCAAGCCCGGCCGGAAGGGCAAGGCCCGTCAGGCGGCCGAACGCCGGGTGGCGGCAGCCGCCTGAGGACGCCGATAGGCTGAATGGCTGGGGCGCTCGCCCCGGTTTCCCTACACAGCCAGAGGTACCTTCCGTGGTGGACCCGTCCGAGACCGTCGTCCAGGCAGATCCGAGTGTGATCGAGGGCCTGGACTATTGGCGTCAGCTGCCCATCAAGCAGCAGCCGGTCTGGCCGGATGCCGAAGCCGTCGCCGCCGCATCGCGCGAGATCTCGACCCTTCCGCCGCTCGTCTTCGCCGGTGAGGTCGACATCCTGCGCGAGCGCCTCGCGCGCGCCGCACGGGGCGAGTCGTTCCTGCTGCAGGGCGGGGACTGCGCCGAGACCTTCGCGGGGGCGACCGCCGAGCAGATCCGCAACCGCGTGAAGACGCTGCTGCAGATGGCGGTCGTGCTCACCTACGGCGCGTCGATGCCGGTCGTGAAGATGGGGCGCATGGCCGGTCAGTTCGCCAAGCCCCGGTCGAGCGAGTCCGAGACGCGCGGGGACCTCACCCTGCCGGCCTACCGCGGCGACATCGTCAACGGGTACGACTTCACGCCGGAATCGCGAGCCGCGGACCCGCGACGGATCGTGCAGGGGTATCACACCGCCGCATCCACCCTGAATCTCATCAGGGCGTTCACCCAGGGCGGTTTCGCCGACCTCCGGCAGGTGCACAGCTGGAACCAGGGCTTCGCGCGCAACCCGGCGAACCAGCGGTACGAGGGGCTCGCGCGCGAGATCGACCGGGCCGTCAAGTTCATGGAGGCCGCGGGCGCCGACTTCGATGAGCTGAAGCGGGTCGAGTTCTACACCAGCCATGAGGGGCTGCTGATGGACTACGAGCGGCCGATGACGCGGATCGACTCGCGCAACGGCACCCCCGTCAACACCAGCGCGCACTTCCTGTGGATCGGGGAGCGCACGCGCGACCTCGACGGCGCGCACGTCGACTACTTCAGCCGCATCCGGAACCCGATCGGGGTGAAGCTGGGGCCGAGCACCCGCATCGACGAGATGGAGCGGCTGATCGACAAGCTCGACCCCGAGCGCGAGCCCGGCCGGCTGACCTTCATCACGCGGATGGGTTCTGGCAAGGTCCGCGACGCGCTGCCGCCGCTGCTCGAGGCGATCCGCGGGTTCGATGCCACGCCGCTCTGGGTCACCGACCCCATGCACGGCAACGGACTCACGACCCCGACCGGCTACAAGACGCGCCGCTTCGACGACGTCGTCGACGAGGTCAAGGGCTTCTTCGAGGCGCATCGGGCGGCCGGGACCTTCCCGGGCGGGATCCACATCGAGCTCACCGGCGACGACGTCACCGAGTGCCTCGGCGGCTCCGAGCAGATCGACGAGGCCACGCTGGCCACGCGCTACGAATCGTTGTGCGACCCGCGGCTGAACCACATGCAGTCGCTCGAGCTCGCCTTCCTCGTGGCGGAGGAGCTCGGCGCTACCCGCTGATCACTCGGTGAACTTCACCTTGATGGTGTCGCCGCGGTGGATCTCGGTTCCGGCGTCCGGGTTGGTCGACTTCACGGTCACCAGGCTCGGGGCGAGGTCGGCGCCCTTGTTGTAGTCGTACTTGATCCCGAGCTCGTCGAGCTTGGCCTTGGCATCCCCCCAGGTCCAGCCGATGATATCGGGCACGTCGACGGGAGCGGGGCCGCGCGAGGTGGTCAGCAGCACGCTGTCACCCGGGTGCAGGCGCTGCCCCTCGGTGAGTTCGATCTTGATCACCTTGCCGGCGGGAATCGAGTCGCTGTAGGCCTGCTCGCCCTGCGAGGCGGTGAGTTCGACGCCGCCGAGGATCGTGATGGCGTCGTCGAGGTCTTCGCCCTTGACGGCGGGCACCGGACCCGCCGACACCACGAGCGTGAGTTCCTGCAGCTCCCCGTAGGTCTCGCTGTCCAGCAGTGAGGTCGTGCCATCGGCGCCCAGCACGTCGATGATCGCGTTCTTCTCGATCTCGCCGTCGAACTGCAGGATCGGGTCGGTCGCGGTCCACGGCGCCGCCTCGATCGCCGCGTTCGCGTCGTCGAGGGTCATGCCGCGCGTGAGGGTGAACTCGATGGGCTTGGGCCCGGTGGAGATGAGCAGCTGCACCGTGCTGCCCTTGGCGACCGCCTCGCCCATGGCCGGGTCGGTCTGAGCGACCGCCCCGGCGGGGACTGTGGGGGAATCGATGCTGCCCTGGGTCGGATCGACCTCGAAACCGAGATCGACGAGGATCGCCTCGGCCTCGGCCGGGGTGGAGTTCTCGATGCTCTGCGGGATCGTCACCCGCGACCCGGGACCGGCGCCGAACCACCAGCCGGTGCCGCCGGCGACCAGCGCCAGCACCGTGATCACGACGGCGATCAGCACCCCGCGACGGCGGCGCTTGAACGACACGACGGCGAGGGCCGCGGTGGAGTCGGGCACGTCTGCGGCCGCGGCGGCGCGTGCCGTCGCGCGCGACCCGAGAATCTGCGTCTCGGCGTCCGAGCCAGGTGCGGCCGGTGCGGCGGGAGCCGAGGGCATCACGACGGTGCGCTGCGCCGCCGTTCCGCCGGCCGGCAGCGCCGTGCGCAGCAGGGCCTCGGTGTCGTGCAGCTGGTCGAGCATGGCGCGGGCGTCGCGCGGGCGCTGCTCGGGGTCGCGGGTCGTCGCCCAGAGCACGAGCTCGTCCAGCTCGGCGGGCACGCGCGGATTGCGTGAGCTCGGTGTCGGGACGGCGTCATTGGCGTGCTGGTAGGCGATCTGCATCGGCTGCTCACCCGTGAAGGGCTGCTCGCCGGTCAGCATCTCGTACATCATGATGCCGACGGCATAGATGTCGCTGCGGGTGTCGGCGACGCCGCGGGTGACGAGTTCGGGGGAGAGGTAGGCGACGGTCCCCAGCAGTGCCGCGCCGGTCGCGGTGTTCGCGGTGGCGGCGCGTGCCAGGCCGAAGTCGCCGATCTTGATCCGGCCGTCGTCGGCCAGCAGCACGTTCTCGGGCTTGAGGTCACGATGGACGATGCCCGCCTTGTGCGCTGCAGCGAGCCCCGACAGCACGGCCTCCGAGATGTCGAGGGTCTGCTCGGCGGTCAGCGACCCGTACTCCTGCAGGAGATCGCGCAGCGTGATGCCGGGAAGGTACTCCATGACCAGGTAGGCCGAGTCGGCATCCTGGCCCTGGTCGAAGACGTTGACCACGTTCGGGTGGGCCAGGCGCGCCGCCGATCGGGCCTCCTGGATGAAGCGCTGCGTGAAGCTCTCGTCGTCGGCGAGATGGCTGTGCATGACCTTGATCGCGACCCGGCGTTCCAGGCGCAGATCGGTGGCCAGGTACACCGTCGCCATGCCGCCGCGGGCGATGCGTGAGCGCACCTCGTACCGTCCGTCGACCAGACGGCCGATCATCGGGTCCGTGGTATTGACACTCACTCTTCGAGTGTAGGCAGGGGCTAGCTGTGAACCGGGTTCCAACACGGTGCCGCCGATGTGCTCAGCCGAGCTGGGCGAGCCAGGCTGTCGCGCTCTTCTCCCACTTCGCGTAGGCGTTCGGGTACGCCGAGATCTGCACCTTCTGGGCCGCCTGGGTGAGCGTCATGCTCTGCCAGCCGGCGATGTCGAGCAGGCCGCGGGTCTTGCCCTTGTTCGGGTTGCTCGGACCGCCGAAGAACAGGCGCGAGGCGTGCGCGACGTCGAGCAGCTGCGACCGGGTGCCCCAGCCGGTGCTCGGCCGCTGCTGGAAGACGCCCACCGAATCCCGGTCGCCGTAGGTGATGTTGCGCAGGCTGGATTCCTGCATGGCGGCCGCGAGGGCGATGATCAGCCCGCGATCCGACACCCCGAGCGATCGGCCCACCTGGATGATGATGCGCGCGTTCGTGGCCATCTCGGCCGTCAGCGGGGTGATCTTCGATCCGTCCTGGGCGCTGACCACTCCGGGGATCGTGAGCGTGCGCCCGGCGTAGATGATGCTGCTGCGGCTCAGGCCGTTGGCGGCGAGGATCGCGTCGACCGTGACGCCGAATCGCGCCGCGATCGAGGTGACCGTGTCGCCCGACTTGATCGTGTAGGTGTTGTCGATGACCGGGGCCGGCGCGCTCGTCGGCGGGGTCGAGGGCGGGTCCGCCGGCGGGGCGGGGGTGACGCTCGACACCGGCGTGATCGCGATCGACGATCCGCTCAGCTTGATCGACTGGCCCGGATAGATGATGCTCGTGCGGCTCAGACCGTTGAGGGTCAGCAGGGTCGCCGTACTGAGGCCGTACCGCGAGGCGATGCCGCTGATGGTGTCGCCTCGCTTGATCGTGTACGTCGCCGGACGGGAGCCGACGGTGCTGCTCGTCGGTGCGGCCGGGGTGGATGCGGCGCCGGTGAGCTTGAGGGTCTGCCCGGGGAAGATCAGCGACTTCCAGCCCAGGCCGTTGAGGGCGAGCACGGATGCGGTGGACAGGCCGTATCGCGCCGCGATCCCCGAGACGGTGTCGCCGGCCTTCACCACATAGCTGCGGGGAACCGCCACGGTGGGGGCCTTCGGAGCGGCGGGTGCCTGGGCAGCGGCGGGAGCCTTCGGCGTCGCCGAGCTCTTGGGGAGTGCGGGGCGCTTCGGCGCGGCCTCGGCAGGGGTCAGCGGGCCGGTGAGGTTCATCCCGACGGTCATGGCCCCGGCCAGCATGATCGGCATGGTGCTCATGACGCCCTGACGCACGCGGCGGCGTCGCTCGTCCTCGCGGTGCGCGGCCGTCTCGCGGCTCGCCGTCGACGGGGCGAGCCCGGCGAACACTGCGCGTGCGATGCGGTCCTCGTCGCGCGGTGCTGAGTCCTCGCGCGTTCCTGACATGGCTCCGCCTCTCTCCCCACCCCCGGGATCCGTCCTGCGCGGTAGTCGATCCACGGTGTCACAGTTGATAACCAGTGTCAAACAATGTGGCGGGAGTGACAGGAGTTAATCTGTCCGAAACATGGATGCGTGCGACGCTAGTCGGGTGAGCACCGCCCCCGGTCGTACTTGGCTGACCGTCCCGGATCTCGTCGAGGTCCTCGGCATCCCGCAGGGCAAAGTGCGTCGCCTGCTCGACGAGCGCGTGCTGCTCGCCGTCCGGGTCGACGGCGTGCTCAAGGTGCCGGCGGACTTCATCGTCGACGGCGAGCCGCTCGGCGACCTGCGGGGAACGCTCGTCGTCCTCGCCGACGCCGGGTTCAGCGACGACGAGGCGATGAACTGGCTGCTCGCCGAGGAGGACAGCCTCGGCACGACGCCGATCGAGGCGCTCCGGGCCCGTCGCAAGGCCGAGGTGCGCCGGGTGGCGCAGGCGCTGGGCTTCTAGTTCGCGTCTAGCTCTGGCGGCGGGTCACCGTGTCCGCCAGCGAGGTGAGCTGATCGCGGGCCGAGCGCGCGATGGGCGCTTGCTGCAGGGCATCGGTGGCGACCTGCACGTTCCGCGCGATGATGCGTTCCACCTGATCGACCGCACCGCTGTCGCGGATCGATGCCTGCAGCATGGCGATCTGCTCCGGCTCGAGCGCCGGGTCGCCGAGCAGCTCGTCGAGCAGGCGCGCGGCCGACCCGGGCAGCAACTGCCGGGCGAGCGCGATGAGCACCGTGCGCTTGCCCTCGCGCAGGTCGTCCCCGGCGGGCTTGCCGGTCACCGCCGGGTCGCCGAACACGCCGAGCAGATCGTCGCGCAACTGGAACGCGACCCCCAGCGGCAGCCCGAACTCCCGCAGAGCCGCCAGCTGGGCGAGCGATCCGCCCGCGAGCGAGGCGCCCAGGGCGAGGGGTGCCTCGACGCTGTACTTCGCCGACTTGTAGACGACGACGCGGTGGGCGCGACTGAGCAGCTCGGCCTCGGCTCTGCCGCGCCAGGAGTGCTCTTCGAGCATGTCGAGGTACTGCCCGAGCATCACCTCGGTGCGCATGCGGCCGAACTCCGCGCGGGTGGCCGCCGCCGCATCCGGCAGGGCGTGCCCGAGTCCCTGCTCGAACAGGCCGTCGCTCCAGCCGAGCAGGAGGTCGCCGAGCAGCAGGGCTGCCGCTTCGCCGTACCCCGCGGCGTCCCCCGACCAGCCGCGATCGCGGTGCAGCGTCTGGAATCTGCGGTGCAGGCTCGGCTCGCCTCGGCGCAGGTCGGAGTTGTCCATGATGTCGTCGTGGACGAGGGCGGCGGCGTGGAAGAGCTCGAGGGCCGCGGCCACCGAGACGACCCCGGTCACGTCCTGCTCGCCGCCCAGCGGGTCGAAATCCTCGGCCCGTGCGGCCACCGACTGCCAGCCCCAGTAGCAGAACAGCGCGCGGAACCGCTTGCCTCCGGCGAGCAAGCCGCGCGCGGCCGCGTCGAGGACGTCGAGGTCCGGCGAGACGGCCGCCAACTCGGTGCTGCGTTCGTCGAGAAAGGAGTCGATCCGCTGCTGGACGAGGTCCACTAACCGCGTACTCCCAGGCATTTTCCTACCCTAGCCACGGGCGGCGGGGCTACGATGATGAGTCATCACCGACTGGAGGGCCGAGATGCCGCTGTCCGAGCATGAGCAGCGTCTCCTCGATGAGATGGAGCGCAGCCTCTACCACAACGAGGCCGACGACGTCACGACGGTGGGCGGCGGGCGCGTCCGTCCGAACTACACGGCCATCGCTCTCGGCGTCGTCGCCGGGGTCATCGGAGTCGCGCTGCTGCTGGTCGGGGTGGTCTCCCGCCTGCCGATCATCGGCCTCATCGGATTCATCGTGATGTTCGCCGGCGCCATGGTCGCGATCGCGCCGCCTCGCCGCCTGCGTGTCGAGCGCGCCGCGCGCCGTCGCCCGAGCTTCATGGACTCCTTGAACGACCGGTGGGAACGTCGTCACGACGACGACCCCAGCTAGCACTCCCTTTTCCTCCCCGACCACGGGCCGATCCTCGGATCGGCCCGTTTTCTCGTGTTCGGCGCCTGCCGTGGAGCGGCTAAGAGGCTGAGAGTCGCCTGATCGCCTCCCCGTGCCTCCACCGCGCTCGTGCCCTGTGTTTCCGGGATTCTGGCTCTCCGAAAACGCCCTCGACCCCGTTCTGGGGACGCAATGTCGGGGGTTTGTGGTTGCAGGTGGAGGGAAAGGGAGTACAGTGGAGCCACCTGGAATCTGGCCGGAGAAAAAGGGGGTCCGCCGATGCTGCTCGGTGCGCACGCCCTCAAGCTCGACGAGAAGAGCCGGATCATCGTCCCCGCCAAATACCGCGACACGTTCGCGGGGGGCCTCGTCATGACCCTCGGCAACGACAACTGCGTGGCCGTGTACAGCGAGAGCGAGTTCGAGAAGCTGCACGCGCGCATGGAAGAGCAGGCGCCGATGCTCGATGAGAAGGGCCGCGCGTACTACCGCATGTTCCTCGGCTCGGCCAGCCAGGAGATCCCGGACAAGCAGTCCCGCGTCACCATCCCGGCCGTCCTGCGCGAGCACGCGGGCCTGGAGCGCGACCTCGTGTTCGCCGGCGCCGGGTCCCGCGCCGAGATCTGGAACGCCGACACCTGGGCCGCCTACTCCGCCGAAGCCGCCGCCGGTTTCGCCAAGGCCGATGTGGGGGTGATCCGCGGACTCTTCTGAGCACCCCGGGTACGACCCTCAGCCGCGCTCCCTGCCTCACTTCCCCGGAGGCAGGTCGCAGCGGATGGGGATCGGACCCCGGGTTCTCCCGGATCGCGACACACCATGACCGAGAACACGCTGCACGTCCCCGTCCTGCTCGATCGCACGATCGAGCTGCTGGCCCCCGCCCTCGAGCGCCCCGGTGCCGTCCTCGTCGACGCGACCCTCGGTCTCGGCGGGCACGCCGAGGCGTTCCTGGAGCGCTTCCCCGAACTCACCTACGTCGGCCTCGACCGCGACCGGAACGCCCTGGCCCTGTCGGCGGAGCGCCTCGCCCGCTTCGCGGAGCGCACCGATCTCGTCCATTCCGACTACGACCGCCTGGGGGAGGTGCTGGACGAGCGCGGCATTCGGGGAATAGCGGGCGTGCTCTTCGATCTGGGCGTCTCCTCCATGCAGCTCGACCGCGTCGAGCGGGGATTCTCCTACTCGCAGGATGCCCCGCTCGACATGCGGATGGACGACACCGCCGAGCTCACCGCCGCCCGCATCCTCGCCGAGTACGACGAGGGCGAACTGCGCCGCATCTTCTACCGCTACGGCGAGGAGAAGCTGGCGCCGCGGTACGCCCGTCGGATCGTGGAGCAGCGCGCCACCGCGCCGATCACCACCTCCGCGCAGCTCGTCGCCCTCATCGACGCGGCGACCCCGGCGGCCCAGCGCCGCGCGGGGCACCCCGCCAAGCGCGTGTTCCAGGCGCTGCGCATCGAGGTGAACCAGGAGCTGGCCTCCCTCGAGCGGGCGATCCCCGCCGCCCTCGACGCTCTCGAGGTGGGAGGACGCATCGTGGTGCTCGCGTACCAGTCTCTCGAGGATCGCATCGTCAAGCACCAGCTGGCCGCCGCATCCGCCTCGACGGCCCCGCGCGGGCTGCCGGTCGAGCTGCCCGAGCACGCCCCGCGCTTCCGCCTGCTGGTGCGCGGCGCCGAACTCGCCGGCGAGGCCGAGCGCGCGACCAACCCCCGCTCGATCCCGGTGCGTCTGCGGGCCGCAGAGAAGCTGAGGGCGGCATGAGCGACGGCCACTACCTGCGCGGCAACCTCGCGCTCGCCCGGCCGATGCGGCCGACGGCCCCGGCACGTCCGGAGGCCCCGGCACCGCGGCGTCACCTCGAGGTCGCCCCGACCCGCGCCCAGAAGCGCGCCCGGCCCCGGCTCGCCCACGCGCTGATCATGGTGAGCGGCATCGCCGTGATCTTCCTGATCCAGCTGGCTCTGAGCTTCGTGCTGGCCGACGGGGCGTATCAGATCGCCGGGATGCAGAGCACCCAGCGCGATCTGCTGCGCGAGGAGGAGGCCCTGCACGAGCATCTCGAACTGCTCGGCTCCACCCAGAACCTCACCGCCAACGCCGAGGCGCTCGGCATGGTGGCCTCCGGCAACCCGATGTTCCTGAACATCGAGACCGGGGGAGTGAGCGGGTCGCACAGCAAACCGAAGTCGCTGCCCGACAACCTCATCGCGAACTCGCTCCTCGACGGCTCCACCGTCATCGACCCCGACGCCCTCGCAGCGGCACAGGCCGCCGAGCAGGCCGCCGGAGACACCGGGACGACGACGATGCCCGGCTCGACGCCCACCACCCCCGGCCTGCTGCCCTCGCCGAAGACGCACTGATGGTCATCGACATCCGCGGGTCACGGCGCCGGCTGTTCCTGACGGTGCTCATGGTGTTCGCGCTGGTCGGGGTGTTCGCCGTGCGCCTGTTCGATTTCCAGGTGGTGCGCGCCGCCGAGCTGAGTGCGCAGTCCACGGAACGCCGCACGGTCCCCGTCACCACCTACGGCGTCCGCGGCAGCATCGTCGACGCCGACGGCGAGGTGCTCGCCGACAGCGTGGAGCGGTTCGACATCACCGCCTCTCCGAAGAACGCCAAGCTCGACTACACCTGGATGACGCGGGACGACGAGCGGGTCAAGGTGCCCACCACGGAGGCGATCCAGGCGATCGCCGATCTCACCGGCGCGGACCCGAACACCCTCTACACGACCCTGGCCGCGAATCCGGAATCGGATTTCGCCTACCTCAAGAAGGAGGTCACGCTCGAGGTGTTCCGGCAGGTGAAGGCGCTGGAGATCCCGTGGGTCTACAGCGAGCTGCACCCCGCCCGGACCTACCCGAGCGGCGCGATCGCCGGCAACCTCGTCGGGTTCATCGGCACCGAGGGGCCGCAGGCCGGCACCGAGCTCGACCGGGACTCCTGTCTCGCGGCCACCAACGGCACCTCGACCTACGAGCAGAGCGCCGACGGTGTCCGGCTTCCCGGCTCGACCGTCGTCGAGACCGAGGCGAAGGACGGGGGCACCATCCACCTGACGATCGACGCCGATCTGCAGTGGTACGCCCAGCAGGTGCTCGCCCAGCAGGGCACGGCACTCGGGGCGGACTCGGGCACCGCGATGATCGTCGATGTGAAGACCGGTCGCATCATGGCCGCCGCCGACTGGCCCTCGGTCGACCCGAACGACCCGACCGGCGTCGACATGGGCGCCACCGGTGCGCGGGTCTTCTCGATCCCGTTCGAGCCGGGGTCGGTCATGAAGGTGGCGACGTTCGCCGCGCTGCTGAACGAGGGCAAGATCAGCCCGGCGACGAAGCTGACGGTCCCCGGCATCTACACCGAGGGCCTGCCGGCCGGCAGCTCGATCAAGGACTCCTGGGCGCACGGCACCATCAACTACACGGCGACCGGCGTGCTGGTGAACTCCTCGAACATCGGCACGGCGATCCTGAGCAAGAAGCTGAGCCTGGAGAAGCGCCACGCCTACCTCGAGGCGTTCGGCTTCGGCACCGAGACCGCCGTCGGGTTCAACGGCGAGTCGCCGGGATCGGTACTGCCCGTCGCCCAGACCGACGCGATCACCAACCTCACCCAGCAGTTCGGCCAGGGCATGTCGGCCACCAGCGCCCAGGTCGCCTCGCTGTATCAGACGATCGGCAACGGCGGCGTCCGCATGCCGCTCACGCTCGTCGACGGCTGCGAATGGCCCGACGGCACCTGGACCCAGAAGCCCGGTACCGAGGGGGTGCGCGTCGTCAGCGAGTCGGCTGCCGACACCACCGTGCAGATGATGGAGATGACCGCGCAGGAGGGTCTGATCAAGGACATCATCAAGATCCCGGGCTACCGCGTGGCGGCCAAGACCGGAACCGCCGAGGTGGCGCAGAACGGGAAGTACGGCGACGATCGGATCGTGTCCGTCGCCGGCCTGGTCCCCGCCGGCGACCCGCAGTACGCCATTGTCGTGTCGTTCACGAAGCCCGATACGATGAGGACTTCCGCCGCTGCGGCGCCGGCCTTCACTGCGATCATGAAGCAGGTCATCAAGACCTTCCGGATCACCCCGCAGACGAAGGGGGCGCCCAGCATCCCGACCACCTGGTGAGAGCTGTGACCTCGAACATCCCCCCGGTACTCCGGCCCGAGCACCCGGCTCCCCGCTCGCTGGCCCTGCTGGTCGAGGAGTTCGGGCTCGAACACCACGGTGCGATCGACACCGTCGAGGTCACCGGCGTCACGGTCCGCACGACCGAGGTGCAGCCCGGCGACCTGTTCGCCGCCCTGCCCGGCCTGAACGCGCACGGCGCGTCCTATGCCGCGGATGCGGCGGCAGCGGGCGCCGTCGCTGTCGTCACCGACGTGGCGGGTTCGGCCCTCATCGCCGAGTCCGGCGCCGAAGAGTCCGCGCTTCCCGTCGTCGTCGTCGAGGACGCCCGCGGGGCGCTCGGCGACATCTCGGCCTGGGTGTACCGCACGGCCGAGAACCCTCCGCTGCTGTTCGGGACGACCGGCACCAACGGCAAGACCTCGACCTCGTATCTGCTCGAGGCGATCCTGCGTCAGCTCGGCTACGTCACCGGACTCAGCTCGACGGCCGAACGGCACATCGGCGAGCTCACCGTGGTCAGCCGGCTGACGACCCCCGAGGCGAGCGAGATGCACGCCCTGCTCGCCCGCATGCGGGAGGCCGCCGTACGGGCCGTCGCCATCGAGGTGAGCGCCCAGGCGCTGACCTGGCACCGCGTCGACGGGATCGTGTTCGACGTCGCCGCCTTCACCAACCTCAGCCACGACCACCTCGACGATTACGCCGACATGGAGGAGTACTTCCGGGCGAAGCTCCCGCTGTTCCAGCCCGACCGGGCCCGGCGCGGGGTGGTCTGCCTCGATACCGCATACGGCCGGCGGGTGGTGGAGGAATCGCGCATCCCCGTCACCACCATCGCCACGGTGGGTCACGCCACCGACGATGACGTGGCCTCCGCCGAGTGGGTCGTCGAGGTGCTCGACGAGACGCCCCTGCACACCGGGTTCCGGCTCACCGGGCCGGAGGGGCGCTCGCTGCAGACCCGCGAGCCGCTCATCGGCTGGCACATGGCCGCCAACGCCGCGCTCGCCATCGTCATGCTCGTCGAGGCCGGCTTCGAGCTCGAGGCGATCGGGGCCGCGCTGGATGCCGACGGCGGCATCCAGGCCTACCTGCCGGGGCGCACCGAACGGGTGTCGGGCGAGCGCGGGCCGAGCGTCTACGTCGACTTCGGCCACAGCCCGGACGCCTTCGAGAACACTCTGGCGGCCGTGCGTCAGTTCACCACCGGCCGCACCATCATGCTGTTCGGCGCCGACGGCGATCGCGACGCCACCAAGCGCCACGAGATGGGCCGGGTGGCGGCGCAGGGCAGCGACATCCTGGTGATCACCGATCACCATCCGCGTTTCGAGGATCCGGCGTCGATCCGCAAGACGCTGCTCGAGGGCGCCGCCCTCGCCGAGGATCAGCCGCAGGAGATCCACGAGGTCAGTCCTCCCGAGGAGGCGATCAAGAAGGCCGTCTCGCTCGCGCGCGAGGGGGACTCGATCCTGTGGGCGGGCCCCGGTCATCAGGACTACCGCGACATCCGGGGGGTCCGCACCGTGTACTCGGCGCGCGACCTGGCCCGCGCGGCGCTCCGCGAGGCGGGCTGGGAGTGATCGCGCTCGCCCTGGCCGAGATCGCGACCGAACTCGGCGGCTCTCTCCTGCTGCCGCCGGGCGCTGACCCGGATGCGGTGGTCACCGGATCGGTGCAGACCGATTCCCGGCTGGTCGAGCCCGGATCGGTCTTCTTCGCCCTCCCCGGCGAGACCACCGACGGGGCGCTGTTCGCCCCCGCCGCCGTCGAGGCCGGCGCCGCCCTCGTCATCGCTGAGCGCGCGCTGGAGCTCCCGGTGCCCGTGCTGGTCGTCTCCGACGGGGTCGAGGCGCTGTCGGCGCTGGCCCGCACGGTGGTCGCC
>DATMFW010000043.1:0-57273 GCA_035556655.1 Pseudolysinimonas sp.
CGCTGAGTCACGCCTCGCGGGTGATCTCCACCGTCACGAACAGCTTCGACCCGTAGGGGCCCGCGTACACCCCCCGGAGCGGGGCGACGTCGTTGTAGTCCCGGCCGCGGCCGACCGTGACGTGCCGGTCGCCGATCTCGATCGTGTTCGTCGGGTCGAAGCCGCGCCAGTCGCCACAGAACCACTCCACCCAGGCGTGCGATTCACCCGCGACGGTCTCGCCGATGGCGGCGTCCGGCCTCGGATGCAGGTACCCGCTCACGTAGCGCGCCGGGATGCCGGCCGAGCGCAACGCCCCGAGGGTCAGATGCGTGATGTCCTGGCACACCCCGCGCTTGTGCTCCCACGCTTCGGCCGCGGTCGTGTGCACGCCGGTCACCCCCGGCATGTACTCGATGCGTTCGCCGATCGCGCGCGCGATGCCGTCCGCCGCCTCGCACGGGGATGCCGCGGACGTCACGATGTCGCGCGCGATCTGCACGACCTCGGCGGGCGGCTGCGTCCGCGGGGTCTGATCGAGTTGCTCGACATAGGCCGTCGAGGTCTCGATCTCGTCGGCGAGCGCATCCCAGGTCAGCCGATGCTCGGGGTGCTCGCGCGGGCGCACCTCGACCAGGCTGGTCGCCGTGAGCGACAGCTCGGAGTGCGGGGTCAGGATCTCGAACGACGACACCCGCGTGCCCCAGTAGTCGACGTAGCTGTGGTTCGACGAGATCGGCAGGATCTCGATGTTGGAGAACAGCACGAGCTGGCCGTCCGAGCTGGCCGGCAGCATGCGGGCCTCGTTGTACGAGGCCGTCACCTCGCCCTCGTAGTGGAAGCCGGTGACGTGCTTCACGCGCAGGCGGTTCACGTCGAGTCCCCCACCCAGCTGGCGATGTCGTGCGTGGGGAAGTAGCGCTGGCGGATCGCCTCGCTCGCCGCGCTCGTCGCGGCCTGCACGTTATCCATGTGCGCGGGCAGGTCGTCGATGATGTCGGCGATCGGGCGGAACTCGAGCTCGCTGCGGATCTGCCCGAGCAGCCGGAGGGCGTGGTCGCTCACCCCGACCCGGTCGGCGCGCGGCTCGATATCGCGCATCATCTGCTCGGCCCGCGTCACCGAGAACAGGATGCTGCGCGGGAACAGCCGATCCAGCAGCAGGAACTCGGCGGCGTTACGGGCGCTCGGCACCCCACGGTAGGTGCGCAGGTACGCCTCGTACGCGCCGACCGAGCGCAGGATGGTGGTCCAGCTCGGTCCGGATGCCTCGGTCAGCGAGCGCGTGGCCAGCAGCCGCGCGGTCATGTCGGCACGCTCGATGCTGCGGCCGAGGGTGAAGAAGCTCCACGCCTCGTCGCGGCTGGACGCCGATTCCAGGATGCCGACGGCCAGCGCCGAGCGTTCGCGCACCCAGCCGAAGAACTCGTGCACCTTGTCGCTGGCGACCTTCCGCGGCATCCGGGCGCGGGTGGTGTTGAGCACCTCCCAGAGCTCGGTGCTGACCACCTCGCGCGCGCGCCGGGCGTTCTCGCGTGCCGCGTTCAGCGAATAGGCGATGGAGGCCGGCTGGTTGCGATCGACGGCGAGGATGGCGAGCACGTCGGCGCGGGTCACCTCGGTCTCCTCGTCGACCTCGGTGCCCATCACGCTCAGCAGGCTGCGGCAGGCCAGGTTCTCCTCGATCCACGGGTCCTCCAGCAGCAGCTGCAGGTGCACGTCGAGGATGCGCGCGGTGCCGTCGCTGCGCTCGATGTAGCGGCCGATCCAGAACAGGCTCTCGGCGATGCGGCTCAGCATGGTGGCTCCCCCGCCCCCTGCTGCTGTTGCTGCTGCTGGTCCTGGCGCGGTGAATCCTGCGGGTTGTGATCCTGCAGGTGCGACTCCGCGCTGATGATCGGGATCGACTGCGTGACCGTGGCCTGATCCGCGACCAGGCCCTGCACGTCATGGGTGCGGGTCGGCAGTGGGTCGACCCCGACCACCCAGGTGTCCTTCGAACCACCGCCCTGGGAGGAGTTGACGACCAGTTGGCCGGCCGGCAGCGCGACCCGGGTGAGACCGCCCGGCAGCACCCAGACATCCGACCCGTCGTTGACGGCGAACGGCCGCAGGTCGGCGTGCCGGGGTCGCATCCCCTCCTCCACCAGCGTCGGAATGGTCGAGAGCTGCACGACCGGCTGGGCGATCCAGCCGCGGGGGTCGGCGCGCAACCGGGTCGCGAGATCGTCCAGCTGCTGCGCCGAGGCGTCGGGCCCCACGACGAGCCCCTTGCCGCCCGATCCGTCGACCGGTTTCACGACGAGTTCGTCGAGGCGGTCGAGGACCTCCTCGAGGGCACCCGGCTCTTCGAGCCGCCAGGTGTCGACGTTGGCGATCACCGGCTCCTCCGACAGGTAGTAGCGGATGAGGTCCGGCAGGTACGTGTAGACCAGCTTGTCGTCGGCGACCCCGTTTCCGACGGCGTTGGCGATGGTGACGTTGCCGAGGCGCGCGGCCAGCATGAGGCCCGGGGAGCCGAGCATCGAATCCGCGCGGAACTGCAGCGGGTCGAGGAACTCGTCGTCGACCCGGCGGTAGATGACGTCGACCCGGGTTGGTCCCGCGGTGGTGCGCATGAACACCCGGCCGCCCGAGCAGAACAGGTCGCGCCCCTCGACCAGCTCGACGCCCATCAACCGGGCGAGCAGGGTGTGTTCGAAGTAGGCGGAGTTGTAGACGCCGGGGGTGAGCACGACGATCGTCGGGTCCTCGACGCCGTCGGGGGCCGAGGCGCGAAGCGACTGGAGCAGCCGCTGCGGGTAGTCCCCCACCGGGCGGACCCGCATCGAGACGAAGAGCTCGGGAAGGGTCTGCGCCATCACCCGGCGGTTCGAGATGACGTAACTGACCCCGGAGGGCACCCGCACGTTGTCTTCCAGCACCCGCCACGCGCCGTTCTCGTCGCGGATCAGGTCGATGCCCGACACGTGGATGCGCACGCCGTTGGCGGACTCGATGCCCGCGGCCTGGCGGTGGAAGTGGCTCGACGAGCTGATCAGCCGGGCCGGGATCACCCCGTCGATCACCGCGCGCTGCGGGCCGTAGACATCGGCGAGGAACAGCTCGAGCGCCCGCACCCGCTGTTTGACCCCCGACTCGACGGTGACCCATTCCGCCTGCGGGATCACCCGCGGCACGGCGTCGAGCGGGAACGGCCGCTCCTCACCGGCGAAGTCGAACGTGACCCCCTGGGCGAGGTAGCTGCTGGCGAGCGCGTCGGTGCGGCCGCGCAGCTCGGCCTGGGTCATCCGGGCCAGCGCCGTGTGGATCTCGCGGTACGCCTCGCGGGCGTGCGCATCGTCCGGATGGGCGAGGTCGGTGAACATCTCATCCCACGGTGCGGACCCCTTCCGGACACGGGTCGCCGTCCCGTAGCCGTCGAACAGGTCCGCCATGTGCAGAGCCTAGTTGCGCTGTGTTGCGGGGTTGTTTCCCTACCCTTGGAAGCATGTCCCCCTCCCGCGGCGAAGAGCTGGCCGCCACCCTCGAGCCGATCACCGTCGGCACCTCGCCGCTGGGCAAGCGTCCCGAGCGCGGTGAGCTGCTGGCCGACGCGATGCTGACCTCGCCGTACCGCCAGCTCGACACCTCGAACAACTACGCACAGGGCTTCAGCGAGTCGCTGCTGGGTGACGCGATCCGGCGGCTCGGCGGACTTCCCGCCGACAAGGTCATCTTCACCAAGGTGGACGAGGACCCGAACACCGGGGTGTTCGACGCCGACCGCGTGCGGCGGTCGTTCGACGAGTCGATGAGGCGTCTGGGCCTGGACGGGGTTCCGCTGCTGCACTTCCACGATCCGTACGCGCTCGAGGTGCGTGACGCGATGGCGCCGGGCGGGCCGGTGGATGCGTTGATCCGCCTGCGAGACGAGGGCGCCGTCGGCGCGATCGGCATCGCCGCCGGCAAGCGCGCCCTGATGGAGGAGTACGTCCGCACCGACGCGTTCGACGCGGTGCTGAATCACAACCGCTGGACCCTGGTGGACCGCAGCGCCGACACCCTGTGGAACCTCGCCACCGAGCGGAAGATGACGGTGTTCAACGCCGCACCGTTCGGCGGCGGGATCCTCGCCGGCTCGACCACCCGCGGTCCGAGGTACGCCTACGCGCAGGCCTCCCCGGACCTGCTGGAGTTCATCGAGAAGCTGGAGTCCCTCGCCGCCGAGTGGGGCATCGAGCTCGCCGCGGCGGCCGTGCAGTTCTCGCTGAACGACCCCCGCATCCACTCGACGGTGGTGGGCATGTCCTCGATCGCCCGGCTGCAGTCGCTGCCGGGGCTGGTCGCGGCCGAGATCCCGGACGGGTTCTGGGAGGCGTTCCGGGCGCTCGGGACGCCCCCGGCATCCCCCGCGGCGTAGTCGGTGGCCGGCCGTAGGGTCGGCCCATGGTGGATTACAAGCTGGAACTCGTCGCCCTTCCGGTCGCCGACCTCGCGCGCTCGCGCGAGTTCTACGGCACCACTCTCGGCTGGTCGGTCGATCACGACACCGAGGTCGATGCCTCGACGCACTTCGTCCAGGTGACGCCGCCGGGCTCGGCCTGCTCGATCGCGTTCGGGCGCGGCGTGAGCACGATGGAGCCGGGCTCGCTCAAGGCGCTGCAGGTCGTCGTCGCCTCCGCCGACGAGGCGCACGCCGATCTCACTGCGCGCGGCGTCGAGTGCAGCGCCATCGACGAGCAGCCCTGGGGCCGGTTCGTGCACTTCAGCGACCCGGACGGCAACACCTGGAGCGTTCAGCAGCTGCCCGACTGGAGCGCCGGAGCGCAGAGCTAGCTAGCCGGCGCAGGTCAGGGCGCGTAGACCGCGCGCGCGAGTGCGTCGAGCACCGCAGCGGAACGCGGACCGAATCCGAGCACGACGCCGTCGGCCATATCGACGATGCGATGGTTGCGCCCCGCGGTGGTCAGGGCGAGCGCGGGCTTCGAGGCGAGGAGGCCATCGACCCCGCCGGCCGATTCCAGGCCCTCCGTCATCACCAGCACGAGGTCGGGGTCGGCGGCCACGAGTGCCTCATCGGTCATCGGCTTCATGCCGTCCCAGCCGATCTCGCCCGCGACGTCGGTGCCCGCCAGACCCTCGATCAGTTGGTCGGCCCCCGATTCTTCGCCGAACAGGTAGTAGATGCCGGCTCCTCCGCGCAGATAGAGGAACAGCATCCGCACGCGCTCGCCCTCGGCGGGGGCGATCGCCGCGATCTCGGCGATCTTCGCCTCGACATCGGCGCTGATCCGGTCGGCGAGTGCCTGCCCGTCGACCCCGATCGCCGCGGCGACGTCGAGCGCGAGCTGGGCGGCTCCTGCGAACGAGGGGGTGTTCTCGACGAACACGACGGTGATCCCGGCTTCGCGCAGCTGCTCGAGAACGTCGCGCGGGCCGATGGTGCCGTCGGTGATCACGAGGGTCGGCCGCAGGGCGAGGATCGCTTCGGCGTTGACCGTGTGGCCGCCGGAGGTCACGAGCGGCAGGTCCTCGGTCCCGGAAAACGTCGTCGTGATGTCGCGCCCCACCAGCCGGTCGGCGTAGCCGAGCCCGGCGATCGTGGCGGCGATCGATCCGGCGAGGTCGAGAGCGAGAACCCGAGAGGTATCGCTCACCGTCACCGGGCGCGCGCCCCCCGCGTCGTGCGAGATGACGGTGGCGGGCAGCGACTGCGGAGGGACCGGATCGAGCACCTCGATCGCCGCCGACGGCAACACCGCCGTGCTCGCGCCCTGATGCGTACGCGGGTCGGGCGCGAGGTCGAGCTCGGCCAGCGGCGCCTGGCTGGGCACGGGCGCGGATGACGGGGTCGCCGCGGGTGCGGCGCATCCGGCGAGCAGGGCGAGACTCACCAGGGCGATGAGGGTCTTACGCACGCCGCCTCCGGGTGAGCACGAACACCGCCGCGAGCGCCGCCGCGATCACGAGGACGGCGACGAGGGCCGCCACGACCGGCCAGCCGGACGGCCTCTCGCCGGGGGTGTCGACTTCGCGCGGAGCGGTCGGGCACTGCTTGCCGACATTCATCGACAGCGTCAGCGGGTCGAACGCCTCACCGGGGGCGTAGTTGGGAAAGGCGGTCGCGCCGTCCTCGGTGAGGGTGGTCGCCGCATCCACCGTGCGCACGGCGTCGTCGCCCGCCACATGCAGGACGGGCAGCGAGACGAACTCGACGCCGGTGACGTCGGTCGGGTCGCCCTCCATGGTGACCCCGGAGACGTCGAGCAGCAGCACCGCCGACGCACCGTCGAACCGGATGCCGGGGTCGGCGATCGTGGTGTCCAGGATGCCGCCGTGTCCGGTGAAGCGCACCGATCCGGTGAAGCCGATGAAGCCGGTCCCGGTCTCGGGGTCGTAACGGCCCGTGCCGCCCGACCACCCGAAGTCGGGCGTGGCATAGGTCGCGCCGTCGGCAGTGGTCCACTCGCCGTTGGCGATGGCGCCGTCGATGTAGGCGCGGAACGACTCCTTGAACCCCCAGGTCAGGGTCGCGTCGGTGACCTCGCACCCCGCGGCCACCTCGGCGGCGGCGGGCATGGCACCGGGGGCGAGCAGGGCCGCGGCGAGCGCGACCGCGGCGAGCGAGCGCGTGGGGACCATGGCATCCATCTTAGGCTTACCTAACCTATGTTGGCACTGTCGGGCCCCGCACTACTGTGAGCGCATGGACTCGACCGGCTGGATCACCACCATCACCCTCGTGCTGAGCGTGACGAGCGTGATCCTGACCGGGCTGTTCTCGATCCGCACGCAGCGACTCAGCGCGGAACTCGACCGCGAGCGCGATGCCCGCATGGAAGAGCAGTCGGCGCTCAAGGCGGCCGAGCGCGTGTACGAACCACTCGCCCAGTCGGCCGCCGAACTTCAGTCGCGCATCTTCAACATCGTCGAGTCCGGCTGGCTCGGCGTGCAGCAGCGCTACGCCAGCCACGGAGACTACGCGGCCACCTCGACCGCGTACCTGTTCGCCCAGTACTTCGGCTGGATCGAGGCCCGCCGCCAGGCCGTGCTCACCTCCAGCGGCGAGGGCGGGCGCGACATCGCCGTGCAGCGGCTCATCGACGGGGTGCTCGCTGTGCTGCGCCGCAGCGAGGGCAGTGAGGGGTTCCTCTTCTTCACCACCGAGCAGCGGGCCATCGGCGAACTCATGCTCACCTGGGAGGTCCACACCGAGACCGGCCTGCGCATCCCGCACGTCATGGGTTACGCGGCCTTCGTCGAACGCTTCGACGGCGACGAGGACTTCGCGCGCTGGTTCGTGCCCGTCACGACCGGCATCGAACTGGTGGCGTCGGGAGACCACACCCGGCTGGTGCGCATCCAGCACGCCCTCGTCGCCCTCATCGACGAGCTCGACCCGAAGCGCAAGTACACCGCCGGGTTCGACCTGCAGCCGATCGAGTTGGGCGCCTGACGCGTAGCGTGGAGGCGTGACCGATCACGCGATCGTGCTCCCAGGCGGGGGCTACCGCCGGCACGCCCCCCACGAGGGAGAGCCGATCGCCCAGTGGCTGCGCGGCCTGGGCCTCGAGGCGAGCGTCTTCGCGTACCCGGTGAACACCCGCCACCCCGCGGTGGTCGAGGCGGTCCGGGCCGAGATCGCGCGGGTCCGGGATGCCGGGGCCGCCCGCGTCGCGCTCGTCGGCTTCTCGGCGGGCGGGCATGCCGCCGCGCATGCGGCACTCACGGGTCCCGGAGTCGACCTCGTCGTGCTCGGTTACCCGGTGGTGTCGATGCTGCTCGACAGCCACCAGGGCTCGCGCGAGAAGCTGCTCGGGAAGAGCCCGAGCCCGGCCGAGCGGGCGGCGACCTCGGTCGACCTGCTGGTCACCGCATCCGCCCCGCCGTTCTTCGTGTGGCACACCGCCGACGATGCCGTCGTGCCGGTGCAGCACAGCTACCTGCTCGGGATGGCCCTGGCGGCGAGCGGAGTCCGGCACGAGCTGCACGTGTTCCCGCACGGGGCCCACGGGCTCGGCCTTGCGGAAGGTTCGGGCGCGCCCGCGTCGTGGACATCCCTCTGCGCCGATCGGCTCCGGGCCGAGGGCTGGATCGCCTAACCGAGCAGCGGCGAGTCGTGCTCGCCGAGCCTCGGGGCGTCGCCCGCCAGAGGCGATGCCGGATGGGTGCCGTCCACGAGAGCGCGGCGACCGCCCGGACCCGCCCACGCGTCCCGCGCCTCGGCTGCGTCGGCGACCTCGGTGACCGGCACCGCGTCGCCTGCGAGCTCCAGCCACTCGGCCAGCGAGCGCTCGGCGATCAGCTCCGCGACCTCGGCGCGCAGTGCGATGCCGTCCTCGTCGGCGGCCATGTGATCCCGGTCGGCGAGATCGGGGCGACCGAGCATCTCGCACAATCCGTGCCAGAACCGTGTCTCCTCGGTCGCGACGGCGAGGCGCCTGCCATCCGCGGTCGGGTAGATCGCATAGCCGGCCCGTGCCGGATCGCCGCCCACCCAGACCTGCTGCTCCGGCGCCAGCCCGAGGGACGTCCAGCCATGGACGAGCGCGCCGGTCAGGGCGATCCGCACGTGATCGCCGGCGCCGGTGAGAGCCCGCCTGACCAACGCCGTGGCGATCGCGAACGCCGCCGCTGTTCCCCCCTGCAGATCGCTCACCGGCAGGATCGGCACGGCATCGGGCACGCCAGGGGGCTGCAGGAACCCGAGGGCACCGGCCCGCGCCAGGAAGTTGAGGTCGTGCCCGGGCTGGTCACCGAGAGGCCCGCCGCGGTCATAGCCGGTGACGCTGCACAGGATGATGTCGGGCTTCACGGTTCGCAGACGCTCGTACACCACCCCGAGACGCGTCGCGTTGCGGGGAAGGTAGTTCTCGACGACGACATCGGCGGTCTCGACCAACCGGTCGAATGCCGCCAGCCCGTCCTTCGACTTCAGATCGAGGACGACGCTCTTCTTCCCGCGATTGAGCGGGGTGAACAGGTCGACCCCCTCGATCATGCCGCGAGCCGGGTCCCCGCCGTTCGGCCGCTCGACCTTGATGACCTCGGCACCCGCCTCGGCGAGGAGCAGCGTCGCATAACCGCCCGGGGCGAGACTGGAGGTGTCGAGGACGCGGATACCGGCAAGCGCACCCGTCATCGAGCGGCGTCGGCTTCTGCGGCGACGTATGCCTCGGCGTCCACGTCCCAGGTCCCCGCCGTCCGCCACACGCCCCGCAGGCGGTTCTTGTCCACCTTGCCGGTCGGCGTGCGCGGCAACTCGTCGAGCACCTCGATGTAGCGCGGCACCATGTAGCGGGGCAGGCGATCGCGCAGGAAGGCGACCGCGGTCGCCGGTTCGACACCCTCGGCGTGGAGCACGAGTTTGATGTCGTCTTCGGTCAGGTCCGACGGCACCGCGATCGCCGCGGCGTCGGTGACCCCGGCGAGACCGACGGCGACGCTCTCGATCTCCTCCGCGCCGATGTTCCGGCCACGGCGGCGGATCACGTCCTTCTGGCGACCCGAGAACCGCAGGTTGCCGTCGCCGTCCACCGAGCCGCGGTCACCCGTGTGGTACCACAGGCCCTCCCATGCCTTCACCGTGGCCTCGGCGTTGCCGAAGTAGCCGTTCATCTGGCCGTGGGGCACGGCCGAGCGCACCAGGATCTCACCGATCTCGCCGGTCGGCACCGGCATGCCGGTCTCATCGGCGATCCGGACCTCGTGGTGCTCGCACAAGCGGCCGGCCGCCCCCTCCACGCGCTCGCGGTCGTGGCCTTCCCAGGCGGGCAGGCAGCACTCGGTCGCGCCGTACGCCTCGCGGATCTTGATCCCGAAACGCTGCTCGAGCTCGCGCCAGTTGGCCGGCGCCGGACCGCCCCAGGCCAGCCGGACGGGGTTGTCGGCGTCGTCGTCACGCGGCGGCTGCTTGCCGAGGATGGCGAGCACCGCCCCCATGTAGTCGAACACGGTCGCGCCGTGGGCACGGATCTCGTCCCAGAACCCCGAGGCGCTGAACTTGCGTCCGATCGCCACGGTGATGCCGGCGACGAGGCCCGGCATGACGGTCAGCAGCGGCGCGTCGCCGTGGAACAGGGGATACGGGCTGAACAGCACGTCGTCATCCGAGTAGCCCTGGTGCCAGACCGCCTCCGAGCCGAGATGAAGGGCGAAACCGTGGCTGATCTCAACCGCCTTGGCGGCGGCGGTGGTCCCCGACGTCATGATCAGCATGAGCGGGTGCCCCGGGTGAATGCTCGGGGCGTCCGCGAGCGGGGCTTCGCCACGCAGGTCTTCGAGCCGGATCTCGCCGGCGGCACGACCGCCCAGCTGGTCCACGTCGGACAGGATCATGCGGGGGTCGGCGGCCGTCCCGTCCATGGTCGCCGATACCAGCGCCTGGTACTGCACGTCGGCGATGAAGACCGTCGGCGTCACCATGTCGAGCAGGCGAGCGAGCGACTCGGCCGTGTACTCCCAGTTGAGCGGGACCTGAACGGCGCCGATGCGCGCGCAGGCGAACAGGGTCAGCACGTGCTCGATCGAGTTCGGCATCAGCACGGCGACACGATCACCGGATGCCACACCCAGTCGCACGAGGCCCGCGGCGACCCGTCGCGCGGCCTCGTCCACCTCGGCATAGGTCATCGATGCCTGCCCGTGCCGCAGGAAGTCGCGCTCGGGGTGGCGTGCGATGGCGCCGGTCAGGGCGTCGTCGATGCTCGGCCAGATGCTGAAGCCGGCGTCGGCCGTGGGTGTCATGTGCTGCGTGTCCTTCATTCGATGATCCAGGTGGGAAGGTCACCGTGGCGTGCGGTGACGGTGAGGGGGTCCCCGATCGCGCGCGAGACGACGCTCCAGCCGCGCGCGAATGCGTCGAGAATGGGTCCGGGTGTCGTCTCCCACCCGTCGTACTCCGGGACCGCCATCCGAGAGGACACGGACCGGAGCACGATGCGGCCGGCGTCGGAGTCCCGCTCGAACCGCTCGCCGACGAGGGCGAACGTCTCGGTCATGAGTCGGGCGAGCCGTTCGCGGGGATCGGGGTCGTCGATTCCGAACTCGGCGATCAGCGGACGCGCCCACGAGGTGAACAGCGCGGTGACGGATGCTTCGGCGATGATCGCCGCCTCGTCGAGACTCGAGCGCAGGGCGATCTGCGCGAGGCCCCCCAACGCGTATTGCGCGGAGTACTTCTGCAGCGCGGCATCGCGGCGCTCCTGAGGCCAGGTGACCGACCCGAGCGACGGCGGCGGACCCGGCACGGGGGTGGGATCCCCGAGGCGCACTCGCAGGCGCTCCGCCTCGGGCACGTCCTCGTCGGCGAGATCGAAGAAGCCCGCGTCGAACGGCCCGCCCTCGCTCAGCAGGTCGGTGACCGTGAAACGCAGACGGGGTTCGCCCAGCAGGACGCCGTTGTTCGCGTGCCATGCCCGCATCCCGGCGAGGATCACCGGGGTCGGTACGCAGAGGATCCCCACCCCCGGCTGCATCGACGACGCGCCGAACGGGCTCGGCGGGAAGTAGAACACCCACGCCCGCCCCTGGTCGTCCTCGCGGTATCCCATGTCCAGTCCGCCGAGCACGTTCGAGAGCACGTGGTACTTCGCGGACGCCACGGCCGGCGCCTCGTCGGCGAGTCCGAGCTTCTGCAGACCGTCGAGGAAATGCGTCTCCTGATGCTTGCGCAGGAACGTGTACTCGAGTTGCTCGGTGCGCTCCACCCCCCAGCGGCGCAGGAGCATGAACCGGTTCGCGGTGTCGATGCCGAACCAGATCTGGTTGGCCAGCTGCGCGGCGCGGGACCAGCTGAGCGGGTGCAGAGGGAAGTCGGATGTCGGGGTCACGGTGGTGCTCGCTTTCATGCCCGCAGGGCGGCTGAGCGCCCGGCGAATCCCTGGGGTCGGATGATCAGCGCGACGATCAGGACGAGGAAGACGACCAGATCGACGGCTCGGGTGGAGATGTAGGTGGCGACCATCGACTCGAGGACTCCGATCGCGATGCCCGCCGCGACGGTGCCGCGGATCGAACCCATGCCTCCGATCACGACGGCGACGAACGCCTTCAGCGTGATCGCGAAGCCGAGGCCCACGGTCAGGGTGCGCGTGTTGCCCACGTAGAGCGCGAGGCCGAGCACCCCGATGGCCGCACTGAGCGCGTAGATCAGCGCGACCACGCGGCCCGTCGAGATCCCCATGAGGGATGCGACCTCGCGGTCCTGGGCGACCGCCCGGATCGCATGGCCGCCTCGGGCGCGATCCAGGAAGAGCTGGAAGGCCACGACCACGCCGATCGCGATCACCAGGCTCACGATGGGGAACAATCTGATCGAGACGCCGCCGACGGCGACCACCGGGTCGGGCAGGATGTCCACGGGGAACACCTGGGTCTCCACGCCCCACACGGCGGTACCGATGTTGCGCAGGATGTACGCGGCGCCCAGTGCGGCGACGAACGCGAGGAACGTCTGCTTGCGCGCCATCAGCGGCGCATAGGCGAACTTCTCGATGAGGATCGCGATCACTGCGCCGACGATGGCGGCGGCGACGACCGCGAGCCAGAACGGCAGGCCGGCCACCACGAGGGTGAAGGCCACCAGTCCGGCGAACACGATGGTGTCGCCGTGGGCGAAATGCATCAGGCCGAGCACTTGATACACGACGCCGTACCCGACGGCCCACAGCGCGTACTGCGAGCCGACGGCGAGGCCGTTCACCAGTTGCTGGAACAGGAGCTCCATCAGTGTTCCTCCGTTGCGCCGGGACCGGTTTCGCTCCCGGTGAAGAAGTGGCCGACCACCTGCTCCGGCGTCGTCTCCGTGCTCGGGGTCGACGCCACGATCTGGCCGCCGACGAGCACGTTGACCGTCTCGGCGACCTTGAGCGCCTGGGTGGGGTTCTGCTCGACGAGCAGGATGGTCATGCCCGTCGCGGCGATCTCGGCGATGAGCCGGTAGATCTCGTTGACCAGGATCGGAGCCAGGCCGAGCGACGGCTCGTCGAGGAGCAGCATCTGCGGACGCGACATCAGGGCGCGTCCGAGGGCCACGATCTGCTGCTCGCCTCCGGAGAGGTTGCCCGCCGCGCCGTCCCGGCGACGCCCGATCACGGGCCAGCGATCGAGGAACTCCCGCACCTCGGACTTCAACGCACGGTGGTCGCGGCGCGCGTACCCGCCGATCAGAAGGTTCTGTTCGACGGTGAGGCTGCCGAAGAGGCGTCGCCCCTCCGGCACGAGCGCGAGTCCCTGTCGCGTCCGGGCCGACGCCGACGTCGCCGTCACGTCCGTGTCGCCCAGGTGGATCGACCCGGATCGAGGGCGAAGCAGCCCGGAGACCGTCCGCAGCAGAGTCGACTTGCCGGCCCCGTTCGGTCCCAGGACGGCGACGACCGAGCCGGTGCCGACGGTGAGGTCGATTCCGTTGAGAACCTGGGTCGGGCCGTAGCCGACGACGAGATCACGCACCTCGATCACGCGTCATCACCTCCCGTGTAGACGCGGATGAGTTCCGGATCCCGGGCCACATCGGCCGGCGCGCCCTCGATGACGAGTCGGCCGCTGTCGAACAGGACCATGCGCGACGACAGGCTCACGACGATCTCGAGACGGTGCTCGATCAGCACCAGCGCGGTGTCCGGCCGTGACCCGGCGACCTCCATGGCCGCATCGAGGAGGGTGGCGGCCTCGTTGGGCGAGAGCCCCGCCGTGGGTTCGTCGAGCAGGAGATAGCGGAAGTCGCCCACTGTCGCCCGCGCGATCTCGAGTCGCTTCTTCTCCCCGTAGGACAGATCGCCGGTGCGGTGCCGGATGCGGTGGGACAGTCCCACACGCTCGAGGGCGACGGCGGAATGCTCCTCCGCCTCACGCTGCCGGGCCCGGGCCCGCGGCAGTCCGAGCGATTGGGCGACCCAGCGCCAGCTCATCAGGCTGCCACCCGAGAGTTCGTGGTGCATGCCAAGCAGCACGTTCTCGAGCACGCTCAGCTCGTCGTAGACGCGGAGGTTCTGAAACGTGCGCACGACACCGCGTGCGCGGAACTGGGCGGGGCTGGCGCCGGCCGTCCCTGTCCCGTCGATCGAGATCGAGCCCGTCGAGGGCCGGTAGAAGCCCGAGAGGCAGTTGAGAAGGGTCGTCTTCCCCGAGCCGTTCGGCCCGATGACCCCGAGGACATCGCCCGGCGAGACCGTGAGGGACACGTCGTCCAGGGCGTGAACGCCCCCGAAGCGTACGCCCACCTGTTCTGCCTCGATCGCCATCAGCGGGTTCCCTTCGGAAGACGCATCCAGCTGGGACGACGGAGGACGCCCCCGCGCAGGTACACGGCGATGAGCACCACGATTCCGAGGATCGCGAGGCGATAGTCGACGATCGCCCGGATGTTCTCCTGCAGGAAGGTGATGCCCCCTCCGGCGACCGCCGAGCCGATCAGGCTCGTCGGCCCGCCGATGATCGACCAGAGCGTGACATTCATCGACAGCACTGTCGAGAAGTCGCTCGGCTGGATGTACAGCATCGTGACCGTCAGCAGGCAGCCCGACAGGCCGGCGAGCGCGGAGCTCAGGCCCATCGCGACGACCCGGGTGAAGACCACGCTCACGCCGACGGCCTTCGCGGACATCTCGTCGTGGTTGACGGCGAGCATCGCTCGGCCGAAGAAGCTGCGCGTCACCCGATGTGTGACGAGGAAGACGACAGTGAAGCCGATCGCCGCGAGCAGGAAGGAGTCGCGTCCCGTGGCGATCCGCCAGCCGAAGATGTCGACGACGGGGATGCCGAAGAACCCGGTGCCGCCGCGCGTGAGTTCGGGCAGGTTGATCAGTGCCTGCGTGATGATGATCGTGAACGCGATCGAGGCGAACGCGAAATAGTCATCGCGCAGCCGCACGGCGACGAAGCCCATCAGGACGCCGAAGGTCGAGGCCACCGCGATCGATCCGAGCAGGGCGACCCAGAACGGCACACCCACGTCCGTGATGAGAATGGCTGCGGCATAGGCGCCGAGTCCGTAGAACGAGCCCTGCGAGAGATTGAAGATGCCCGCGAACCCGAACGAGATCGAGAGCGAGACCGTGATCGCAGCGTTGAGCAGCGCGACGGTCAGCACCTGGAGGGTGAAGGGGTCCCCCGCATTGAAGAGCACGATGACTCCGGCAGCGAGGATCGCGATGGCGACCCAGCGCACGACGGCGCTGCTCTGCAGCCGCTGGAGGCCGCGGGGTTCGAGGGTCCCGCCCGCGGTGAACACGTCACCGCGGGCGGGGGTACGCCGGGAGTTCATTCGAACAGGCTGATCTTTCCGTCGGAGGTGACCGTGTACTGCGCCAGCACCGTGCGGTCCTCGGGAGCCGTGCCGGTGATCTCGCTGATGCTGATGACCCGCTCGTCCGCGCGCTTGCCGTTGGCGAACGAGATCGGGCCGGTGACACCGTCGGCGTCGATCTCGGCCAGCTTGTCCTCGAGGTCCTCGCGCGTCGCGCCGGCATCCGCGGCCGCTGCGATCGCGACGATGGTGTCGTAGCCGTGCTGAGCGGCCGCCGACATCACGGTTCCGTGCTCGTCCTGGTATCGATCGAGGATCGCGACGCGGTCGGCGTCATCGCCTCCGAAGCCGAGGCCGAGATCCTGCGTGTACGCCCCGATCGCCGCGTCGCCGGCGGTGTCGAGGAACGTCGAGCCCCAGCCCTCGCCGAGCATGTCGACGTACAGGACGTCGGGGTCGGTGCGACGGATCTGGCTCAGCACCTGCGCGGCCGATGCCTGCAGGGATCCGGAGACGATCGCGTCGGGGGACGAGGCGAGTGCGTTGGTGACCACCGTCGCGTAGTCGGTCGCGCTCGGCGGGTAGACCTCGCGCGACGCCCACGTCAGGTCACGGTCGTCGGTGACGGCCTGCAGCCCGTTGAAGTAGAAGTCGAGCTGCGGGACGTCGATCGAGATGGAGACGAACGTGGCGCCGGGGATCTGGTCGGCGATGAACGACGCGGCGACCCGGCCGTTGGCGTCGGGTGCTGCGCACATCACGAACACGTTGTCGGCATCGGTCACGAGCGAGTCGCCGCATCCGAACGACGAGATCAGCGAGAGCTCAGAGCGGTTCGCCACGACGGACGCCGCCTGAGCGAGTCCGGTGTCGAGGAACCCGGCCAGCGCGAAGTACTTCGGGTCGGCCGCGAACTTGCTCGCGATCGAGTTGGCGGCCTGTGTCGTCATCTCGTCGTCGGCCGCCTCGATCACGACGGTGCGCCCTCCGGCGCCACCGGCCTCGTTGATGATGTCGGCAGCGAGCTCTGCGCCGTTCAGCAGCGCCTGCCCGCTCTCGGCGGAGTCACCGGACAGCGGTGCCGAGAACAGGATGCGCACCTCGTCGGCGTCAGCCGTGCTCTGCGGTGAACAGCCGGCGAGCGCGGCGACGACACCGGCGAGGGCGATGCCCGCGGTGAGGGTCTTCTTCATTTTCCGTCCTTCTGTGGTTGGGGTAGGGGTGGTGCTCGTCATCGAACGTTTCCGGGCGTGCGGTCACGGACAGCCCCGATGGCGATGCTCGCCGCGAACTCCGCGTGCATGAGGGCGACCTGCTCGATCGAGCGGTCGCGGTCGTTCTGGTACCAGAGGTGGCTGTATTCGCAGATGTTGATGATGGCGAAGGTCGCGACGGCGGCATCGCCCTCGGCGAAGACGCCCTCGCTCATGCCGCGGCGCACGACGTCCCGGACGCGCTCGAAGTAGATCCGGCTGCTGTTGCGCAGCGCGAGCGCCTGCTCGTCGGTCATCCATGAGGTGAGTTGCGAGTGCGAGAAGGACATCGCCGTGTAGCTCTGTGCGTCATCGAGGCCCGCCAGTTGGATGCGGGTGTGCGCGGCCGCCACGCGCCGCAGGGTCGATTCGGGGTCGGATGGGCCATCGGCGAATGCACTGTCGATGGCGGCGTTGAACTCCTCGATGATCTGCTTCAGCAGCGCATAGAAGAGGTCGGACTTCGATGCGAAGTGCCAGTAGAGGGCCGGGGCGGTGACGCCGAGTTCGGCGGCGATGTCCTCGAGACGCGTCGCCTCGTAGCCGTTCGAGCGCAGCAGACGCGACGCGACGATGAGTGCGCGCTGCTTCAGCGGCAGGTCGGCCTCGGTCGGGCTCTCTGGCATCGTCACTCCTTAATGACCGTTAAGTCCGGAACTTTATGACGATTAAGGAGCGGCTGTCAAGCCTGCGCGGAAGGTTCGGGCGCACCCGCGCGTTGGACCTCGCTGTGCGAGGACCGGCTTCGCGCGGAGGGGTGGGTGCAGTGAGCGACTGGAACGACAACGTCATCGGCGAGTTCCGCGAGAGCAAGGGGACGACCAACTACTGGGGGCCGAAGCTCGTGGTGCTGCACTCGATCGGCGCAAAGTCGGGTGAGGTGCGGCTGCAGCCCGTCGTCGGGTTCGAGCGCGACGGCGGCTGGCAGGTGGTGGCGTCGAAGGGCGGCGCCCCGGAGAACCCGGCCTGGTACCACAACCTGAAGGCGAACCCGTCGATCCAGATCGAGGCGCTCATCGACGGCGAGGTGGTCACCGTGCCCGTCACCGCGAGTGAGGTGCCGGAGAGCGAGTGGAAGGCCGTGTACGACGCGATCGTGGCCGAGGAGCCGCAGTTCGGCGACTACCTCACCAAGACCGACCGGCGCATCCCGGTGTTCCGCTTGACCCGCGCATGAGCGGCTGGAACGAGCGGGTGATCGCCGAGTTCCGCGCGAACGACGGGGTGACCAAGGGCTGGGGCAAGAGCCTCGTCGTCATGCATACGATCGGCGCGAAGTCGGGCGAGCTGCGCCTGGCTCCCGTGATGGGCCGGCGAGACGACTCCGGCGGCTGGTTCGTCGTCGCCTCGAAGGGTGGGGCGCCCGAGCATCCGGCGTGGTATCACAACCTGCTCGCGCACCCGCGGTTCGACGTCGAGGCGCACATCGACGGCGCCGTGGCGACGGTCGCCGTCGAAGCGCGAGAGCTCGATGGCGCCGAGTACGACGCCGCCTGGCAGCGTTTCGTGAGCCGCTCGCCGGTGTTCCAGGACTACGCCGACAAGGCGGGGCGGAAGCTGCCGATCTTCCACCTGGTGCGTTCGGCCGGCTGAGACGCACACAGGACCTCGCATGCGCGCTGCGTGTGCGCTGTGGCCGTCGATGTCACTCGGATGGCGGCGGGTGTCGGCGACGCGCTGCGCCGACGGCCGGGGCGTCACGCGATCGGCCCGAGCAGATTCGTGGCGACCGTCGAGTGCACCGACTCGGTGTCGCTCGGATGGTAGATGCCGGCGAGCACGTCGCGCTGCAGGCGTGACAGCTCGGCACTGCTCGCGTAGCCCCCGCCGCCCGCGACCCGCATCGCCTGATCGACGACCCGCCGAGCCGTCTCCGTCGCCCGGTGCTTCGCGCCGGTGAGCTTGCGGAACCAGTCGGCGCCGTGATCGACCCGCTCGTCGACGTCGCGGGCGAGGGCCTCGAGATCGGGGGCGAGCGCGTCGAGGGCGAGCGCGGCATCCGCGATGCGCCAGCGGATGTCGGGGTCGGCCGCGTACGGCGCGCCCCCGTTCCGCAGGCTGGTGCGCTGGTGCGCAGCGGCCACCGCCAGCTCGAGAGCCCGGTCGGCGATCCCCGCGTACACCGACCCGATGCTCAGCAGGAAGTTCGCGAAGATCGCGAACACGAAGGGGTCCGGGTTCGGGCCGACCGGCAGGAACCGCGAGATGCGCTCGTCCGGCACGACGGCGTGGTCGAGCCGAGTCGTGTTCGATTGCGTCGCGCGCATGCCGAGAGTGTCCCAGTCATCGAGCGTGGTCACCCCGGCGTCCTCGCGGGTGAGGAAGCCGTGCACCAGGCGGGGCGCCCCGTCTCCGGAGGTCTGCTTGCCGAAGACGCCGAGGCGCGTCCAGGCCGGGGCGAGGCTGGTGAAGATCTTGGTACCTGTGAAGGCGAAGCCGGAATCGACGGGTTCGACGACCGTCAGCGAGTCCCAGAGCACGAGATCGTTGCCGGGCTCGCTGTTGCCGAAGGCGAACAGCTCCCCGGCCTCGGCATCGCGGAGCACCCATTCCAGGCTGGGGTCGCCACGCTCGGCGAGGACGTGTGCGACACCCGTCCAGACCAGGTGCATGTTGATGCCCAGAGCCGTGGCCGGGGCGTGCGCGGCGAGCAGGCGCTGGTCGCGGACCGTCTCGAGCAGCGACCGCGGCCTGAGGTAGCCGGCGGTGCGCAACTCGTCGAGGTCCTCGGTGAAGAACGCGTTGTCGCGGTCGTATCCGGCGGCGCGCCCGCGGATGCGGGCGAGGAGCTCGGGGGTCAGGGTCGTCACCCGGCCAAGGGTACGCGGGGTGGTCTCGACACGCCGCTGCGCGGCTACTCGACCGGCTCAGGTCGCCGCACGATGGTCGTGCCCGCCACGACGACCGCCAGCAGAACCGTCACGATCACCACCACTCCGGTCACCCCGGCCACCGGGGCCGCCAGCGGCGCCAGCAGCATGAGTCCCGCCGCCGGCAGCAGCAGCCACGGCGGGATCTCGGCCTTCTGCGCGAACGGGAGGTACAGCAGCCAGAGCAGGATCAGCACCAGCGCGACCGGTACGGCGACGGTGAAGCCGACCACCGCATCCGAGATCTCGAGTTCGTGCGTGATCGCCTCGACCGCAGCCTCGAGCCCCGCCCCGACTGCGGCCAGCGCCGCGAACAGCAGGTAGTGGCCATAGCCCCAGAAGAAGGACCACTGGCGCCTGCGTTGCAGACCCTCGGCGGCCGGCTCGAGGAAGTACGTCCACCACAGCCCCACCAGCAGCACCAGGCCGGCGAGCCCGAGCACCACGAGCTCGGGGGTCAGTCCCGAGCTCAGAGCCCGCTGCACGGCGTTCGTCGCGGCGAAGACGCCCTCGCCCAGCAGGATGATGGTGAACAGCCCGTAGCGTTCGGCGATGTGCCGGGGATGCCAGGGGGTCATGCCCGGACGCTCGGCCCACAGCGGCACCGCCAGGTCGGCGAGCGCCAGCACGATGAAGGCGTACTGCCCGATCTCGGGCGGGAGCAGCAGGCGCAGCAACCACCCCGCCTGCACCACGCTGACCCCGACCGCGTAACGCAGGGTCGTGGCGCGCCGTTCGGGGTGCTCGATCGCCGCGCGCACCCACAGCGCGACGAGCCCGATGCGCATGACCAGATATCCGATCGTCACCCCCACGTAGTCGAGGTGCTCGAACGCCGTCGGGACGCCCGCGGCGAGGATGAGCACGCCCGCCATCTGGACGACGGTGAGGATGCGGTAGAGGGCATCGTCGGTGTCGTAGGCCGAGGCGAACCAGGTGAAGTTCATCCACGCCCACCAGATCGCGAAGAACACGAAGAGGAACGGACCGACCTGTTCGACATGGCCCTCGACGAAGCCGTGCGCGAGCTGCAGCACGAGCGAGGCGATCGCCACCACGAACACCAGGTCGAACAGCAGCTCGAGCGGGCTCGAGGCGCGATGGCTCTCGTTCCGGTCGCGCCCGCCCATGCGCACGCGGAACGCGCGGCGGCTCTCGTTGCGCGCGTCGTCGTGCTGGGGATGCTCGTGGAAGTCGGTCACGCCAGCAGCTCCGCCATGGCCCGCACCCCGGCCTCGACCTCGGCGAAGCTCGTCGACAGCGGTGACAGCCCGAGGCGGATGCCGTTCGGGCGCCGGAAGTCGGGGATCACCCCGCGCTCCCACAGCAGCGGCATGATGCGCTCGAACTCGGGGTGATCGAGCGTGATGTGGCTTCCCCGTCGAGCAGCGTCGCGGGGGGTGGCGAGCTCGGCACCCGGCAGCAGGTCATCGGCGAGGGCGATCGCGTGCTCGGTGAGCGCGACCGATTTGGCGCGCACCGCATCCAGGCCCGCCTCGTCGAGCAGTTCCAGTGCCGGACCCAGCGTCGCCATGCCCAGGATCGGCGGCGTCCCGCTCAGAACGCGGCGGATGCCGGGGCCGGGCCGATACCCCTGCCCCATCTCGAACGGGGTCGCCGAACCCAGCCAGCCCTGGATGGGCTGGCGATAGTCCTCGAGCAGCCCGGCCCGGACGTACGCGAACGCCGGGGCGCCGGGGCCTGCGTTGAGGTACTTGTAGCCGCACCCCACCGCCAGGTCGACGCCCCAGGCATCGAGCTGCAGCGGGATCGCCCCGGCAGCGTGACAGAGGTCCCAGAGCATGAGCGCGCCGGCCTCGTGCACGAGGTCGGTGATACCGGTCAGGTCGGCGAGCGCGCCCGACCGGTAGGCGATCGCCGACAGCACGACGAGGGCGGTGCGCTCGCCGATCGCCGCGGCCACCGCATCCGGGGTCAGATCGCCCGGCTCGAGCCAGCGCAGGGTCGCACCCGTCTCGGCGGCGATTCCCTCGAGCACATAGCGGTCGGTCGGGAAGTCGTCGCGGTGCACGACGATCTCGTCGCGGCCCTCCCGCAGCTTCAGTGCCGCGTGGATCTGCTTGTACAGCAGCACCGTCGTCGAATCGCCGATCGTGGTCTGGCCGGCCGCCGCCCCCAGGGCCACCCGGCCGAGCAGGTCGCCGAGGCGCACGGGCTCGGCGAGCCAGACCTCGTCCCAGCCGCGGATCAGCCGCCCGCCCCACTCCTCGCGCGCGACCCGGTTCAGGTTCTCGAGGGATGCGGTGAGCGGCCGGCCGAGGGAGTTGCCGTCGAGGTAGGCCACGAGCCCCGGACTCGGGGCGAAGCGATCGCGGAAGTGCGCGAGCGGATCCTCCGCGTCGGCGGTCGAGTAGCCCGGCACGGGCGTATCGAGACCCTTCGTCATCGTGCTCCCAACTGTGCGCGGGCATCGTCGATGATGCGCAGCAGCTCGAGGCTGCGCTCGAGCGGATGCTCAGGCGCTTCGGTGCGTCCCTCCGCGATGTGCGCGGCGACCGCGGTGGCCTGATAGGCGAGACCGTCGCGATAGCGCAGGGTGCTCGGATCGGTGAACAGGCGCTCGTCGGTGCCCTGCACCAGGCGGAACCCGCCGGGCTCCCAGAACGGCCGGTCGATCTCGATGCGTGCGCGCTCACCGGTGACGGCGGCGACGTTCGGGGTGCTCGCCATCATCGTCGACGTCGCGATGCCGATCGCCGCGCCGTGGGTCGTCACGACGGTCGCCTGTTCCTCCACACCCGTCGGAGCGAGGCTTCCGTGCGCAGATACCCGGTCGGGCGCACCGAGCGCGAAGGTCGTGAACCACAGTGAGTAGATGCCGATATCGAGCAGAGCTCCCCCGCCAAGAGCCGGGTCGAACGCGCGACTGGCCGGGTCGTAGCCGAACACCTCGCCGAAGTCCGCGCCGGCCAGGCGCAGGTCGCCGAGCACACCGTCGTCGAGCAGGCGTCGCACGATCGTGGTCTGCGGCAGGAAGCGGCTCCACATCGCCTCCATCGCGAAGACGTTCGCGGTGCGGGCGGCGTCGGCGATGGTTCGCGCCTCGGCCTCGCTCGTGGCGAGCGGCTTCTCGACCAGCACATGCTTGCCGGCGGCGATCGCCATCAGGGCGAGCCTGGCGTGTTCGGTGTGCGGAGGGGCGATGTACACGACGTCGACATCCGGGTCGGCGACGAGGTGCTCGTAGGCGTCGTAGGCGCGCGCGATGCCGTGCTTCGCGGCGAACGCCTGGGCCCTCTCGGCGGTCCGGGATGCGACGGCCACGACCCGCTGATCGGTGTGCGCGTGCACCGTGGTCACCCACGCATCCGCGATCGTGCCGGGTGCCAGCACCCCCCAGCGCAGGGCCGTACCACCCCGCAGCGGGGTGTGGGTCGGCTCGGGCAGGTGGGCGGGCAGCGGACTCACGCGTGCGACGCTACCGGTCGCGGGCGGTCCATTGGAGAAGTTGCTCGACCGGGTATGTCGTGACGATGCGCTCGGGCGGGATGCCGTTCTTCTCGGCGCGCTCGGCCCCGTAGTCGAGCAGGCCGAGCTGGCCAGGCGCGTGCGCGTCGCTGTCGATCGAGAACAGGCATCCGGCGTCGAGTGCCAGTGCGATGAGGTCGTCCGGCGGGTCCTGACGTTCGGGGCGCGAGTTCACCTCGACGGCGACGCCGTTGGCGGCGCACGCCTCGAAGACGGACTTCGCGTCGAAGGTGGCTCCGGGTCGGGTGCCGCGCGCGCCCTCGACCAGGCGCCCGGTGATGTGCCCCAGCACATCGGTGTGCGGGTTCTCGACTGCAGCGATCATGCGCCGGGTCATGGTCCGCGGCTCGGACTTCAGCTTGGAGTGCACGCTCGCGACCACGACATCGAGTTGACCGAGCAGCTCATCGGTCTGGTCGAGCGTGCCGTCGTCGTTGATGTCGACCTCGATGCCGGTGAGCACCCGGATGCCGTCGCCGCTCAGCCCTCGGACCACCTCCAGTTGCTCGGCGAGTCGCTCGGCGCTGAGGCCCCGTGCGATGGTCAGCCGCGGAGAGTGATCGGTGATCGCCAGGTACTCGTGACCGAGTCGCCGCGCGCTGTCGACCATGAGCTCGATCGAGGTGGTGCCGTCGCTCCATTCGCTGTGGGCGTGCAGATCGCCTTTGAGCTTCGCGCGCAGCTCGCTCGTCGCGGCGATGGCGCTCGTCTCGCGAAGCTTCGCGAGATACTCCGGCACCTCGCCCGCGAGCGCCTGGCGGATGACCGTGTACGTGGTGTCGCCGATGCCCTTGGTGTTCTTCAGCCGGACCGGATCGGCGAGCACCGCCGGGTCGAGGCCCACGACCACGTCACCCGCGGTGCGGAACGCCTTCGACTTGTAACGGATCGCGCGATCCCGCTCGAGCAGGAACGCGATCTCGGTGAGCGCGTCGACGGGGTCCATGCCCCCAGTCTCGCTGCAACACCAGCGGGTTGAGTAGCGCCGCTCCGCCCGAGCGGGTTGAGTAGCGCCGCCACGCGGCGCGTGTCGAAACCCCCCGATCTCGACACGCGGCTCCGCCGCTACTCGATCAACGGGGCGCGGCTCCGCCGCTACTCGATCAACCGAGACCCCAGCACCGCCGCGAACTGCTCGACCGCGAAGTCGAGATCCTCGCGCTCCACCACGAGCGGCGGCGCGAGCCGGATCGTCGAGCCGTGCGTATCCTTCGCCAGAACCCCGCGTTCGGCGAGCGCCTCGCAGACCGCACGCCCCGTGCCGATGCGGGGGTCGATGTCGATTCCCGCCCAGAGCCCCGCGCCGCGGACGGCCTCGACCCCGTGACCGATCAGCTCGTGCAGACGCGCGTGCAGGTGCGCGCCGAGGTCGCGGGCGCGCGCCTGGAACTCCCCCGTCTCGAGCAGTCCGACGACGGCGAGGCCCACGGCAGCCGCGAGCGGGTTGCCGCCGAATGTCGACCCGTGTTGCCCCGGCCGGAGCACCCCGATCACATCGGCATCGCCGACGACGGCGCTCACCGGCACGATGCCGCCCCCGAGCGCCTTCCCGAGCAGGTACACGTCGGGGATCACCCCGACCCGCTGGGTCTCGAACGTCTCACCGGTGCGCCCGAGCCCGGTCTGGATCTCGTCGGCGATCATGAGCACGTTGCGCTCCCGGGTCAGCGCTCGAATGGCCTGCAGATACCCGTCGGGCGGCACGATGATGCCGGCCTCGCCCTGGATCGGCTCGATGAGCACCCCCACGACGTCGTCACCATGGGCGTCAAGGGCTGCCCGCAGCGCGGCCTCGTCACCATAGGGGACCGACACGAAGCCGGGGGTGAACGGGCCGAAGTCGGCCCGTGCATCCGGATCGCTGCTGAAGCCGACGATCGTCGTGGTGCGCCCGTGGAAGTTGCCGTCGAACACGATGATCTGCGCACGGTCCTGTTCGACGCCCTTCACCCGGTAGCCCCAGGCGCGGGCGATCTTGATGCCCGACTCGACGGCCTCGGCGCCGGTGTTCATCGGCAGCACCATGTCTTTGCCTGCGAGCCTCGCGAGTGCCTCGAGGAACGGGCCGAGCTTGTCGTTGTGGAACGCGCGGCTGGTGAGCGTCAGGGTGTCGAGCTGCTTCTTCGCCGCATCGACGAGCACCGGGTTGCCGTGCCCGAAGTTGACGGCCGAGTAGGCGGCGAGGCAGTCCAGGTACCGCTTGCCCTCGACGTCGGTGACCCAGGCCCCGAACCCTGCGGCGGCGACGACGGGCAGCGGGTGATAGTTGTGCGCGCCGAACTCGTCGACCTGGGCGAGGTAATCGGCACTGCGGCGCTCGGGGCTCACGAGCGCAATTCAAGCGTGCAGCACTTCACGCCGCCACCGCCGAGCAGCAGCTCGGACAGATCGACGCCGTGCGGCACGAACCCCCGCTCGGTCAGCTGGCGCTCGAAATCGGTCGCGCGCGAGGCGATGACGACATTGCGTCCATCGCTGAAGCTGTTGAGACCGAGGACCGCAGCGTCCGCATCGGTGACGTGGATCGCATCCGGGAAGCGCTCGTCGAGCAGGTCGAGGCTCGCCGCGTCGAAAGCCTTCGGCAGGAAGGCGACACTGTCGGGCCCGCCGGACGGATCGAGCACCGCGAAGGCGGTGTCGAGGTGGTAGAAGCTCGGATCGATCAGCTTCAGCGTGACCACCTCGCGGCCGTAGATGTCGCGCAACTCCTGATGGCTGGCGACATCGGTGCGGAAACCGGTTCCGGCGTAGATCGTGTCGCCGACGAGCAGCATGTCGCCTTCGCCCTCGTTGGTGGCGACCGGCTCGCGGACGTCGAAGCCGTTGGCACGGAACCACTCCATGTAGGCGGGTCCCTCGGGCTGACGTTCGGGGTACTCGAACTTCGCGCCGTAGGCGATGCCGTCGAGAACGTAGCCGCCGTTGGCCGCGTAGACCATGTCGGGCAGGCCCTCGAGCGGCTCGATGAGGTGGATCTCGAACCCGAGTTCCTGATACTTCGCGAACAACGTCTCCCACTGGCGCCGCGCCAGACCGGTGTCGGTCGGGTCCTCCGGATGCATCCACGGGTTGATGCGGTAGCTCACGGTGAAGTGCTCGGGGCGGCACATCAGGACGGTGCGTTTTGTCGCGACGCGTTCTGGCATGGTCCTCAGTGTCGCACGCACGCATCCGGTGTTTTCCGGCGCGGTGCGCACCGAATCGGCGGGATGACTAGCCCCAACGCAACGATCGCGCGTACCCTGCCAGGATGGACAACCTCGACTTCGGGATCCTCGACCTGCTGCGCCAGAACGCCCGCGCGGGGTACGGCGACATCGGCGACCGCGTGGGGCTGTCGGCCTCCGCGGTGAAGCGCCGGGTCGACCGGCTCGTCGCCGACGGCGTGATCCGCGCGTTCACGATCCAGGTCGACCCGGCCGTGGACGGCATGGCCACCGAGGCGTACGTCGAGCTGTTCTGCCGGGGGACGGTGGCCCCGGAGGAGCTGAAGCGCATCCTCTCCAACGTGCCCGAGGTGGTGGATGCCTCTACCGTGACCGGATCGGCGGACGCCGTCGTGCACATCCGGTCGCGCGACATCCCGTCACTGGAGAACGCCCTCGAGAAGGTGCGCATCGCCCCGAGCGTCGACCACACGCGTTCGGCGATCGTGCTGTCGCATCTGATCCATCGCAGCTACGACTGAGCGTCGAGCTCTTTCGCGAGCCCCTCGATCACCTGCGCACCCGGCAACGCCGCGAGCGCGGACCCCGGCAGCAGGATCTTCGCCCCGCGGATGCCCGCCCCGATGATCACCTCGGGAAGTGAAGGGATGCGGCTGTCGACGTACAGCGCCCAGTCGTCCGGGATGCCGACCGGGGTGATACCGCCGTACTCCATGCCGGTGAGCGCGACCGCGTCGTCCATCGGGGCGAACGACGCCTTGCGGGCATCGAGCAGTCCGCGCACCACCGAGTTCACATCGAGCCGGGTCGTCGCCAGCACCATGCACGCCGCGTAGCGTGTCACGTCGCCGCGGCGCCCGGCGACGATCACGCAGTTGGCCGAGATCTCCAGAGGCACCTCGTACGCCGCGCAGAACGCGGCCGTGTCGGCGAGCGTCGCATCGATCGGGGCGACCCGCATCTCGGAGGTCACGGCCGCGGCTACGGGACCCGCCAGCAGTTCGGGGTGGTCGGCGGCGGGGACGAGGTCGAGCTTCACGCCTCCACGTTAGGCCGCGAGCAGCACCTCGCGCAGACCCGCCAGGGCCGCATCGAACGGGTCCGCGGGGTCGAGCTCGATCACCCGGCCGAAGTAGTGATCGAGCACCTCCGGCGCCGCCGGCCCGAGCACGAGCACCGCGTCGACCTCGGCGGCACGGGCCCGCAACAACACGTCGAGCGCGTGGGCCTCGGCCAGGTCGCGCGGCGCACCGTCGAGGACGAACCCGTCGGCATGCACGTCCGCCACGCTCCGGATGTGCTCCAGGTGCAGGTGTTCCGCGAGCGCCGCGCCTACTCCGTCTGCGCCGATGACGACGATCCTCATGCTGCTACCTCCGTGGTTTCGACAGGTTCGACCGGCTCGACCAGGTACCGCGTGTACGCGGCGATGGTCAGGAACGTGGGGAACTCCTCCTCCAGCGTGACCGCGCGGAAGATCTCGGCGGCCTGCTCGAATCGGCCGCCACGGTGGGTCTCGAGCGCCGCATCGAGCAGACCCGAGACGTGGTCGCGGGTGACCCGCGTGCCCTCGGCCGTCACCACGCGCTGGTGGATCCACTGCCAGAGCTGCGAGCGGCTGATCTCCGCCGTCGCGGCGTCCTCCATGAGGTCGTCGATGGCGGCGGCACCCACGCCGCGCAGCCAGGACTCGAGGTAGCGCAACGCGATGGACACGTTCGCGGCGACCCCCGCATCCGTCACCTCGCCCTCGATGCGCAGGTCGAGCAGATCGGCACCCGACACGCTGACGTCGTCGCGCCGGCGATCGACCTGGTTCGGGCGGTCGCCGAGCACCGCATCGAACTCGGCGCGTGCTGTCGGGATCAGGTCCGGGTGCGCGACCCAGGTTCCGTCGAATCCGTCGGTCGCCTCGCGGCGCTTGTCGGCCGCCACCGCCTCGAGCGCGGCAGCCGTCACCTCCGGGTCGCGCCGGTTGGGGATGAACGCGCTCATGCCGCCGATGGCATGCGCGCCCCGCTTGTGGCAGGTCTGCACGAGCAGTTCGGTATAGGCGCGCATGAACGGCACCGTCATGGTGATCTTCGCCCGGTCGGGCAGCACGAATCCGGCGCCGCGGCCGCGGAAGTTCTTGATGATCGAGAAGATGTAGTCCCAGCGACCGGCGTTGAGACCCGCGCAGTGGTCGCGCAGTTCATAGAGGATCTCCTCCATCTCGAACGCCGCCGGGATGGTCTCGATCAACACGGTCGCGCGGATCGTCCCGTGCGGCAGACCGAGGTCCGTCTCGGCGAAGGTGAACACCTGATCCCACAGCCGGGCCTCGAGGTGCGACTCGAGCTTGGGGAGGTAGAAGTACGGGCCGGTGCCGCGCGCGATCAGTTCGGCGGCGTTGTGGAACAGATACAGCCCGACATCGACGAGGGATGCCGAGGCCGGCGCCGAGAGCCCCGCGGCATCCGTGTACCTCAGGTGCTTCTCGACGAGGTGCCAGCCGCGGGGCCGGAACACGATCGTCGGCAGCCCTGCCTCGGTGAGTTCGTAGCGCTTCCCCTCTGCACTGGTGAAGTCGATCCGGCGGCGGATGGCATCCGAGAGGTTCAGCTGGCCCTCGACGACGTTGCGCCAGGTGGGGCTCAGGGCGTCCTCGTGGTCGGCGAGCCAGACCTGGGCACCGGAGTTGAGCGCGTTGACCGCCATCTTGCGATCGGTCGGGCCGGTGATCTCGACGCGGCGATCGTGAAGGCCGGGGCCTGCGCCGGCGACGCGCCAGGACGGGTCGGCCCGCACATCCGCCGTTTCGTCGAGGAATCGCAGGTCGCGGCCGTTGTCGATCTCGCGCCGCCGGCGCATGCGCGCGGCGAGGCGCTCGTGGCGCGCTCCGGCGAACGCATCGTGCAGGCGGGTCAGGAAGGCCAGGGCCTCGGCGGTCAGGATCTCGTCGTGGCGGGCGCCGAGGGCCCCGCGGATCTCGATCATGCGAACTGCTCCTGTTCGGTCGACCCCACGAGGGCGAGCGTCGCGCTCTGGGGGTTGAGGGCCGTGGCGATCCGGTCGAAGTACCCCGTGCCGACCTCGCGCTGGTGCTTGGTGGCCGTGTAGCCGTGCGCCTCGGAGGCGAACTCGGCCTCCTGCAGCTCGACGTAGGCGCTCATCTGGCGGTCGCGGTAGCCGCTGGCGAGCTCGAACATCGAGTGGTTGAGGGCGTGGAACCCGGCCAGGGTGATGAACTGGAACGCGTAGCCCATCGCCGACAGCTCGCGCTGGAACCGGGCGATCTGGTCGTCGTCGAGGTGGCTCTTCCAGTTGAAGCTCGGGGAGCAGTTGTACGCCAGCTTCTGGTTCGGGAACTCGGCATGGATGCTCTCGGCGAAGGTGCGCGCGAGTTCGAGGTCCGGCTTGTCGGATTCGACCCAGAGCAGGTCGGCGTACGGTGCGTACGCGTGGCCGCGGGCGAGCACCGGGCCGATGCCGTTCTGCACCTGGTAGAAACCCTCCGCGGTGCGCTCGCCGGTCACGAACGCGCGGTCCCGCTCGTCATGGTCGCTGGTCAGCAGGGTGGCGGCGAGCGCGTCGGTGCGCGCGATGACGATGGTGGGCACGCCGGCGACATCGGCCGCGAGCCGCGCCGCGTTGAGCGTGCGGATGTGCTGCGAGGTGGGCACCAGCACCTTGCCGCCCATGTGGCCGCACTTCTTCTCGCTGGCCAGCTGGTCCTCCCAGTGCACGCCGGCCGCGCCCGCCTCGATCATGCCGTGCATGAGTTCGTAGGCGTTCAGCGGGCCGCCGAATCCGGCCTCGGCATCGGCGACGATCGGGACCATCCAGTCGGTGGTCGAGCCTGTCGAGACCGCTTCGATCTGCCCGGTGCGCAGCAGCGCGTTGTTGATGCGCCGCACCACCGCGGGCACCGAGTTCGCCGGGTACAGGCTCTGGTCGGGGTAGGTCTGCCCGCTCAGGTTGGCGTCGGCGGCGACCTGCCAGCCCGACAGGTAGATCGCCTTCAGCCCGGCGCGCACCTGCTGCACGGCCTGGTTGCCGGTGAGGGCACCGAGCGCGGACACCCACTCGTTCGGGTCGTCGTTCGCCTCGATCAGCTCCCAGAGCTTCTCGGCGCCACGACGGGCGAGCGTGCGCTCCTCGCGGACGGGCCCGCGCAACTCGACGACATCCTCGGCGGTGTAGTCACGGCGGACGCCGTCCCAGCGCGGGTGCGCTGCCCACTCCGCCTCGAGCTCGGCGGCCGTCTGGATCTGATCTCCGGTGCGGTGCATGACACGATGGTGACCCGGATGCGACCCGCCTTCCGCGGAAAGTGCGCAGAAATATCCGCATCTTTCTATTTCGCTGAAGAAGCACTCGTGCCACCGTAGGAACATGGACGTACCCGCCCTCGGAACCATCGACGATGAAGGGGTGCTCGACTCGCTGACCATCGGCCGGCGCATCCGCCAGCTCCGCACCGATCGCGGCATGACGCTGGAGGATCTCGCCGGCGCCATCGACCGCGCACCCTCGCAGGTGTCGGTGATCGAGAACGGCAAGCGGGAGCTGAAGCTCGGCGAGCTGCAGCGGCTGGCCCGCGTGCTCGGAACCGGCCTCGACGAACTGCTCAGCCCCGACGCGCCGTCGCCGCGAGCCGCGCTCGAGATCGCGCTGGAGCGGGTTCAGCGCGGACCGCTCTACACGGCACTCGGGCTGCCGCCCCTGCCCGTGCGCAAGAGCCTCAGCGACGAGGCGATCGAGACGATCCTGGGATTGCACGACGAGCTGCAGCGGCTGCACAACGAGCGTGCGGCGACCCCGGAGGAGGCGCGGCGGGCCAACGTGGAACTGCGGGCGGAACAGCGCAAGCGGGGCAATCACTTCTCCGACCTCGAAGACATCGCGCGCGGGTTGCTGAAGGCCGTCGGCCACGATGGCGGTCCGCTGTCGCAGCGGGTGGCCTCCGAGCTGGCCAGGCACCTGGGGTTCACGCTGCACTACGTCGGCGACCTGCCCGCCACGACCCGCAGCGTCACCGACCACCGCAACGGGCGCATCTACCTGCCGGTGCGCCAGCTCGCCGGCGGGGATCCGCGTTCGGCCCTGCTGCAGGCGCTCGCCGCGCACGTGCTGGGCAAGCAGGAGCCGCGGGACTACCCGGACCTGCTGCGGCAGCGGGTCGAGACGAACTACCTCGCCGGGGCGCTGCTCATCCCGGAGGCGAGTGCAGTGGAGTTCCTGCAGCAGGCGAAGGCGAAGCGCGAGCTCAGCATCGAGGACCTGCGCGACGCGTTCGCCACCACCTACGAGACGGCGGCGCACCGGTTCACCAACCTGGCGACGACGCACCTGGGCATCCCGGTGCACTTCCTGAAGGCGCACGCGAGCGGCGCGATCTCGAAGGCGTATGAGAATGACGGGGCGGCGTTCCCGACGGATGTGCTGGGCGCCATCGAGGGACAGATCGTCTGCCGGTTCTGGAGCGCGCGTCAGGTGTTCGAGGTCGAAGACCGGTTCAGCCCGTACCACCAGTACACCGACAAGCCGAACGGCACGTTCTGGTGCACGTCGAGCATCCAGACGACGGCGTCGGGGGCGTTCTCGGTCAGCGTCGGTACCCCGTTCGCGCACGTCAAATGGTTCCGCGGACGCGACACCGAACGTCGCCGCACCTCGGGGTGCCCCGACCCGTCATGCTGTCAGCGGCCGCCGGCCGCACTCGCGGCGCGCTGGGCCGACCACGCCTGGCCGAGCGCACGGCTCAACTCCTCGCTGCTGGCCGCGATGCCCTCGGCGACGTTCACGGGGGTCGACCTCACCGAGGTGTACGAGTTCCTCGACGCGCACTCGCCGGAGGCCTCGTGAAACTCACCGCGACGACCGCCGCCGAGTTGCGCGAGCAACTCGTCGCCGCCGGGCTGCCCGCGGGCACCAAGCTGCCGACGGTGCGCGCGCTCGCCGCCGAGCTGGGGCTCGCGGTCAACACCGTGGCGAAGGCGTACCGCGAGCTCGAGGATGCCGGGGTGATCGAGACCCGCGGCCGGAATGGGTCGTTCATCGCATTGTCGGCCGACGGAGCGGAACGCGCGCTGCAGGAGGCGGCGGGGGCGTACGCGGCGCGGGCCGCATCCCTCGGGATCGACGCCGCCCGCGCGCTGGAGTACGTGCGCGCGGCGCTCCCGCTGGCTGAGTAGGCCGAAGGCCGTGTCGAGACCTGCGGGTTTCGACGAGAAGACTCGCTGGTCGAGTAGGCCGAAGGCCGTGTCGAGACCCGCAGCGCGACCTAGTGCCCGTCCCGGTCGGGATCGACGCCCGTCCCGGGCCGCTCGAGCGCCGCGATCGCCGACATGTCGTCGTCGCTCAGCTCGAACCCGAACACGTCCATGTTCTGCGCCATGCGCTCCGGGTTCGAGGACTTCGGCAGCGGCACCAGCCCACGCTGCACGTGCCAGCGCAGCACCACCTGACCCACCGTCACCCCGTGCGCTTGGGCGATCGGCGCGAGCTCGGGCGCCGCGAGCACCTCGGCCCCCGGGCCTCCGAGCGGCGACCACGACTCGGTCACGATCCCGTGCCGGGCGTTGTAGGTCACCCATTCGTCGCGCGGGGTGAGCGGACTGATCTGGATCTGATTCACCGCCGGCACGATCGACGCCTCGCCGAGCAGCACGTCGAGATGCGCGGGCGTGAAGTTCGACACCCCGATCGCGCGGGCCCGCCCGTCGGAATGCAGCTGTTCGAAGGTCTTCCAGGTCGAGACGAACTGCCCCCGCGCGGGCAGGGGCCAGTGCATGAGCAGCAGGTCGACGTGGTCGAGGTCCATGCGCTCGAGGGCCGCCTCGAGCCCGGGGATCGCGCGGTCCCCGCCCTGGAACTCGCCGTCGAGCTTCGTCGTCACGAACAGTTCGTCGCGGTCGATGCCGCTGCGGCGCATGCCCTCGGCGACACCGGCCTCGTTGCCGTAGCGGGTGGCGGTGTCGAAGTGCCGGTACCCGGCGCGGGCGGCGGCGACCACCGCATCCGCCGCCTCGCTGTCGGTGAGCGGCCAGGTGCCCAGCCCGATCTGCGGGATGCCGGCGCCGGTGTTGAGCGGGACGGTGGGGATCGCGGTCATTGGTCCAGGCTATCCAGCGATCCCCGCGCGCAACTCAGGACGAATCGGGGTTGGTGAGCCGGATGAGGTCATGCAGCGCGCACCCGCCACACCTATCTCGCACCGTCCTGAATTGCGGTGGGCGGCGCGGGGCGGCACTAGATCGGCAGTGCGATCATCCCGCGGTCCGGGTTGCCGAACCGGTGCGCGGTGAGCGAGACCGCCTGCTCCTTGAGGAACGGCAGCAGTTCGATGCGCCCGGCACTGGTGACCGGCTGGGCCCAGATGGCGACGTCCGGGATGCCGCCCACCGCATCCGCCAGAGCGACCGGGTCGCCGCCGATGAGACGCACCCGACCCGGCTTCTCGACGGCGGCGCGCGCGTGGAACTCGGCGTCGGTCTCGACGACGACGGATGCGATGGGCAGCACCGCATCCTGGATCGCGTTCGGCGCGGTGGCGAGCGCGAGCACCCCGGCGGGAAGCGGCACCGGGGAGCTGATGTGCAGGGCCGACCGGGCGCGCACGCCGGCCGCGAGCACGCGCACGAGTTCGGCGATGTCGCCGCCCTCGGCGAGACGGACGGTGACCTCGGCCGGGCGATAGCGGAACACGTTGCGCTCGACCCCGAGGTTGGAGATGTCGCGCGAGATGCCGAACTCGGTCTCCCAGGCCTTCTGGTCGCTGAGGGCGCCGCGACGCACGCCGTCGAACTGCGCGTAGTCGAGGGCCGGCTGACAGGCCTCGATGAAGGCCGCGGTGCGCGGGTCGATCTCGCCGAGGCCGAGGTCGCCGGTGTGCTCGCTCGCGACGGGGACCCAGTTACCGAGCACGAGCAGCGTGTTGGGTCCGCCCACCTTGGCGCCGGCACCGACGCTGGAGCGCTTCCAGCCGCCGAAGGGCTGGCGCCGCACGATGGCTCCGGTGATGACCCGGTTGACGTAGAGGTTCCCGGCCTGGACCCGGTCGAGCCAGTGCGCGACCTCGCGCGGGTCGAGCGAGTGGATGCCGGCGGTGAGCCCGTAGTCGACGGCGTTCTGCAGGGCGATGGCCTCGTCGAGGTTCTTGGCGGCCATGATGCCGAGCACCGGCCCGAAGTACTCGGTGAGGTGGAACTCGCTGCCGGGCTGCACGCCCTCACGCACCCCGGGCGACCAGAGCCGGCCGGTGCCGTCGAGCTGGCGGGGCTTGACCAACCACTGCTCGCCGCCGGCGAGCTGGGTGAGCGCGCGAGCGAGTTTGCCCTGGGCGGGTTCGACGATGGGACCCACCAGCGCGGCCGGGTCCTGCGGATAGCCGACCGCCATGCTCTTCACGGCATCCGCCAGCTGCCGGCGGAAGCGCTCGGACCGCGCGACCGAGCCGACGAGGATCACGAGCGAGGCGGCCGAGCATTTCTGGCCGGCGTTGCCGAAGGCGCTCTTGGCGACGTCGGCGACGGCGAGATCGAGGTCGGCGCTGGGGGTGACGATGATGGCGTTCTTGCCGCTGGTCTCCGCCAGAAGCGGCAGGTCGTTCTTCCACGAGCGGAACAGCGCCGCGGTCTCGTAGCTGCCGGTGAGGATCACGCGCCCGATCTCGGGGGCGGTGAGCAGCTCGCGCCCGAGGTCGCGACCGGAGACGTCGAGCAGACGGACCAGATCCTGCGGGACCCCCGCCTCCCAGATCGCTTCGGCGACGACGGCTCCGCTGCGCTGCGCCTGACGCGCGGGCTTGAAGAGCACTCCGCTGCCGGCCGCCAGCGCGGCCAGCACGCCGCCCCCGGGAATCGCGACCGGGAAGTTCCACGGCGGGATGACGGCCGTCACCTTCTCGGGCACGTACGCGGCGCCCTCGATGGCGGCGAGTTCGCGGGCGCGGGCGGCGTAGTAGTGGGCGAAGTCGATGACCTCACTGACTTCGACGTCGGCCTCGGCGACGGTCTTGCCCGTCTCGGAGGCCATCACCTCGATCAGGCGGCCGCGGAAGGCGGCGAGCACTTCGCCGATGCGGTCGAGCACGTCGGCGCGCTCGCTGCCGGGACGCGCACCCCAGGCTTCGCCGGCGCGGGCGGTGGCGGCGATCAGGTCGCGCAACTGCTCCTCGGATGTCACGGCGGCCGCCGCGATCGAGTCGGCTCCCAGCCGCGAGGTCGCGCTCCGGGAGAGGAGGTCTCGCGCCCATTCCCGGTTCGCGGCGAGCGCCGGGTCGGTGTCGGGGGTGTTGTCGAACTCGCCGGGTGCTTCGGGCACGGCCGGGTGCAGGCGGTCCTGCACCCGGTTGGGCGCGGGCAGGTCGACGTCGAGGTCGGCGAGCGAGGCGGCGAAGCGGTCGCGCTCGCGGGCGTAGACGGCGGCTTCGTCGAGTTCGAACAGCCCCGACATGAAGTTCTCGGTGCTGGCGTTCTCCTCCAGTCGCCGCACGAGGTAGCTGATCGCGGCGTCGAACTCGGCGGGGCGCACGACCGGGGTGTAGAGCAGCAGCCCCCCGGTGGTCTCGCGCACGGCGGCGGCCTGCGCCGCGGCCATGCCGAGCAGCATCTCGATCTCGACCTTGTTCGCGACGTGACGCTTCGAGGCGAGCAGCCAGGCGAAGGCGAGGTCGAACAGGTTGTGTCCGGCGACGCCGATGCGCACGGCATCGGTGTTCTCGGGCGTGAGGGCGCGCACCAGCATGCGCTTGTAGTTGGTGTCGGTCTGCTGCTTGGTCGCCCAGGTCGCCAGCGGCCAGCCGTGCAGGGCGGCGTCGACCCGCTCCATGGCCAGGTTCGCGCCCTTGACGATGCGCACCTTGATGCCCGCACCGCCGGCGGCCTTGCGGGTGCGCGCCCAGCCGGTGAGTGCCTGCAGTGCCGCCACCGCATCCGGCAGGTAGGCCTGCAGCACGATGCCGGCTTCGAGGTGCTGCATCTTCGGCTGCTCGAGCAGCCGGGTGAACACCGCGATGGTGAGGTGCAGGTCGCGGTACTCCTCCATGTCGAGGTTGATGAACTTGCGCGAGCGCGACGCGGCGGCCTGCTCGTAGAGCGGCGTGAGGCGTTCGACGACGCGGGCGACGGTCTCGTCGAATCCCCACATGCTCAGCTGCGAGGCGACCGACGACACCTTGATCGAGACGTAGTCGACGTCGTCTCGGGCGAGCAGCTCGCGGGTGCCGGCGAGCCGGTGGTCGGCCTCGTTCTCGCCGAGGACGGCCTCGCCGAGCAGATTGATGTTGAGTCGCAGGCCCTCGCCGCGCAGCTTCGCGAGGGTGGAGTCGAGCTTCTTCGGGGTCGCGTCGACGACGAGGTGGCCGACCATCCGGCGCAGCACGTACCGGGCGATCGGGATGATGATCCACGGCAGCAGGGTGGCGAATCCGCCGCCGACGGCGATCGCGGCGCGCAGGTACCAGGGCAGGAAGCGCGGGATCCGCCGGGAGACGCGCTCGAGGTTCCTGGCGGCCACGTGCAGGTCTTCCGGCCGCATGACCCCGTCGACGAAGCCGAGGGTGAACTCCAGTCCGCGCGGGTCCTTGAGCACTCCGGCGAGGCGCTCGGCGCTGACGTCGGGTTTGATGAGGGCGCTCTGGTCGAGCCAGCTGTGGACGAGGTTCTCGACCTCGTCGACCGTGGGCAGGTCGGCGAGGGTCGGGGCGGGGGCTGCGGCGCGCATGTGGTCCAGTCTGCGCCTCGTCAATGCATAGGTAAAAGCGACGTTTTGCGCACGGTATTGTTTAGTCTGATCGAATGATCGATCTCCGCCGGCTGTCGCTGCTGCGCGAGCTGCACCACCGCGGCACCATCGCCGCCGTCGCCGCAGCCCTCAGCTATTCCTCGTCGTCGGTGTCGCAGCAGCTCTCGCAACTCGAGCGCGAGGTCGGCGTTCCGCTGCTCGTGAAATCCGGTCGGCGGGTGCGGCTCACTCCCGCCGCCGAGCTGCTGGTGAGTCACACCGGCGAGGTGCTCGAGCGCATGGAGCAGCTCGAGGCCGCGCTCGCCTCCGCGGGGGATGCCGTGTCGGGGACGGTGCGGCTGGCGGTGTTCCAGTCCGCCGCCCTCGGGATCGTGCCGCAGGCGCTCACCCTGTTCGCCGCCGAGTTCCCGGCGCTGCGGGTCGAGATCACCCAGCGCGAACCCGAGAGCGCGCTCGCGGCGGTCTGGGCCCGCGAGTTCGATCTCGTCATCGCCGAGCAGTACCCGGGGCACGCCGCCCCGCGGCTGGCCGAACTCGACCGCGAGCCGCTCTGCGAGGACGAGATCCGTCTGGGCGCGCGGGATGCCGGGGTCGCTTCGGTCGCGGATGCCCGGAACGCAGCGTGGGTCATGGAACCCCGCGGGACGGCCTCGCGGCACTGGGCCGAGCAGACCTGCCGGGTCGCGGGCTTCGAGCCCGACGTGCGTTTCGAGACCGCGGACCTGCAGGCCCACATCCGCCTGGTCGAATCGGGCCACGCGGTCGCGCTGTTGCCCGACCTGGTCTGGGGCGGCGAGTCCCCGCACGTCCGGCTCGTCGATCTGCCCGGCTCTCCGCGGCGCGAGGTCTTCACCTCGGCACGCCGCGCGGGGGCGGACCCGAGCATCGCGGCCTGCCGCCGCGTGCTCGCGCGCGCCGTCGAGCTCATCGGCCTGGGCTGAGCCGCGGCAACAACCTCGGATCAACGGGTCGCGCGCGAGAGTCTCGGCCCGGAAACACCCCGGCGCCCGCCGTCTGTTCCGAGGTTGTTGACGCACCCGGCCGACGGGAACTTTCCATAAAGAAACTTTCCTGATACATTCCTCGCGCACCCCCTGCCGACTGCGAGGAGCCCCCGTGAGCACCACCGCCCCCGGAACGCCGTCCTGGCTGCGCGAGCGCAACGACCGGACCGCGCTCGAGGCGCTCTTCGAGCACGGCCCCCTCACCCGCAACCGGCTCGCCGACCTCACCGGCATGTCGAAGCCGACCGCCGCGCAGATGGTCGCGCGCCTGGAGCACGCCGGGCTGATCGCACCCGTCGGCGAGGTCAGCGGCGGCCGCGGCCCCAACGCCGTCAGCTACGGCGTGCGTTCCGACCTCGCGCGCGGGGTCGCCATCGACATCCGCGAGCAGGTCATCGCGGCCCGGGTCGTCGACGCGCTCGACGCCGACCATCCGGTCGTCGAGATCGCGACGGATGCCGACCGCACCCCCGAGGGCGACGTCCGGTCCGCGATCGCCGCGGCCTGCGACGCCGCCGGGGTCGCGTCCTCTTCTGTCACCTCCGTCATCGTCGGAGTCCAGGCCGCCATCTCGGCCGATGGCGACCACCTGACCTTCACCGACACGATGCCCGGCTGGCCCGAACTGGGCGCGCGGCACCGCATCGCCGACGCCCTGGGCATCGCGGTGGAACTCGGCAACGACGTGAACCTCGCCGCCGTCGCCGAGCGGGCCGTGGGCGCCGGCGCGGGCGCCGGCAGCTTCGCACTGCTCTGGATGAGCGACGGCCTCGGGCTCGCCGTCGACCTCGGCGGTACGGTCCTGCGCGGTTCCACCGGAGGCGCAGGTGAGATCGGCTACCTCCCGGTGCCTCGTTCCCTCGCGAACGAGGACCCCGACGCCGAAGACCTCACCGACCTCGTGGGTCACGGAGCCTTCGCCCGCCTCGACCTCGAGCGATTCGCCGACCGCGTGGCTCTCGTCGCCGCCCCGGTCATCGCGGTGCTCGACCCCGAACTGATCGTCCTGGGTGGTCCGATCGGCATCGACGGCGGTGCCCGGCTGGCGCACCTCGTCGCCGAGCGACTCGGGCGCGTCGAGGTCCGCACGACGGCGATCGAGAGCCAGCCCGTTCTGGTCGGTGCGCGCCGGATGCTCGTCCACCGCATCCGCGAGCAGTTGACCGGCGCCGTGAGGGGACAGCAGTGAAGCTCGCGATCGTGGGGGGCGGATCGACCTACACCCCCGAGCTCATCGACGGGTTCGCGCGCCTGCGCGACACCCTGCCGCTCGAGGAGCTGTGGCTGGTGGACCCCGACGAGTCCCGCCTCGCGCTGGTCGCCGGGGTGTCGCGGCGGATGTTCGCGCGGGCCGGGCATCCCGGCCGGATCGAGACGAGCACCTCGGTGGAGGCAGGCGTCGCCGACGCGGACGCGGTCCTCATCCAACTGCGGGTCGGCGGGCAGGACGCCCGGCGCGGCGACGAGACCTGGCCCCACGAGGTGCACTGCATCGGACAGGAGACGACCGGCCCCGGAGGGCTGGCAAAGGCGCTGCGCACTGTCCCGGTCGTGCTGAAGGCGGCGGATGCGGTGCGCCGTTTCGCGAAACCCGGCGCCTGGATCGTCGACTTCACCAACCCCGTCGGCATCGTCACCCGTGCGCTGCTGCAGGAGGGCCACCGGGCGGTGGGCCTGTGCAATGTCGCCATCGGGTTCCAGCGCCGCTTCGCCGGCCTGTTCGAGGTGCCGGCCGACGAGGTCGCCCTCGGCCACGCCGGACTCAATCACCTGACCTGGATCCGCTCGGTGGAGGTCGGCGGCAGCGACCGCCTGCCCGAGCTGTTCGGCCGCCTCGACGAATTGGCGCACGAGGTCGAGCTGCCCGCGCACCTGCTCGAACTGCTCGGCGCCGTGCCGAGCTACTACCTGCGGTACTACTACGCGCACGACACGGTGCTGCACGAGCAGCGGCACTCCCCCAGCCGCGCCGACGCGGTGCAGCAGGTGGAACGTGAACTGCTCGCGCTGTACGCCGACGAGTCCGTCGACACCAAGCCCGCGGCGCTCGAGCGGCGCGGGGGTGCGTTCTACTCCGAAGCGGCGATCGAGCTGCTGTCGGGCCTCGTCGGCGACACCGGGGAGACCCGCGTGGTGAACCTGCGCAACGAGGGGACGCTGCCCTTCCTGCCCGACGATCACGTCGTCGAGGTCCCGGCGCGCGTCTCGGCGACGGGCGTCGAGGCGCTGCCCGTCCCGCCGTTCGACGACGACATCCGCGGGCTGATCTCGGCGGTCGCGGGCTATGAGCGCCTCGCCCTCGATGCCGCGGTGCACGGCGGGCGCGATCGCGTGCTGCGGGCGATGCAGGCCCACCCGCTGGTGCTGCAGTTCGAGCGCGCCGAGAAGGTCACCGACCTGCTGCTTCAGCACAACGCCCCGCATCTGGCATGGGCATGACCGGCGTGGTCGTGGGGGTCGACGGGGGCGGATCGAAGACCGACGCCGTCGCGCTCAGCCTGGACGGCGAGCTGATCGGCCGCGGTGCGGGCCCCGGCTCGAGCCCGCACTTCGTCGGGGTGGACCGCTCGCTCTCGATCGTCGACACGGCGGTGCGCACGGCGCTCGGCGGGCGCGAAGCGACCCAGGTCAACGTGTACCTGTCGGGGCTCGATCTCGATTCCGAGGTCGCCGCCTACGCCGATGCCGCATCCGCCACGTCCTGGGCCGGGACCTCGACGGTCGTCGAGAACGACCTGTGGGCCCTGCTGCGCACCGGCACCGAGTCCGCCGACGCCGTCGCCGTGGTGTGCGGCACCGGCATCAACGCCGTGGGGGTGCGCGCCGACGGTGCGACGGTGCGCTTCCCCGCGCTCGGCGGCATCTCGGGCGACTGGGGCGGCGGAAGCGGGCTCGGCGAAGAGGTGCTCTGGCACTCGGCACGCATGGAGGACGGGCGCGGTCCCGCGACCGCGCTGCGCGAGGCGCTGCTCGCCGCGATGCGGGTGCCCGATGTGCGCGCGCTGATCGAACAGCTGCACTCCGGCACCGTGCCGCTTCCCGAGCTCGCCACGCTCGCTCCCGCCGTCTTCGAGGCGGCACGCGCGGGGGATGCCGTGGCCCGCACGATCGTCGACCGGCAGGCCGCCGAGGTGGTCGCCTTCGCCCGCGCCGCCCTCACCCGGCTCGGGTTGCTCGACACCGCCGTGCCGGTGGTGCTCGGCGGCGGGGTGATCCGCGCCCGGGACCGGCGTCTGCTGTCGAGGATCGCGGCGGGACTCGCCGCCGATGCACCCGCGGCCCGCATGGTCATCGTCGACGACCGGCCGATCGTCGGAGCCGGGCTGCTCGCCCTCGCCAGCGCCGGCGCCACCGCCGGCGCCCTGAAACGTGCACGAATGGAGCTCACCGCATGAGACGACTCGCCCCGCTGCTGCTCTGCGTCGCCCTCGCGGGGTGCGCCGCGCCCGGCGCGAGCCCGACGGAGGAGGCTGCCACGGCATCCGGCCTCGACCTCGACGCCCCGGCGATGCGCGAGATCGCGTTCGAGCTGGTATCGACGGCCGAGAACTCGTCGCTGGACTGGACGGCGCAGTTCGGGTACATCGAAGACATCGGCGACGGCCGCGGGTACACGGGCGGCATCATCGGCTTCTGCAGCGGCACCGGCGACATGCTCGAACTGGTGCAGGCGTACACCTGGGCCGAACCGGACAACCCGCTCGCGCCGTACCTTCCCGCGCTCGAGGCCGTGAACGGCACCGACTCGCACGAGGGGCTCGACCCCGGGTTCGTCGCCGCCTGGCAGGAGGCGGCCGCGGACCCGGTGTTCCAGAAGGCCCAGAACTCCGAGCGCGACCGCGTCTACTTCGATCCGGCGTTCGCGCAGGCGAAGGAGGACGACCTGCAGGCGCTCGGCCAGTTCACCTATTACGACGCCGCGGTGATGCACGGCTTCGAGGGCATGCTCGCGGTGCGGGATGCGGCCCTCTCCGCCGCCGATACGCCGGCTTCCGGCGGGGACGAGACCGCCTACCTCGAGGCGTTCCTCGACGCCCGCGAAGCCGAGATGCGCACCGAGGAGGCGCATGAGGACACCACCCGGGTGAGTACGGCGCAGCGCAGGTTCCTGCGCGAGGGAAACCTCACGCTGACGCCGCCGCTCACCTGGGCGGTATACGGGGACTCGTTCTTCATCGAGTCCCTGCCGGTGGTCGGGTAGCGGGTCTGCCCGACCACCGGGTTACTGGGCGACCAGCGGGTCAGGCGGCAGCCAGCGCCTGCTCGCGCACGGCGCGCAGCGCACCCGCCCACGAGACCAGCTGGTCGAGCAGCGTGGCGAGCTGTGCCTCCTGCGGCCCGGTCGGCGCCAGCACGCTGTAGTTCTCGAAGTCGGTGGTCAGCGAGAAGGCGACCTGCTGGCGCACGTCGGCCACCTGCACCTCGCCCAGCACCAGGCGCAGGTGCTCGGCGGCGCGCAGCCCCCCGGCCGCGCCGTAGCTGACCAGGCCGGCCGCCTTGTTGTTCCACTCGCGGTACACGAAGTCGATGGCGTTCTTCAGCGCGCCACTGGTGGAGTGGTTGTACTCGGGGGACACGAACACGAATCCGTCGAAGGAGTCGACCTTCTCGGCCCAGGCCTTGGTGTGGTCGTGGGCGTACCTGCCCGCGGACGCGGGAATCGCCTCGTCCAGGTGCGGCAGCCGGAAGTCGGCGAGATCGACCAGCTCGTACTCGGCGTCGTCGCGCTGCGCGGCGCGCTCCAGCACCCATCGCCCCACCTGATCCCCGACGCGTCCGGGACGGGTGCTGCCGATGATGATGCCGATGCGGACCGGGGACATGGGTTCTCCTTGACGTCGATTGATGATGCGTCACCCATCATATCGTTGATACATCACCTATTGCTGCTCGCTACGATGGACCGCATGATCGCCGGTGGAGTGAGCGCCCAGGATTGGCAGCTCTGGCGCGAGTTCGTCACGATGCACCGCCACCTCGCCCGCGAGCTCGACCGGCGCCTGCAGCGCGACGCCGGCATCTCGCAGGCCGACTTCAGCGTGCTCGCCGCCCTCGCCGACTCGCGGGACGAGCGGTTGCGCACCGGGGAGCTCGCCGAGTTGCTCGCCTGGGAGAAGAGCCGCGTCTCGCATCAGGTCAGCCGCATGGAGGCCCGCGGCCTGGTCGATCGCACCGAATGCGAGACCGACGGCCGCGGAACCTGGGTAGGCATCACCGCGGAAGGGCACCGCGTACTGCGCGAGGCGACGACCGATCACGGGTCCGCGATCCGTTCCCTCTTCCTCGACCACCTGCGCGATGACGACAAGGGGGTCGTCGGTGCCGTCGCCCGCCGGGTGCTCGACCAGCTGAGCCCCGAGGCCTGCGAGATCGCGGCCGACGCCGGGATGAGCGGCGTCCCCCGCACGACAGCGCCCGCCGCGTGAGCCGGCTTCCCGATCGCGCCGACGTCGTCATCGTCGGTGGGGGCCACAACGGTCTCACCGCCGCCGCCTACCTCGCGGCGGCCGGTAAGAGCGTCGTCGTGCTGGAGCGCCTCCACGGCTTCGGCGGCGCCGCGATCTCGGCTCCGGCATTCCCCGGGGTCGACGCCCGGCTCTCGCGGTACTCGTACCTGGTCAGCCTGCTGCCGCAGAAGATCATCTCCGACCTGCGACTCGACATCCGGTTGGCCCGGCGGCGGTACTCCTCGTACACCCCGCTGCCCGGCAGCGACACCGGTCTGCTGGTCGACACCGGCGACCCCGAGGCGACGGCCGCCTCGTTCGCCGCGATCGGAGCGCAGGCCGACGCCGACGCCTGGCAGCGCTTCTACGCCGGCACCGAGCGCCTCGCGAAAGCGCTCTTCCCCGGGGTGACCGAACCGTTGCTCACCCGCAGCGAGGCTCGCCGGCTGGTCGGCGACGGCGCCCTCTGGGACGACCTGATCGAGAACCCGGTGGGCGCCGCGATCGAGCGCGAGTTCGCCGACGACCTGGTGCGCGGCGTCGTCCTCACCGACGCCCTCATCGGCACCTTCGCCCCCAACATCGACGAGACCCTCGCCGGCAACCGCTGCTTCCTATACCACGTCATCGGCGGCGGAACCGGCGACTGGGACGTGCCCATCGGCGGCATGGGCGCCGTCAGCGGAGCGATCTGGCGCGCCGCCGCCGACGCCGGTGCGACGCTCGTGAACAACGCCGAGGTCACCGCGATCACCCCGGAGGGCGACGTCACCGTGAACGGCGACCAGGTCATCCACGCCGATCGCGTGCTGGCCAACGTGGCGCCGTACGAGCTCGCTCGCCTGCTCGGCGAGGCGCAGCCACCCAAGCCCGAGGGCGCCCAGGTCAAGGTCAACCTGCTGCTGAAGCGCCTGCCGGCGCTGAACGACCGCGGCCTGGATGCGTCGGCCGCATTCGGCGGCACGTTCCACGCCCACGAGGGCTGGGCTGCGCTCGACAGCGCGCATACGGCTGCGGCCGGGGGCCGCATCCCGACCCTCCTCCCGGTCGAGATCTACTGCCATTCCCTGAGCGACCCGAGCATCCTCAGCCCCGAGCTGCAGGCGGCGGGAGCCCAGACCCTCACGGTGTTCGGCCTGCACGTGCCCTCGCGGCTGGTCGACGAGAGCAACAACGATGCCCGCCGCGCCGAACTGCAGGCGGCCGTGTTCGCCTCGCTCGACGGGGTCCTGGGCGAGCCGCTGGCCGATGTGCTGCTCACCGACGGCGCCGGAAACCCGTGCGTCGAGACCAAGACCACGCTCGACATCGAGCACGCGTTGCACATGCCGGGCGGCAACATCTTCCACGGACCGCTGTCCTGGCCCTTCGCTGAGGACGACGCCGAGCTGGACACCCCGGCGGCGCGCTGGGGCGTCGCGACGACGCACGAGAAGGTTCTGCTCTGCGGGTCGGGGGCCCAGCGCGGCGGGGCCGTCAGCGGCATCGGCGGCCACAACGCCGCCATGGCGGTGCTGGACGGGGCCTGAGCCGCGGTCCTACCCTGTGACTGCTTGCCACCGACGACAGTAGGGAGCACGACATGGGGATGTTCGACAACCTCGGGGCAGCCGGCGGCGACTGGGCCAAGCAGGCCGCCGACGCGCAGGCGATGGCCGATCAGATCGCGAAGGACTCCGGCTACGGCGACACCGCGATGGCGACGACGCAGAACGCGGGGGCGATGGCCGCCGACCGTGGTGCTCTCGAGGCGCAGGCCGAGGAGCAGAACCGCATCCTCACCGTCGGCGGCAAGGCGAAGATCATCATCACCGGGAAGACCGATCTCGGCAAGAAGGTGGCCGGCAACGACACCTACCTGCTCGAACTCGAGGTCGTGCCGGAGGGCGGCACGGCGTACACGGTCAAGAAGGAGGAGATCATCCCTCCCCAGGTGATCAGCGGCTACGCGGACGGCACCACGCTCGACGGGCGCATCGACCCGGCCGACAAGAACAAGGTCGCCTTCGGCGACAAGCCGTTCCGGTAGGAGTCAGCGCCATGGGTGTCTTCGACGACGTCGGGCGTATCTGGGATGCGTCCAAAGGAAACCCCCGTCCCGGTCTGATCGACGGCATCAGGCAGGCCGCCGAGGCCGCCGAGGGCGCCCAGGCCATGCGTGAGCAGATGGCCGCGGCCGGCGGAGCGCCGCAGGGCGTGAACGGTCAGAGTTTCAACCCGTTCGAGAACATGCAGGGCATGGCCGCGGCGAACCGGGGCAGCGGGACGGTGGTGAAGCTCGAGGACACCGGTGAGAGGTTCCAGGAGGCGTCGATCTACGCCGTCACCCTGGACGTGGTGTCCGAGACGGCGCCGCCCTTCCAGGTCGTGCACAAGCAGATGATCGCGGCGGCGGCGCTCGGGAACTGGCAGGTGGGGAAGGTGCTGCCGGTGCGGTTCGATCCGGCGAACACGTCGCAGGTGACGATCGGGTGAGGTCGAGCGGCGGGGTCGCCGCTGGCTACTCGGTCGGCGAGGGCGGCCAGATGTTGGGCGCCGGGGACTTCGTGCCCGGGAGCCGGGTCGCGCGTGCCCACTCGGACAGCCACTGCGGCACAGGACGGGCGGACACATCGACGCCGACCACCTCGCCGAGTTCTGCGGTCGTGACCACGCCGCCGGAGTCGCGCAGCATCCGGCCGGCCGCGTAGGCGACGGCGGTGATCTCGCCGTCCCGGACGAAGCGTTGCTCGATGTACACCGCACGCTCGTCGTAGCCGGCGATGCGGGTCTCGATGGTGAACCTCTGCCCCAGCTCGAGCGACTTGCGATACGCGATGGTCTGCACTCCGACCACCGGGTACACGCCCGCGCCGCGCAGCGCCTTCCAGGCGCCCGAGCGCAGCAGCAGGTCGAGTCTGGAGTGGTCCATCAGCGCCAGGTACACGCTGTTGTTCATGTGCCGCAGCTCGTCGAGGTCGGTGAGCCAGACCCGCTCACGGGTGATGCCGACATCGTGGATGCCCAGGCGCGGGCCGCGGCGAGCGCCCAGCACGATGCGCAGCAGGCGCAGGTAGCGGCGGATCGGGTCCATCAGCGTGCCCGGTGATCGGCGATGCTCATGCGCGCCCCATGTCTCTCGTAGCCGATGCCGGACGCCTCGATGAGACGCACCACACGCTGCCGATGGCCGGCCCAGGGGGTCAGAAGCTCGAGCATCGCGTCGTCGTCGACCCGCTCACCGATGAGAGCCCACCCCACGCGCTTGGACACGTGGAAGTCGCCGATGCTCACCGAGTCCGCATCGCCGTGCGAACGCTGGACGACTTCGTGCGCGGTCCACACGCCGATGCCCGGGATGGTGCGCATCCTCTGGATGGCGGCCCCGGCATCCACCCGGGCGGCGCGTTCGAGGGCATCACCCACCGCCACCGCGCGCATGACCGTATCGGAGCGCTGGGGCCCGACCCCGGCACGATGCCAGTCCCACGAGGGAACCGCGCGCCACACCCGCGGCGGGGGCGCGACCCGCATGCCGATCGGCGCGGGACCGGGCGCCGGGGCGCCGTACTTCGTCACCAGCACCCGCCACGCGCGCTTCTGCTCGATGCCGGTGACCTTCTGTCCGAGGATCGTCGGCACCAGGAACGGCAGGATGCGGCGGGCGCGGGTGAGGCGCAGGCCGCGCAGCCGGTGGTGCAGTTCGGCCACGAGCGGGTGGGACGACGGATCGAACCCGGTGAGGTCGTCCTCGGCGCCGCAGAGGGCGGGCACCTGGGCGAGTGCATGCTCGGCGCCGGGGCCCCAGGCGCCGGCGCGCACCTCGCCCGAGACCTGCTCCAGATGCAGGGTGGCGTCGCCGGCCGGGGTTCCGAGCGTCAGCCAGAAGCCCGAGGCGTCGCGCTGGAACGTCGGGTCGGTGCGACCCTGTGCCAGCGGGGCGAGCGTCGCCCGCAGCGCGAGGTCGTGCGCGGGGCGGTAGGTGGTGCGCAGCATGTCGGCCTCACCCTAACCCCTGCCACGAACAGAACCGGGGCGAACTCCGTCGGCCGCCCCGGTTCGGGTGTTGCGTGTGCTGCGAAGGCTCAGCCGCAGGTGAGCGTTCCGCCGCCGTCGATCTGGTACGTGCCCGGCTCGAGCCCGGCGCAGGCCGACAGCAGAGTCGCGAACACGGTGACCCACAGGATGATGGTCAGCACGATCACGATGATGCCGATGACGATGCCGACGGTGGCCGGGGTGTTCTTGACGCCGGCGCGCTTGGACTGGACCTTCGCCACGATGCTCAGGATCAGGCCGAGCAGCGACAGGGGGCCGATGAAGGCCAGGATCAGTCCGACGATGCCGAGCGTCTTGCCGGGCACGGCCGCCGGTGCGGCAGCGGGGGCAGGGGTGGTCATGTGTCTCCTCAGAGTGTCATGCGATGCGGCGACAGCGGTCTGTGCGCCGTCCGCACTCTAGCGATCACGGGCGACTCCCCGGAAGCACTTGCCCGGCGTGGTCGCGTCGCGCTATGGACCAGAATGGGTGCGATGAGCATCGGCATCCTGACCAGCGGCGGAGATTGCCCTGGCCTCAACGCGGTCATCCGCGCGGCCGTCTTCACCGGCAGCAAGCTGCACGGCATGGAGTTCGTGGGCTTCCGCAACGGGTGGAAGGGGGTCGTCGAGGGCGACACCATCCCGCTCGGCAGGCCGCAGGTCATGGGCATCTCGAAGCAGGGCGGCACGATCCTCGGCACCAGCCGCACCAACCCGTTCGAGGGCGGCGGCTCGAAACGCGTCGCCGAGGTGATGGAGGAGCAGGGCATCGAGGCCCTCATCGCGATCGGCGGGGAGGGAACCCTCGCCGCGGCGAAGCGCCTCACCGACGAGGGCATCACGATCGTCGGGGTCCCGAAGACGATCGACAACGACCTGTCGGCGACCGATTACACCTTCGGCTTCGACACTGCCGTGCAGATCGCGACGGATGCGATGGACCGCCTGCGGACGACCGGCGACTCCCACGGGCGGTGCATGATCGCCGAGGTCATGGGCAGGCACGTCGGCTGGATCGCCCTGCACTCCGGCATGGCGGCGGGTGCGCACGCGATCCTCATCCCCGAGCAGAAGACCTCGATCGAGCAGATCTGCGAGTGGGCCGAGTCGGCCCGCGATCGCGGCCGGGCGCCGCTCATCGCGGTGGCCGAGGGCTTCAAGCTCGACACCATGGACGATGCGCACTCCGAGCGCGGACTCGACGCGTTCGGCCGGCCCCGGCTCGGCGGCATCGGCGACCAGCTGGCCCCCGAGATCGAGGCCCGCACCGGCATCGAGACCCGCTCGACGACGCTCGGGCACATCCAGCGCGGCGGCACCCCGACCGCCTACGACCGGGTGCTCGCCACCCGCTACGGCATGGCCGCGATCGAGTCGATCCGCGAGAAGCGCTGGGGGCGCATGGTCGCCCTGCGCGGGACCCAGATCGTGCACGTCCCCTTCGAGGACGCCCTCGGCAAGCTGAAGACGGTCCCCCAGGCCCGCTACGACGAGGCCGCCGTCCTCTTCGGCTAGACCCGCCCCGAGAGGGGACGAATGTCGGGTTTAGGCCGTGAGAACCCGACACTTGTCCCCTCTCGTGCGTGAATGGGTGCATGGTGCGCGCGCTGGAGGTACTCAGAGGCTCGAAGGCTCAGCTCGTCGAGATCGACGAGAGCCGGTTGACCGAGGGCGAGGTGCTCGTCGACGTCACGCACTCCTCGCTCAACTACAAGGACGCCCTCGCGATCCAGGGCCGGCCCGGCGTGATCCGCACGGACCGCCTGATCGCCGGCATCGACCTCGTCGGCACCCGGCGCGACACCGGCGAGCGCGTGCTGGTCACCGGCCGCGGCCTCGGTGAGACGCACGACGGCGGGCTCGCCGGGCTGGCGCGGGTACCCGCGTCATGGCTGATGCCGGTGCCCGAGCGGTTCACCGATGCGCAGGCCGCCGCGATCGGCACCGCCGGGTTCACGGCGGCCCTGTGCGTGCTGCGGCTGGCGGACCTCGAGGGTCCCGTCCTGGTGACGGGATCCACCGGCGGGGTGGGGTCGCTCGCGATCATGCTGCTGGCGCGCGCGGGACGCGAGGTCGCGGCGGTGACGGGCAAGGCATCCGCTCACAACCACCTGCGCATGCTGGGTGCGACGACCATCATCGACCGGGCAGAGCTCGAGGCACCCGGCAAGCCTCTGCAGTCCGAGCGCTGGGCCGGCGCGATCGACACCGTGGGCGGGACGATCCTGGCGAACGTGCTCAGCCAGACCCGGTACGGCGGCACCGTCGCCGCCTGCGGACTGGCCGCCTCGACCGAGGTCACCGCGAGCATGATGCCCTTCATCCTGCGGGCCGTGACCCTGGCCGGCGTCAACTCGGTCTTCACCCCCGGCGTCGAGAGCTCTGCGGCGTGGCGGTTGCTCGAACGCGACCTCGATACCGACGTGCTCGACGCGATCACCGCATCCATCGATCTGGCGGATGCGATGGCCGCCGCCGAACGGATGCTCGCCGGGCAGACCACGGGCCGCATCGTCGTCGCCACGGGGGAGTGACTGGCCGGGTCTAGGCTCGCGAGCATGAACGCCTTCGTCATCGCCGGATCGGTGTTCGCCGCGATCGCGGCGCTGATCCACGTGTACATCTTCGTGCTCGAGAGCGTGCAGTGGACGAGGGAGTCCACCCGCCGCGTCTTCGGCGTGCGCTCCGCGGAGGACGCCGAGCTCATGCGCCCGCTGGCGTTCAACCAGGGCTTCTACAACCTGTTCCTGGCGATCGGGACCGTGATCGGGCTGGTGCTGATCCTCACCGGCGGGCTCCCGCCGGCGGGATTCGGGGTGGCACTCTTCGCCCTCGGCAGCATGGTGCTCGCCGCCGTGGTGCTGATCGCGTCGAACCCGAAGCTGGCGCGGGCGGCGCTGATCCAGGGGGTCGCGCCGCTGATCGCCGCCGGTCTGCTGATTCTGGGGGCGCCCGCCGGGGGCTGACATCGGGAGGTCCCCGGGCGTACCCTGACGCTGACATGCGGGGGACACCGATCGCACGGGTGCTGGGGGCGGCTCTCGTGCTGGGACTGATGCTCGGCTCGCTCGCCGCGCCCGCGCGCACGGAGGCGCTCGCCGGCGCTCCGATCCCCCGGGTCGACGGCAATCGCCTGGTCGACGCCCGCACCGGCGGGACCTGGGTGCCCCACGGGGTCAACTGGCCGAGTTTCGAGTACGCCTGCCAGCAGGGCTGGGCGTACACGCAGGGCGGAGCCACCGACGCGGCCGCCGCCGCGATGGCGTCCTGGGGCATCGACATCGTGCGGCTGCCGCTCAACGAGCAGTGCTGGCTCGGGGTCGAGGGCAACCCGCACTACGGCACGGCGTCCGGCTACCGCGCCGCCGTGCGCTCCTTCGTCTCGGTGCTCAATGCCCGGGGCATCGCCGTGATCCTCGACCTGCACTGGACGGCGCCCGCCGGATCGCAGGCCGACGGCCAGCGCGCGATGACGAGCGCCCGCTCGGTGTCGTTCTGGTCCTCGGTCGCGACCGAGTACGCCTCGGTGCCCGCGGTGATCTTCGACGCCTTCAACGAGCCGTACTCGCGCGGTACGTTCGCGCTGAGCTGGTCGTGCTGGCGTGACGGTGGATGCCAGGCCCCCGCGGTCAACGACGTCACCCCCCTCGACGGAGCCGGCTTCACCGTCTCGGGGATGCAGTCGCTCGTCGACGCGATCCGCGGCGCCGGAGCCGGACAGCCGATCATGCTCGCCGGGCTCGACTACGCCAACGATCTGCGGGGCTGGCTGTCCTCGGCTCCCGACGACGACCAGCTCATCGCGTCGTGGCACAACTACCCCGGCCTGCGCTGCCAGACCGCGAGCTGCTGGAACAGCGAGATCGCTCCGGTGGCCGCCGTGGTGCCCGTCTTGATGAGCGAGTTCGGGCAGGTGCACGCCGACGGCACCGACGACCTGACGCCGCGGATGACCTGGGCCGATGCGCACGGGATCGGCTACCTGCCCTGGGCCTGGTGGGTGGTCGAGGTCGCCGAGTCCCCCTCGGCGGCGCGGTATGCGCTGATCACCGACACGACCACGTTCGCCCCGAAGGCGCCCTCCGGCACCCTCTACTCTGCGCACCTGCGGTCACGGCGGGGAGCGGTGAGCGCCCCGCCCGCCCCGGTGCGGGACCCCCACGACGGCCCGGTGACCCCGGCGGGGAACCCCGTGGTCCGGACCCCGGTCGGCATCGCCCCACCCGGACTACGCGGCATCACGGATGCGGGGTCCGGGACCGCAGGCCCTGGAGCCGGGGCAGCCGGGGGCTCGAACGGCATCGTTCTCAAGCACGGCCTGCTCGTCGCGCACCAGCTCAAGCGTCTGGGGTGACCGAACCCGCCTCGAGGTGCCTCTGCACCGCGGCGGCGTGGGCGCGGGCGCGCTCCTTCGAGGCCACCGTCGCCGTGATCTCGCGCACCCACCCCGACGTGGGCGTGACCTTCAGCAGGGCGAGCAGCGGTTCGCTCTTGTCGAGGAACTTCCAGTACGGCACCGCCTCCACCGCACGCACCGAGCCGCGCTCGTAGCGGTGGTCGCGGAACCACCCGCGTATCACCACCGCATCGCCGGCCAGGAGCACCCCGACGAAGAGCGAGCGCACGGCCAGGCCGAGCGCGAGCGTCTCGATGACGATGATGCCCGGGAGAGGACCCCCCGACCCGGACCACACCGCAAGGAAGATGCTCACCACCGCCAGCACCACGAGGGCGAACACCCGCGGGACGGTGCCCGAGCCCGCCAGGCGGGTCATCCGTTCACCGCGTAGTCGACCAGCGCCTCGATGAGGGATTCGGCGGTGCGCTCCTCGGCGATCACATGCACCGGCAGCCCCGCGGCACGCGCATCGAAGGCCGTGCGCGGGCCGATGCAGGCGATCACGGTGGCGGCCGGCAGCTGCGGAAGCTGCGCCGAGAGCTGGCGGGCCACGCTGCCGGAGGTGACCAGCACCCCGCCGATGCGGCCCGAGACCAGATCAGTGAGCACGTTCGGGGCGAGCGGGACGCCCACCGTGCGGTAGGCGGTGACGAACTGCACCGCGAAGCCCAGCCTCGACAGGCCCGCGACCAGGGTGGGCTCGGCGACATCGGACTGCGGGATCAGCACCCTGCCGCGGATCTCGCTCGCGGGCCACTCGGACACCAGCCCGCGCGCGGAGTTGTCGGCGCCCGGTACGAAGTCGACCGGATACCCCGCGAGCTGCAGGGCCGCTGCTGTCGTCTCGCCCACCGCGGCGATGCGCGTGCTCTCCGGCACCCGGACGCCCTGCCCGCTCAGCACATCGACCGTCGTCGCGCTCGTCACCACCAGCCAGTCGAACTGCCCGTCCTGCAGCTCGTGCAGCGCGTTGGCGAGCGGGGTCGGATCCTCGGCGCTGGCGAAGTTGATCAGCGGCGCGATCACCGGCACCGCACCGAACGCGCGCAGACCCGCCGCGACATCCTCGCCCCAGGCGCCCCCGCGGGGCACCAGCACGCGCCAGCCCGACAGCGGCTTGCCCTGCACCGTCATGAGGCCGCCCCGAGGGGTGCGAGATCGGCGGCACCCGCCGCGAGCAACTCCTCCGCCACGCGCTCGGCGAGTTCCTCGGCGGGGTGTGCCGAGTCCTCCGGGTAGAGGGCGTGGGCACTCGTCAGGTGCTGCGTGCCGTCGAGGGAGTACACCCGGGCGCTCAGGAAGAGCAGGCCGTCGTCGAGGAGCGCGTGGGCGCCGACCGGGGCGGCGCGGCCCGCCCCGAGGCGGCGGAGCACCCCGCGCTCGGCTTCGGTGGCCAGACGGGTTGGTCGGTGCTGGAGTTTCTGCACCGACTTCGCCTGCCCCGCGCGCACCTCGACGGCGAGCGCGCCCTGAGCGGGTGCGGTCGGCCAGCCGTCGATGCCGAAGATCTCCGACGCGGAGTGCAGCAGGCCCAGGCTCTCGAGAGCGGCGGCGGCGAGCACCACCGCATCCAGATCGGCCCCGACGCGGTCGAGCAGGCTGTCGACGTCGCCGCTCAGCTGCACCACGTCGAGGTCCGGGCGGCGCGACAGCACCTGCGCGCGCCGCAAAGCCGACCCGCAGCCCACTCGGGCCCCCGCGGGCAGCGTGTCCAGCGTGAGAGAGGCCCGTGCGCAGAGTGCGTCGCGGGCCTCGGCGCGCTTCAGCACCGCAGCGACCACCAGGCCCTCCGCCGGGCCGGTCGGCAACTCGTCGAGGGAGTGGACCACGACATCGACGTCGCCCGCGAGAAGTGCGGACCGCAGCGTCGACGAGCCATCGCCCTCCGAATCGACGACGACCAGCTCCGCCCCGAGCCTCTCGGCGACCGGGGTCGACTGCGCGAGTGCCAGAGCGCTGCCGCGGGTGCCCAGCCTCATCGGGCCGGTCGGGAAGTCAGGGCGGCATCGGTCATCGCCCCCATCCTCCCCCCGTCCCGCGCGGGGCGCGAATCGAGGTGCGGCGCCTAGTCGTCGTCGGGGCCGAAGATAGCCCAGGCCAGCAGACCCACCGCGACCACGGCGACGGCGACCCCGCCGATGATGAACGGCACCGGGTTCTTCTCATACGCCGTCATCGCCTGCTTACCCAGGTCCTGGGCGCGCTTGGGCACATTCAGCTTGTCTTCGATGGCGTCCAGCGCGCTCGCGAGCTCGTCGCGGGCCTTCTGCGCCTGAGCCTTGGCAGTCGAGGCGGTGCTCATTCTGTCCTCCGATTTCCGATTCCCTTGATGGCCCTGTAGTCACGCTTGATGCTGTCGATCGACTCCGTGGGCAGCGGCGGGATGCCGCGCTTCAGCACCCGGTAGCCGATCAGGCCGAGGACCACGGCGACGATCAGCAGGAACGCCGCCACCAGCAATGCGGCGAGCCAGCCCGGCATCACCAGCGACAGGGCGAAGATCGCCGCGGTCAGCAGTACCCCGAGCATCGCCAGCAGGAACAGGGCGGCACCGGCCAGCAGGCCGGCCCCGATGCCGAGAGCCTTGACCTTGGCGAGCATCTCGGCCTTGACCAGCTCGATCTCGCGCATGACGAGCTCTTGCACCAGCGTCGGGATGCTGGTGACGAGTTCGATGAGCGAGCGCTTGCGCGGCATCGCCGGCTGGGGGCTGCTCATGCTCTCAGCTGGACGACGACGACTTCGCCGAACTCGACGGCTTGCGGGTCGTCGACGACGAGGTCTTCGATGCGGGCTTCTTGCCCGACACCTGGGCGACGACCTTCTTGGCGTTGTCGCTCACGAACTCGGCCACCTCGGGCGCCTTGTCCTTCACGAAGTCCTCGACATTGTCGACCTGCTTCTGCACGCGCGGGTCGTTCCAGACCTTCAGCGCGGCGGTGCGCAGCTCTTCGTACTTCTCACGCCCGGCTCGCGTGCCGAGCACATACCCGAGGCCCAGTCCGGCCACGAACAGGATCTTGCCTTTCACGGTGTACTCCAGTCTTCGGCGGGTCCGCGGTGTCAGCCTAGCCGGGGGGCTCCGTGTCGTCCGCGGTGAGTTCGGTGGCGACCGCACCGGCCTGAGCGACGACGGCGGCGATACCGGTCCCACTCACACTCTCCCCCAGGTGATGCATTCCGTCAACGGAATGCGTCCGAGGCGCAGCCCGTTCCCAGGTGACGACCGCCGTCGCCTCCGGACGGCCGATCGGAACCCCGAGCAGCACCGACGCCTCGGCCACCGCGGTGGCCACCGGATCGCCGTCCGGCTCACCGTCGTACGACAGCCGCAGCACCTCGCGCCCGCCCGCCGCCTCCGCCACCCAATCCCAGGTCGCCGAGAGGTGCGCCAGCGAACGCGCCCGCACCGGCGCTCCCTCGGCGACCAGCACCCCGGTGCCGCGCGGCGTCGCGCCGAGCTCCGGCGCATCGACCACGAGCGTCACGAGGGTGACCCGCCGCCCCGCGCCGGGCTCGCCGGTGACCCCGGGTGCGGCGATCAGCGGCGCGCCCGCGATGCGTGCGCCACCCTCGAGCACCACACCCCGGGGGTCGGCACTCACCACCCTGCTGCCCGTGATGACCCCGACCCCGAACCGGTCGAGGTCGGACGCCAGCGCATCGACGAGTCTGCTCACCCCACCCCGCAGACCCTGCACGGGTGAGCCACCGGGCGCGGCGGCACGCACCCGCCGGACCGCGGAGGCCAGCGTGCCCTCGCGCAGGAACGCCGCGCGCAGACCCGGCACGGCGCTGTCGATCTCGATCTCGGCGGGGTCCCGCGAATGAACCCCGCGCATGACGGGTGCCACGAGCCCGTCGAGCACGCCGCGGCCCATGCGGCGCTCGACGAGCTCGCCCAGGGTGAGCGCCCGCGCCCCCACCTGCCCCAGCAGCACGGAGTCCAGTTGCGCGCGGACGGCGGCACGGCGGCCGATGGCGGCGACGACGTCGGCGGCCATCGGCACCCCGGGGATCCCCGCGACGGCGGTGGCGGGGAGCGCGACGGCGGAGCCGTCGGCGCGGTACAGCCAGGCGGGTGCGGGGTTCGGGCTGACGAGGGCGTCCTCGAGTCCGAGTCGACGGGCGAGGGCGGGCACCGTATCGCGGTGAGTCGCGAACGAGTCGGCCCCGGCATCCAGATCGATACCGCCGACCGTGTGCCGGGCGATCTGGCCGCCCAGCCGGTCCGTCGCCTCGATGACGGTGACGTCCGCGCCGCCGAGCACCAGCTGCCGGGCGGCGACCAGGCCGGCGATGCCGCCGCCGACCACCAGGATGCGCTCAGCCACCGTGAGCCAGTTCGACGATGCGGGTGAGCACGCCGGGGTCGGTGTCCGCCGGGACCTCGTGCCCGACATCGAGCACGTGGGCCGGTGCCGCGCGGCCGCGCTCGAGGACGTCGGCGACGTGGGCGGCGAGTGTCGGCCACGGCGCACCGAGCAGGGCCGGATCGAGGTTGCCCTGCACCGGGACGCGTCCGCCGAGCCGCTCATCCGCCTGGTCGAGCGGCGTTCGCCAGTCGACCCCGATGACCTGCGCGCCGATGCCGGGCAGCAGGTCGAGCACGTCACCGCTGCCGGCGCCCACGTGGGCGCGCGGAACGTCGAGGCCGCGCAGGCCCGCGTAAGCGCGCTGGGTGTGCGGAGCGACCCGGCGCTGAAAGTCGCGGCGCGAGAGCGCTCCGATCGCGGGGTCGACGAGTTGCACGGCGCTGGCCCCGGCCAGCACCTGAGCCCGCAGGAAGGCGCCGGAGACGTCGGCACACCAGTTGAGCAGCGCGGCCCAGGCGTGCGGGTCGGCGTACATCATCGCTCGCGCGCGCAGGTGATCCCGCGAGGGACCGCCTTCGACGAGGAATGAGGCCAGGGTGAACGGGGCACCGGCCGACCCGATCAGCGGGGTGCTTCCGAGCTCGGCGACGGCCAGTCCGACAGCCTCGACGACCGGCGCGAGCGCGGCGGGGTCGAGGGGGCGCAGCCGCAGCACGTCCGAGGCGCTGCGGACCGGGCTCTCCAGCACCGGTCCCCGGTCCGGGACGATCCGCAGGTCGAGCCCCGAGAGCTTCACCGGCACGAGGCCGTGGGTGAAAGCGATGGCCGCATCGACCCCGTGGCGGCGCACCGGCTCCAGCGTGAGTTCGGCGGCGAGCGCGGGCGTCAGAGCCGCCTCGAGCGGCTCGGTGCCCTCGCGCATCGTCAGCCGCACCGGGAGCCGCACCGGGAGGTGCTCGGGACGGTCGCCGCGGTAGGCCCGGATCAGCGGCGCCGCCGCAGTGCGCCCGTCGGCGAGCGGGTGGTCGGCGGGCAGACCGGGGGCGGACACGGTGTCCAGGCTACGACGCGGCGGAGGGCCGCAGCGATGAGTTCGCTGCGGCCCTCGCCACGTCGACGGATCCGGCGGCGCTCTCAGCCCGCCACCGTCCGTGTGTCGAAGACGACGCCGCGCCCCTGTGTCTCAGCCCACGGGGCGCGGCGCCGCCGCTCAGCGGGTCAGACCGTCAGCCTGCGGTCGCGGCGTGCCGCGCGCATCGCGAACATGGCCAGACCGGCGACCACGAAGGCATCGGCCGCGACCAGCAGCCCCGTGGGGGACTGACCGGTCAGGGCGAGCGTCTCGGTGTCGCAAACCGTCGGCTTCTTGA